>NZ_SLYS01000001.1:0-652845 GCF_004341115.1 Pseudomonas sp. JUb52
GAGGAAGACGACGCCGAAAACGGGCGCGTGGGTTCGCAAGACCCCAAAGACGACACGTCTACTTCGATCACAGACCCAATTGGGCCAGCCAGGCACGCTCTACGCCTGGCTAGCCAACCGAATTGCTTGACGAACATAGAGCATTGGAACCACCTGATCCCTTCCCGAACTCAGAAGTGAAACGATGCATCGCCGATGGTAGTGTGGGGCTTCCCCATGTGAGAGTAGGTCATCGTCAAGCGCCTAACACCCAGCACCCCCGCTCAGATCACTCTGGCGGGGGTGTTGTCTTTAGGGCGGGAAAAGTTTGGCCGGAGGCAGAGCGCTTAGGCGCTGGGGGCAGATAGACGGCCAGCGGAAGCCTGAAGCTACGTAGCTGAGGTGGCCCTCACCCTAGCCCTCTCCCGACGGGAGAGGGGACCCGGAGCGGAGTGGCGGGGAGTTTGGCGCAGGCCTGCAGATGGGTGCTGCCTGAAGCTCGTAAAAGCCTAAGAGCCACAACAGCCCGGCTGCGCCGGGCTGTTGTGGCCATGGCGGTCTGCCGATGCGGCCGCTTCTACAAGGAGTCATACCGTAGGAGCGGCCGCGTCGGCGGACCGCCATGGCTGCGATCAGCTGGATGTTGGGTTTCGCTGCGCTCAACCAACCTACCGCAGCGTTACGCGAGCAAGAAAAAGCCCGGCAGATGCCGGGCTTTTTGCGTTCAGGGTTTGCGGGCTATCAGGGTGGCGCGCAGGGGGGCGGGGAGGCCTTCGACGGTCAGGCTTGGATTTTCCGGATTCAGGAAGTCCGGCAGCGACTGGAAGCCCATCCATTCGGTGGAGCGCTGTTCGTCTACCGTCGTGGGGGTGAGATCCACCAGGCGGATGTCGCGGTAGCCGGCGCGTTGCAGCCAGAGTTGCAGGGCGGCCGCCGAGGGCAGGAACCAGACGTTGCGCATCTGCGCGTAGCGGTCTTCGGGTACCAGAACGGTGGTGGCATCACCTTCGACGACCAGGGTTTCCAAGACCAGCTCACCGCCGCTGTCGAGGCAGTTCTTTAGATCCAGCAGGTGGTCGATGGGCGAACGACGATGGTAGAGCACGCCCATGGAAAAGACGGTATCGAAACCGCCGTCCAGTACGGGCAGTTCTTCCAGTGTGAGTGGCAGGTGCCAGGCGGGCAGGTCGGGCAGATAGCGGCGCAGGGCCTGGAATTGGCAATGGAACAGCCAGTTGGGATCGACACCCAGCACCAGACTGGCTCCGGCGCCAAGCATGCGCCACTGGTAGTAGCCGTTACCGCAGCCGACATCCAGGACGCGCTTGCCCTGCAGATCCAGGTGAGGGGAGACCCTGTCCCACTTCCAGTCGGAGCGCCATTCGGTATCCAGGTGGAGATCGAACAGTTGGAAGGGGCCCTTGCGCCACGGGCGCAGTTGCAGCAGTGCCTCGCGCAGGGCCTGGCGCTGCTCCACGGTAGGAGCGCCGACGAGGCGTACGGCCTCACGCAGTTCGACAGCCGCTACAGCGATTTCGGGGAAGGCATCGACACCCGCTTGCCAGCGCTGCAGATCGCCGTGGCCGCGGGCGTACTTGGCGGCCAGGACGGCTTCGAGGGACTGGGACCAGGTGGCCAGCGGGGTATCCGCCAGTACCCGTTGCAGGGTTGCGAGGTAGGACGGCTGGGTCATGGCAGGGCGATCAGGGAGGTGAAGTTGAGGCATTGGAACCAGGGCACTACGGTGGTGAAACCGGCGGCCTGCAGGCGCGCGCGGTGTTCGTCCAGGGTGTCGGTGAGCATGACGTTTTCCAGGGCGGTGCGCTTCTGGGCGATTTCCAGTTCGCTGTAGCCATTGGCTCTCTTGAAGTCCAGGTGCAGACCGTTGAGCAGTGCCTGGGTCTCGGCCTCCGGGAAACGGATCTTTTCCGACAGCAGCAGGGCACCGCCGGGCAGCAGGCTGGCGCGCAAACGGCTGAGCAGGCCCAGGCGCTGTTCCGGGGCGATGAATTGCAAGGTGAAGTTGAGGGCGATCACCGAAGCCGGTTCGAGCGGGACCTGGAGGATATCGGCTTCCACCACCTCTACCGGGAGCAACTCCTCGTGCATGGAGTCCTGGGCGCTGAGGTATTCGCGGCAACGGGTGACCATGGCGGTGGAGTTATCGATGGCCATCACCCGGGTACCCTCGGCGCGGACATGACGGCGCAGCGCCTGGGTCACGGCGCCTAGGGAGCAGCCGAGATCGTAGAGGTGGCTATGGGGCTGGGCGAAGCGCGCGGCGATGACGCCGAGATTCTCGACGATGGTGGGATAGCCCGGCACGGATCTCTTGATCATGTCGGGAAAGACGCGCACCACGTCTTCGTTGAAGGTGAAGTCGGCGGGAGGCTGCGGCGACGCGAACAGGCGGTCGGCTTCGCTCATGGGCGGTACCTGGAAATCGAAAGGGGGCATTGTACCCCCGGCAGGCACCGCTGGATGTGGGCTCAGCGGATTTCGATACGGCAGTCGAAGCGGGCCTGGGGCTCGGCTTCGGCATCCCAGGGCTGACGGGCCTGGAGCTCGAGATGGGCGCTGCCGGCGCTCTGGGCGCGGAAGCGCCAGAGGGACTGACCGGCGCTGCCGATGCCGCCCTGGTCCTGGCGCTGTTCGCGAAAGACTTCCGGGCCGAGTTGCCTGAGGTTGTCGCTGCGCTGCAGGATGGTCCAGCGATAGCCGCTGGTGGGATCGCTGGGCAGGGTCAGGGTCAGTTCCTGGCCGGTGTGCATGGCCAGCGGGGTGCAGTCGCTGTCGTCACCCAGGATGAGGTTGCCGCTCGGCTGGGTGCTGCTGCAGCCGGCCAGGAGCAGACAGCCGCAGAACAGAAGACGGTTGGACATGGAAACCTCCGGGGTATGACGGCAAAACGCAGAGCATACCCCAAGAGGTCGGACGGTCAGACTAGAAGAGCACCTTGGCCACGTCGGCGAAGCGCCTGGCGAAGTGAACGGTCAGCCCCTCCTTGAGATAGGCGGGCAGCTCTTCGAAGTCGCCGCGATTGGGCTCCGGCAGGATCAGCTCGCTGATCTTCTGCCGCCGCGCCGCAATGACCTTTTCCCGTACCCCGCCAATGGGCAGCACCTGGCCGGTCAGGGTCAACTCGCCGGTCATGGCCACGTTCTTCTTCGGCGCCTGATTGCGCGCCAGCGACAGCAGGGCGGAAGCCATGGTGATGCCGGCGCTGGGGCCATCCTTGGGCGTGGCGCCTTCAGGGACGTGCAGGTGGACGAAGGCCTGGTCGAAGAAATTCGGATCGCCCTTGAAGTCCTTGAGATGCGCGGTGACGTAGCTGTAGGCGATCTCGGCGGATTCCTTCATGACGTCACCCAGCTTGCCGGTGAGCTTGAAGCCGCGATTCAGGGTATGGATGCGCGTCGCCTCGATCGGCAGGGTGGCGCCGCCCATGCTGGTCCAGGCCAGCCCGGTGATGATGCCGACCCCGGACAGCACCTGTTCCTTGCGGAAGGGTGGCATGCCCAGATAGTCCTCGAGATCCGAGGCACCGATCTTGACCTTGAGCTTGGGATCCTCGATGAGCCGGACCACCGCCTTGCGCACCAGCTTGCCCAGCTGCTTCTCCAGCTGGCGCACGCCGGCTTCGCGGGCATAGCCTTCCACCAGGGCCTTGAGGGCACTGTCGGTGAGCGTCAGGCGATCCTTGGGCACCCCGGCCTTGTCCAGCTGCTTGGGCCAGAGGTGGCGCTTGGCGATGGCCTGCTTTTCCTCGGCGATGTAGCCGGAGAGGCGGATGACCTCCATGCGGTCCAGCAGGGGCCCGGGAATGGAGTCCAGGGTGTTGGCGGTGCAGACGAACAACACCTTGGACAGGTCGAGCCGCAGATCCAGGTAGTGGTCGAGGAAGTCGACGTTCTGTTCCGGATCCAGGGTCTCCAGCAGCGCCGAGGCCGGGTCGCCCTGGTAGCTCTGGCCCATCTTGTCGATCTCGTCGAGCATGATGACCGGATTCATCACCTTGACGTCGCGCAAGGCCTGGACGAGCTTGCCGGGCATGGCGCCGATGTAGGTACGGCGGTGGCCCTTGATCTCGGCTTCGTCCCTCATGCCGCCGACGCTGAAGCGATAGAAGGGGCGGCCGAGGGATTCGGCGATGGACTTGCCGATGCTGGTCTTGCCCACCCCGGGCGGTCCCACTAGCAGCACGATGGAGCCGGCGACCTCGCCTTTGAAGGCGCCCACCGCGAGGAATTCGAGGATGCGATTCTTGATGTCGTCGAGCCCGGCGTGGTGCCGGTCGAGCACCTTGCGCGCGTGCTTGAGATCGAGCTTGTCCTGACCGTGGATACCCCAGGGCAGGTCGGTGGCCCAGTCCAGGTAGTTGCGGGTGACGCCGTATTCCGGCGAGCCCGTCTCGAGGATGGACAGCTTGTTCAGCTCGTCGTCGATGCGCTTCTGCGCCGCTTCGGGCAGGATCTTGCCCTCCAGGCGCTGGCGAAAACCTTCGATGTCGCTGCTGCGATCGTCCTTGGTGATGCCCAGTTCCTGCTGGATCAGCTTGAGCTGCTCCTTGAGGAAGAATTCGCGCTGGCGCTCGTTGATCTTGCGATTGACCTCGGCGGACAGCTCCTTCTGCAGGCGCGCGACCTCGACCTCCTTGCGCAGCAGCGGCAGGACCTTTTCCATGCGCTGCAGCATGGGCACGGTATCGAGCACCTGTTGCAGTTCATCGCCCGGCGCGGTGGTGAGGGCGGCGGCGAAGTCGGTGAGCGGCGAGGGGTCGTTGGGGCTGAAGCGATTGAGATAATTCTTCAGCTCTTCGCTGTACAGCGGGTTGAGCGGCAAGAGCTCCTTGATGGCGTTGATCAGCGCCATGCCGTAGGCCTTCACCTCGTCGCTGGGATCGGGACTGGGGCGCAGGTGCTCGACTTCCACCAGATAGGGCGGACGCTGCCGGCGCAGCCAGCCGCGGATCCGTACCCGCGACAGCCCCTGGGCCACGAACTGCAGCTTGCCGTCCTGGCGGGTGGCATGGTGGATGCGGACCAGGGTGCCGTGCTGCGGCACCTGGTCGGGATCGAAGCCGTCGGCATCGCCGGGTTGCTGCTCCATGTAGAACAGCGCCAGGCAGTGGTGGTCGGTCTTGGCCACCAGCTCCAGGGTTTCCGCCCAGGGCTCTTCGTTGACGATGACGGGCAGTACCTGCGCCGGGAAGAAGGGGCGGTTGTGAATGGGGATGATGTACAGCTTGTCGGGAAGATTCTGGCCGGGTAGCACCAGACCGGTCTGGCCGGCTTCTTCGCTGAGAATGTCCGCTTGATTGTCCTGATCGCTCATTGGCGTACCTTGGGCTTGGATGTAGGGCCAACATGGGGCGAGGGCGCTGCTTTTTCAACGCAGGCAAAGACCTGTCCTTCTTGACCGCCGGGCACCGCTTGAAGTGCGACGACCGGGGCAACGACTGGCCGTCGCGACGATAAAGATTCCCCCGGGACTGCCGCTAAAGCTGAAGTCACGCCGCGAAGCCGGCGAGAGTTTCCAAGGGCGCGCGGTGGAGAACAGCGGGTGAACAAGCGATATCTAGTAACGGGATTGCTGGTCTTGGGCCTGGGCACCGCGCAGGCGGCGCCGGTCGCCGTGCAGGTCGTCGACGGCCAGGGGGCACCCCTGGCCGATGCGGTGGTGATGATGTCGGCGCCGGGCCTGGTGCCCGAGCGGCGGCCTGCGGCCATCGACCAGCAGAATCGGCGCTTCGTCCCCCACGTCCTGGCGGTGGCCACCGGGACGGCGGTGAGCTTTCCCAATACCGACGACATCCGCCATCAGGTCTATTCCTTTTCCAGTCCCAAGCGCTTCGAGCTGCCGCTCTACCACGGGCTTCCCAGCACGCCGGTGGTGTTCGACCGACCGGGGGTGGTGGTGGTGGGCTGCAATATCCACGACTGGATGGTGGGTTACGTCTACGTGACCACCGCCGGGCGCTCCGCGGTGACCGACAGTCAGGGTCAGGCCCGCCTGGAGGCGCCGGACGGTCATTATCAGCTGGCACTTTGGCATCCCGACCTCAGCGACCAGCAGGAGGTCGCCCAGCCTGCGCTGGACGTGGCGGGCAAGCCGGTGACCCTGAAACTCCAGCTGGCGGTTCAGCCGAAGCCGCAGCCCGCGGCGCCGGCGAGCTCGGCTTTCGAGGATGCCTTCCACAAGGCCACGCACGATGAAGCTCATCCATAGTTTCCAGACCCGCATCGCCGGCAGTCTCTTCCTGCTGATGCTGGTGGTCATCACCCTGGTCTATCTGACGGTCAAGGCCGCCACCGAGGCCAGTGCGGTGCGCCAGTCCTATGACCAGCTCGACACCGGGGCGCGGGTCTTTCGCCAGGTGCTGGACGGGCGCTGCCGTCGGCTGAACGATGCCGTGCGGGTGCTCGCCGCCGATTTCGGCTTTCGCGATGCCGTGGCCAGTGGCGACGTGCCGACGCTGAGGTCGGTGCTGGCCAACCATGGCGCCCGGGTGGGCGCGGGCGATACCTATCTGCTGGACCTGGACGGCCGGCTGATCGCCAGCACCGTGGCGGCGCACAGCGAAGGCGAGCGTCTGCCCGTCGCGGTGGCGTCGGGCAATGACGGCAGCTGCGTGCTGGCGGGTACCGGCCTGCCGCAATTGCGCGTCACGGTGCCGGTCCGTGCCCCTGTGCCCATCGCCCAGGTGGTGATGAGTTTCGTCATGGATCAGGCCATGGCCGAAGAATTTCGCTCGCTGATCAATCTGGACGTGGTGTTTCTCGGCGAAGCCGCGCTGATGGCCAGTACCTTGCCGGAAGCGCACGGGCGGTCGCTGATGCAAGCGCTGGCGAACGCGCCCCAGGGCAGCGATATCTGGCAACTGCCCCTGGGTGATCGCCTCTATCAGGTCAAGCGGCTGACCCTCGGGACCGCCGACCATCCGGTACAGGTCTATCTGCTGCGCTCGCTCGATGTGGCCCTGACGGAGTTCGAACCCCTGCTCAGGCAACTGGCGCTGATCGCTGGCGGCGCCCTGCTGGCGGCCTTGCTGGGCGCGCTGTGGCTGGCACGCAACCTGGCCCAGCCGCTGCGGCAGTTGTCGGTGATGTCCTGGCGGATCGGCCAGGGGGACTACGGGGTCAAGGTGGAGGTCCAGCGCCGTGACGAATTCGGCCGCTTGGCGCAGGTGCTCGAAGAGATGCGTCAGGGGATCGCCGAGCGCGAGCAGCGGCTCAACCACAATGCCCTGCACGACGCCCTGACCGGCCTGCCCAATCGCGTCCTGGCCGAGGAACGGCTGCGGGTGTTCATCGCCAGCCAGCCCCAGGTGTCGCTGCTGTACCTGGGGCTGGATGGCTTCCAGGCGATCAACGAAAGCGCCGGGGTCGCCGGAGGCGATCGCATCCTCAGGATGGTGGCCGAGCGGGCGCAGGTGTTGCTGGCCGGGCGTGGCTGCGTGTCGCGACCGGTGGGTGATGAGTTTCTCGTCCAGTTCTGCCGCGTTGGTCTAGAGGGCGCGGTGGGACTTGCCGAGCAACTGCGTCTGTCGCTGGCCGAACCCATCGAGTGGGAAGGTCAGCTTTTTCGTCTCAGTTGCCGCATCGGTGTCGTCGAGTATCCGCGCCATGGCGACGATCCGACCCTGCTGATCGAGCGTGCGCGCAGCGCCATGCTCGACGCCGGACAGTTGCCGGATCGCCTGCGGGTCTATGATGAAGGACGGGATGCGGCCCAGCAGCGGCGTCTGCAACTGGTGCACGATCTGCCACTGGCGGGCGAGCGGGGTGAATTGATGCTGGTGTTCCAGCCCAAGGTGGCCCTGCAGGGCAATGGGTCGCACCAGGCCGAGGTGCTGCTGCGCTGGCGCCACGCCGAACTGGGCATGGTCTCGCCGGGTGAATTCATTCCCCTGGCCGAGCGCAGTGGCAGCATGGCCGGACTCACCCGCTGGGTGATCCAGGCGGCGATCCGGCAACTGGCGCTCTGGCATACCCAGGGCCGCGAAGTGAAGGTGTCGCTGAACGTCTCGGCGGTCGACCTGGCCGATGCCCGACTGCCCGAGCGGGTCATGGGCTGGCTCGACGACGCGGGCGTCTCGGCGCGGCAGCTGACCTTCGAGATCACGGAGAGCGCCATCATGGCCGATCCCGAGGCGGCGATCGCGCTGCTGACGCGATTGTCCGTACTGGGCATCCGGTTGTCGGTGGATGACTACGGCACCGGTCAGGCTTCCCTGGCGCACCTGAAACGGTTGCCGGTGGACGAATTGAAGATCGACCAGTCCTTCGTGAAGGAGCTGGCACCGGGCAACGATGACGCCGTCATCGTCCGCTCGACCATCGAGATGGGTCACAACCTGGGCCTGGAGGTGGTCGCCGAAGGGGTCGAGGAAGCGCGGGCTCTGGCCCTGTTGCGCAGCTGGGGCTGCGATGTGATCCAGGGTTACTACATCAGCCGTCCGGTTCCGGCAGCGGAATTCGAAGCCTGGATGGAACGGCAGAGCCAGCCGGTGCTGGAGGCGCTGTCATGAATCGTGGTTGGCTGCTGGCGGGATTGTTGCTGGCGACCGGGGTCCAGGCCGACGGCGGCAAGCTGCTGGCCACCGGCGGCGCCAGCAGTCTGGAAGGCGCGGCGGGCGGCGGCATCACGCCCTGGGCGGTGATCGGCGGCTATGGCGAAAGCGGTCAGCCGGGCGCCACCGCCTTCGCCACCCGGGTATGGACCGGTGACTACCGGCTCGATGCCGCCGGCGTGGCGGTGGCCTACGACAATCGGGTGGAAGTCTCCTATGCCCGTCAGCGCCTGGACATGCCGACCCTGCGGCGGTTGATGAAGCTCGAGGAAGAGACCCTCAGCCAGGACATCGTCGGGGCCAAGGTGCGCCTGGCGGGAGACCTGATCTACGACCGGCTGCCGCAGATCGCCCTGGGCGTGCAGTACAAGCATCAGCGCGACTTCGGCATTCCCGCTGCCGTGGGTGCGCGGCGCGATAGCGATGTCGAGGGTTACCTGGGCGCCAGCCGACTGTTTCTGGGCGGCGCCTTCGGCTACAACCTCTTGATCAACGTCGGTCTCAGGTACAGCCGCGCCAACGAGATGGGGCTGCTGGGCTTTGGTGGCGAGCGCAACGACAGTCGTCAGTGGCTCAAGGAGGGGTCGGCGGCGGTGTTCTTCAATCCCCGGTGGGCGGTGGGCATGGAATATCGCGAGAAGCCGCAGAATCTGTCCTTTACCCGGGAGAGTGACTGGGTGGATACCTTCGTGGGCTATTTCCCCAACAAGCACCTGTCACTGGTGCTGGCCTATGCCTGGCTGGGCGAGATCGCCACCCTGGACGATCAGCAGGGCCTCTACCTGTCGCTGCAGGGGAGCTACTGATGCAGGCGAAGCCGCTGGTGCTGGTGGCGCTGCTGCTGATGCTGGGCTGCGCGCCCCAGCCGCCAGCGGGGGACCGACTTTATCAGGAGCTGGGTGGCCATCCCGGCATCACCCGGATCGTCGAGGGCATGCTGCTCAACGTGGCGCGTGACGGGCGGATCCGGCACTACTTCGCCAATGTCGACATCGCGCGGCTGCGCGGTCTGCTCATCCAGAAATTCTGTGCCGATGCAGGCGGCCCCTGTCGTTATGCAGGGGCGAGCATGGCGGAAAGTCATCGCGGTCTGAATCTGCAACCCGCCGACTTCAATGCCCTGGTGGAAGACCTGCAACTGGCCATGCGGCGCGAGGGCATCCCGGAGCGGGCGCAGAATGTCTTGCTGGCGCGTCTGGCCTCGCAACGCGGCCAGGTGATCCGCCAGTAGCCTGCCGGCTGTCGCTGTTATCGAACCTCATCCGCGCCAGATCCTCCCTAGGCAAGACGCCTACGAGAGGGATGATGCTTGAGCAAGACGACTTCGGCGGCCGATCTCGGCCTGACGCTGGCAGTGGACGACGAACCGGCGCTGTTCGGCTGGTTCCTGGCGAGCTACCTGTTCGGCAAACGCATCTCCCAGACCATCGCCGCTCAGGCCTGGACGGTGCTCTACCGCACCTACGGCCGCGACACGCCGCGCAAGCTGCTCAATCTGAGCTGGCAGCAACTGGTCAACTATCTCGGCGAAGGGCACTACCGGCGTTATGACGAGAGTACGGCAACGCGCCTGCTGGAGGTCTGTCGCCATCTGCAGAAGGACTATGGCGGGAGTTTCGTCCGACTACGTGACGCCAGCGCAGATCGCGCGGATTTCGAGCGGCGTCTGCAAATGTTGAAGGGAGTGGGCCCCAAGACCTGCGAGATCTTCATGCGCGAAGCGGGCCCGCTGCTGTTTCCCGATTAGACGTGAACCGCCGGCACAGGGCCGGCGGTGGGCAGAGAGGGTGAGTGGCTGTTACTTGCCCAGGTCGGCCTTGAGTCGGCTGCCGGCATAGGCCTGGGCGTCCTTGGCCTTTTGCACCACGGCAGGGGTGCCAAAGAACTCATGGGTGACGCCCGGATAGACCTTGCGCTCCACCTGGACGCCGGCCTGGCGCAGGGCGGTCTCCAGGAAGCCACCGTCGTCACGCAGGGGATCGATCTCGGCATTGACGATGGTCACCGGCGGCAGGCCGGCGAGATCGGCCCTGGTCAGATCCAGACGCGGATCCTTGAGGTCGGCGGGGGAACGAGTCACCTGCTCGACAAACCACAGCATCATGGGGCGATTGAGCGGCTTGGCATCGTCGTACTGCTCGTAGGACGGAGTGTGGGTGTTGGTTTGGACCACCGGATAGACCGACAGCACGTGCTTGGGCGCGGTGAGACCGGCCTTGCGCGCGGCGACGGCGGTCGCCACGGCCAGGTTGCCCCCGGCGCTTTCGCCGGCCAGGGCCAGGCGCTGGGGATCGCCATTGAGCGAACCGGCGTGGGTGGTCACCCAGCGATAGGCCGCCAGGGCGTCGTCGTGGGCAGCGGGAAACCTGTATTCGGGCGCCTGGCGATAATCCACCGAGACCACGATGGCATTGGCCTGCTTGGCCAGGCCACGGGCACCGGCGTCGTAGACGTTGCGATCGGCGAACACCCAGCCACCGCCGTGGAAGTAGAGGATGACCGGGAAGGGACCCTGGCCCTCGGGGGTGTAGATCCGGGCAGGCAGCACGCCGGCGGCACCGTCCACGGCGCGGTCGACGCTGGTCACGCCAGGTACCAGTGCCTCGGGCTGGGTGGGACGACCTTCGTCCTGCAGGACACCCTTGACCGCATCGACGATGGTAGGCTGTTTGCGGGCTTCCTGGGCGGTCAGTTTTTCCACGGCCTTGGGATCGAAACTGGCGTACTTATTCAGCACCTTCTGCATGTCGGCATCGGTGCGCGCCATGCTCTTGGCATTGCTGATCGTCTCGGCACCCAGAGAACGTTTTTCCGGATCGCGGGCGCAGCCGGTCAGGGCGAGGCCGGCGCCAACCAGAGCGAGGGCGAGGAGGGTGGGTTTGCTACGCAAGACGGACAGCGGCATGGCGGAAATCCTGTGCGAATTCGACGGGCTTACCTACAAACCGACATGCTTATCGCGCGAGAGGTTCCGGCGGATCGCCGGCAGGTGTCTGGCGGTCGCCCTGCTGGGGCTGTTGGCTAGCCAGGCCGTCGCCGAGCCAGCCGCCTACTGGCGCTGGCGTAGCAGCGCGAATGGTCAGGAATTCTGCACCCAGACGTCGCCAGGGCCGGGCTGGGACCGGGTGGCGGGGCCCTTCCGCGATCTGCACTGCCGCGAGGCGGGCAGCCTGCCCCTGCGCCGCTGGGCCGTACCGCCGCAACAGCGCTTCTAGTTCGAGGTCTCGGCGGCCTTGAGCAGGGAGGCGCCGATTTCGCCTTCGTAGCGCTGCCACACCGGGCGCATGGCCTCCCGCCAGCGTGCCCGTTGCTCGGGGGTGAGGGTGATGATCTCGCTGCCGCCCGCGGCGGCGATGCGCGCGCGATCACGCTGATTTTCCGCCTCGGATTGCTTCTTCACCTCGAAGGTCACCTGATCGATGATCTCTTCCAGGGTGCTGCGTACGGCGAAGGGCAGGGTGCGCCAGCGATCCGCCTTGACGATCAGCATGTAGTCCAGGGCGCCATGATTGCTCTCGGTGAAGTAGCGCTGCTGCCCATCGAGGCGCTGGCTCCAGTAGTTGGACCAGGTATTCTCGGTGGCATTGACGGTGCCCGAGGTGAGCGCCTGCAGGGTCTGGTTGAAGGGCAGCTTGACCGCCGTGGCGCCGAGGGCCTCGAACTGGCTCTGCAGGACATCGGAATTCTGGATGCGGAACACCAGACCCTTGGCATCGCCGGGCTCACGCAGGGGCTTGCGCGCCGACAGCTGCTTGAGGCCGTTGGGCCAGTAGGCCAGGCCGATGATGCCCGCCGGTTCCAGACTCTGCAGCAGCTGGCGACCGCTCGGACGCGCCTGGAAGTGATCGAGGGCGGCGCGACTCTCGAAGAGAAAGGGCAGGTCGAACAACTTGAGCTTGGGACTGAGGTCGGTGAGCTTGCTGATCGCCGGCGCCAGAATATCCACCTTACCGTCCTGCAGGGCCTGCAACTCGTTGGCATCGGTGAAGGCCGTGCCGCTGGGCATCACCTCCAGCTGAACCTGACCGGCGAGGCGCTGCGCCACCAGCCCCTGGAACAGCTGGGCTCCCTTGCCCTTGGGAGTGTCCGGCGCCACCACATGGGAAAACCTCAGGGTGATGACATCGGCCTGGGAGGCCGTCATGGGCAGGATAGCGGAGAGCAGGGCACAAAGGCCCAGGATCGACGACTTCATGACAGCTCCTGATGATTTTTCCTGTAGTCCTTTTTGGAGCGTACTTTACCAGTGCGACGTCCGGTCGCAGGGCCTGTGGGAAGGCGTTGGCTGCCGTTTGGCGGATGACCGGGAGAATCGGCATGGCGCTGGCGTTCTAACGGCTACACCCACGAGAAGGATGCGCCCATGAATACCGCTCAAACCGTTCGTTTGCCCGATGGCACTACCGTTCCGGCGCTGGGACAGGGTACCTGGCGCATGGGCGAAAACGCCGATCTGCATCGTCAGGAGGTCAGTGCCCTGCGCCAGGGACTGGACCTGGGGCTCACGCTGATCGATACCGCCGAGATGTATGGTGATGGGCGCGCCGAGGAGCTGGTCGGCGAAGCCATCGCCGGGCGGCGGGGCGAGGTCTTCCTGGTGAGCAAGTTCTATCCGAAGAATGCCACCGAGGCCGGGGTGCCCCTGGCCTGTGAACGCAGCCTCAAGCGTCTGGGCACCGATGTCATCGATCTCTATCTGCTGCATTGGCGCGGCCAGGTGCCACTGATCGAGACGGTCATGGCGCTGGAGAAGCTGCGTGACGAAGGCAAGATTCGCCACTGGGGCGTGTCCAACCTCGACACCAGCGACATGCTGGAATTGAACGATGATCGCTGCAGTGCCAATCAGGTGCTCTACAACCTGGAACAGCGCGGCATCGAGCACGACCTGCTACCCTGGTGCCAGCGTCAGCAGATGCCGTTGATGGCCTATTGTCCGCTGGGGCAGGGCGGGGATCTGTTGCGCCACCCGACCTTGGCTACCCTGGCCGAACGGCATCAGGCCACCCCGGCGCAGATCGCCCTGGCCTGGGTGCTGCGTCAGCCGGGCGTGATCGCCATTCCCAAGGCGGGCGATGCCGGACATCTCGAAGAGAATGCGCGGGCCTTGGATCTGCGCTTGAGCGATGAAGACTTCTCTCTGCTCGACGGTGCCTTTCCGCCGCCGCAAAGCAAGATGCCGCTGGCGATCATCTAGCCGCCGCGGATCAGCCGGCGCAGGGGGAAACGACTGGGGTGGCAGGCTTCGGCCACCCGCCGCGCTACCGGTAGGGGTTCGTCTTCCAGCCAGGCCGCCAGCAGTTCGGCAGCTGCGGGGGTAGTGACCAAGCCACGGGAGCCGTGGGCCAGATTCACATAGAGTCCCGTACGCCAGGGTGCCGCCTGCTCGGGCACCTGGCGGGCGTCGTAGGCCAGTGCCTGGTAGCGCTGGGCGAAGAGGTCTTCGTCCACCACCGGGCCGACCAGGGGCAGATAGTCCGGCGAGGTGCAGCGAAAGGCCACGCGGCCGTCCAGTGCCTCGGCCTGGTAGCTGGCGGCCAGCCCGGGCGACAGCTCGGCGAGCAGCTGCAGGTTGCTCTGGTGTTCCGTCTGGCTGGGTTCGGTGTCGTCTCGGTCGAAGACGAAGCTGGCGCCCAGGCAATGCCGCCCGTCACGGGCCGGCGCAAGATAGCCTTCGCCGCAGACCACGGTTGCCAGCGCCTGGCTGTCCGGGGTTTCCGGCAACGCGGACAATTGCCCGCGGATCGCCTTGAGTGGCAGTCCAGGCAGAAGCGTCCTGGCCTGGGCGGCGCTGGCCACCACGACAACCGTCGCCGCCAGCGGCGCACCCAGGGTGCGGGCCTGCCAGCCGTGCTCGGTTTGCTGCAGGGCGGTCACCTCGGTATGGGTGACCAGCTCGATATTCGGATGGGTCAGCCAGTGCGCGCACAGGGCGGGCGGATGCACCCAGCCCCCTTCCGGAAAGAACAGGCCGCCCGCCGTCAGACTGATTCCGGCCCTGTCGCTGGCGGCGTCCCTATCCAACGGTTGCAGCAGATCGGCGGGGAAGTGCGCCGCCAATTGCGCCTGCCGCTGGGCGTCCTTGTCCGTCAACGCCAGTTGCAGCACTCCGCAGGGTGACCAGGCTGCGCCCGGTGGCAGGGCCTGCAATTCGCGCAGCGTCAGGCCGAAGCCATCGAGGATCAGCCGACTGAGCGGGGTGTCATGGGCCGAGAGCTTGAGATAGAGCACGCCCTGGGGATTGCCGGAGGCTTCCTGGGCGGGCGCTCCGTGGCGCTCGACGACCCGGACCTGCCAGCCGCGGCGGGCCAGGCTGGCGGCGGTAGCGCAACCGGCCAGGCCGGCGCCTATGACCAGCGCGGTGCGCGGGCCCTGGGGGCGCGGTGGGCGGGCATACCAGGGCACGGGGTCTGGGGCGACGGGGCGTTCCAGCTTGCCGGCCAGCATTTCCCGCTTGTGGCCGAAGCCGGGCACCTTGGCCATGGCGAAGCCGGCCTCGTTGAGGCCGCGGCGGACGAAGCCGGCGCAGGTAAAGGTCGCCAGGGTGGTGCCGGGGTGGGACAGCCGCGCCAGTTCGGCGAACAACGCGGGCGTCCACATCTCGGGATTCTTGGCCGGGGCGAAGCCGTCCAGGAACCAGGCATCGCACCGGGCATCCAGTTCGGGCAAGCGCTCCAGCACATCGCCGACCAACAGGGTCAGGGTGATGCGCCCGTTGCCCAGGATCAGCCGCTGGAAGCCTGGATGGATCGCCTGGTACTGCCGCTGCAGCGCCGCGCTGTAGGCGGCCAGTTCCGGCCAGAGGTTCAGCGCCTGGACGAGATCGGCGGCGGTCAGCGGAAAGCGCTCGACGCTGACGAAATGCAGGCGCGCATCCTTTGGTGCCAGGGCGTCGAAGAGTTGCCAGGCGCAGAGGAAGTTGAGGCCGGTGCCAAAGCCCGTCTCGCCGATGGTGAAGACCTCGCCCGGTGCCAGCGCGGCGAAGCGTTCGGCCAGGCGATTCTGCTGCAGGAAGACATAGCGCGTCTCTTCCAGACCGCTGGCGCGGGAAAAGTAGACGTCGCCATAGGTGCGGGAGAGGGGTTGCCCGGAGGCATCCCAGTCAAGCTGGGCGTGCTGGAAATCGGTCATGAGCGGCGCGGCCTGGAATTCAGGGCGCGCAGTCTAAAGGATCGAGCGCAGACGGTCAGACGTTGCTGACGGATTGGCGCATCAGGCCCTGCGAGGTCTGCAGCCGCTCGACATAGCGATCGATCTGGTTGAGGGCTTCTTCGCGGCTGAAGAAGGGGCCTTCCAGGGTGCCTTCGCGGGTGGTGAAGAAGAACTGACCGTTGACCACGCTGACGCGCTCGCTACGGAAATGGGTGCTGGCACCGGGGTCGTCATTGCGTTTGCCGAACATGAGAATCTCCTCCTCGTCTTGCCAACAGACCATGCCGAGCGCTGCGGGTTGCCCCGCTCGGCCAAATGGCGGTCCGTCGATCTTCCTTAGGTGTAGCACCCTAGCGGCCGCTGCGCCTGGGTGGAAAAAGCGCGACGAAATTGTGAGGGTGATCACGCGGCACAGGGCGTAGCCGCCGGACGATGGCCCTGGACGGGGCGTCTTTCGCGTTATAACCACAGCGTGATCCGATCTTTCCCGCCCGCTCGGGTGGGCGGCATAGTGCCGCTATCCCTACCTGCATCAGGAGAACTGCCAATGACCATCCGTCTGGGCGACATCGCCCCCGATTTCGAACAGGATTCCAGCCTGGGTCGCATCCGCTTCCACGAGTGGCTGGGCGACAGCTGGGGCGTGCTCTTCTCCCATCCGGCCGACTTCACCCCGGTCTGCACCACCGAACTGGGCCTCACCGCCAAGCTCAAGGACGAATTCGCCAAGCGCGACGTCAAGGTGATCGCCCTCTCGGTGGACGGCCTGGAATCGCACCAGAGCTGGATCAAGGACATCGAGGAAACCCAGGCCACCGCCGTGGGCTTTCCGATCCTGGCCGACGCCGATCGCAGTGTCTCGACCCTCTACGACATGATCCACCCCAATGCCAACGACACCCTCACGGTGCGCTCGCTGTTCATCATCGACCCGCAAAAGAAGGTGCGGCTGTCGATCACCTATCCGGCCAGCACCGGACGCAACTTCGACGAGATCCTGCGGGTGATCGATTCCCTGCAGCTCACCGACAATCACAAGGTGGCGACCCCGGGCAACTGGAAGGATGGCGATGACGTGGTCATCGTGCCGTCGCTCAAGGACGAAGAAGAGCTCAAGCGCCGTTTCCCCAAGGGCTACACCGCGGTGAAGCCCTATCTGCGCCTGACCCCGCAGCCCAATCGCTGACACCTCAGGTGACAAGAAAACCCCGGCACCGCCGGGGTTTTTTGTTTTCTGGTTATAACCAAGTGCCTAAAGGATATTTTTAGGGAATAAGCACCCCTTGCTAAGGTCCGCTCATTCCTTTTCGAGCGGCGCGACACCGCTCCTTTTTATCCTGGAGGCGGCGATGCAGGTGGTGACTTTGGCGGGCAGTCCGGGAGCGCGGTCGCGCTCTACCGGCGTGCTGGATCTGGCAGCGAACTGGCTGCAGGCGCGCGGCGTGGAATTGTCGCGCTGGCGTATCCAGGACTTTCCCGCTGCCGACCTCATCGGCGCCCGTTTCGACAGTCCGCCGGTGGTGGAACTGATCGCCCAGTTGCAGGCCGCCGATGGCCTGGTAATCGCCACCCCGGTGTACAAGGCCTCTCTGGCCGGCGCTCTCAAGACCCTGCTGGACCTGCTGCCCGAACGCGCCCTGACCCACAAAGTGGTGCTGCCCCTGGCCACCGCGGGTTCCAGCGGTCACCTGCTGGCCATCGACTACGCCCTGAAGCCGGTGCTCTCGGCACTCAAGGCCCAGGAAATCCTCAACGGCGTCTTCGCCGACGACAGCCAGGTCAGCTACACCGAGACCGGCGTCGCCCTGACCCCGGCGCTGGAGCAGCGCCTGCACGAGTCCCTCGAACAATTCCATGCGGCCCTGGTGCGGCGTCCCCAACCCCTGACCCCCGAGCTGCTGGCCGATCGCATCGGCCAGGCGCGCTGGGGCATCTGATCCGGAGCGTTAGTCATGCAGTTCTCCTTCTCCCGTTCGCTACTCGCCGTTTCCCTGCTGACCCTGGCCGCCGGCCTGGCCCAGGCGGAAGAGACGGTGCGCATCGGCTACCAGAAGTACGGCACCCTGATCACCCTCAAGGCCCGCGGCACCCTGGAGCAGCGCCTGGCCAAGGACGGCGTCAAGGTGCAGTGGACCGAATTCCCCGGCGGCCCGCAGCTGCTGGAAGGCCTAAACGTCGGCAGCATCGACTTCGGCGTGACCGGGGAGACCCCGCCGGTGTTCGCCCAGGCCGCTGGCGCCGATCTGGTCTATGTGGCCCACGAGCCGCCGGCGCCCACCAGCGAAGCCATCCTGGTGCCCAGGGATTCGGCCATCCGGTCGCTGACCGATCTCAAGGGCAAGAAGATCGCCCTGAACAAGGGTTCCAACGTCCACTACCTGTTGGTCCAGGCGCTGGCCAAGGCCGGCATCTCCTACAAGGACATCCAGCCGGTCTACCTGCCGCCTGCCGATGCCCGCGCCGCCTTCGAACGCGGCGCGGTGGACGCCTGGGTGATCTGGGATCCCTACCAGGCCGCCGCCGAGACCCAGTTGCAGGCGCGCACCCTGACCGATGCCACGGGCCTCGCCGACAATCACCAGTTCTATCTGGCCACCCGCAGCTTCGCCAAGGCCCATCCCGAACAGGTTGGCGCCATCGTCGACGAGGTGCGTTCGGTAGGCGAGTGGGCCAAGGCCCACCCCGACCAGGTCGCCGCCCAGGTAGCGCCGCTGCTGAACCTGCCGTTGGACACCGCCGAGCGGGTGGTCAGGCGCCAGGGCTATGGCGCCCGCTTCATCAGTCCCGAGGTGGCCGCGCAGCAGCAGAAGATCGCCGACGCCTTCACTGCCCTCAAGTTGATTCCCAAGCCGCTGGTCATCCGCGACGTGGTGTGGACCCCGCCCGCCAGTCTGCAGACCGCTGCCGCCAAACCCTGATTTCGCCTGCTGGAGAAAGCCCCCATGAGTCTCGATATCTTCTGGTTCCTGCCGACCCACGGCGATGGCCACTACCTGGGTACCGCCGAAGGCGCCCGCGCCGTCGACCATGGCTACCTGACCCAGGTCGCCCAGGCCGCCGATCGCCTGGGCTTCGGCGGGGTGCTGATCCCCACCGGTCGCAGTTGCGAGGATTCCTGGCTGGTGGCCGCCTCGCTGATCCCGGTCACCCAGAAACTCAAGTTCCTGGTGGCCCTGCGCCCCGGGATCATCTCGCCCACCGTGGCGGCGCGGCAGGCGGCTACCCTGGATCGCCTCTCCGGCGGCCGAGCGCTGTTCAACCTGGTCACCGGCGGCGATCCGGACGAACTGGCCGGTGACGGTCTGCACCTGTCCCACGGCGAAAGATACGAAGCCTCGGTGGAATTCACCCGTATCTGGCGTCGCGTGCTGGAAGGCGAGACGGTGGACTACAACGGCAAGCACCTCCAGGTGAAGGGCGCCAAGCTGCTCTATCCGCCGCTGCAGCAACCGCGCCCGCCGCTGTACTTCGGCGGCTCCTCCGATGCCGCCCAGGACCTGGCCGCCGAGCAGGTGGAGCTGTACCTGACCTGGGGCGAACCCCTGGACGCGGTGCGCGAGAAGATCGAGGCGGTCAAGGCCAAGGCCGCCGCCCAGGGCCGCACGGTGCGCTTCGGCATCCGCCTGCATGTGATTGTCCGCGAGACCAACGAAGAGGCCTGGAAGGCCGCCGACCGGCTCATCGCCAACCTGGACGATGCCACCATCAAAAAGGCCCAGGCCGCCTTTGCCCGCTTCGACTCGGTCGGCCAGCAACGCATGGCCGCCCTGCACGGGGGCCGCCGCGACAACCTGGAGATCGCCCCCAATCTCTGGGCCGGCGTGGGCCTGGTGCGTGGCGGTGCCGGTACCGCCCTGGTCGGCGACGGTCCCACCGTGGCCGCGCGGGTCAGGGAATACGCCGCCCTAGGCATCGATACCTTCATCTTTTCCGGCTATCCGCACCTGGAAGAATCCTACCGCGTGGCCGAACTGCTGTTCCCGCACCTGCCGGTCAAGCGGCCGACCCGGGTGGAGGGCGCCAACTACGTGAGTCCCTTCGGCGAGATGGTGGCCAACGACATCCTGCCGCAGAAAGCGGCGCAGAGCTGAGGGGGCGGGCATGAACAGCACGACCGAACGTCAACTGCAGCGCCTGGCGCCCTGGGTGGTGCCGGTGGCCCTGATCGTCGCCTGGCAGCTGGCGGTAGGCAGCGGCCTGCTGTCCAGCCGCATCCTGCCGTCACCGGCGGCGGTACTGGAAGCGGGCTGGAGCCTGGTCAAGAGCGGTGAGCTCTGGCAACACCTGGCCATCAGCGGCTGGCGCGCCGGCATCGGCTTCGCCATCGGCGGCAGCATCGGCCTGGCGCTGGGCTTCATCACCGGGCTGTCGAAATGGGGCGAGCGCCTGCTCGACAGCACCCTGCAGATGGTGCGCAACGTGCCGCACCTGGCGCTGATCCCGCTGGTGATCCTCTGGTTCGGCATCGACGAGTCGGCCAAGCTGTTCCTGGTGGCCCTGGGGGTGTTCTTTCCCATCTACCTCAACACCTACCACGGCATCCGCAACGTCGATCCGGCGCTGGTGGAGATGGCCCGCAGCTACGGCCTCTCCGGGGCGCGGCTGTTCTGGCACGTGGTGCTGCCGGGCGCTCTGCCGGCCATCCTGGTGGGGGTGCGCTTCGCCCTCGGCCTGATGTGGCTGACGCTGATCGTCGCCGAGACCATTTCCGCCAGCTCCGGCATCGGCTACCTGGCGATGAACGCCCGGGAATTCCTGCAAACCGACATTGTGGTGCTGGCCATCCTGCTCTACGCCGTACTCGGCAAGCTGGCGGATCTCGCCGCCCGCGGCCTGGAACGTGCCTGGCTGCGCTGGCACCCGGCCTATCAGAAGGGAGCCCACGCATGACCAGTCTGCAAGCCGTTCCGCCGCTGGCGCGGGGCATCGCCCTGAAGCTGCAACAGGTGGTGAAGACCTTTGGCGAGCGCACCGTGCTCCACGGGATCGATCTGGAGATCCCGGCCGGCCAGTTCGTCGCCGTGGTGGGCCGCAGTGGCTGCGGCAAGAGCACCCTGCTGCGCCTGGTGGCCGGTCTCGACCGCGCCAGTGGCGGCACCCTGCTGGGGCAGGACGAACCCCTGGCGGAGCACCGCGAAGACACCCGGCTGATGTTCCAGGACGCGCGCCTGCTGCCGTGGAAACGCATCATCGACAACGTCGGCCTGGGCCTCAAGGGCGACTGGAAGCCGCGCGCCCTGGAAGCCCTGGCGGCGGTCGGCCTTGCCGATCGCGCCCAGGAATGGCCCTCGGCGCTCTCCGGCGGCCAGAAGCAGCGCGTGGCCCTGGCCCGCGCCCTGATCCACCAGCCGCGCCTGCTCTTGCTGGACGAGCCGCTGGGCGCCCTGGATGCCCTGACCCGCATCGAGATGCAGCAACTCATCGAAGACCTGTGGCAGCGCCATGGCTTCACCGTGCTGCTGGTGACCCACGACGTGGGCGAGGCGGTGGCCCTGGCCGACCGCGTTGTGCTCATCGAAGACGGCCATGTCGGCTTGGATCTCGACGTCAACCTGGTGCGCCCCCGGGCCGCCGGCGATGGCCAGCTGGCCCGCCTGGAAGCCGAGGTGCTGGCCCGGGTGCTGCAGCAGCCGCTCAACCCCGATCTACCCGAAATCGTGCAACCCCTGCCCACGCAACTGCGCTGGGCCTACTGATCGTTCATCCGAGGAGTTCTGCCATGACCATCAAGGCCATCAACGTTCGCAACCAGTTCAAGGGCACCATCAAGGAAATCATTGAGGGCTCGGTGCTTTCCGAGATCGACGTCCAGACCGCCGCCGGCATCGTCACCTCCGTCATCACCACCCGCTCGGTCAAGGAGCTGGAACTCCAGGTGGGCAGCGAGGTGATCGCCTTCGTCAAATCCACCGAGGTGTCCATCGCCAAGCTGTGAGGCGGCCCTGCTGGTGAGGAAACCCGCCCTGGTGGCGGGTTTTTTGTCTTGGCCTGGTGGTGTTGGGCTTCGCTGGCGCTCAACCCAATCTACGGAGTAGCGCGAGGGCGCAGGTTGGGTTGAGCGCAGCGAAGCCCAGGGTGTTCCAGGTTCGAGAGGGCAAATGTCCAGAGCGCCGCTGCCCGAGGCAAAAAACGCCAATGCCCCGGCTGAGCCAGGGACGCGCCTGGGGCCGGGGCGTTGTGAGAGATTCGGAAGGGCAGGGATCAGGCGACGCGCAGGCCCTGGGCCGCCCTCAACTTGGCCAATTGCAGCAGACCTTCTTCCCACTGCCGATGCCCGGAGCGGGTGTTGATATGGCCGGCACCGGGCAGGATATCCAGTTCGCTGCCCCAGTCGCGTGCCAGGGCCTCTGCCCGGGTGAGGCTGATGGCGTGGTCGTTGTCCGAGGTCACTATCCGCGACGGGAAGGGCAGCGGTTGACGCGGCAGCGGCGCGAACCCTACCAACTCCACCGGGCAGCCGGGCCGCTCTACATCGGCCGGAGCGACCAGCAAGGCGGCGAGTACACGCTGCCGTCGGGCCACTGTGGCGCTGGCGGCCCAGCGCGCGACGGTCACGCAACCCAGGCTATGGGCGATCAGCACCACCGGGGCATTGGCTTGGGCGATGGCCGCGTCGAGGGCGGCGATCCAGAGTTGCGGATCGGGACGCTGCCAGTCGTCCTGCTCGACCCGACGGGCGTCAGGCAGCAGGCGTTGCCAGTGCGTTTGCCAATGCTCGGGGCCGGAGCCTTGCCAGCCGGGCAGGATGAGATAGCGGGTCATGGCGGTGCTCCGCGAGGGAAAGAGCGTCGATAGTGCCGCCGGTTGATCCGCAGGAGAAAGAATAAAAGGCGCTTTGGTTATGCCCGGCTTTGGTTGGCAGCGACGAAATCGCGGCCCAGTATGGTCCGCCAATGCTACCGAACCTCGGCGTTTTGCTGATCGCGGCCATGGGCCGCTCCTACACCTTGGATGATCCGTAGGAGCGGCCGCGTCGGCGAACCGCCATGGCCGGATAGAAAAACGTGCGACTACTCGTTCCGCCCCAGTCGTTCCACTTCCTGCAGCCAGCGCAGCCGCTGTTCCTCGTCGGCGGCCCGTACCGGCGAGTACTCGTGGACCTGCAACACCTGGATGCCGCAGGCCTCGAGGCCTTCCTGGATACCCTGGCGATGGGGCGCCTGGTTGCGCAGGCGCTGCCAGGGGGAGGGCGGGGTGTCGGAGGTGACCAGCAACTCGGCGCTGCGGCCGGTCAGCAGCGGCTCGCCGCCCCAGGTCTGGTCGCGCTGGGCGAAGGCGAAGCCCGGTTGCAGCACCCGTTCGAGAAAGCCCGCCAGCACCGCCGGCAGGCCGTTCCACCACACCGGGTAGATGAACACCAGGTGCTCCGCCCAGTGGATCTGCCGCTGGGCTTCCAGCAGATCCGGCTCCAGCGTCTGCGAGAGGTCATAGCCCTCGCGCAGCACCGGATCGAACTGGGCGTCGGCCAGCTTGAGCTGGCGCACCACCTGGCCGCTGGCCTGGGCACCCTGGACATAGGCGTCGGCCAGCGACTGGCAGAAACTGGTGCGCTTGGGATTGCCCTGGATGACCAGCAGGCGCCGGCCATCCCCTTCCAGCGGCGTGGCGCCGCGCGCCTCAGCCACGGCCACCGGCTTCCAGCATGGTTTCCGGACGTACCCACTCGTCGAACTGCGCATCGGTCAGATAGCCGAGCTCCAGCGCGGCAGCGCGCAGGGTCTTGTTCTCCGCATAGGCCTTCTTGGCGATCTCGGCGGCCTTGTCGTAGCCGATGTGCGGATTGAGCGCCGTCACCAGCATCAGCCCCTGTTCCAGGTGCTCGGCCATCTTGTGCTCGTCCGGCTCCATGCCAGTGACGCAATGGGTGTTGAAGTTGCGGCAACCATCGGCCAGCAGGCGAATGGATTCCAGCACGTTGTGGGCGATCACCGGCTTGTAGACGTTGAGCTGCAGATGACCCTGGCTGGCGGCGAAACCCACGGTGACGTCATTGCCGATCACCTGGCAGGCCAGCATGGACAGGGCCTCGCATTGGGTGGGATTGACCTTGCCGGGCATGATGGAGCTGCCCGGTTCGTTGGCCGGCAGCTTCACCTCGGCGAAACCGGCGCGCGGACCGGAACCCAGCAGGCGCAGGTCGTTGGCGATCTTCATCAGGGCCACGGCCAGGGTTTTGAGGCCGCCGTGCAGGGCCACCAGCGGCTCATGGCCGGCGAGGGCGGCGAACTTGTTTGGCGCGGTGACGAAGGGCAGGCCGGTGAGTTCGGCGATTTCCTTGGCGATGGCTTCGTCGAAGCCCTTGGGCGCGTTGAGGCCGGTGCCCACGGCGGTGCCTCCCTGGGCCAGCTCAAGGACCGCCGGCAGGGCGTTACGGATGGCCCGCTCGGCCAGATCCAGCTGGGCGACGAAGGCCGACAGCTCCTGGCCGAAGGTGACCGGAGTGGCGTCCATCATGTGGGTGCGGCCGGTCTTGACCAGGTTCTGGTAGCGCGCCGATTGCAGCGCCAGGCCGCCGGACAGCTCGGCGATGGCCGGCAGCAGGTCGTTCTGCACCGCGAGGGCGGTGGCGATGTGCATGGCGGTGGGGAAGCAGTCGTTGGAGCTCTGGCCGCGATTGACGTGGTCATTGGGATGGACCGGCTGCTTGCCGCCCATGCCGTTGCCGGCCAGCTCGTTGCTGCGCCCGGCGATGACCTCGTTGACGTTCATGTTGCTCTGGGTGCCGCTGCCGGTCTGCCAGACCACCAGGGGAAACTGGTCATCGTGGAAACCATCGAGGATCTCGCTGCTGGCTTTTTCGATCAGGGTGGCGACGTCTTCCGGCAACTCGCCGAGGCGCAGGTTGACTCGCGCGGCCGCCTTCTTCACCGTCGCCAGGGCATGCACCACCGCCAGCGGCATCTGCTGGTTGCCGATGGCGAAGTTTTCCAGCGACCTCTGGGTCTGGGCGCCCCAGTAGACGTCGTCGGCTACTTCGATGGGGCCGATGCTATCGGTTTCGGTGCGGCTCATGGCGGTCTCCGTTGAAGAGGTAGGGTCCAGCTAACTTGGGCAGCAGGTTAGCACCAGGGTTCCCAAATGGGAGGGGTTCTCAAATGGCTGCGGATCCTCGACAAGTTCAGGCCAGGTTCAGCCGCTCTGTGGCACACTCGCGGTCCATTTTCAGCCTCCTGAAGGATGCCCATGAAGAAGACCCTCCGTACGCTTGGCGCCGTCGTTGTGCTCGCCAGCGCCAGCAGCTTCGCCCTGGCCGATGCCAAGAGCCACGCGGCCGACGCGGAGCGCTTTCTCAAGCTGGCCAACGCCGACAAGCTGACCACGCCGGTCTATGCCCAGGTCCAGCAACTCTTCGCCCAGCACTTCGAGCAGGCCAAGGCGCCGGCCAAGAAAGCCGTGCTGGAAAGCTACACCGCCCGCGCCAACCAGGCACTGGACAGCACCATCGGCTGGGAAAAGATCAAGCCCGAGATGGTCAAGCTGTACACCGACAACTTCACCGAAGACGAGTTGGAAGGCCTGATCAAGTTCTACCAGTCCGATCTGGGCAAGAAGATGATCGCGACCCTGCCGCGCCTGTCGGCGCAGTCCGCCCAGCTGACCCAGGCCAAGCTGGAGCAGGCGGTGCCCAAGGTCAACGGCATCCTCGCCGAGATGGACAAGGAGCTGGGCGTGAAGCCGCCGGCCGGTGCCGAGAACGCGCCGCCGCCCGCCAAGCGCTGATTCCAGCCTTTGCCACGACGCCCGGACCCGTTCCGGGCGTCGTCGTTTATGGGCCGACCGAAGCGATTCCGGGCGGGCCGCGACCCCGTTAGACTAGGGGTTCTCACAGTCGAGGTATCCCCATGAGCATGCGCGAACGTATCCAGTCCAGCCTGGGCCTGTTGCAATCCGAGCACCTGGAGGTGCTGGACGAAAGCCACATGCACAGCCGCGGCCAGGAGACCCACTACAAGGCGGTGGTGGTCAGCCAGCACTTCGCCGGTCTCAATGCGGTGAAGCGCCACCAGAAGGTCTACGGCACCCTGGGCGAACTCATGGGCCAATTCCATGCCCTGGCGCTGCACACCTACACCCCGGAAGAGTGGGCGGCCCAGGGCCAGGCACCGGATTCGCCCACCTGCCGCGGCGGCAGCAAGCACGACCTGGCGGGTTGAGTCCCGCGAGCCCTGTTCAGCGGTAGTTTGTATTGGTTAAAATTTGATCGGCGCCGGCATCCTTGCCGGCGTTTTCGTCTAACCGGTCCGCCCTTTGCGAGGGCGACCCCTGGGAACCCGAAGATGACCGACAAGATTGTCGTGGCGGCCTTGTACAAGTTCGTCACCCTGGACGACTACGTCCAATTGCGTGAACCCCTGCTGCAGATCCTCCTGGCGAACGACGTCAAGGGCACCCTGCTGCTGGCCGAGGAAGGCATCAACGGCACCGTCTCCGGCAGCCGCGAAGGCATCGACGCCGTGCTCGCCTGGCTGCGCGCCGATCCGCGCCTGGTCGATATCGACCACAAGGAATCCTACTGCGCCGAGCAGCCCTTCTATCGCACCAAGGTCAAGCTGAAGAAGGAGATCGTCACCCTGGGCGTGCCCGGCGTCGATCCCAACCAGCGCGTGGGTACCTATGTCGAACCCCGGGACTGGAACGCCCTGGTGGACGATCCCGAGGTGCTGGTGATCGATACCCGCAACGACTACGAGGTGGGCATCGGCAGCTTCAAGGGCGCCATCGATCCCAAGACCAAGAGCTTTCGCGATTTCCCGGCCTATATCCGTGAACACTTCGATCCGGCCCGGCACAGGAAGGTCGCTATGTTCTGCACCGGCGGCATCCGCTGCGAGAAGGCGTCGAGCTTCATGCTGCAGGAGGGCTTTCCCGAGGTCTTCCACCTCAAGGGCGGCATCCTCAAGTACCTCGAAGAGGTGCCCGCGGCCGAGTCGCGCTGGGAGGGCGAGTGCTTCGTCTTCGACAACCGCGTGACCGTGACCCATGACCTCGCCGAGGGGG
Organism: Pseudomonas sp. JUb52; assembly: GCF_004341115.1. NCBI lineage: Bacteria > Pseudomonadati > Pseudomonadota > Gammaproteobacteria > Pseudomonadales > Pseudomonadaceae > Pseudomonas > Pseudomonas sp. JUb52. Next base: position 26,702 of record NZ_SLYS01000001.1, read on the forward strand.
TCTACGACCAGTGCCATGCCTGCCGCACGCCGGTCTCGCCGGAAGACATGCAGTCGCCGCACTACAGCCCCGGCATCAGCTGCCCGCACTGCTGGGATTCGCTGTCGGAAAAGACCCGCGCCGGCGCCCGCGAGCGGCAGAAGCAGATCGAACTGGCGCGCCTGCGCAACGAGCCCCACCCCATAGGTCGCGATCCGCGGCTGAACGCCACGCCCAGCCTCGAGGAGGTCTAGGATGACCGGTCGCCTCCTCTATGTGATGGACCCCATGTGCTCCTGGTGCTGGGGTTTCGCCCCGGTGGTCGAGCGCCTGGCCGAGCGGGCGGCTGCCCAGGACATTCCCCTGCACCTGGTGGTTGGTGGCCTGCGCCGTGAGCGGGTGGCCCAGGACACCGCCAGCCGGGTGCGCACCCTGGCCTACTGGCAGGCGGTGCAGGAGACTACCGGCCAGCCCTTCGCCCTCGACCAGGGACCGCCGGAAGGGCTGGTGTACGACACCGAGCCGGCCTGCCGCGCCCTGGTCGCCGCCCGGCAGCTCGACGAAGAGGCCGTCTGGCCGCTGGCCAAGCGCATCCAGCGGGCCTTCTATGTCGAAGCCCGTGACGTCACCCAGCCGGCGTTGCTGGTGGAACTGGCCGAGGCCTGTGGCCTGCCGCGCATCGAATTCGCCCCGCTGTTCGATGGCGAAGCAGCGCATCAGGCCACCCAGGCCGATTTCGACTGGGCGCTCAACCTGGGCATCGCCGGTTTCCCCACCCTGCTGGCCGAACGGGACGGCCAATTGGCGCTGATCACCAATGGCTACCAGCCGCTGGACGAACTGGAGCCGCTGCTGGACGCCTGGCTCAGCCGCGGCGCGCAGCCGGCGTGAGTCTGGTCATCGACGAGCGCCTAAGGCTGCCCGAGCAGGAAATCCAGCTCACCGCGGTTCGCGCCCAGGGGGCGGGGGGCCAGAACGTCAACAAGGTCTCCAGCGCCGTCCATCTGAGATTCGACATCCAGGCCTCGTCGCTGCCGGAAGCGCTCAAGGAGCGCCTGCTGGCCCTGCGCGACGGGCGCATCAGCCGTGACGGCGTGGTGGTGATCAAGGCGCAGCAATACCGCACCCAGGAGCAGAATCGCGCCGACGCCCTGGAGCGCCTGGCCGCGCTGATCGCCGCCGCCAACGTCCAGGAAAAGCCGCGCCGACCCACCAAGCCCACCTACGGCTCCAAGCAGCGTCGCCTGGAAGGCAAGTCGCGCCGCAGCGGCCTCAAGGCCAGCCGCGGGCGGGTGGATTTCTAGGCGGCGCGTAGCCTGATCTAACGCACCACGATCAGCGCACTGCCGGCCGCTTCCAGCATGTTGCGGGTGTTGCTGCCCATGAAGAAGTGGCGCAGGCGGGAATGGCCGAAGGCGCCCATCACCACGAGCTCCAGGCCGTGCTGCTTGCGATAGCGCTCCAGGCCCAGTTCCACGTCGCCATCGGTGATGGCGGTGGTGACGGTGCGGCCCTGGGCCCTGAGTTCGTCGGCGGCGCGGGCGAGGGCGGCGCGGCGTTCTTCGCGGTCGCGGCCGACGGTCACCAGGTGGCAGGCGAGGCCGTCGAACAGTCGGCAGTTGGCCACCCAGGTCACCGCCTTGCGCGCGCTGCCGCTGTCGTCATAGGCCAGCAGCACGCCGTTGGGTTTGACGAACAGGTGGCCGGCCACCAGCAGCGGGCGATGCAGGAGGCGGATGGCGCTCTCCAGATGGCGACCGATCAACCGCTTGGGCGGGCTGTCCTCGCCCTGGCGGCCCAGCACGATGAGATCGAAGTCCTCCTGCAGACTCTCCAGCGAACCTATCAGATCGCCATGTTGCAGCACGGCGCCGGCGCAGCGGGCCTGCTGCTCCTCTACCCGCAGCTGGGCGGCATCGAGCAGCAACCGCCCCTGGTCTTCGGCGAGATTGCCGCGCTGGGCGTCCAGGGCGGCCAGCTCGGTGAGCAGGTGCTCGCGGTTGACCAGCAGCTGCGGCGTGGCCTGTCCGGGCCGCGGGAAGCGCCGTTGATCCAGTACATGCAGCAGGGTGAGCGGGACATCCAGGGCGAGACCGGCCCAGGCGGCGAAGTCGCAGACGGCGGCGCTGACGGCCGAGCCGTCGAGGCAGGCAAGGATCTTGGACATGGCCGCGGATCTCCGGGAGCAGGACATTGCTGGGAGAGACCCGGCGGCGCCGTTTGGGGTTCAATCGCCGAGGGCGAGGTCGTCCGTCACACCGCCTCGGCGCAGCAGCTGCTTGCAGCGTTGCGACAGGTGCAGCACCCGCACCCGCTTGCCGGCCTTGGCATAGCGTTCGTGCAGGGTGTGCAGCGCCGCCACGGCGGAATAGTCGACGAAACTCAGGTGGCGGCAGTCCACCACGACCCTGGCGGGATCGCCAGCCGGATCGAACTGGTTGAGGAAGGTGGCGGTGGAGGCGAAGAACAGGGTGCCGTGCACCTGGTACCTCTTGCTGCCATCGGCTTCCAGGTGGCTGTCGGCATAGAGCCGCCGGGCGTGCTGCCAGGCGAAGTTGAGCGCGGCCAGGACGATGCCGCAAAGCACCGCGGTGGCGAGGTCGGCGAACACCGTGATGATGGTGACCGCCACGATCATCAGCATGTCGCTGCGTGGCACCCGGTGCAGCACCCTTAGCGAAGCCCAGGCAAAGGTCTGCTGGGCGACCACGAACATGGTGCCGACCAGCGCCGCCAGCGGAATGCGTTCGATCAGCGGCGAGAGAAACAGCACGAAGAGCAGCATCAGCACGCCGGCGACCACTCCCGACAGCCGGCCACGGCCACCCGAACTCAGGTTGATCATGGTCTGGCCGATCATGGCGCAGCCGCCCATGCCGCCGAACAGACCGGATGCCATGTTGGCCGCGCCGAGGGCCACGCACTCACGATTGGGCCGGCCGCGGCTCTCGGTGATCTCGTCGGTGAGATTCAGCGTCAGCAGGGTCTCCAGCAGGCCGACCAGGGCCATCAGCACTGCATAGGGCAGGATGATCTGCAGCGTTTCCAGATTCCAGGGTATGTCGGGCAGCGCCAGCTGTGGCAGGCCGCCGGCGATGTGCGCCATGTCGCCCAGGGTACGGGTCGGCAGGTCGAGGAAATACACCGCCAGGCCGACGCCGAGGATGGCGGCCAGGGCCGGCGGTACGGCGCGGGTCAGGCGCGGCAGGAGCCAGATGATGGCCATGGTCGCTGCGGTCAGCCCCATCATCAGGTACAGCGGGGCGCCGCTGAGCCAGGTCTCACCCTGCTTGAAGTGTTCCAGCTGGGCCAGGGCGATGACGATGGCCAGGCCGTTGACGAACCCCAGCATGACCGGGTGCGGCACCATGCGGATCAGCTTGCCCAGGCGTAAGAGGCCGAAGGCGATCATCAGCAGCCCGCCCAGCACCACCGTGGCCAGCAGGTACTGCACGCCGTGCTGGACCACCAGGGCGATGATGACCACCGCCATGGAGCCGGCGGCGCCGGAGACCATGCCGGGGCGGCCACCGAAGAGGGCGGTGAGGGTGCAGATGAAGAAGGCGCCATAGAGCCCCATCAGTGGATTGAGATGGGCGACCAGGGCGAAGGCGATGCACTCGGGCACCAGGGCGAAGGACGTGGTGAGACCGGCCAGGATGTCGGCGCGGGGAGAGACACTTTTCATGGCGTATCCAGAACGGGCGATGGCACGGCGAGGCGCGATCGCGGAGAGACGACGGGGCAGCAAGACACAGGCACGCGCCGCAGGGGCGGTTACCGGAGGAGGATGGTGCTATGGCGGCGTCGGCAGGCGCTTGGACATGGTGAAGGGGTCCGAAAGCATCGCGAGGAAAGTTAGCGAGCTTAGCATGACTTTCCGGCGCTGCCGAATCGACAGGATAGGCGGGATGCTCTACCGGACGCCTTTCGCCATGCCCGGCCCTTGGGCACCCGCTCGGTGAGTGGCGGCTGGCCAGCGCCGATCCGCTGCCCACGGAGGGCGTACATCCACGCGGAATACCCAGTCCGTTCGTCAGGCCGCGGCGTATCAGGAGACGGAAGGGCGCCTTCCATTGATCGGCGACAACAGCGAAGCGCTCGATAAGCCAGACGGTTGGGTTACTCTTTGTGCAGGGTTCGGCTACGCACCGGACCCAGCCTGAACGAGGATAAGAACCGTGGATATGAACCGTCGGCAATTCTTCAAGGTCGCTGGAGTCGGCCTTGCGGGATCCAGCCTGGCGGCGTTAGGCATGGCTCCCACAGCCGCCTTTGCCGACCAGGTGCGCCATTTCAAACTGGCGCACACCGTGGAAACCCGTAACACCTGTCCCTACTGCTCGGTCGGCTGCGGCCTGATCATGTACAGCATGGGCGACCGGGCCAAGAACGTGGCCCAGAACATCATTCACATCGAGGGCGACGCCGACCACCCGGTCAATCGCGGCACCCTCTGCCCGAAAGGCGCCGGCCTGCTGGATTTCATCCACAGCCCCAACCGCCTCAAGTATCCCGAGGTGCGCAAGCCCGGCAGCAACGAGTGGACCCGCATCAGCTGGGACGAGGCGCTCGGGCGCATCGCCACCCTGATGAAGGAAGACCGCGACGCCAACTTCATCGCAACCAACGACAAGGGCCAGACGGTCAATCGCTGGCTGACCACGGGCTTTCTGGCCGCCTCGGCGTCCTCCAATGAAACCGGTTATCTGACGCACAAGATCGCACGGAGTCTGGGCCTGCTGGCCTTCGACAACCAGGCGCGCGTCTGACACGGCCCGACGGTGGCAGGTCTTGCCCCGACGTTTGGCCGTGGTGCGATGACGAATCATTGGAGCGACATCAAGAACGCCAATCTCGTCCTCATCATGGGCGGCAATGCCGCTGAAGCCCATCCGTGCGGCTTCAAATGGGTCACCGAAGCCAAGGCGCACAACAACGCCCGGCTGATCGTGGTCGATCCGCGTTTCACCCGTTCCGCCTCGGTGGCGGATTACTACGCGCCGATTCGCACCGGCAGCGACATCGCCTTCCTGGGCGGGCTGATCAATTACCTGATCACGAACGACAAGATCCAGCAGGAGTACGTCCGCAACTACACCGACGCCGGGTTCCTGGTGAAGGAAGGCTTCACCTTCGAGGACGGCCTGTACAACGGCTACGACGCCGAGAAGCGCACCTATACCGACAAGGTGAACTGGGGCTATCAGATCGGCGACGACGGCTTCGTCAAGATCGATCCGACGCTGCAGGATCCGCGCTGCGTCTTCCAGTTGATGAAGCAGCACTACAGCCGCTACACCCTGGAAGTGGCCAGCCAGACCTGCGGCACGCCGCCCGAGGCGATTCAGAAGGTCTGGGCCGAAATCGCCGAGACCTCGGCGCCCGGTCGCGTCATGACCATCCTCTATGCCCTGGGCTGGACCCAGCACTCCATCGGTGCGCAGATCATCCGCTGCGGCGCCATGGTGCAGCTGCTCCTGGGCAACATCGGTCTGCCCGGTGGCGGCATGAACGCCCTGCGTGGTCACTCCAACATCCAGGGCCTCACCGACCTGGGTCTGCTGTCGATCCAGCTGCCTGGCTACCTGACCCTTGCCGGCGACGGCGAGCAGGACTACAACGCCTTCATCACCCGGCGCGCCAGCAAACCGCTGCGTCCGGGGCAGATGAGCTACTGGCAGAACTACGGCAAGTTCCACGTCAGCCTGATGAAGGCCTGGTACGGCGACAAGGCCACCAAGGACAACGACTGGTGCTACAACTGGCTACCCAAGGTCGATGTCACCGGCGCCGGCTATGACGTGCTGCGCTATTTCGACATGATGGGCAAGGGCCAGGTCAACGGCTATGTCTGCCAGGGCTTCAACCCCATCGCCGCCTTCCCCAACAAGGCCAAGGTGATGCGCGGGCTGTCCAAGCTCAAGTGGCTGGTGATCATGGATCCCCTGGCTACCGAGACCTCGGAGTTCTGGCGCAACCACGGCGATCACAACGATGTGAACACCGCCGAGATCCAGACCGAGGTGTTCCGCCTGCCCACCACCTGCTTCGCCGAGGAAGACGGCTCCCTGGTCAACTCCAGCCGCTGGCTGCAGTGGCACTACAAGGGCGCCGAGGCACCCGGCGAAGGGCGCAGCGACATCGCCATCATGTCCGAGTTGTTCCTCAAGCTGCGCGAGGCCTATGCCAGGGAGGGCGGGGCCTTCCCCGATCCGATCCTAGGGCTGTCCTGGCCCTACGCCAAGCCCGAGGAGCCGGCGCCGGAAGAACTGGCCAAGGAGTTCAACGGCTACGCCGTCACCGATGTGCTGGATGCCAAGGGCGCGGTCTCGGCGAAGGCCGGTCAGCAGCTCGCCGGCTTCGGCCAGCTGATGGACGATGGCAGCACGGCTTCGGGTTGCTGGATCTTCTGCGGCGCCTGGACCGAGCAGGGCAACCAGATGGCGCGGCGCGACAACAGCGATCCCTTCCACATGGGGCAGACCCTGGGCTGGGCCTGGTCGTGGCCGAACAACAGACGCATCCTCTACAACCGCGCCTCCTCGGATCTCCAGGGCAAGCCCTGGGACCCGAGCAAGAAGCTGGTGTGGTGGAACGACAAGGCGCAGAAGTGGGGCGGCACCGACGTGCCGGACTACAAGATCGACGCCAAGCCGGCCGATGGCATGAGTCCCTTCATCATGAACCCGGAAGGGGTGGCGCGCTTCTTCGCCCTGGACAAGATGGCCGAAGGGCCCTTCCCGGAGCACTACGAGCCGTTCGAGACTCCCATCGGCGTCAACCCGCTGCACCCCAACAACCGCAAGGCCCTCAACAGCCCGGCGGCGCGGGTGCTCAAGGACGACTGGGCGGATTTCGGCGATCGCAAGGATTTCCCCTATGCGGCCACCACCTACCGCCTGACCGAGCACTTCCACTACTGGAGCAAGCACTGCCGCCTCAACGCCATCATCCAGCCGGAGCAGTTCGTCGAGATCGGCGAGGTGCTGGCCAGGCAGAAGGGCATCGCCGCCGGTGATCTGGTGCGCGTCACCTCCAAGCGCGGCCACATCGTCTGCAAGGCGGTGGTGACCAAGCGGATTCGCCCGTTGCAGGTCAATGGCGAGACGGTGCACCACGTCGGCATCCCCATCCACTGGGGTTTCTCCGGTGTGGCGCGGATGGGTTACCTGGCCAATACCCTGACCCCCTTCGTGGGTGACGGGAACACCCAGACGCCCGAGTTCAAGTCGTTCCTCGTCAACGTGGAGAAAGCGTGATGGCAAGCCAGGATATCTATGCCCGCTCCGCGACCACCACGGCCTACACCTCGGTGCGCACCCAGGCGGAAGTGGCCAAGCTGATCGATGTGTCCAAGTGCATCGGCTGCAAGGCCTGCCAGGTCGCCTGCTCGGAATGGAACGAGCTGCGTGACGAGGTGGGCCATACCCACGGCACCTACGACAACCCGGCGGACCTCACCGCGGACTCCTGGACGCTGATGAGGTTCACCGAACACGAGGACGAGGCCGGCAAGCTGGAGTGGCTGATTCGCAAGGATGGCTGCATGCACTGCGCCGAGCCGGGTTGCCTCAAGGCCTGTCCGAGTCCGGGGGCCATCGTCAAGTACGCCAACGGCATCGTCGACTTCAACCAGGACCACTGCATCGGGTGCGGCTACTGCATCGCCGGTTGCCCCTTCGATATCCCGCGGATCTCGAAGAAGGACAACAAGGCCTACAAGTGCTCGCTGTGTTCGGACCGGGTCGGGGTCGGCCTGGAACCGGCCTGCGTGAAGACCTGCCCGACCGGCGCCATCGTCTTCGGCACCAAGGACGCCATGAAGGAGCACGCCGCCGAGCGCATCGTCGATCTCAAGAGCCGCGGCTACGAGAACGCCGGTCTGTACGACCCGGCTGGGGTAGGGGGCACCCACGTCATGTACGTGCTGCACCATGCCGACCAGCCGCAGCTGTACAACCACCTGCCCAAGGACCCGACCATCAGCCCCACCGTGGGCCTGTGGAAGGGCTTCACCAAACCCCTGGCGCTGTTCGCCATGGGCGCAGCGGTGCTGGCCGGCTTCTTCCACTACGTGCGCGTCGGCCCCAACCGGACCGATGACGATGATGAGGTGGTCGAGGCGCCGCCCCGTCCCGAGGGCGATTCGCCCAGGGGTGAGGTCAAGCAGCTGAGTCCGTCCGTGCAGATCTTCGATCCGCACGACAAGCAGCCCTAGCAGGGGTACGCCCCCGGTTTGGCCGGGGGCGTCCTGGGAGATCGAGATGAAACCTGAAATCCAGCGTTACAACGCCAACGAGCGGACCAACCACTGGATCGTGGCGATCCTGTTCTTCATGGCCGGGCTGTCGGGGCTGGCGCTGTTCCATCCCGCGCTGTTCCCGCTGTCGAACCTGTTCGGCGGTGGCACCTGGACGCGCATCCTGCATCCCTTCATGGGCGTGGCGATGTTCGTGTTCTTCGCCTTCCTGGTGATCCGCTTCTGGCGGCACAACAAGATCGGTCGCGAAGACGCCCAGTGGCTCAAGCAGATCAACGATGTCCTGAACAACCGCGAGGAGAAGCTGCCGCCGATCGACAAGTACAACCCCGGGCAGAAGATCCTGTTCTGGGTGCTGCTGGCCTGCATGCTGGTCCTCTTGGTCAGCGGCGTGGTCATCTGGCGGCAGTACTTCGCCCACCTGTTCCCCATCCCGGTGATCCGCCTGGGCGCCCTGGCCCATGCCGTCGCCGCCTTCGTGCTGGTGCTGTCGATCATCGTGCACATCTATGCCGGGATCTGGATCAAGGGCTCGGTGACCGCGATGATGACCGGCTGGGTGAGCCGGGCCTGGGCCAAGAAGCACCACTCGCTGTGGTACGAGAAGGTCACCCGCGAGAAGAAGTGAGTCTTTCCGTTGGGCTTCGCTGCACTTTCCACCTAGACCCATTCAACCCTCTCCCGCCGGGAGAGGGTTGGGGTGAGGGGCAGGGGCCCAACATCTCAACCCGCCCGCTATCCTGAATCCTTTCTCTTCCATCGTTCTGTTAAGGAGCCCTGCCATGGCGGGCCAGATCCTCGAGCCCGGCGAAATCGAAGCCGCGGCCGTCAATCCCGATTTCATCCTACTGCCCGGTGGCGAGTTGTTCGGCTATCGCGCCGACCGCCTGCGCCTGCTGGCCGCCTGCAATGCCCTGGGCGACTACCTCCTGCTGATGGCCGAGGTGTGCGAGGCCCAGCAAGGGGTCTTCGACCATCTCGCGCCCCTGCCGCTGGACGAGGCGCGCAGCGCCCGGAGTCTGCAGCACGGCCTGCCGCCCCTGGGCTACGACACCCTGGTCCGCGACGGCGACTGGCTGCCCGCGCTGGATGCCCTGCTGGACAGCCTCACGCTCGCGCAGGCGCCGGTGCAGGCCGCCCTGGACGAATTGCGCCAGGCCGATGCCGGCCAGCGCAAGGCCTGGGCCATCGCCCTGCTGGCGGGCAGCTACGAGCTGGTGCCGGCCGGCGTGGTGCCCTTCCTTGGCGCAGCTTTGCAGGTGGCCTGGACCCACTGGCTGCAGCGCAGCGACTTCAGCGCCCTGCGCGAACAGGGCAGCCAGACGGCCTGCCCCTGCTGCGGCGCGCCACCCATGGCCGGGGTCATCCATCACCTGGGCAAGGCCAATGGCCTGAGGTACCTCACCTGTTCGCTGTGCGCCTGCGAATGGCACTTCGTGCGGGTCAAGTGCAGCCACTGCGAGACCGGCAAGGGCCTGGGCTACTACTCCCTGAGCACCGACGACGCCAATGCCCAGAAGGCCCCGCTGCGCGCCGAGACCTGCGCCCACTGCAAGACCTACCTCAAGCACCTCTATCGCGACCACGACGCCCGCAGCGAGCCCCTGTCCGCCGACCTCGCCAGCCTGGCGCTGGACGTACGCCTGGCGGAAGAGGGCTACGAGCGCCACGCGCCCAACCTGCTGTTCGCCCCGGGCTAGACCGGGTACGGCGACCGCCCAGGGCACGGCGGTCGCCGCTTCTTCTGTATCCGCATATGGCGGGCTGCCTGGCCCGGTCACTGGAGGCGCACACACCTCCGTTTGCGCTTCGTGGAGCCAAGCCGCGCGAACCTCGGCGAAGCGGCCACCAACGCTGCTTATCGCGCCAAGAGTCGGCCGATGGTGTTCTGTCACCGCGGGGTCATCTTGCAGAGCCAGTCTATCGAAGGGCACAAAACCTTCTATCACACCGGACGGCCAACCCGTCTAGTATGGATATTGCGCCGCTTCGTCGGTGTGCCCATCTGATGAGGGGATAACAATGACCGCAACGTCCGCTTCGCCCATGGTGGGGCTTCCCCCGGAGCCGGCTAGACGCCGGCCTCGGTGCCTGTCGAGCCCCTAGGCCGACGCGACCGGAACTCGCCTTCTGCAGGCCGTGCTGCTGTCGCGGCTGACAACCGGATGAACAAGACCCTGAGGTAGCCAAGAAGATGTCGACCGAATCCAAGTGCCCGTTCAATCACGCCGCCGGCGGCGGTACCACCAACAAGGATTGGTGGCCGAACCAGCTCAATCTCAACTTCCTGCACCAGCATTCCTCGCTTTCCGATCCCATGGGCGAGGAGTTCGACTACGCCACCGAATTCAAGAGCCTCGACCTGGAAGCCGTGAAGGCCGACCTGCGCGCCGTGATGACCGATTCCCAGGACTGGTGGCCCGCCGACTTCGGCCACTACGGCCCGCTGTTCGTGCGCATGGCCTGGCACAGCGCCGGCACCTATCGCGTCGGTGACGGCCGTGGCGGCGCCGGTCAGGGTCAGCAGCGCTTCGCGCCGCTCAACAGCTGGCCGGACAACGTCAGCCTGGACAAGGCGCGCCGGCTGATCTGGCCGGTCAAGCAGAAGTATGGCCGCAAGATCTCCTGGGCCGACCTCATCGTCCTCACCGGCAACGTCGCCCTGGAATCCATGGGCTTCAAGACCTTCGGCTTCTCCGGCGGGCGCCAGGACGTCTGGGAACCGGACGACGCGGTGTTCTGGGGTTCGGAAACCGTCTGGCTGGGCGGTGATGTCCGCTACGGCGAGCACAAGCAGATGGAGCAGCCCGGTGACGGCGTGCTGACCGCGCAGCCCGAGCAGCATCCGGTCGAGCAGAGCCGCAACCTGGGTTCCAGCCGCATGCTGGAGAACCCGCTGGCTGCCGTGCAGATGGGTCTGATCTACGTGAACCCCGAAGGTCCCAACGGTAATCCCGATCCGGTGGCCTCGGCCCACGACATCCGCGAGACCTTTGGCCGCATGGCCATGAACGACGAGGAAACCGTCGCCCTGATCGCCGGCGGCCACGCCTTCGGCAAGACCCACGGTGCGGGCCCGGCCACCAGCGTCGGCGCCGAGCCGGAAGCGGCCGACCTGGAGCAGCAGGGCTTTGGCTGGCACAACAGCTACGGCACCGGCAAGGGCGCCGACACCATCACCAGCGGCCTCGAAGTGACCTGGACCTCCACGCCCACCCGCTGGAGCAACGAATACTTCGAGAACATGTTCAAGTTCGAGTGGGAGCTGTTCAAGAGCCCGGCCGGTGCCCACCAGTGGCGGCCGAAGAATGGCGCTGGCGCCGGTGCCGTGCCCGATGCCCACGATCCCAGCAAGCGTCACCAGCCGACCATGCTGACCTCGGACCTGGCGCTGCGCTTCGATCCGGCCTACGAGAAGATCTCCCGGCGCTTCCTGGAGAACCCGGACCAGCTGGCCGATGCCTTCGCCCGCGCCTGGTTCAAGCTGACCCACAGGGACATGGGTCCGTTGGCCCGCTACCTGGGCCCGGAAACCCCGGCCGAGGAACTGCTGTGGCAGGACCCGCTGCCGAAGGCCGAAGGCGCGCCGCTGGGCGAAGCCGAGGTCAAGGCACTCAAGGACAAGCTGGCCGCCTCCGGTCTGAGCGTGTCCGAACTGGTCGGTACCGCCTGGGCGGCGGCTTCCAGCTTCCGCGGTTCCGACAAGCGCGGCGGGGCCAACGGCGGCCGGCTGCGCCTGGCGCCGCAAAAGGACTGGGCCGTCAACCAGCCGGCGCAACTGGCCAAGGTGCTAGGCGTGCTGGAAGGCATCCAGAGTGACTTCAAGGGGCAGGGCAAGCAGGTCTCCATCGCCGACCTGATCGTGCTGGCCGGTAGCGTCGGGGTGGAAAAGGCCGCTCAGGCAGCCGGTCACTCGATCACCGTACCCTTCACCCCGGGCCGCGTGGACGCCTCCCAGGAGCAGACCGATGTCGAGTCCTTCGGGCATCTGGAGCCCTGGGCCGATGGCTTCCGCAACTACGTCGGCGGTCAGTTCAAGGTGAAGTCCGAGTTCCTGCTGGTGGACAAGGCGCACCTGCTCAATCTGACCGCGCCGGAACTGACGGTGCTGCTGGGCGGCCTGCGCGTGCTGGACATCAACGTCGGCGGCGCCAAGCATGGCGTCTTCACCCAGCGGCCGCAGACCCTGACCAACGACTTCTTCGTCAACCTGCTGGACATGGGCACCGAGTGGAAGGCCACCGGTCCGGACAAGACCACCTTCGAAGGCCGCGACCGCAAGACCGGTGCCGTGAAGTGGACCGGTACCCGGGTCGACCTGGTGTTCGGCTCCCACGCCCAGCTGCGCGCTCTGAGCGAGGTCTACGGCAGTGCCGACGCCCAGGAGAAGTTCGTCAAGGACTTCGTCAAGGTTTGGACCAAGGTGATGGAACTGGATCGGTTCGATCTGCGCTGATCGCCATGCGATGACTGAAAACGCCTCCTTCGGGAGGCGTTTTTTTTGGCCTCGCCAGCGAACCACCGTCCATCGCCGATCGATGGCGAATCGAGTGGAAGGCGCAGCGTGGAGCCATTCCGGCACCCGCGAGGCGAGGGTCCGCCAGCCTTAAGCAAACCCTAAGCGCGCCTTAAGGAGCGCGTAACCCGGGAGATACAAACTGCGCTAAACACCCAGAGGCTGTCCCCCATGGAAGCGCTTGCCGAACTCTCCCTCAGTCTGGTCGAAGGCCCCATTCGCCCCGATCTGTGCCGCGATGAAGTCCTCGCCGATCTGTTCGAGGCCACCGCGGCGCGGGCGCCGGAGCGGCCCGCCCTGCTCGAAGGCGAGCGCAGCCTGAGCTACGGCGAACTGAACGCCTGGGCCGACCGCGCCGCCTCGCGGCTGCTGGCCGCCGGCGCCGGGCCCGGCCGCGTGGTCGGCCTCTGGCTGCCGCGCGGCATCGAGTTGCTGGTGATGCAACTGGCCATCGCCAAGACCGGCGCCGCCTGGCTGCCCTGCGATGCAGAAACCCCGGCCGACCGCGTGGCCCTGTGCCTGGAAGACGCCCAGGCGGTGGGGGTGATCACCGGGGCGCCCTTCGCCGATCTGCTGGCGCGTCCCGGGTTGCAGTGCTGGACCCCGGACGCGCTGGGCGCCGCCCTGGCCCAGGGTGAAACCTTGCGTCGGCGCGGCCTGGTCTCTCCGGACAACCTGGCCTACCTGATCTACACCTCCGGCTCCACCGGCAAGCCCAAGGGCATCGGCATCCGCCAGGATAGCATCTGCCACTTCCTGCGCAGCGAGAATTCCCTGCTCGGTATCGAGGCCGGCGATCGGGTCTACCAGGGGTTCTCGGTGGCCTTCGACATGTCCTTCGAAGAGATCTGGATCAGCTACCTGGTGGGCGCCACCCTCTGGCTGGCCCCGCGGGAGATCACCGCCGATCCCGAGGCACTGGCCCGCGCCCTGACCGCCAACCGCATCAGCGTGCTGCACGTGGTGCCGACCCTGCTGGCGCTGCTGCCGGAAGACGTCCCCAGCCTGCGCCTGATCAACCTCGGCGGCGAGATGTGCCCCGAACCGTTGGTGGCGCGCTGGAGCCGACCGCAGCGGCAGTTGTTCAACACCTATGGCCCGAGCGAGGCCACCGTCTCGGCGAGTCTGGCGCAGCTGCAACCGGGCGAGCCGGTGACCATCGGCCGCCCGCTGCCCAACTACAGCCTGCTGGTGGTGCCTGCCGATGCCAGCCAGCCGCTGGCGCTGCTGCCGCGCGATCAGGTGGGCGAACTCTGCATCACCGGTCCCGGCGTGGCCGATGGCTACCTGGGCCGCCCGGAGCTGACCGCCGAGAAATTCCTGCCCAATCCCTGGAGCACCGGCAGCCACGACCTCAAGCTCTATCGCACCGGCGACCTGGCACGGGTCGACGAACACGGCCAGGTGCATTGCCTGGGCCGCGTCGACGACCAGGTCAAGATCCGCGGCTATCGCGTCGAACTGGGCGAGATCGAAGCCACCCTGGCCCGGCAACCCGGCGTCGGGACCGTGGCCGTGGTGCTGCGCGAAGAGGGCGGCGTGGAGCAGCTGGTGGCCTTCCTGGTCGGCGATGGCGGCCCGCTGCCGCGCAGCGACCTGCTGCGCACCGAGCTGGCCGGTTGCCTGCCGCTGTACATGGTGCCCAGTCGCTTCGAATGGCTCGGCGAGATGCCACGGCTGAATTCCGGCAAGATCGATCGCAAGCAGCTGCGGGCCCGCCCCCTGGCCATCGCTGCCGTGGCGCCGGTCGCCCCGGCCAGTGGCGCCCTGGGTGCGCTGCTGGTGGCCACCGCCGAACTCTTCCCCGGTCAGCCGCTGCACGCCGAGATGGATTTCTTCGACGACCTGGGCGGGCACTCGCTGTTCGCCGCCCGCCTGGTCTCGCGCCTGCGCCAGGATCCGCGCTATGCCAGTGCCACGGTCAAGGCGGTCTATGCCGGCCGCACCCTGGGCGCCATCGCCGAGGCCCTGGAGGCCGACGCCGCCGAAGCGGGCGCGACGACGGCCACCGAGGCCTGGGCGCCGCCCAGCCGCTGGCGGCGCTGGCGCTGTGGCCTGGCCCAGGCGGTGGCGCTGCCCCCGCTGCTGACCCTGCGTCTGGGTCGCTGGCTGGCGCCCTTCCTGGCCTTCCCGCTGCTGATCCATTCCGGTACCGCGCTGCCCCTGGCGATGCTGACCGCTCTCAGTCTGTTCGTCCTGGCCATCGGCCTGGAATTCGCCGTGGCCGTGGTGGGCAAACGCCTCACCGGGCGCCTGCAGCCAGGTCGCTATCCGCTCTGGGGCCTGACCTACTACCGCTGGTGGCTGGGTGAGCGCTTTCTCGCCCTGGCGCCGGCCTACCTGCTCAGCGGCTCGCCGCTGGCACGGGGCTGGCTGCGCCTGCTCGGGGCTCAGGTCGGCGCCGAGGCCTTCGTCGGTACCCTGACCCTGCGCGTCCCCGAGTTGCTGACCCTGGGGCAGGGCGCCAGCCTGGGCAATGGCGTCAACTTCGAAAATGCCCGGGTGCTGCGCGGCGAATTGCTGCTCGGCGCCGTGACCCTGGGTCGCGAAGCCCAGGTCGGCTCCTATGCCATCCTCGAAGGCGACACCGCCGTCGGTGACGGCGCGCGCCTGCAGGCCCAGTCCGCCCTGCGCAGCGGTCAGCGCATCCCCGCCGGCCGCCACTGGGGCGGCGCACCGGCCCATGACCAGGGCGCCGCCGGTGCCCGCGTCCTGCCGCCGGTCCCGGTGTCCGGTGCCCAGCGTGCCCTGCTCAAAGGGCTCTATGCCCTCAGCGGTCTGGTGGTCTCGGTGCTGTTCTTCATGCCGCTGTTTCCCCTGGCGCTGCTGATCGACGAACTGGAAAGCTTCGGTGGACTGCCCTGGTGGCACACCTCTTCGCTGCTGCTCGATGCCCTGCAATACGGGGTACTGGCCCTGCCGCTGGGCGTGGTCAGCGTCGCCCTGACCCTGCTTGGTTGCGCCCTGGCGCGGCGGCTGATCCTGCCGCGGCTGGAAGAAGGCCAGTGGTCGGTCGACAGCCTCTTCTACTGGCGCAAGTGGCTGGCCAACCTGATCCAGGAGTCGGCGCTGCAGAGTCTGCAGGGCCTCTATGCCACGGTCTATTCGGCGCTCTGGTATCGCCTGCTGGGTGCCCGGGTCGGTCGCGATGCGGAGATTTCCACCGCCCAGGGCCCGGTCTCCTCGCTGCTTGAGCTGGGCGCCGAGACCTTTATCGCCGATGCCGTGATGCTCGGTGACGAACAGGTCGCCCAGGGCTGGATGACCCTCAGACGCACCTCCATCGCCCGGCGCAGTTTCGTCGGCAATGGCGCCTATGTCGCCGACGGCTGCCACATCCCCGAAGACGCCCTGATCGGTGTCCTGGGTCGACTCGACGAAGGCGTGCCCCTGCGCCAGGGCGAAACCTGGCTCGGCTCGCCGGCGGTCCGGCTGCCGGCGCGGGAAACCCTGACCGGCTACCCGGAAAGCCTGACCTTCCGCCCGGCCCCCTGGCGCCGAGTGGCGCGTGGCCTGATCGAGGCCCTGCGCATCGTGCTGCCCACCGGCTTCACCGTGGCCGCCGGCTGCGCCATCGCCGAGGCCCTGGTGCCGCTGTGGCAGCAGGGCGCCTGGCTGCAGCTGCTCGGCGAGACGCTGCTGGCCGGCAGCGCCTTCGCCCTGGCCAGCTTCCTGGTGGTGCTGGGGCTCAAGTGGCTGGTGGTAGGCCGTTATCGCCCGCGTTCGGCGCCCATGTGGACCTTTTTCGTCTGGCGCAGCGAAGCCATCACCAGCCTCTACGAAACCCTGGCGGTGCCCAATCTGCTCGGCACCCTGCGCGGCACGCCCTGGCTGCCGCTGGCGCTGCGCCTGCTCGGCGCACGCCTAGGTCGCGGCACCTACCTGGATACCACCGACCTCACCGAATTCGACTGCGTGCGCCTCGGTGACCACGGCGAACTCAACGCCCTGGCCGGGCCCCAGACCCACCTGTTCGAAGACCGGGTGATGAAGGTCGGCGAGGTGGAGCTGGGCAAGGGCGTCAACCTGGGGCCGCGCAGCGTGGTGCTCTATGGCGCCCGCGTCGGCGACGACGTGGAACTGGGCCCGCTGTCGCTGGTGATGAAGGGCGAAACCCTGCCGGATCGCTCGCGCTGGGAGGGCAACCCCGTTCAGCCCCGGCGCTAGGACTGTCACACAACCATAAAGACAGCCCTGGATACTCCGCCCCGTACAACAATGACGGGGTAGGGCGATGACGGCGTGGGTACGACGGATCAGGATCGGACGGACCGGCTGGCTGCTGGGCCTGGCCCTGTTGCTGGCACTGGGGATGACCCAGGGCCTGCGCAGCAGCCACCTGGACAGCCAGCTGCTGTTCTGGCTCGGCCAGCAGTGGCAGAGCGAACCCCATACGTCCCTGGAACTCGGTCGCTACCGGGTGGCGGTGGAGGCCAAGCCGGTGGCCGGCGTCACCGAGAACCTGTCCGACCTCAGCTATGACCCGGAGCGGGATCGCCTCTGGGCGGTGGTCAACAATCCGCCGGAGTTGCTGGCCCTGAGCCGGGACGGCGAGTTGCTGCAACGCCATCGGCTGGAAGGCGTCGACGACGTCGAAGGCGTGACCTATCTGGGTAACGACCGCCTGCTGCTGGCGGAAGAGGGCGCCAACGCCCTGACCCTGGTGGGCATCCCCGAGGGCGACGACGTGCTCCGGCGCAAGGACTACCGCAGCCTGACCCTTGATCTCTTCCCCCGCGCCAACCAGGGCTTCGAAGGCCTGGACTACGACGCCGCCCGCGATCGCCTGTTCGTGGTCAAGGAACACTCGCCGCGCAAGCTCTATGAAATCCGTGGCCTGCTCAGGAGCTTCGACGGCGACTTCGCCCTGCGCATCATCGATCGCCAGGCCTGGCTGGACCAGGCACCCCGCACCGGCGACCTGTCCGCGGTCCATGTCGATCGCCGCACCGGCCACCTGCTGCTGCTCAGCGACGAATCGCGGGTGCTGATCGAGCTCGACGACCAGGGCCATACCCTGGATACCCGTTCACTGGTGGCGCCCTTCGGCGGCCTGTCACGGCGGATCCGCCAGCCCGAAGGCGTCACCCTGGATACGGCCGGCAACCTCTATGTGGTCAGCGAACCTAACCTGTTCTATCGCTACCAGAAGCGCTGATCAGACGCCGCCCAGTCGCTCCAGCACGGCGGGGGTGTCCTGGGCGCCCATGGCGCGGGCCACGCTCAGCGCCGTGTTGCCGGCGGCGTCCCGGGCCTTGGGGTCGGCGCCGCGGGCGACCAGCAATTCCACCATCTGCACGTGATTGAACATGGCCGCCATCATCAGCGCGGTCTTGCCGTCGGGCATGGCGCCTTCCACGGCGGCGCCGTGCTCCAGCAGCAGTTCGGCCATCGGCAGGTTGTTCTTGAAGGCTGCGCCGGCCAGGGGCGACTGGCCCATGTCGTTGGCGAGGTTCGGGTCGGCCTGGTGCTCCAGGAGCACGCGACTGGCCTCCAGGTGACCGTGGTAGCTGGCCAGCATCAGCAGGCTGTCGCCCTTGTGATTGCGCAGATTGGGCGTCAGCCCCTTTTCCAGTACCAGGGCCAGCACCTCGGCATTGCCGGTGCGCGCGAGGTTGAACACCTCGGTGGCGAATTCCTGGGCTTCTTCATCGGTCATGCGCTGAGGACCGTCTGCGGTCATGGGGTTCTCCTGGGCTAAAGGCGGGCGGGACCCTCGGGGTCCCGGACGATAGGAGGGCAGACCCGAACGGCAGGAGGGAGTTCTCCTGCGGCGGCGAAACAAGGCCGCCGCAAAAGCGTGAGTCGGTTATAAAACGTCGCGAGCGGTTGTCAGACAGGTGTGTGCGGCGCGCAGGAATCGGAGTGTACGAGTAGTACATGAGGATTCCGAGCACCGCACGTGCCTGTATGGCGGACGCGCAGTAGTTTTATAAGCGGCTCTCAGCCGAAGGTCGCGTGGGTCTCGGCGTAGGCCTGCAATTCCGCCACGCTGTAGTTGCCGACCATCAGCACCGGACCATGGGCCGTGCCGATCTGCGTCGGCAGGGTGTCCAGAAAGCCGCCGGTAGGGGTCACGCCGAGGTTGGTGTACTCGGCGGCCGGCAGATGGAATTCGGCGATCAGGCGCGCCGCTTCGGCGATTCCGGCGGCGACGCTAAGCGGATGCAGGGCCGCTCCCAGTGAATTGACCTGGCCGCCGTTGTCGCCGTTGAACAGGTGGCCGACCTTGGCCGCCGCCTGGCTCAGGTCGTGCTGGTCGGCCTGGGCACCGATCAAAAACAGCGAGCCATAGTGCGGCAGGCTGCCGCCACCCTCGGCCTGGCTGACGAAGCTGGGCGCGAAGGGCTGCTCGCCGCGGATGTCGGAGCTGTAGTTGGCCACCGGATCGCCCAGGGTAACCACATTGACGAAATTGCCCCCGTGACCGACCGCCTGAGCATCGCGGGGAATGCCCGAAGCCTCGAAGCTGATGCCGCCGAGACCGGTCTGCTGGGCGACGTAGGCCGCCGAGATGCCACCCAGGGAGTGGCCGGTGACAAAGATGTCCTGGGTGCCATAGCCCTGCTTGGCCGCCGCCTCGATCACCTGGTGGGCGAAGTCCAGCGACTGCCGCTGGGCGCTGGAGACCTGCTGGCCGAGGATCTGCAGATCGCTCAGCAGGCCACCCGCGGTGGACAGGGGATCGATCAGCAGATTCTCGCCTCTGGTGGTGCCGGCATAGGTAATGAGCACCTGGTTCTCGGCGGTGATCCAGGTATGGGCCGTGGCGCCGTTGAGCGAGTTGTGCAGCGTCAGCTGCTGGCCATCGACCAGGAACGGCCGCATGCCGTCGGGCGTGCCACCCAGCACGTACTCGCTGATGGCGCCGTTGAGGAATTCGCTGACGGTGGGGGTGCTGGCCGAGTGGGTCTGCGCCAGCGGCGTGGCCGCGGCGCCTTTCAGCGTGTGCAGGTAGGTGAAGTTGCCGAGGCTGACGATGTCGCTGTTGTCGAGCAGGCCATCGCCGGCCCAGAGGGAGGATTTCTTGGACATGACGGCACCTTTGTTATTGTCGTGAGGTGGACGTGGTGGCCAGGGCTCTCCACGCCAGAACCGTGGCAGGTGCCTGGAAAGAGCCCGCGAAACCATCCTAGGACGGGCTCTGGCACGCGGCAAACCGGGAACCCGGGGGTCATTTCCGGACGCCCCGGGTCCGGGTTGGGGCCGCTTCCTCCCAGAGCGGGACGAGCCTGCGGCAGTCCGGCTTCCTTGGTCGACCCGCCGCGGGTTCGGGCTACACTGGGGGTCGACTCGACCCAAGAGGCTCCCATGACCGCCATCCGCCTGCCGTCCATCGACCGCCTGCTGCGCCATCCCGCTTCGCGTCCGCTGGAGGAGCGCCATGGTCGCGAGCAGGTCCTCGGCGGCTATCGCTCGCTGCTGGACGATCTGCGCGAGGCCCTGAGGGCCGGCACCCTGACCGCCGTGGAGGTGGAGGAGGGCGTGCTGGCCGGTCGCCTGGGCGAGCGCCTGGCGTTGCACAGCCAGCCGCGGGTGCGGCGGGTGTTCAACCTCACCGGCACGGTTCTGCACACCAACCTGGGGCGGGCGCTGCTGGCGGAAGAGGCGATCGCCGCGGTAGCCGAGGCCGCGCGTCGGCCGATGAATTTGGAATTCGACCTGACCACCGGCAAGCGCGGCGATCGCGACGACCTGGTCGCCGATCTGGTACGCGAACTCACCGGCGCCGAGGCGGTGACCGTGGTCAACAACAACGCCGCGGCGGTCCTGCTGGCCCTGCATGCCCTAGGTGCGCGCAAGGAGGGCGTGCTGTCCCGCGGCGAGCTGATCGAGATCGGTGGCGCCTTTCGCATCCCCGACATCATGGCCCGCGCCGGGGTCAAGCTGGTGGAGGTGGGCACCACCAACCGCACCCATGCCCGCGACTACGAAGCCGCCATCGGCCCGCGCACCGCGCTACTGATGCGGGTGCACACCAGCAACTACAGCGTCCAGGGCTTTACCGCCAGCGTGGCCACGGCGGAGCTGGCCGCCATCGCCCGCGCCCATAACGTCCCTCTGCTGGAAGACCTGGGCAGCGGTACCCTGGTGGACCTGACCCGCTGGGGGCTGCCCGCCGAACCCACGGTGCAGCAGGCCCTGCGCGATGGCGCCGACCTGGTGACCTTCAGTGGCGACAAGTTGCTCGGCGGTCCCCAATGCGGCCTCATCGTCGGTCGCCGCGACCTCATCGAGCGCATCAAGAAGAATCCGCTCAAGCGAGCGCTGCGGGTCGACAAGCTGACCCTGGCCGCCCTGGAGGCGACCCTGGCGCTCTATCGCGATCCGGATCGACTGGCCGAACGGTTGCCCAGCCTCAGGCTGCTGTCGCGCCCGGCCGCGGCCATCACCACCCAGGCCGAGCGGTTGCTGCCGGCCTTCGCCGCCGTGCTGGGCGCGACCTACGCGGTCAGCGTGGAGCCGGCGCTGGGCATGATCGGCAGTGGCGCCCAGCCGGTGGCACGCCTGCCCGGCGCGGCGCTGTGCTGTCGCCCCCAGGTCAGCAAGCGCCTGCGTGGGCGTGCCTTGCGGCAATTGGAAGAAGGCCTGCGCCAGCTACCCATCCCGGTGGTGGGGCGTATCGACGCCGATGCGCTCTGGCTGGACCTGCGCCAGCTCGACGACGAAGCCGCCTTTCTCGCGCAATTGCCAGCGCTGCTGCTGCCGGAAATTCGCTAAGAGCCTGTTCAAAGGCTCGCGAGCTAGAGCCAAACTAGGCCTCGGCGGCCCCGCGAAAAGACCTGAGGAAGCGGATCGGACTCGTGCTCGACCGGGCTCGCGTGCGAGTTTACGAGTGGTAAATGAGCATTGCGACGGGGCCGCCTAGGGGGGCTGGCGACCCAGGGTCTTTTCAACGCCGTTTGGCCGACGCGCAGCAGCCTTTGAACAGGCTCTAACGAACGACCCAGCGCTGCCGAGCCCAGTTGCTCAGCAGATCCACGCCCAGTACCAGCACCAGCATGCCGAGGATCACGGTGGCGGCCTGGGCCTGCTGAAACAGGCTCAGGCTGAAGTACAGTTGCTGCCCCAGGCCGCCGGCACCGACGAAGCCAAGGATGCTGGCCATGCGGATGTTGTTTTCCCAGCGATAGAGCAGGTAGGCCAGCAACTGCGGCCAGACCGTCGGCAGGGTGCCGTAGAGAAAGGCCGCCAGCGTGCCGCCGCCGGCCAGGCGAATGGCCTCGGCGGGCGCCTTGGGGGTGTTTTCCAGGGCTTCGGCGAACAGCCGGCCGAGTACCCCGGCGGTGTGCAGGGCCAGGGCCAGGGTGCCGGCGTTGGGTCCCAATCCGGCGGCCAGCACCATCAGCGCCGCCCAGACCAGTTCGGGCACGGCGCGCAGGGCGTTGAGCAGCAGCCGCGCCAGGGCCAGGGCGCCCAGGCCAAGGCGACCGGCCGCCGGCAGCGCCAGCAGGATGCCGAGCAGTCCGGCGAGCAGGGTACCCAGGGCCGACATGGCCAGGGTTTCCACCGCGCCGTGGGCCACGGCCGATAGCTGGGCGAGGGAGAAATCCGGCTTGAGAAAATCGGCGAGGAAGTTGCCCATCTGCGCCAGGGCGCGAGCGCTCAGCAATTCGCCGAAGGCGGTGCCCAGGTAGCTGGCGGACGCCGCCAGGGCAGCGCCCATGGCCAGCACGGTCAGAGCGCCACGGCCCCGGCCCTGACCACGCTCCACCTGGCGCAGCAGGCGACTGAGCACATCGGCCAGGAGCACCAGCACCAGGAAGGTCAGCAGCAGGCTGGCCACCTCGCCACCGGCGAACATGCGCAGCGACAGATCGACCTGCTGACCGAGTCCACCCGCGCCGACGAAGCCCATCACCACCGAGGCGCGGATGGCGCACTCCCAGCGGTAGACGCTGTAGGAAATCATCTCGCCCGCAGCATTGGGCAGCACGCCATAGACGAAGGCCTGCAGGCGACCGGCGCCCTGCAGCAGCAGGGCCCGCGCCGGGCGCGGATCGACCGACTCGAAGATTTCCGCATAGACCTTGCCCAGCATGCCGCCGTAGGTGATGGCGATGGCCAGCACCCCGGCAGTGGGGCCCAGGCCCACGGCGCGGACGAACAGCAGCGCCCAGACGATCTCCGGCACGCTGCGCAGGACGATCAGCACCCCGCGCACCAGTCCGCGGAGCAGGCGCGGCAGGCGACCGGGACGCCCGCCGCGGGGCAGGGCGGAGATCGACAGCACGCGGGTGGCGAGCAGGGCGGCGGGCAGGGCGATCAGCGCGGCCAGGGCCATCCCCAGGGTGGCGATGGCCAGGGTTTCCAGAGTGGCGCGACCGAGCACGGCGAGAAAGTCGACGTCATGGGCCGGTGGCCAGAAGCCGGCGAGAAAGTTGCCCATGGTGCGGGCGTTGTCGCCGGTGAAGAGGCCCAGCAGGTCGAGTTCCGCCAGGCGCAGCGTCGGCCAGGCCAGCAGCAGGGCCAGCAGGGTGAGCAGCAGACGGGGCCGGGTGGCCGGGTCCTGGTGGGGCGAGGTCAGCATCGTGGCAGGTCGAGCGGTGTCTCGGCCGGGGCCGGTGCGACGGGCGACAGGGTGGTACTCAAGCCCTCGTTGGCATAGAGCGCGGCGAGATCGGCCGGGGTGACCGCGCTGGCGGGCTTGTCCCACAGCAGCCGACCGGCACGCAGGCCGAGGATGCGCGGAAAGCGCTGCAACGCCAATTCGACGTTGTGCAGGCTGGTGACCAGGGTGGTGCCCTGACGCGCCGCGGCGTCGCTCAGCACCTCCAGGGTATGGGCGGCCAGCACCGGGTCCATGGCCGACACGGGTTCGTCGGCGAGTAGCAGCTGGGGTTGCTGATAGAGCGCCCGGGCGATGCCGATGCGCTGCAACTGGCCACCGGACAGCTGATCGCAGGAGGCATAGAGACGGTCGGCGAGATCCAGCGGCGCCAGGGCCGCCACGGCGCCGGCGCGATCCAGCGGATGCACCAGGCTGACCAGGCTGCGCGCCAGCGACCACTGGCCGAGACGGCCGCCGAGCACCGCGGTGATGACGCGCTGGCGCGCTGGCAAGGGCGGCGCCTGGTGGATCAGGCCGATACGGGCGCGCAACAGGCGCCGCGCCCGGTTGCCCAGGGTCCAGGGCTCCTGGCCGAGCAGCTCCAGCTGACCCGCGACCGGCCGCAGCCCGGTGGCCAGCAGGCGCAACAGGCTGGTCTTGCCCGCCCCGGACGGACCGATCAGGGCGACCTGCTCACCCTGTTGCAGGCTGAGGTCGAGATCGGCGAGGGCGGGCGAGCCGTCGGCGTGTACCAGCGTCACGCCCCTGAGGGCGAGACTCACTTGAGCAGGCCGGCCGCCAGGGCGGAAGCCTCGATGCTCTTGTAGTTGTCCGGCGAGGTCGGCACGAAGCGGCTGGCCGCCTGCAGGTCGAGGATCGCCTTGTCGGCCGGCTTGGCCGGATCCAGGTCGAGGAAGGCCTGCTTGATCTTGGCCGCCAGCTGCGGATCCAGATTGCCGCGCACTGTCCAGTTGTAGTCGTAGTAGGCCGGGGTGGTTGCGATGACCCGGACCTTGCTGGTATCGACCTTGCCGGCGTCGACCAGCTTTTTCCACACCGAGGCGTTGAGCACGCCCGCATCGGCCTTGCCCGCGGCGACCCAGGCGACGGTGGCGTCATGGGCGCCGGAATAGGCCACCCGCGAGAAGAATTGCTCGGGGACGATGCCGTCCTGCTGCATGAAGTAGCGCGGCATCAGGCTGCCCGAGGTGGAAGAGACCGAACCGAAGGCGAAGGTCTTGCCCTTGAGGTCCTGCAAGGTCTTCACGGCCGGGTCGGCGGTGATGAATTTGCTGGTGAACTGCTGATCTTCTGCGCGCTGTACCAGGGGCGTCATCGGCGCCTTGCGCTGCGCCTGGACGAAGGTGAAGCCGCCGAACCAGGCCAGGTCCAGGCGATCCGAGGCCATGGCTTCCACCACGCCGGCATAGTCGGACACCGGGACGAATTTCACCGGCATGCCCAGGCGCTGCTCCAGGTATTCACCCAGCGGCTTGAACTTGCGGATCAGCTCGGTGGGCGCCTCGTCGGGAATGGCCGAGACGCGCAGTTCGTCGGCGGCGTGGGAGAGCAGGGAAGTCAGGGACAGGGCCAGGCCTGCTGCCAGGGCCAGCGAGCGCTTGAGCATGGGTTTCTCCGGTTCAATAGCGGAAAAAAAGGGGCTGCAGTATAGGGGGTGGCGCGCTTTTGCGCAGCCGCCACGGCGCCGCAGGCCTTGCGGAGGCTGCGGCGGGGCGGTGGAAAGGCTCTAGGTGGCGGTAGGGCGGACCCAAACAGGCGTTCGAGTCCGCTGCGGTGGCATCAGGGCTGGCCGGCGAGCGCTCAGGTCTCGTCGAAGAAGCGCTCGTTCCAGTCCACCAGCGGTTGCGGAGAATTGAGCTTCTGCCCGTAGATCACCGCGTAGGCCAGCACGTTCTGCACGTACTGGCGCGTCTCGTCGAAGGGAATGGTCTCCACCCAGACATCGAAGGCCAGGTGGCGGGCGCCCGTCAGCCAGCGCTTCACCCGACCCGGGCCGGCATTGTAGGCGGCCGAGGCCAGCACCCGGTTGCCATTGAACTGGGCATGGACCATGGACAAATAGGCGGTCCCCAGCTGGATGTTCTTTTCCGGGGTCAGCGCCTGCTGCGGCGAGGCCAGGGGAATGGCGAACTTGCTGGCGGTATGGCTGGCGGTGGCCGGCATCAGCTGCATCAGCCCCATGGCGCCCACTCCGGAGCGCGCATCGGCCATGAAGCCGCTTTCCTGGCGGGTGATGGCGAACACCCAGCTGCTGTGCAGGCCGCGGGTCTGGGCCTCGCGCACGAAGCTCTCGCGATAGGCGATGGGGAAGCGGATGTCCAGGTCGTCCCAGTACTTGGCCAGGCTGATGGTACGAATCGCTGGGAAGTACCACTGCATGTCGTAGGCCATGCGCGCCTGGGCCACCAGTTCGTCACGGTTGAAGTGACGGCTGACATAGAACCACTCGCGACGGGCATTGATCGGCTCGCCGCGAGCGATGAATTCCAGGGCCCGCTGCACGCCGGGGGTGTTGCGCACCTTGCGCTTGAGGGCGTCGCTGAGCATCAGCGGCTTGTTGTTGAGCTGATAGGGCGCCTTGCTGCGGTCGGCGGCGAGAAAGCCGTAGTAGTCGCGCTCGCGACTGACCTCGGCGTATTCGCGCTGCACCGCCGGACTCTGCGGCTGCATCAGCTCCAGGGTGCGGGCGCGCCAGTATTCCCAGCGATTGGCCTTGGCCAGGCTCGGTGGAAAGCGCTCGATCAGCGCATGGGCATCGCTCCAGCGACCCAGGCGCAAGAGCAGACGGGCGCGCCATTCGCTGACGTCGTCGTCCCGCAGCTCGGGGTCATAGCGCTCCATCAGCGGCAGGGCGCGCGGATCGAAGTTCTTGGCCAGGGTCAGGCCGATCTGGCGGGCGATGGCGACCTTTTCATCGCGGGTGAAGGGCATGCGCTGGCTATAGACGTCGAGCAGGCTCATGGCCTGTTCCGGGTCCTGGCGGGCCAACTTGCGCAGGCCCAGGCCGACCACGTCGGCGAGACTCTCGCTGGCCGGCGCGAAGGCCTGGACATTGGCGATCTGCTGCGGCTTCTGGGCCACGTCGATCAGCCGCTGGGCCTGGCCGGACAGCGTCGGCAGCTGGGCGGACAGGGTGCGCACCAGGCCGTATTCGCCCTTGTCGGCGGCCAGTTTGGCCCGTTCCCAGACCCGCTCCTCGGTGAGCTGGCCGCGCGCTGCCCAGGCCTGGAACAGGCCATCGCAGGTAGTCGGCTGAGCCTTGCCCACCAGCCAGTATTTCTCCGCCAGCTTGAAGCCCTCGCTGGCATTGCCCTGGGCGATCAGGTACTGGCCGTGCAGGCAGTCCAGTTCGGTGAAGTTGAAGTCCGGCGAATAGTATTTCTCGAAGCGATTCCAGTCGCCGCGATCGGCCAGGCTGCGCAGCCAGCGCAGGCGCAGCCAGTTGGATTGCGGCAGATCGCCGTGCTCGGCGAGAAAGGCCTCGATCTCGGCATCGCTGGCGCCGGGGACGCGCTTGATCAGCTCGTCATAGGCCAGGTAGGGCTCCAGCGGATAGGTGCGCAAGTCACCACGATTGGCCAGGTAGACGCTGGCGTCGCCGCGGTCCAGCGCCGCCTTGGCCTGGTCGTAGAGTTGCCGCTGCTGCTCCAGGGGAGCGGCTTGCGAGGTGGTGGAGCCGATCAGGGGAGCGAGGAGCAGGGGCAGGATGACGAACAGGCGACCGCGCATGGGAATTCCGTAAAAGCTGGATGCGGAGGGGGCGGCGCGCGCTGCGCAAGGCAAGCGGCCGACCGTCACGGGGCAGTCTAGCTTACGTGCCGGCGCCAGGCGGCGAAAGCATCGGCCATGGCCTGCCGTCGGGCGGTCCGGGCGTTTCGCCGGCTCGCACCGACCGGCGCCGGGGTAGGCGTCTCTGCTAGACTGGCTGGCCTTTTTCGCGGAGAAACCCATGGCGCTGCTCAAGTTCACCAACGTATCCCTGGCCTTTGGCGTCACCCCCTTGCTGGACGGGGTGTCCTGGCAGATCGAACGGGGCGAGCGGGTATGCATCATCGGCCGCAACGGCACCGGTAAATCCAGCCTGCTGCGCATCGTCAAGGGCGAGCAGCAGGCCGACGACGGCGAGGTCTGGCGCGCCCCGGCGCTGAAGATCGGCGAACTGCCGCAGGAATTGCCGCGCGCCGACGACCGCTCGGTGTTCGACGTGGTGGCCGCGGGCCTGGCCGGCGTCGGCGAGTTGCTCGCCGAGTACCACCACCTGACCCAGGACACCAGCGGCGAACTGGACATGGAGCGGCTCATGCACGTCCAGCAGGAGCTGGAAGCCCGCGACGGCTGGCGCCTGCAGCAATTGGTGGAAAGCACCCTGAGCCGGCTGCAGCTGCCGGCCGAGAAGACTCTCGCCGAACTGTCCGGTGGCTGGCGGCGGCGCGTGCTGCTGGCCCAGGCGCTGGTGGCCGAGCCGGATCTGCTGCTGCTCGACGAACCCACCAACCACCTGGACATCGGCGCCATCGCCTGGCTGGAAGACGCCCTGCGCGGCTATCCCGGCGCCGTGCTGTTCATCACCCACGACCGTGCCTTCCTCCAGGCCCTGGCGACCCGCATCCTCGAACTGGATCGCGGCAACCTGATCGACTGGCAGGGCGACTACGCCAGCTTCCTGGTGCACAAGGAGCAGCAGCTGGCGGCCGAAGAGACCGCCAACGCCCTGTTCGACAAGCGCCTGGCCCAGGAAGAGGTCTGGATCCGCCAGGGCATCAAGGCCCGCCGTACCCGCAACGAAGGTCGGGTCCGCGCGCTCAAGGCCATGCGCAACGAACGCAGCGAGCGCCGCGAACGCCAGGGCAAGGCCAATCTGCTGCTTGAAACGGCCGACAAGTCCGGCAAGCAGGTCATCCTCGCCGAGCACATGAGCTATGCCCATCCCGGCGGCGAGCCGCTGATCCGCGACCTGACCCTGCTGATCCAGCGCGGCGATCGCATCGGCCTGCTCGGCCCCAATGGCTCCGGTAAGACCACCCTGCTCAAGCTGCTGCTGGGTGACCTGCAGCCCACCGCCGGCAAGATCCAGTACGGCACCAAGCTGGAAATCGCCTACTTCGACCAGCTGCGCCTGCAACTGGAACCGGAAAAGACCGTCATCGACAACCTCGCCGAGGGTCGTGAATTCATCACCATCAACGGCCAGGATCGCCATGTGCTGAGCTACCTGGGCGACTTCCTGTTCAGCCCCCAGCGTGCCCGCACGCCGGTCAAGGCGCTGTCGGGCGGCGAGCGCGCGCGCCTGCTGCTGGCCAAGCTGTTCAGCAAGCCGGCAAACCTGCTGGTGCTGGACGAACCCACCAACGACCTCGACGTCGAGACCCTGGAGCTGCTGGAAGAGGTGCTGCTGAGTTTCGAGGGCACCGTACTGATGGTCAGCCACGACCGGGCCTTCCTCGACAACGTGGTGACCAGCACCCTGGTGTTCGAAGGGGAAGGGCGGGTCCGGGAATACGTCGGTGGCTACCAGGACTGGCTGCGCCAGGGCGGCTCGCCGCGCCTGTTGGGCGTGCAGACCCGCGAGGACAGCAAGCCGGCGCCAGCAGCTGCCAAGGCCGAGCCCGCACCCGCGGCGGCCCCGGTGGTCGCCGCAGCCGCACCGGCCAAGCGCAAGCTCAGCTACAAGGAGCAGCGCGAGCTGGACGCCCTGCCGGGCGCCATCGAAACCGCGGAGATCGAGCTGGAGGCCCTGCAGACCGCCATTGCCGATCCGGGCTTCTACCAGCTGCCGAACGAGGTCACCCAGGCCAAGCTCGCCCGCATGGACGCGCTGCAGGCCGAGCTGGATCGCCTCATCGAGCGCTGGGCCGAACTGGAGTAATCCAGCACGGCCGCGGCATCAGGCCTTGTCTTTCTTCAGGGCCACCGCCAGGGTATCGCAGGGTGCGCCGTGCAGCAGGTCGTTGGACGTCGAGCCCAGCAGCAGCGCCAGGCCGTGACGACCATGGCTGCCGACGACGATCAGGTCGCAGCCCTGCTCCTTGGCCATGCGGTGGATCTCCTGGCGCGGCTGCCCATAGGCCAGCACGCAATTGCCGGCCAGCTCGGCGTACTGGGTGGTGAAGCCATCCAGTCGCTCGCGGGCCTGCTCGATCTGCTGCTGCTGCAGCGACGACAGATCCATGGGCACGTCACCGCCAAAGGCCATGGCCATGGGCTCGACCACGTGCACCAGCGACACCTTGCTGCCACAGCACTGACCCAGGGCCACGGCGCGACGGATCACCGGCTGGCAATCTTCGGTCAGGTCGACGGCAACCAATATGTGTTGGTAGGCCATACACATCTCTCCTTCATGATGGGGCGCCAGACCGTACCGTGGCTGACGCTCGATTCGCAGGCTCTGGGCAATGGCGGAAAAGTGCCTGCACTCGGTCATGCGGCGCTGAAAATCAGCTCGGAATGCTCATTTACCCTTCGTAAACTCCGCTTCCTCGCCGATTTTCGCCTTGTCCGACCTTCGTTCGGCGACTTTTCAGCCAAGCCCCGGCCCACTTGTAGTTTCGACTCCAGGAGTCGGGGATAGCTCCACGGCTATCTTGCACAGAAGCGCGCCAAGCTCAAGCGCCCGCCACGCGAACCCCCGGTCGCGCTTTCCCCGTGCGTCCCAATTGACAAGCGCCCGCTTTTGCCAGAAGGTTGTGCGAGCCGTTCAAACGGTTGTATGAATTTTCGCCCCGGCCCGGCCGGTGCCCTCCACAGAACAATATCGAGGCTGGCGATTCTCGGCTTCCACCCAAGCCGCCGCCCGCTTCGCGACCAGGACTCAAGGGAGACCCGCTGATGATTTTCGAAGGCAAAGCCCTTTCGGTGCGCGACGTGGAGGACGGCATCGCCGAACTTCGCTTCGACCTCCAAGGCGAATCGGTCAACAAGTTCAGCGCCATCACCCTGCGCGAATTCCGCCAGGCCGTGGATGCCCTGAAAGCCCACGCCGGCCTGCGCGGCGTCATCGTCACCAGCGGCAAGGACGTCTTCATCGTCGGCGCCGACATCACCGAATTCGTCGAGATGTTCGGCCGGCCGATCGAAGAGCTGCAGGCCGGTATCGCCGAGATCAACCGTATCTTCAACGATTTCGAAGACCTGCCGGTGCCCACCGTGGCCGCCGTGGGCGGCATCGCCCTGGGTGGCGGTTGCGAGATGACCCTGGCCGCCGACTACCGGGTGCTGAGCACCGCGGCGCGCATCGGCCTGCCGGAAGTCAAGCTGGGCATCTATCCGGGCTGGGGTGGCACCGTCCGCCTGCCGCGTCTGATCGGCAGCGACAACGCCATCGAGTGGATCGCGTCCGGCAAGGAAAACGACGCCGCCACCGCCCTCAAGGTTGGCGTGGCCGATGCCGTGGTCGCCCCCGAGCACCTGTTCGACGCCGCCCTGGACCTGGTCCGCCGCGCCGCCGCCGGCGAGCTGGACTACCGCGCCAAGCGCAAGCCCAAGCTGGAAAAGCTGCAGCTCAATGCCATCGAAGCCATGATGGCCTTCGAGTCGGCCAAGGGCTTCGTCGCCAGCCAGGCCGGTCCGCACTATCCGGCACCGCTGGAGGCCATCAAGGCCATCCAGAAGTCCGCCAACTACGGCCGCGACAAGGCGCTGGAAGTGGAAGGCGCCGGTTTCGCCAAGATGGCCCAGACCTCGGTCTCCGCCAGCCTGGTCGGCCTGTTCCTCAATGACCAGGCGCTCAAGCGCAAGGCCAAGGTGCTGGAAAAGCAGGCCGCGCCGGTCAAGCTGACCAGCGTGCTGGGCGCCGGCATCATGGGCGGCGGCATCGCTTACCAGTCCGCGCTCAAGGGCACGCCGATCCTGATGAAGGACATTCGCGACGAAGCCCTGGAACTGGGTCTGAGCGAAGCCAGCAAGCTGCTCAACAAGCGCGTCGAGAAGGGCCGCCTGGAGCCGGTGAAGATGGCCGAGGCGCTCAATCGCATCCGTCCGACGCTGTCCTATGGCGACTTCAAGAGCGTCGACCTGGTGGTCGAGGCCGTGGTCGAGAATCCCAGGGTCAAGCAGGCCGTGCTGGCGGAAGTGGAAGGTCAGGTGCGCGAGGACGCCATCCTCACTTCCAACACCTCCACCATCTCCATCAGCCTGCTGGCCCAGGCGCTCAAGCGTCCGGAAAACTTCTGCGGCATGCACTTCTTCAACCCGGTGCACATGATGCCCCTGGTCGAGGTGATCCGCGGCGAGAAGACCAGCGAAAAGGCCATCGCCACCACCGTGGCCTATGCCCGCCAGATGGGCAAGAACCCCATCGTGGTCAATGACTGCCCCGGCTTCCTGGTCAACCGCATCCTCTTCCCGTACTTCGGCGGCTTCGCCGCGCTGCTGGCCCAGGGCGCCGATTTCCAGCGCGTCGACCGGCTGATGGAGAAGTTCGGCTGGCCCATGGGCCCGGCCTACCTGATGGATGTGGTTGGCATGGATACCGCACACCACGCCCGCGACGTCATGGCCGAGGGCTTCCCCGAGCGCATGAAGGAAAGCCGCAAGACCGCGGTGGACGCCCTCTACGAAGCCCAGCGCTTGGGCCAGAAGAACGGCAAGGGCTTCTATGTCTACGAGACCGACAAGAAGGGTAAGCCGAAGAAGGTCGCCGATCCGGCCGTGGCCGAGGTGCTGGCACCGGTCACCTACGAGCAGCGTGAATTCACCGACGAGGAGATCGTCGAGCGAATGATGGTGCCGCTGTGCCTGGAAGCCGTGCGCTGCCTGGAAGACGGCATCGTCGAGAGCGCCGCCGAGGCCGACATGGGCCTGATCTACGGCATCGGCTTCCCACCCTTCCGTGGGGGCGCGCTGCGCTACATCGACAGCCTGGGCGTGGCCGAATTCGTCGCCATGGCCGACAAGTACGCCGACCTCGGGCCGCTGTACCACCCGACCCCCAAACTCCGCGAAATGGCCGCCGCTGGCCAACGCTTCTTCGGTTGAGCCTGGAGTAAAGAAATGAGTCTGAATCCGAGAGACGTCGTCATCGTCGACTTCGCCCGCACGCCCATGGGGCGTTCCAAGGGCGGCATGCACCGCAACACCCGCGCCGAGACCCTGTCCGCGCGGCTGATCGACGCGGTCCTCGACCGCAATCCCCAGGTCAATCCGGCCGAGGTGGAAGACGTGATCTGGGGCTGCGTCAACCAGACCCTGGAGCAGGGCTGGAACATCGCCCGCATGGCGTCGCTGCTGACCCGCATCCCGCACACCAGCGGCGCCCAGACGGTGAGTCGCCTGTGCGGCTCCTCCATGAGCGCCCTGCACACCGCCGCCCAGGCGATCCAGACCGGTAACGGCGACGTCTTCGTCGTCGGCGGGGTGGAGCACATGGGCCACGTCGGCATGATGCACGGCGTCGACCCGAATCCCCAGCTGTCGCTGCATGCCGCCAAGGCCTCCGGCATGATGGGCCTGACCGCCGAGATGCTGGGCAAGATGCACGGCATCACCCGCGAGGCTCAGGACCAGTTCGGCTACCGTTCCCACCAGCTGGCCTGGAAGGCTACCCAGAAAGGCAAGTTCAAGGACGAGATCATTCCCCTGGAAGGTCACGACGAGAACGGCTTCCTCAAGGTCTTCAGCCATGACGAGACCATCCGTCCGGAAACCACCCTCGAAGGGCTGGCGGCGCTGAAGCCGGCCTTCAACCCCAAGGGCGGTACCGTGACCGCCGGCACTTCCTCGCAGATCACCGACGGCGCCTCCTGCATGCTGGTCATGTCGGCCCAGCGCGCCCAGGACCTCGGCCTGCAGCCGCTGGCCCGGATCCGCGCCATGGCCGTGGCCGGCGTCGATCCGGCGATCATGGGCTACGGTCCGGTCCCGGCCTCGCAGAAGGCGCTCAAGCGCGCCGGTCTGACCATGGCCGACATCGATTTCATCGAGCTCAACGAAGCCTTCGCGGCCCAGGCCCTGCCAGTGCTCAAGGACCTCAAGGTACTCGACAAGATGGAGGAAAAGGTCAACCTGCATGGCGGTGCCATCGCCCTGGGTCACCCCTTCGGTTGCTCTGGCGCCAGAATTTCAGGCACGCTGTTAAATGTCATGAAACAGAATGACGGCACCTTCGGCCTGGCCACCATGTGCGTGGGTCTCGGCCAGGGCATCACCACGGTGTTCGAACGCCTGCGCTGATCCGCCGCAGCGTGCGTCATCCGACCGGGGCGCCCCCAGGGCTGCCCCGGTTTTCTTTTTTCGAGGTGGAACATGGCATTGCAGACGGGACTCTACCGGCACTACAAGGGGCAGCAGTATCGGGTACTGGGCGTGGCCCGGCATTCGGAGACCGAGGAAGAGCTGGTCATCTATCAGGCGCTGTACGGCGAATACGGACTCTGGGCCCGGCCTCTGAGCATGTTTCGCGAGAGCGTCCAGGTCGATGGCGAGCAGGTGCCGCGCTTCGCGCTGATCAGCGTCGAAGCCGATCCCTTGGGTCTGGATGCCACGCCGCAGCCTTGACCTCGCCGATATCGCCACTATATATAGCGGTGCCGCGTTGGCCGACCGCCCCCGGCGCACCAGACTGAAGACGTTCTGGTCCTCCATCCGCCGTTCCGGCGCTCGCCTTTCGCTCGCTCATCGCTTTCAAGCAGGAATCTGACTCTCCCATGGGTAAATCGCTGGTCATCGTGGAATCCCCGGCCAAGGCCAAGACCATCAACAAGTATCTGGGCAACCAGTACGTGGTGAAGTCGAGCATCGGCCACATCCGCGACCTTCCCACCAGCGGCGCCGGCACCGCCAAGGAGCCCGCCGCCAAGACACGCAAGACCGCCGCCGAGGCGCCCGCGCTGTCACCCAAGGAAAAGGCCCGGCGCCAGTTGTTCGCCCGCATGGGCGTCGATCCGGAGCACGGCTGGAAGGCGCACTACGAGATCCTGCCCGGCAAGGAAAAGGTGATCGAAGAGCTGCGCCGCCTGGCCAAGGACGCCGACACCGTCTATCTCGCAACCGACTTGGACCGCGAAGGGGAGGCCATCGCCTGGCACCTGCGGGAAGCCATCGGTGGCGATGACTCGCGCTACAAGCGCGTGGTCTTCAACGAGATCACCAAGAAGGCCATCCAGGAAGCCTTCTCCCAGCCCGGCGAGCTGGACATCAATCGCGTCAACGCCCAGCAGGCGCGTCGCTTCCTCGACCGCGTGGTCGGCTACATGGTCTCGCCGCTGCTATGGTCGAAGATCGCCCGTGGCCTGTCCGCCGGTCGGGTGCAGTCCGTCGCGGTCAAGCTGGTGGTGGAACGCGAACGCGAGATCCGCGCCTTCGTCCCCGAGGAATACTGGGAGATCCACGCTGACCTCGCCACGCCGAAAAAGGCCCAGGTGCGTTTCGAAGTGGTGCGCGAGAAGGGCGAAGCCTTCAAGCCGCTGAACGAAGCCCAGGCCAAGGCTGCCCTGACCAAGCTGGAAAAGGCCGCCTATCGCATCGCCAAGCGCGAAGACAAGCCGACCAGCAGCCGGCCCTCGGCACCCTTCATCACCTCCACCCTGCAGCAGGCGGCGAGCAATCGCCTGGGCTTCGGGGTGAAGAAGACCATGATGATGGCCCAGCGTCTCTATGAGGCCGGCTACATCACCTACATGCGTACCGACTCGACCAACCTGTCGGGCGATGCCATCGCCATGGCCCGCGGCTACATCGAGAGCGAATTCGGCAAGCAGTACCTGCCGGAAAAGGCCAATGTCTACGGCAGCCGCGAAGGCGCCCAGGAAGCGCACGAGGCCATCCGCCCGTCCGATGTCAACGTCAAGCCCAACAGCCTGTCGGCCATGGAGCGTGATGCCGAGCGCCTGTACGAACTGATCTGGCGCCAGTTCCTGGCCTGCCAGATGCCGCCGGCCGAGTACCTGTCCACCACGGTGACCGCCGCGGCGGGTGACTTCGAGCTGCGTGCCCGCGGTCGCATCCTCAAGTTCGATGGCTACACCCGCGTCCTGCCGCAACAGAGCAAGCCGGGCGACGACGACGTCCTGCCCGAGATGAAGCAGGGCGAGGACCTCGGCCTGGTCAAGCTCGACCCGAGCCAGCACTTCACCAAGCCGCCGGCCCGCTTCTCGGAAGCCAGCCTGGTCAAGGAGCTGGAGAAGCGCGGCATCGGCCGACCCTCCACCTACGCGGCCATCATTTCCACCATCCAGGATCGTGGCTACGTGACGGTGCACAACCGCCGTTTCTATGCCGAGAAGATGGGCGACATCGTCACCGATCGCCTCAACGAAAGCTTTGCCAACCTGATGGACTTCAGCTTCACCGCCAACATGGAAGGCAACCTGGACAACGTTGCCCAGGGCGAGCGGGACTGGAAGAACCTGCTCGACGAATTCTATGGCGACTTCAAGCAGAAGCTGGAAACCGCCGAGGCCGGCGAGAAGGGCATGAGGGCCAACCAGCCCACCCTGACCGACATTCCCTGCCAGGTCTGCGGCCGGCCGATGATGATCCGCACCGCGTCCACCGGGGTCTTCCTCGGCTGCTCGGGCTATGCCCTGCCGCCCAAGGAACGCTGCAAGGCCACCATCAACCTGGTGCCGGGCGACGAGATCGCCGAAGACGACGAGGGGGAATCCGAGTCCCTGGTCCTGCGCGGCAAGCACCGTTGCCCCATCTGCAGCACCGCGATGGATGCCTATCTGATCGACGAGCACCGCAAGCTGCACGTCTGCGGCAACAACCCGGACTGCCCGGGCTACGAGATCGAAGAGGGCAGCTATCGCATCAAGGGCTACGAGGGCCCGTCGCTGGAATGCGACAAGTGCGGCAGCGAGATGCAGCTCAAGACCGGGCGCTTCGGCAAGTTCTTCGGCTGCACCAATCCGGCCTGCAAGAACACCCGCAAGCTGCTCAAGAATGGCGAGCCGGCCCCGCCGAAGATGGACGCCGTGCCCATGCCCGAGCTGCGTTGCGAGAAGGTCGACGACACCTATGTGCTGCGCGATGGCGCTTCGGGCCTGTTCCTGGCCGCCAGCGGCT
This sequence comes from Pseudomonas sp. JUb52, assembly GCF_004341115.1. Lineage (NCBI taxonomy): Bacteria > Pseudomonadati > Pseudomonadota > Gammaproteobacteria > Pseudomonadales > Pseudomonadaceae > Pseudomonas > Pseudomonas sp. JUb52. The sequence continues at coordinate 63,038 of NZ_SLYS01000001.1, forward strand.
TCCCGAAGAATCGCGAGACTCGCGCGCCGTTGGTCAGCGAATTGCTGCCCCATCGCGACGAGATCGATCCCAAGTACCATTATCTGCTCAGTGCCCCGGTGAAGGATTCCGAAGGCCGCCCGGCGGTGATCCGCTTCAGCCGCAAGACCAAGGAGCAGTACGTGCAGACCGAGGTCGAGGGCAAGCCCACCGGCTGGAAAGCCTTCTACGATGGCAAGAAGTGGCAGGTGGAAGAAAAGCGCTAGGACCTCTGGCGCTATCGGCAGACAGGAGGCCGGCGTGAGCCGGCTCAAGGAGAGGGGCATGGCCAACGAGCGTTATACCCGCACCAACCAGAAGCTGTACTTCGCCGGTCTGGCCCAGGAAAGCTGGCGCCTGGCTCAGGCTGCGCCCGCCGCGCAAAGCCAGGGCCGGATCATGGCCGAGCGGGAAGCCTGCCTGTTTCACCTGCACGGCGCCTTGCTGGGACTCTGTCAGGAAGTGGCGGGCTTTTACCGCCATCCCACCATGGAGGCCACTTCTCTCGCGGTTCTGCTCGCCCCCGAGGCGCTCAATGAAGCGCCCAGTCCGGAAATGGGCGAGTTGATCGAGTTGGCTGGTAACCCCGAAACCTGGCTGGCGCGACTGATCGCCGAATACCAGCGACTGCTGCAACCGCCCCAGGCACCACGGCGACCCAAGCAGGACCCGACCCTGCCGCTGATCGAGGCGGTCAGCCTGGAGCCGGCCGAGCCGGAGTTGGGTCTCGAAGAGGTGGAAGCCTGGCGTGAAAACCTCAAGCAGACCGCGCTCAGATTCCGTGGTGCCATGACCGAGTGGTAGGCCCGTTACACTAGCAACCTATCCAAGGCTGTCAGGATGCTGGCCTTGCAGACCGTCGAAAAAGGCTCGGGCAAGTCAGCCTCTCAGACCCCACGCTGTTACACTGTCCGCTTAGCTGTGGAGATACTGAATGACTACTGCCTACCTGGAAATCGTTGAACTCTCCGATGGTCGCATCGTGTTGCGCCGTGCGGACGACGAGGAAGCCCTCGTTACCCTGGAGTTTTCCAGCGATGCCAAGGATTTCCTGCATGGACAGCAGATAGAAGTGGCCAAGGCCATGTTCAACCTGGGTGTGCAGATGGCCGGGCGCTTGGCCGAAGGCGACAGCCTCCAGCGCGACGATCAACCGCGCGTCCTGCACTGATTTTCCGCCTGATCCGGCATTCCGCCCTGGAATGCCGCCGCCACACCCCGTCCTGCCGCCTGCTTCCTAAGCGAATCTGACGTTCAGACTCTGGCTGTTGCCCTGGGCCGCGGCACGTGCCAGCTGCTGCTTGCCCGCATCGCTCAGGTCGTGCAGCCAGCTGATCACCGTATGGCTCTGCCCCTTGCGCAGCACCTCGCAGGCCAGTTGCAGCGTCTTGGCAGCGCTCGGCGTCTGCAGCAGGAGCACGCGCTCCGGATTCAGGTGGGTGCTGCGCAACCAGGCGTTGCTAAGCAGCGAGGGCGGGGTGACCAGGGTCAGCCAGCGGGCATCGTCCTTGTCGCTCAACTGGCGCAGGATGGGCGCCAGCAACTGCAGGCACTGTTCCTGGCTACCGTGCAGGGACATCTCGCTGAAGGTGTCCGGCAGCGGAGCGGCGGGCAGTTCCCGGGCCGGCTTGCCGGGCTTGGGCAGAAAGGCGGTCAGCTCCTGCAGCAGGAACTCCGGTGCCAGATCCAGCTCTTGAACCGACGAGCGCGGCGCATCGAACATCAGGGGAAATTGCATGGCGACCTCCTGGAGGCGACTCGATCAAATCCACTCGAGATCATGTACCACGGATACATGACGTCACTGTGCTCAGCCTGGTCTTGAGCGCTTTCCGGAGCGCGAACAGATACCCCCGATCAAGACTTCGGCGTAAGGCATAAGGCGTGATAACGGCTGGCCCGGGGGCCAGCCTTAGACGTTAGCGGCGGATGACGCCAACGCTTAACCCTTCGATGGCGAATTCCTGGGTGGAAAGATCGACTTCGATAGGGGAGAACTCGGGATTTTCCGCCAGCAGGGTGACCTGGTTGCCCGAGCGCTTGAATCTCTTCACGGTGACCTCGTCGCCCACCCGGGCCACGACGATCTGGCCGTTGTGCACTTCACGGGTCACATGGACGGCCAGCAGGTCGCCATCGAGGATGCCGACGTCTCTCATGCTCATGCCCTTGACCTTGAGCAGGTAGTCGGCACGCGGCTGGAAGAAGGCCGGGTTGATGGCGCAGTTTTCCTCGACGTTCTGTTCGGCCAGGATGGGGGCGCCCGCGGCGACCCGACCGATGACCGGCAGGCTCTCGTCGGCCTTGCGCGAGGTATCCAGACCCGGGATGCGGATGCCCCGGGAGGCGCCCGGCGTCATCTCGATGGCACCCTTGCGGGCCAGGGCCTTGAGGTGCTCCTCGGCCGCATTCGGCGATTTGAAACCAAGCTCCTGCGCGATCTCCGCGCGGGTAGGCGGAAAGCCATTGGCTTCGAGGCAACGCTTGATGAAGGCCAGGATCTCGGCTTGTCGCGGTGTCAGTTTCAGCATGATGCACGTCGCGTCGTCTAATGATGCTGTGATTATATACAGTAACTCCAGGTGGTAGGCAAGGCCACCGACCTCGACTTCGGACGACAGGCCGGAATCGGGACCAAAAGCCCGCAGATGGCGGAATCACTGGGCTTCCAGGCCATTGGCTGGAGGCTTGTGGCGGAGCCGCGATTGACTTCGATAGCGTTTGAAACATATGTTTCAAACGGAACTCATCTATCGAGGAAGGTCATGGCGCAGTCGGATACCGTGGAGCGCATTCTGGATGCGGCCGAGCAACTGTTCGCCGAGCGCGGCTTTGCCGAGACCTCGCTGCGACTCATCACCACCAGAGCGGGAGTCAACCTGGCGGCGGTCAATTATCACTTCGGTTCCAAGAAGGCCCTGATCCAGGCGGTGTTCTCGCGCTTTCTCGATCCCTTCTGCTTCAACCTGGAGCGGGATCTGGATCAGTGGCAGCCCAGGAATGGCGAGGAGGTGAGCCTGGAGGCGCTGCTGAATCTGCTGGTGGATCACTCCCTGGCCATCAAGCCACGGCATGGCAACGACCTCTCGGTGTTCATGCGGCTGTTGGGCCTGGCGTTCAGCCAGAGCCAGGGCCACCTGCGCAAATACCTGGAGCAGACCTATGGCCGCGCCTTCCGCCGCTTCCTGCTGCTGGTGAACCGGGCCGTTCCCGAGATTCCTCCCCTGGAACTGTTCTGGCGCGCCCACTTCATGCTCGGCGCAGCCGTGTTCAGCATGTCCGGCATCAAGGCGCTGCGGGCCATTGGCGAGAACGATTTCGGTGTCGATACCCACACCGACCAGGTGCTGCGGCTGATGGTGCCCTTTCTCGCCACCGGCATGCGGGCGCCCACGGCGATGCACGCACCGGAGCTGGCCCAGGCCCAGTACCGGCCGCGGCGGCCGGTCGCCGTGGAGACGGCCGAGACCTACTAGGCTGCGGCATCGAGGGTGGCTGGGGTAAGCTTGCGTCCCTTTCACGGCGCCGTGCGCCGGAGCATTCGGACGAGGTATCCATGCAAGGCTCCCTGATGGTCGATATCGCTGGCACCTGGCTCACCGCCGAGGATCGCCAGCTGCTGCGCCAGCCGGAGGTGGGCGGACTGATCCTGTTCGCCCGCAACATCGAAACCCCGGGCCAGGTTCGCGAGCTGTGCCGTGCCATCCGCGCGCTGCGGCCGGAACTGCTGCTGGCCGTGGACCAGGAAGGGGGACGCGTTCAGCGCCTGCGCCGCGACGTGGTGCGGCTGCCGGCCATGGGGCAGCTGGGCGGTCGCGCGGACAGCGCGGAATTGGCCCGACTCTGCGGCTGGCTGATGGCGACCGAGATCCTGGCGGTAGGGCTGGACTTCAGCTTCGCCCCGGTGCTGGACGTCGATCATGGGCGCAGCCAGGTCATAGGCGCACGCTCCTTCGGCGATGCCGAGCAGGTGATCGAACTGGGTGGCGCCTTCATCGCCGGCATGGGCGACGCCGGTATGGCCGCCACCGGCAAGCACTTCCCCGGGCATGGCTGGGCCGAAGCCGATTCCCACTATGCCATTCCCACCGACGAGCGCGATCTGGACACTCTGCTGCGGACCGACCTGCGTCCGTTCCAGGCCCTGTTGCCAGCGTTGGGCGCCGTGATGCCCGCTCACGTCATCTATCCCGCGGTGGATCCCCAGCCAGCCGGCTTTTCCCGGCGCTGGCTGCAGGACATCCTGCGTGGCGAGCTGGATTATCAGGGCGTGATCTTCAGTGACGACCTGTCGATGGCTGGCGCCCACGTCGCGGGCGATGCCGGCCAGCGCGTCGAGGCCGCGCTCGGCGCCGGCTGCGACATGGGACTGGTATGCAACGACCGCGCAGCGGCCGAGCTGGCCCTGACCCGGGTGCAACGGCTGGGCATTTCGCCCGCGCCACGCCTGGCCAGCATGAGGGCCCGCCGCCACGTCGATCTCGATTACCGGCAGCAACCGCAGTGGAGTCTCGCCCTGCGGCGGCTGCGCCAGGCTGAACTCATCTAAGAGTCTATTCAAAGCCTGCTGCGCGTCGGCCAAACCGCGTTAAAAACGCCCTGGATCGCCAGCCGCGCCTGGGCGGCCCCGTCGCAATGCTCATTTACCACACGTAAACTCGCACGCGAGCCCGGTCGAGCGCGAGTCCGATCCGCTTCCTCAGGCATTTTCGCCTTGTTCGTCTCTAGCTCGCGAGCCTTTGAACAGGCTCTAAGGACATTCTCATGACCACCTACGCCATCATCGGCGGTACCGGCCTCACCGCGCTCGCCGGCCTCGAGCTGGACCAGGCCCGGACCTTCGAAACCCCCTGGGGTGCGCCTTCGGCGCCCGTGCAGCGCGGCCACTATGCCGGGCGCGAGGTGCTGTTCCTGGCGCGCCACGGCCATCCCCATCGCATCCCGCCGCATCAGGTCAACTACCGCGCCAACCTCTGGGCGCTCAGGGAGGCCGGTGCCGAGGCCGTCGTCGCAGTGAACGCCGTGGGCGGTATCCATGCCGCCATGGGCAGTGGCCATCTGTGCGTGCCTCATCAACTGGTGGATTACACCTGGGGGCGCGGCCATACCTTCTTCGAAGGGGCCGACCTTGCGCACGTCACCCACATCGACTTCAGCTTTCCCTACGATGAGACCCTGCGGCAGCGTCTGCTCGGCGCACTGCGCAAACTGCAGCTGCCGCACAGCGACCATGGCGTCTATGCCGCGACCCAGGGACCGCGCCTGGAGACGGCGGGGGAGATCGTTCGGCTGGAGCGCGACGGCTGCGACATCGTAGGCATGACCGGGATGCCGGAAGCGGCGCTGGCCCGCGAACTGGGCCTGCCCTATGCCTGCCTGGCGCTGGTGGTGAATCCGGCGGCCGGCAAGGTGCAGCGGGAAATCACCATGGCCGAGATCGAAGCCGTCCTGGCCAGCGGCATCGACGAGGTGCGCCAGGTGCTGGCCGAGGTGCTGGCGGGCTGACAGCACCCGAGCCGCTCCCGGGGTTACCCGGGCGCGGCTCTTCGATCAGCTGGCGGCGGGCGTCAGGCGATCGAACAGGGCTTCCAGGACGTTGAAGCGCTCTTCCGCCCGCTCCATCGGTACCTGGAACTTGAACAGGGTCGCGCCCTCCAGCCGATATTTCTTCGGCTGCGCCTGGATCATCTTCACCAGCACCAGCGGATCCACCTGGGTATCGACGGCGAATTCCAACCGTCCGCCCTGGGGCCCGGCATCCACCTTGACGATGCCCAGGCCTTCCGCACGCAGCTTGAGCAGCGTCAGGCGCACCAGATTCTTGGTCGGTTCCGGCAGGAGTCCGAAGCGATCGATCATCTCTACCTGCAATTCCTTGAGGGCGTCTTCGTCCGCCGCCGAGGCGATGCGCTTGTAGAGGATCAGCCGCGCATGGACATCGGGCAGGTAGTCTTCCGGGATCAGCGCGGGCACGCGCATGTTGATGTCCGGGCCGCCGCCCAGGGGTTGCTCCAGGTTAGGTTGCTCGCCCTTGCGAATGGCCTTGACCGCCCGCTCCAGCATTTCCATGTAGAGGGTGAAGCCAACCGCCTGGATCTGGCCGCTCTGGCCTTCGCCGAGCAGTTCGCCAGCGCCGCGGATCTCCAGGTCGTGGGTCGCCAGGATGAAACCGGCCCCCAGGTCCTGGGCGCCGGCGATGGCTTCCAGGCGCTTTTCGGCGTCCGGGGTCATGCCCTTGCGCGGCGGCGTGAGCAGATAGGCATAGGCCTGGTGGTGACTGCGGCCGACGCGGCCACGCAGCTGGTGCAGCTGGGCCAGGCCGAACTTGTCGGCGCGCTCGATGATGATGGTATTAGCGCTGGGCACGTCGATGCCGGTCTCGATGATGGTCGAGGCCACCAGAACGTTGAATCTCTTGTGGTAGAAGTCGCTCATCACCTGTTCGAGATCGCGTTCGCGCATCTGCCCGTGGCCGATGCCGACGCGGGCCTCGGGCACCAGTTCGGCCAGTTCGCGGGCGCGCTTCTCGATGGTCTTGACCTCGTTGTGCAGGAAATACACCTGGCCGCCGCGCAGCAATTCGCGCAGCAGGGCTTCCTTGATCACCGCGTTCTGCTCCTCCATGACGAAGGTACGCACCGAGAGGCGCCGCGCGGGCGGCGTGGCGATGATGGACAGGTCGCGCATGCCGGCCACTGCCATGTTCAGGGTGCGTGGAATCGGCGTGGCGGTGAGGGTCAGGATGTCCACCTCGCTGCGCAGCGACTTGAGCTGTTCCTTCTGGCGCACCCCGAAGCGGTGTTCCTCGTCGATGATGGCCAGGCCCAGGTCCTTGAACTTCACATCGCCCTGCAGCAGCTTGTGGGTGCCGATGATGATGTCGATCTTGCCGTCGGCCAGCTCGCGCGCGGCGGCGGCGACTTCCTGGGCCGACTTGAAGCGGCTCATCACCTCGACGCGTACCGGCCAGTCGGCGAAGCGATCGCGGAAGCTGTTGTAGTGCTGCTGGGCGAGCAGGGTGGTGGGGACCAGCACCGCCACCTGGCGTCCACCGTGCACGGCGATGAAGGCCGCGCGCATGGCCACCTCGGTCTTGCCGAAGCCCACGTCGCCGCAGACCAGGCGATCCATGGGCGTGCCCGCCAGCATGTCCCGGTGCACCGCCTCGATGGCGGCCTGCTGGTCCGGCGTCTCCTCGAAGGGGAAGCCGGCGGAGAAGGTGGCGTAGTCCGCCGCCGGATCCTTGAAGGCATAGCCCTTGCGCGCGGCGCGGCGGGCATAGATGTCGAGCAGCTCGGCAGCCACGTCGCGGACCTGTTCGGCGGCCTTGCGCTTGGCCTTCTGCCAGGTCTCGGAACCCAGCTTGTGCAGCGGCGCCAGGGCATCGTCGGTGCCCGAATAGCGGGCGATCAGGTGCAGGTTGGCCACCGGCACATAGAGCTTGGCGTCGTCGGCGTATTCGAGCAGCAGGAATTCCTGGGGCTGGTCGTCCAGCTCCAGGGTGATCAGGCCCATGTAGCGGCCCACGCCATGATCGATGTGCACCACCGGCGCGCCTTCGCGCAGCTCGGTGAGGTTCTTGATGACGTTCTCGCCGGCGTCGCGGCCCTTCTCGCGACGGCGGCGCTGCATGATGCGCTGGCCGAACAGCGGATTTTCCGGAATCAGGGCGACGCCGGCGTCATCCAGCACCAGGCCTTCGTCCAGCGGCGCCAGGGCGATGGCGATGCGCTCGGCGCTGGCCTGGAAGGCTGCCCAGCCTTCGACCTGGCCAGGGCGCAGGTTCAGGCGGGCCAGCAGCTCCAGCAGCACCTCGCGGCGACCGGCGCTTTCCGCGGTGAACAGCACGCGACCAGGAAAATCGGTGATGAAGTGCTCCAGGGCCGCCAGCGGCTGGCTGGCCTTGGCGTCGATGGCCAGGTCCGGCAAGGCGCGTGCGGCGAAGCGCTCGCGGCCCACGCCGGACTCCAGATCGTCCGCACCGATGACCACCCGTGGCCAGGCCTTCAGCCGGGCGAAGCAGTCTTCCACCGGCAGGAAGACATCGGCCGGCGGTAGCAAGGGTCGTTCCGGATCGACCCGGCGGTCTTCATAGCGATTACGGACATCGGTCCAGAATTGCTCGGCGGCCTGTTCGATACCGGGTAGCGAAAACACCTGGGTGTTGGCCGGCAGATAGTCGAAGAGGGTCGAGGTCTCGTCGAAGAACAGCGGCAGGTAGTACTCGATGCCTGCCGGGGTGATGCCGCTGGCCAGATCCTTATAGATGGGGCAGCGGCGATAGTCCACGTCGAATCTTTCGCGAAACCGCGCACGAAAGCCGGTCACTGCCTCTTTATGCAGCGGGAATTCCCGCGCCGGCAAGAGGCGGATGCTGTCGACCTTGTCGATGGATCTCTGCGTCTCCGGATCGAAGGTGCGCAGCGTCTCGATCTCGTCGTCGAACAGGTCGATCCGGTAGGGCAGGTTGCTGCCCATGGGAAAGAGGTCGATCAGGGCGCCGCGCACGGCGAACTCGCCGTGTTCGTACACCGTATCCACATATCGGTAGCCGGCCGCTTCCAGGCGCGCACGGGTGGCTTCCACGTCCAGCCGCTGGCCGACGTCCAGCACCAGGCTGCTGCCGAGCAGGAAACGGGTGGGCGCCAGGCGGTGTAGGGCGGTCGCCAGAGGGACTACCAAAATGCCGTGGGAGAGCTCCGGCAGCCGATAAAGGGTGGCGACGCGCTGGGAGATGATGTCCTGGTGCGGCGAGAAGACATCGTAGGGCAACGTCTCCCAATCGGGAAAATTCAGCACCGGCAATTCGGGGGCGAAGAAGCGCAGTTCCTGCTCCAGGCGATCGGCGGTCTGGCTGTCCTGGGTAATCAGCAGGGTGAAGCGGCGTGTCGCGGCCTTGGCGGCTTCAGCGATGGCGAGGGCTAGCGCGGCGCCGGGCAGGTTGCCCCACTGCTGGCGGCCGGCGGTTTCAGGAATTGACGGGGTACGCAAAACTGACACGCGGGCGGAACTCCGGTGGATTTCGGGAGGGTTGGGATTGTAACGACCGGGCTTTCGCGCTGTCAGTGCAGCGACGCGCGTAGATTGCCTGGGACAGGCAGCGCGGTCATAATGTAGTTCCTTTTTTCAGCTCCTACATAGGGAAGGATTTGTCGTGAGTCAGAAGCCTGAGCAGTGCCTTGAAGAATGGATCGATCGCGAAGCGCTCGCCGAGGCCATGATTCCCCTGATTGGTCAGCTGTACCGTAACAACAATGTTGTGACCTCCATTTACGGTCGCGGTTTGGTCAACCGTTCGGTGATCTCCATTCTCAAGGCCCACCGGTTCGCTCGCCAGATCGACAACGTCGAGCTGTCCGTGCAGGACACCTACCCGCTGGTGAAGGCCCTGAGCGAGCTGGAACTGGGCGCCGCCTCCATCGACCTCGCCCGCCTGAGCCTGAAGTTCAAGGCCGAAGGCGCCGGTCGCGACCTCAAGGACTTCCTGCGCAGCGAGCTGTCCGCCGTGGTCGGCAAGCAGGGCGTCGAGCAGCGCAAGGGCAAGGACGTCGTACTCTACGGCTTCGGTCGCATCGGCCGCCTGCTGGCGCGCATCCTCATCGAGCACCAGGGTAGCGGCGACGGCCTGCGTCTGCGCGCCATCGTCGTGCGCAAGGGCGCCGACAACGATCTGGTCAAGCGTGCCAGCCTGCTGCGTCGCGATTCCGTGCACGGTTCCTTCGACGGCACCATCACCGTCGACGAAGCCAATAGCACCCTGTGTGCCAACGGCACCCTGATCAAGGTCATCTACTCCAACGATCCCACCACCGTCGACTACACCCAGTACGGCATCCAGGATGCCATCGTGGTCGACAACACCGGCAAGTGGCGCGATGCCGAAGGCCTGGGCCAGCACCTCAAGTGCAAGGGCGTTTCCCGCGTGGTGCTGACCGCACCCGGCAAGGGCAGCCTGAAGAACATCGTGCATGGCATCAACCATGACACCATCACCGCCGAAGACACCATCGTCACCGCGGCCTCCTGCACCACCAACGCCATCGTGCCGATCCTGAAGGCGGTCAACGACAAGTACGGCATCGTCAACGGTCACGTCGAGACCGTGCACTCGTACACCAACGACCAGAACCTGATCGACAACTTCCACAAGGGCGATCGCCGTGGCCGCAGCGCCGCGCTGAACATGGTCATCACCGAGACCGGGGCCGCCAAGGCCGTGGCCAAGGCACTGCCGGAGCTGGCTGGCAAGCTGACCGGCAACGCCATCCGCGTGCCGACGCCCAACGTCTCCATGGCGATCCTCAACCTGAACCTGGAAAACGCCACCAGCAAGGACGAGATCAACGAGTACCTGCGCGAGATGGCGCTGCATTCGCCGCTGCACAAGCAGATCGACTTCGTGAACTCGCCGGAAGTGGTGTCCAGCGACTTCGTCGGCTCCCGTCATGCGGGTGTGGTCGATGCCGGTGCCACCATCGTCAGCGACAACCGCGTCGTCCTCTATGTCTGGTACGACAACGAGTTCGGCTACAGCTGCCAGGTCGTGCGGGTGCTGGAAGAGATGGCGGGTGTCAATCCGCCGGCCTTCCCGGCCTGAGTCTTGCGTCCTAGGCAAGGCTGACTTGCAAGAAAAAACGGGAGCCCGCGTGGCTCCCGTTTTCGTTTTGACCGGGTTTTGCGCCACAATAGCGACCCGTGACAAGAGGTCGCAGCCCCATGGGGCGATCTCGCGCCGGATCCGGCCTCTCGCGAGGCGGTCCGGCTCCAGCCGTCGCCTGCGGACGGCTAACCTTCTGAGGAGAAAGCATGGCGGTCTATAGCTACGACGTGGTGGTACTGGGTTCGGGACCGGCAGGCGAGGGCGCGGCGATGAACGCCGCCAAGAATGGCCGTCGCGTGGCGGTGGTGGACAATCGCCAGGTGGTCGGCGGCAACTGCACCCACCTGGGTACCATTCCCTCCAAGGCGCTGCGCCATTCGGTCAAGCAGATCATCCAGTTCAACACCAACGAGATGTTCCGCTCCATCGGCGAGCCGCGCTGGTTCTCCTTTCCCGACGTGCTGCGCAGTGCCGAGCGGGTGATCGCCCGGCAGGTGTCGTCCCGTACCGGCTACTACGCGCGCAATCGTGTCGACCTGTTCTTCGGCACCGCCAGCTTCGCCGACGAGAACACCATCGAGATCGTCAACCTGCGCGGCGACCTGGAGCGCCTGGTGGCCAAGCAGGTCGTCATCGCCACCGGCTCGCGGCCCTATCGCCCGGTGGACGTGGACTTCAGCCATCCGCGCATCTACGACAGCGACACCATCCTGTCGCTGACCCATACTCCGCGCCGGCTGATCATCTACGGCGCCGGGGTGATCGGCAGCGAATACGCCTCCATCTTCAGCGGCCTCGGTGTGCTGGTGGATCTGATCGACAATCGCGACCAGCTGCTCAGCTTCCTCGACGACGAGATCTCCGACGCCCTGAGCTATCACCTGCAGAACAACAATGTGCTCATTCGTCACAACGAGGAATACGAGCGCATCGAAGGCCAGGAGAACGGCGTCATCCTGCACCTGAAGTCCGGCAAGAAGCTGCGTGCCGATGCCTTGCTGTGGTGCAACGGCCGGACCGGCAACACCGATCAGCTGGGCCTGCAGAACGTGGGTATCTCGGTCAATAGCCGGGGCCAGGTCACCGTCGACGAGAATTACCGGACCTCGGTCGCCAACATTTACGCGGCGGGCGACGTCATCGGCTGGCCGAGCCTGGCCAGTGCCGCCTACGACCAGGGGCGTTCGGCCTCGGACAACATCCTGCACGACAACAACGGGCGGGTGGTCAACGACATTCCCACCGGCATCTACACCATTCCCGAGATCAGTTCGCTGGGCAAGACCGAGCGCGAGCTGACCCAGGAAAAGGTGCCCTACGAGGTCGGCAAGGCCTTCTTCAAGAGCATGGCGCGGGCGCAGATTTCCGGCGAGCCGGTGGGCATGCTGAAGATCCTCTTCCACCGCGAGACCCTGCAGGTGCTGGGCGTGCACTGCTTCGGCGACCAGGCGTCGGAGATCCTGCACATCGGCCAGGCGATCATGAACCAGGAAGGCGAGGCGAACAGCATCCGCTATTTCGTCAACACCACCTTCAATTACCCGACCATGGCCGAGGCCTACCGGGTCGCGGCCTTCGATGGCTTGAACCGGTTGTTCTGAGTCGGCTCACATCGCGGCCATGGCCGTCTGCTAACTCCCTCTCCCTGTGGGAGAGGGTTGGGGTGAGGGCGCTTGCTGCAGCAAACGCTCAGTGGAAAAGGCTGCGCCGTTTTCCACGCTACGGATCTGCGTCGGCTCATATCGCGGCCATGGCGGTCCGCCGATGCGGCCGCTCCTACGGTAACGTTCGTGCTTGTAGGAGCGGCCCATGGCCGCGATGGCCGATAGATTTGGCTTTCGTAGGTTGGGTTGAGCGCAGCGAAGCCCAATACGTCCCGGGCTTCGACCAGCGTCTACCCCAACGTCCGTCGCGCCAGACTCGGAAAATCCGTGATCAGGCTGTCCGCGCCGAAATCGGCCAGGCGGCGCATCAGGCTGGCGTCGTTCACCGTCCAGACCGAGACATGCAGGCCCTGGCGCTGAGCCTTGAGCAGCCGCTCCGGGGTGCACAGCGTCCAGTTCAGCGCCAGCAGGTGGCAGTCGTAGTGAGCGGCCACCTTGAGCGGATCCAGCCAGGCGTATTCCGCCACCAGCCCACGCGCCAGCTGTGGGGTGTCGCGCTGCAGGGCGCGCAGGACCTCGCGCGAGGCGCTGGTCACGGTGATCCTGTCCTGCAGGCCGAATTCCTCGACCAGCTGGGCGATGGCCCTGACGGTCTGCGCCGCCCGCACCCGCGAGGCGCTCTTCACCTCCAGCTGCCAGTGTTCGAAGGAGCACTTCTCGAACAGCTCGCGCAGGGTCGGGATGGGGCAGGGGCGCGGCCAGACCGGCCCCCCCTGGCGCGCATCCAGGGCAACCAGATCGGCGACGGCCTTTTCGCTGACCTTGCCGCCACGCCCGGTGGTGCGTTTCAGGGTCGGGTCGTGGATCACCACCAGCTCGCCGTCCCGGGAGAGGTGCAGGTCCAGCTCGCAGCGCCTGACGCCCAGTTCCAGGCACAGCTCGAAACCGGCCAGGGTGTTTTCCGGGGCTTCGCCGCGGGCGCCGCGGTGTCCGTAAATAAGGGTCATGAGGGCTCCTTGGCGCTAGGGTGAGGGGACCGGGCGTCGCGGTTCACGGACCGCGTCCAGCACCCGATCATTTTCGAAATAGACGCTGAAATCTCTGTAGTCCCAGCGGCGGATGGCTGGCCGACCGACCGGTGGGTGCTCCTGATCGGGCAGGCCGAAGCGCTCCAGGACCTGGCTGCGACTGTCGCCGCGCAAGGGCAGCGGGGTGCCGGCATCGCCCTGCTGGCCCAGCGGGGTCTGCAGGGTCTCGGCCCAGCCGGGCAGGGTGGCGCCGAGCAACAGGACCGCCAGCCAGGGGCGTTTCACGCCTCGTCTCCGCGGTCGGCGCGGCGCACCCGCGCCTGCTGACGCAGGACGTGGCGCGCCAGCAGCTGGCGTTGGGCGTCTTCCAGCTCGATGAAGCTGGTGCCGATCTCGTACCCGCCCTTGACGGCCTGGCAACCGGTCACCTCGGCCAGCACCTGCAGGCCCAGGCCCTGGGGCGGCAGCGCCATGCGCAGATCGAGTCGGGTGCCCAGGGCATAGGGCTCGGCATCGACGAAGGCCAGGCCCCCTTCGGACAGCACCACGTCGCGGGTGGCACCGCTGTCGTGCAGGAGATTCCAGGTAAAGGCCTGGCCGAGCAGGTCCAGGCGCTTGTGCACCAGGCGCAGGCAGGCAGTGACGGCGCGGTCGCGCTCGTCCAGATTGCGCAGCAGGTGACGGGATTCGAATTCCAGCTGATGCAGTTCGCTCAGGAGTGCGAACAGCGGCGCGGTCTCGCCGGGGACCCCGTCGGCAGGGCTGATTTGCAGTGCGATACGGTCGGTGATGCGATAGTATTCCCGCCGTTCACGCGCGTCTGGGGTGGTCATGTCGGGCCGCTCCGTGGGTGATGGCCCCGAGTGTAGCCGGCGAGCCGGCACGGTGTCGCCGTCCAACCCGCAGGGCGCCTACGTCTTTCCGCCGTGCAAGCGAGCCTATGTTCAGACCCCTGCCGATCTACCTTGGCCTGCGTTACGTCCGCGCCAAGCGCCGCAACCATTTCGTCTCCTTCATCTCGCTCACCTCCATGATCGGCCTGGCCCTCGGCGTGGTCGTGATGATCGTGGTGCTGTCGGTCATGAACGGCTTCGACCGCGAGATGCGCGATCGCGTCCTCGGCATGATTCCCCATGCGACGGTCGAGTCCTACCAGCCGGTCAACGACTGGCGCAGCGTGCGCGAGTTGGCGCTGCAGAACAGCCAGGTGGCCGCGGTGGCGCCCTTCACCCAGTTGCAGGGCATGCTGGCCCACGACAAGGCGGTGCAGACGGTATTGCTCAACGCCATCGATCCGGCCGAAGAGCCCAAGGTCTCGATCATCCCCAGCTTCATGCGTGAGGGCCGGCTCGACGACCTCAAGCCGGGTGAATTCGGCATCATCATCGGCTCCCTGGCGGCCGAGAAACTGGACGTCAAGGTCGGCGACAAGCTCACTTACATCGCCCCGGAAGTGGCCGTGACGCCGGCCGGCATGTTTCCACGCATGAAGAGATTCACCGTGGTGGGCATCTTCAGCGTCGGCGCCGGCGAGCTGGACGGCTCGGTGGGCCTGATCGACATCGAGGACGCCGCGCGCCTGCAGCGCTGGCCGGCCACGGCGGTCCAGGGCGTGCGCCTCAAGCTGCACGACCTGTTCCAGGCGCCGGACGTGTCCTGGAACATCGCCCGCCAACTGCCCGGCAACGACTGGTACGCTCGTGACTGGACCCGCACCCACGGCAATCTCTACCAGGCCATCGGCATGGAAAAGACCATGATCGGCCTGCTGCTGCTGCTGATCGTCGCCGTGGCCGCCTTCAACATCGTCTCCACCCTGGTGATGGTGGTGACCGACAAGAAATCCGACATCGCCATCCTGCGCACCCTGGGCGCCACGCCCCGCCAGATCATGGCGGTGTTCATGGTCCAGGGGACCTTCATCGGCGTCATCGGCACCGCCATCGGCTGCCTGCTGGGCGTGCTCGCCGCGCTCAACGTCAGCGCCGCGCTGGCCTGGGTGCAGCGGGTCACCGGGCACCAGTTTCTCAACGCCGAGGTGTACTTCATCGACTACCTGCCGGCGCAGCTGCAGCTGCACGACGTACTGCTGGTCTGCGGCGCGTCCTTCGCCCTGAGCTTCCTGGCCACGCTCTATCCCTCCTGGAGCGCCGCCCGTACCCAACCCGCCGAGGCCCTGCGTTATGAATGATCGAGCCGTTTTGCGTTGCCAGGACCTGGGCAAGCGCTACGAGGAAGGCCCCCAGACCGTCGAGGTGCTGAGCAACGTCCAGCTGACCCTGCAGCCGGGCGAGCGCGTGTCCATCGTCGGCAGTTCGGGGTCGGGCAAGACCACCCTGCTAAACCTGCTCGGCGGCCTGGATACCCCCAGCAGCGGCAGTGTCTGGCTCGACGGCGAAGAGCTGTCGGCGCTGAACGAGAAGGCCCGCGGCCTCCTGCGCAATCGCGCCATGGGCTTCGTCTACCAGTTCCATCACCTGCTGCCCGAATTCAGCGCCCTGGAAAACGTCTGCATGCCCCTGCTGATCGGCAAGGCCTCCATCGGCGAGGCCCGCGACCGCGCGGCCAAGCTGCTGGAACGGGTCGGCCTCGGTCATCGTCTGGGCCACAAGCCGGCCGAGCTTTCCGGTGGCGAGCGCCAGCGCGTGGCCATCGCCCGCGCCCTGGTCAACCAGCCCAAGCTGGTGCTGCTCGACGAACCCACCGGCAACCTCGACCAGCACACCGCCCACGGCATCCAGGACCTGATGCTGGAGCTGTCCACCTCGCTGCGTACCGCCTTCCTGGTGGTGACCCACGACCAGGCGCTGGCTGGCCAGATGGACCGGATGCTGCGCCTGGACGAAGGCCATCTGGTCGACGCCACGCCGGCCCGACAGGTCTGAGGTCGTCATGTTCAGACCGCTTTCGCTGTTCATCGGCCTGAGATACACCCGCGCCAAGCGGCGCAGGTCGTTCATCTCCTTCTTCTCGCTGGTCTCCATGTTCGGCCTGGCCCTGGGCGTGCTGGCCATGATCCTGGTGCTGTCGGTGATGAAC
Organism: Pseudomonas sp. JUb52; assembly: GCF_004341115.1. Classification (NCBI taxonomy): domain Bacteria; kingdom Pseudomonadati; phylum Pseudomonadota; class Gammaproteobacteria; order Pseudomonadales; family Pseudomonadaceae; genus Pseudomonas; species Pseudomonas sp. JUb52. Next base: position 79,327 of record NZ_SLYS01000001.1, read on the forward strand.
GGCTTCCAGGAGGAAATGCGCGGCCGCATCCTCGGCATGGTGCCCCATGCCTTCATCAGCGCCGCCCAGCCGCTGGACGACTGGCGCCCGCTGGCGGCCAAGGCCGAGCAGCAGCCCCATGTGCTGGCGGCGGTGCCCTATACCCAGTTGCAGGGCATGCTCTCGGTACGTGGGCGCATGCAGCCGCTGCTGGTGGACGGCATCGATCCGGCCCAGGAAAAGCGCGTGTCCATCGTCGGCGAGCGCATGACCCAGGGCAGTCTCGACGCCCTCAAGCCCGGCGAATTCGGCATCGTCCTGGGCGAGATCGCCGCGCGGCGCTTCCAGCTGGAGCTGGGCAGCCAGGTCACGGTGATCATCCCCGAGGTCGGTGCCACCGGCAGCATCACCCCGCGACTGCGGCGCTTCACCGTGGTCGGCACCTTCAAGGTGGGCGCCGAGCTGGATGCCTCCCTGGCGCTGATCAATGTCGCCGATGCCGCGCCGCTCAAGGGCTGGCAGCCGGGGCAGGTGGAAAGCATCCGCCTGGCGCTGGACGATCTCTTCCAGGCGCCGCGCATCTCCCGCGAGGTGGCCAAGGCCCTGGGCGACGGCTACCAGGCGCGTGACTGGACGATCTCCCAGGGCAGCCTGTTCCAGGCCATGCAGATGGAAAAGACCATGATCGGCCTGCTGCTGCTGCTGATCGTGGCGGTGGCCGCCTTCAACATCATCGCCACCCTGATCATGGTGGTGGCCGACAAGAAGGCCGACATCGCCATCCTGCGTACCCTGGGCGCCACGCCCGGGCAGATCATGGCGGTGTTCATGGTGCAGGGTACGGTGATCGGTCTGGTCGGTACCCTGATCGGCGGCGTGCTGGGCGTCATCGCGGCGCTCAACGTCAGCAACTGGATCGCCGCCCTGGAGCGCCTGGTCGGCCACAAGCTGTTCGGCGGCGACATGTACTTCATCAGCAACCTGCCGTCGCGGCTGGAGCTGGAAGACGTGGTGCTGATCGCCGTGGCCGCCCTGAGCATGAGTTTCCTGGCGACCCTCTATCCCGCCTGGCGCGCCTCGCGCACCTCACCGGCCGAAGCCCTGCGCTACGACTGATCCGCTGTCGGGCCAGGCGGACCTTACGCCCTGGCCCTGGCACTTCTGTGTTCCAACTGCTCTAATCCGCGCATCTGAAGCCCTGCTGGTTCTCCACGGATGGAGTCCTGATGCGTGCCGCTCTGCTTGCCTTCGCCTTGGGTGTGCTGCTCCTGCGCGCCTTTCCTGCGCTGCCGTCACTGCCCCTGCTGGCGGCTCTCGCCACGGTCGCCATCGTGCTGCTGGGCACCCGTTTCTTCGTGCTCGGCGCCTGCGGGCTCGGCCTGGCCTGGGCGCTGCTCGCTGCGCATTGGGCCCTGGCGGATCGCCTGGATCCGGCGCTGGAGCAGCGGGTATTGTGGATCGAGGGTCAGGTGAGCGGGCTACCCGCGGTGGATGCCGACTCGGTGGGCTTCGTGCTCAGTGGCGCGACCAGTCGCCGCGACGTCAAACTGCCCGCGCACATCCGGCTGAACTGGCACGGCGGTCCTCGCCCCCTGGCCGGCGAACGCTGGCGCCTGGCCGCGGAACTGCGCGGCCCCGCGGGCCTGGCCAATCCCCTGGGCCAGGATCGCGAAGCCTGGCTGATCGCCCAGGGCATAGGCGCCACCGGCAGCGTCAAGGATGGCCAGCGTCTGGTCGCGGCCAGTGGCCTGGCGACCTGGCGCGACGGCATCCGGCAATACCTGCAGACGCGGGATCCAGCCGGGCAGGGCGAGCTGCTCGCCGCCCTGGTGGTGGGCGACGGCTCGGGCATCACCGATGCCCAGTGGCAGCTGTTCCAGGACACCGGCACCGTGCATCTGATGGTGATCTCCGGGCAGCACATCGGCCTGATCGCCCTCGGCGTCTATGCCGGGGTGGTCATCCTGGCGCGCCGCGGCTACTGGCCGAGTCGACTCCCCTGGCGGCTATCCGCCGCCGTGCTGACCGTGGCCACCGCGCTGGGTTACGGACTGCTGGCCGGTTTCGAGGTGCCGGTGCAGCGCGCCTGCGTCATGGTCACCCTGGGGCTGCTCTGGCAACTGGGGCGCCAGCAGGTCCGGCTGGCGGACGCCGTGTTGCTGGCCCTGGTGCTGGTCCTGGCCGCCAATCCCCTGGTCAGCCTGCTGCCTGGCTTCTGGTTGTCCTTTGGCGCCGTAATGTTGCTGCTGTGGAGCTTCGCGGGTCGCCTGGGGCAACTGCCCTGGTGGGTCACCCTGGGGCGGGCCCAGTGGTGCATGGCCCTGGGCCTGGCGCCGCTGCTGCTGGCGCTGGGCCTGCCACTGAGTATGAGCGGTCCCGTGGCCAACGCCGTCGCCGTGCCGCTGATGGACATGGCGGTCGTGCCGCTGGCGTTGGTGGGGACCCTGCTGTCCCTGCTGTGGTCGCCGCTGGGCGATCCCGCGCTGCTGCTGGCCGGTGGCTTGCTGCAGGGACTGCTCTGGCTGCTGGGCGGATTGGCGCACCTTGCCGCGGCCTGGCAGCCTGTACTCGCGCCGGCCTGGGCGCTGTGGCTGGCGGGACTCGGGGCGTTGCTGGCTCTGCTGCCGGCGGGCGTGCCGCTGCGCGGCTTCGGCGCACTGCTGATGTTGCCCGGGCTGTTTCCTCTGGCGCCTGTACCAGCGGAGGGGCTGGCGCGGATCACCTTGCTGGACGTCGGTCAGGGCCTGGCCGTGCTGGTACGTACCCGGCAGCATGCGCTGCTTTACGATGCCGGTCCGCGCCAGGGCAGCTACGACAGCGGCGCCCGGGTCGTCCTGCCCAACCTGAAGGCTGCTGGCATCGGCGCCCTGGATATCATGTTGCTCAGCCATGCCGATGCCGATCACGCTGGCGGTGCGCCGGCCGTGGCCCGGGGCTTGCCAGCAGGCCGGGTGCTCAGCGGTGAGGCAGGTAGGTTGAAACCGGAATTGCATGCCCAAGACTGTGCAGACGGCGCCCATTGGCAATGGAACGAGGTCGACTTCACCACCTGGTGGCATCCTGACGCGGATTCCAACGCCTCCTCCTGTGTACTCAGCGTCGAGGCCAGGGGCGAGCGCCTGCTGCTGACCGGCGATATCGATGCCCGCCGTGAAGCCGAGCTGGTGGCCAGTGGCGTGTTTCTGGCCGCGGAATGGCTGGTCGCTCCCCATCATGGCAGTCGCAGCGGCTCCAGCGCCCCCTTCATCGACGCCGTCCAGCCGCGCGGTGTGCTGATCTCCCGTGGGCTGAACAATCGCTATGGCCATCCGCATCCGCAGGTGATGCAGCGCTATCACGAACGTGGCGTGCTGCCCTACGACACCGCCGAGCTGGGCGCCCTGAGCTGGACCCTGGGGCGCTGGGAGGCGCCGCGTGGTCAGCGCCAAGCGCGTCACTGGTGGCGGACAGCGCCGCCGACACCCTGAGCGCCGGTTCAGGGTCGAGCCCCTGAACCGGCGCTCAGGCGTTCGTGCTAGAGTGGCCGCATTTTGCGGCGGGGGTAACGGTCTCGTGTTCGAAATGGTCAAAGCGGGCGGCTGGATGATGCTGCCGATCATCCTCAGTTCCATCCTGGCCACGGCCATCATCGCCGAGCGGCTGTGGACCCTCAGGCGCAGCCGGGTCGCACCGCCGACGCTGCTCGCCGAGGTCTGGCGCTGGATCCAGGACAAGCAGCTCAACGCCGAGCGGCTGCGCGAGTTGCGCGCCGGTTCGCCGCTGGGTGACATCCTCGCCGCGGGCCTGGCCAATTCCCGCCATGGCCGCGACATCATGAAAGAAGCCATCGAGGAAGCCGGCAGCCGCGTGGTGCACGACCTCGAGCGCTACCTCAACACCCTCGGCAGCATCGCCGCCCTGGCGCCCCTGATGGGCCTGCTGGGTACGGTGTTCGGCATGATCGACATCTTCAGCGCCTTCATGAACGACGGCATGGCCAATGCGCCCATCCTCGCCGGCGGCATCTCCAAGGCCCTGGTCACCACCGCCACCGGCCTGCTGGTGGCGATTCCCGCGGTGTTCTTCCATCGCTATCTGCTGCGTCGGGTCGATGAGCTGGTGGTGGGCATGGAGCAGGAAGCGGTCAAGCTGGTGGACATCCTTCACGGCGATCGCGAGGTGGACGTCCGCGAAGGAGCCCCGGCGTGAAATTCCGTCGCCGCGCCGGGGGCGCCGCTCGCGAAGAGGTCTATATCAACCTGGCGTCCTTCATCGACGTCATCTTCGTCCTGCTGCTGTTCTTCGTGGTGACCGCGACCTTCAGCAAGCCCAGCCAGCTGAAGATCGAACTGCCCGAGGCCGACAGCGCCGCCGCGGCCGCCAACCAGGGCAAGATCCTGGAGATCAGCATCACCGCCGAAGGGCAGATGGCGCTCAACGGCCAGACCCTGGCGCGCAACGACCTGACCGGCCTGACCACCGCGCTGCAACGCGAATCCGGCGGTGACAACAGCCTGCCGCTGGTGATCACCGCCGATGGCCGCGCCACCCACCAGGCGGTGGTCATGGCCATGGACGCTGCCGGCAAGCTGGGTTTCAGCCAGCTGCGCATCACCACCCTCGAGGCCCAGGCGAAACGGCCGTGAGCCTGGGCGAGCGCCTGGTCCGCGCCTGGTACCAGGGGCATCCGGCCCTGGGCCTGCTGGCGCCGCTCGAAGCCCTCTATCGCCGGGTCGCCCGGCGCAAGCGCCAGCGGTTCCTGGCGGGGCAGGGCAGCATCCATCGCGCGCCGGTGCCGGTCATCGTGGTGGGCAATCTCACCGTGGGCGGTACCGGCAAGACGCCCATGATCCTCTGGCTGATCGGCCATCTGCGCGCGCGTGGGCTGAGGGTTGGGGTGGTCAGCCGCGGCTATGGCGCCCAGCCGCCGAGTCTGCCCTGGCGGGTGCGGGCCAGCGACACCGCCGCCGTCGCCGGTGACGAACCGCTGCTGATCGTGCAGCGCACCGGAGTGGCGCTGGTGACGGATCCCGATCGCGGTCGCGCCGTCGAACGCCTGCTCGCCGAAGAATCGCTCGATGTCATCCTCAGCGACGACGGCCTGCAGCACTATCGCCTGGCCCGCGACCTGGAGCTGGTGATGGTCGATGCGGCGCGCGGCTTCGGCAATGGCCGCTGCCTGCCCGCCGGTCCCCTGCGCGAACCCCTGGAGCGCCTGGCCGAGGTGGACGCCGTGATCCACAACGGCGCCGCGGTCGATCCGGCCGACGGCTTCGGCCTGACCCTGCAGCCCAGTGCCCTGGTCAATCTGCGCAGCGGCGAGGCGCGACCGCTGGATTTCTTTCCGCCGGGGCAGCGCCTGCACGCCCTGGCCGGCATCGGCAACCCCGGGCGTTTCTTCGCCACCCTCGAAGGACTACACTGGCAGCCGTTGCCCCATGCCTTCGCCGATCACGCCACCTACAGCGCCGCGGACCTGACCTTCACCCCCGCGCTGCCGCTGGTGATGACCGAGAAGGACGCGGTCAAGTGCCGGTCCTTCGCCGCCGCCGACTGGTGGTACCTGGCGGTGGACGCCCAGCCCTCGGCCGCCTTCGTCGCGTGGCTGGACGGGCGTCTCGACCGCCTCCTGCCCGAACACTCTCACTGACGGAATCTCTGCCCATGGATCTCAAGCTGCTGGACATCCTCGCCTGCCCCCTGACCAAGAGCCCGCTGATCTTGAGCGACGACAAGACCGAGCTCATCAGCAAGGCCGCCGGCCTGGCCTTCCCGATTCGCGACGGCATCCCGGTGATGCTGGAAAGCGAGGCGCGCATCATCACCACGGACGAGCGTCTGGATAAATGAGCACCGCCTTCACCGTCGTCATTCCGGCGCGACTGGCCAGCACCCGGCTGCCCAACAAGCCGCTGCTCGACATCGCCGGCAAGCCGATGATCCAGCACGTCTGGGAGCAGGCCCGGCGCAGCGGCGCCGAGCAGGTGGTGGTGGCGACCGACCACGACGACATCCTGCGTGCCTGCGAAGGCTTCGGCGCGCGGGTCCTGCTGACCCGCGCCGACCATGCCTCGGGCACCGATCGCCTGGCCGAGGTGGCCGAATTGCTCGGCCTGGCCAACGACGCCCTGGTGGTCAACGTCCAGGGTGACGAGCCGCTGATTCCGCCGGCGGTGATCGATCAGGTGGCCGGCAATCTCGCTGCCCATCCCGAAGCCGGGGTAGCCACCCTGGCCGAGCCGATCAGTGACGTCGACAGCCTGTTCAATCCCAATGTGGTCAAGGTGAGCACCGACGTGAACGGCCTGGCGCTGACCTTCAGCCGGGCGCCGCTGCCCTGGGCGCGCACCGCCTTCGCCAGCGATCGCGCGCAGCTGCCCCAGGGCTTTCCCTATCGTCGCCACATCGGCATCTACGCCTATCGCGCCGGCTTCCTCGCCGACTTCGTCAGCTGGGGTCCCTGCGCCCTGGAGGAAACCGAAGCCCTGGAGCAATTGCGCGCCCTCTGGCACGGCGTGCGCATCCACGTCGCCGATGCCCTGGAAGCGCCCCAGGCCGGCGTGGATACCCTGGAAGACCTCGAACGCGTCCGTCGCCTGCTGGGAGCCTAGATGACCCTGCGCATCCTGTTCGTCTGCATGGGCAACATCTGCCGCTCGCCCACCGCCGAAGGCATCCTCAGGGCCAAGCTGCACACCGCCGGCCTGGCCGAGGCGGTGGAGCTGGACTCGGCCGGCACCGGCGACTGGCATGTCGGCAAGGCACCGGATGCCCGCGCCATCCAGGCCGCGGCGGGTCGCGGCTATGACATCGGCGACCTGCGTGCGCGCCAGGTCGCCAAGGACGATTTCCAGCGCTTCGACCTGATCCTGGCCATGGACCAGGACAACCTCGCCTGGCTGGAGCAATTGCGTCCGGGTGCGGGCGCCGTACCCGAACTCTTCCTGGCGCGCCAGGGCCTGGCGGTGGACGAAGTACCCGATCCCTATTACGGCGGTGCAGCCGGCTTCGAGCGGGTCCTCGATCTGCTGGAAAGCGCCTGCGATGGCCTGGTCGCCGAGGTGGCTGCCCGTCATGGTCGCTGAGCTGCAACAGCGGGTCCCGCTGCAGGGCCTCAATACCTTCGGTCTGGTGGCAGAAGCCGATCACTATCTGGAAGCCGCCAGTGACGCCGAGGTCCGCGCGGCCCTGGCGCTGGCCCGGCAGCTGGGCGTGCCCCTGCGGGTGCTGGGCGGTGGCAGCAACCTGGTCCTGCCCGAACGGGTCGAGGGCCTGGTAGTGCGGCTGACCTCGCGCGGCATCCGCCTGCTGGCGGAGGAGGGCGATGCCCTGCTGGTGGAGGCCGAAGCCGGTGAACCCTGGCATCCCTTCGTCATGACCACCCTGGCCAACGGCTGGTACGGCCTGGAAAATCTCAGCCTGATCCCCGGCACCGTCGGTGCCTCACCGATCCAGAACATCGGCGCCTATGGCGTCGAGCTCAAGGACAGATGCGCCGGGGTGACGGCGCTCGATCGCCACAGTGGCGAACTTCACGACCTGACCGCGGACGACTGCGCCTTCGCCTATCGCGAAAGCCGCTTCAAGGCCGAGGCCGGCCGCTGGATCGTGCTGCGGGTGCGCTTCCATCTCAGTCGCCAGCCGCAGCTGGTGCTCGACTATGGTCCGGTACGCCAGGCCCTGACCGAGGCGGGCGTCACGCAGCCGACCCCCGAGGCCGTCAGCGCGGCCATCTGCGGCATCCGCCAGAGCAAGCTGCCCGACCCGGCGGTGCTGGGCAATGCCGGCAGCTTCTTCAAGAATCCGGTGGTGACCGCTGCCGAAGCCGCCGCGCTGCAGGCCCGCTATCCAGGTCTGCCGACCTATCCCCAGGCCGACGGCAGCGTCAAGCTGGCCGCTGGCTGGCTGATCGACCAGGCTGGCTGGCGCGGTCATCGCGACGGTGCCGTGGGGGTGCATGCCGCCCAGGCGCTGGTGCTGGTCAACTTCGGCGGCGCCCGCAGTCGCGACGTCCTGAATCTGGCCGAGCGCATCCGCGCTTCGGTGCGCGAGCGCTTCGGCGTGACATTGGAGATGGAGCCGGGAAGCCTGACGTGACCGACGACGCCCCCGATGCCCAGCGCCGCCGCCTGCTGATCGCCACCACCTCCGCCGTCGGCGGCCTCGGACTGGTGGCGGGTAGCGTGCCCTTCGTCTGCGCGCTGCGGCCCAGTCGTTCGGCGGAGGTGGCGGCGGCGCCGGTCGAGGTGGATCTGAAGGCCCTGCGCGAAGGCGAGCAACTCACGGTGCAGTGGCGCGGCCAGCCGGTCTGCGTGCTGCGCCGCAGCGCGACGGACCAGGCCCGCCTGCTGGCGGACCAGGCCGGGCTCGCCGACCCGGATTCCCAGGAATCCAGCCAGCCACCCTATGTGGATCCACGGCTTAGATCGCGGCGGCCGGACATCTTCGTGGTCACCGCCATCTGCACCCACCTGGGCTGTATTCCCTCCCTGGACACCGCAACGACGAACCAAGGCTATCTCTGCCCCTGCCATGGCTCCCGGTTCGATCTGGCTGGCCGGGTCTATCGCGACCAGCCCGCGCCCTTGAATCTCGCCGTGCCGCCCTATCATTTCCGGGGCGACAACCTGCTGGTGATCGGCAGCGATGGGGAGGGGGCGACATGAACGACAACGAGCCCGGGTGGCTGGAGCGACGGCTGCCGATCGTCGCCTTCTGGCGACGCCATATCAGCGAATACCGGGTACCCCGCAACCTCAACGTCTTCTATCTGTTCGGTTCGCTGCTGGTCTTCATCCTGGCGCTGCAGGTGCTGACGGGGCTCTGGCTGCTGTTCGGCTACGAGCCGACAGTGAAGGGCGCCTTCGCCTCGGTCCAGCTGTTCATGCGCGAGGTGCCCTTCGGCTGGCTGATCCGCTACCTGCATGCGGTGGGCGCCTCGGCGCTGTTCGTCTGCCTCTATCTGCACATGCTGCGCGGCCTGCTCTATGGCTCCTATCGCGCGCCGCGGGAGCTGGTCTGGAGCTTTGGCGCGCTGCTCTATGTGCTCCTGCTGGCCCAGGCCTTCTTCGGCTATCTGCTGCCCTGGGGCCAGCTCTCCTACTGGGGCGCCCAGGTGTCCCTGAGCGCGGTCGAGGCGCTGCCCCTGGTGGGCCCGACCCTGGCCGACCTGCTGCGCGGTGGGGTAGTGCTGTCCGATGCCACCCTGCGGCGCTTCCAGGCCCTGCATGTGGTGGGCTTGCCGCTGCTGATCCTCACGCTGGTGAGCCTGCACGTCGTTGCCCTGCGCCAGACCGGCTCGAACAATCCCGCGGGTGACGAGCGCGAGGTCAGCGGTGCCGCCGGGGTGCCTTTCCATCCCTATCTGACGCTCAAGGACCTCTGTGGCCTAGCAGTCTTCCTGCTGGTGTTTCTCGCCGTGGTGCTGCTGGCGCCGGACCTGGGCGGACTGGTGCTGGAACCGGCCAACCAGCAGCCGGCCGATCCGCTGGTGACCCCCGCGCACATCGCGCCACCCTGGTACCTGGCACCCTTCTATGCGCTGCTGCGCGCGGTGCCGAGCAAGGCCGGCGGGCTCGGCCTGGCGGCCCTGGCCATCGCCCTGCTGTTCGTGCTGCCGTGGCTGGATCGCAGTCCGGCCCGCTCGGTCCGCCTCAAGGCCTGGCCGGCGCGACTGGGGCTGTACCTGGCCTGTCTGGCCTTTGTCGCCCTGGGCGTGCTGGGCGTGGTCGCGCTGACCGACCAGCGCTTGCTGCTGGCGCGCCTGGCCGCAGGGGTCTATTTCATCGGCCTGCTGGGCATGCCCTGGTACAGCAGGCTGGGTCGTCCGCGTGCGCCAGCGGAGTCCCTGACATGAGCCGCGTCCTGCTGCTGGGCCTGCTGCTGTTGTGCAGTGGTCTGGTCATCGGCGCCGAAGGCGATCCCCGGGCCGGTGCCATCAGCTTCGGCCGCTATTGCCTGGCCTGTCATGGCCAGGAGTATCAGCGCTTCGACCGGGTCGCCGCCGATCTCCACCTCGACCTCGCCAGCTGGGCGCCCGGACGCACCGCCAGCGCGCCCATGCTCGGGCTGCTCAAGCCCGAGGATGCCCGGCGTGCCTTTGGCAGCGTGCCGCCGGATCTCACCCTGATCGCCGCGGTGCGCGGCGAGGCCTGGCTGCGCGCCTTCCTGCAGGAATTCTACGTGGCGCCCGGGCGGCCGCTCGGGGTCGACAACCTCAGGGCACCCGGCACGCGCATGCCCGACGTCCTGGCCGCCCTGCGCGGACGCCAGGTGCGCGACTGCAGCGCGGGACGCTGCGTGCTGCGTCTGGAGCCTGGCAGCGGCGCCCAGACACCCGAGCAATTCGCGCGCACTGTCGACGATCTGGTCGTCTATCTCGGTTATTCCGCCGCGCCCGAGCGCAGCCTGGCCTGGCGCCTCGCGCCCTGGGTGCTGGGCTATCTGCTGCTGTTCGCCGTGCTGGCCTTCTGGCTCAAGCGCGAATTCTGGCGGCGATTGCCCGACAGTGAGCGATGAGACGGAGGCTTGTCTGAAAAGTCGCCGAGCGAAGGTGAGGCAAGGCAAAAATCAGCGAGGAAGCGGAGTTTACAAAGGGTAAATGAGCATTCCGAGCTGATTTTTAACGCAGCACCACCGATGCGCAGGCAGTTTTCAGACAAAGCCTAGGTGTCGGATGGCAAGGTGCGAGATAATCCCGCCTTTGCAGCTTCGCCCCCAACGGGGGAGGGACCCATGGGCGCCATAACCCGCCTGACCTGTTTCCATGATCCCGAGGATCACTACAGCCACCGGATCCGTCTGATCCTGGCGGAAAAGAACGTCGAGTGCGAACTGATCGCCGTGCGCCGGGGCAAGTGTCCGCGGCAGCTGGCCGAGCACAATCCCTATGGCACCGTGCCTACGCTGATGGATCGCGACTTGGTGCTCTATGGCACGGAGGTGCTCATGGAGTACCTCGAGGAACGCTATCCGCATCCGCCGCTGTTGCCGGCCTACCCGGTCACCCGTGGCCAGTCCCGCCTGCTGATGCATCGCATCGGCCGTGACTGGTGCAGCCTGGTGGATGCCATCCTGCAAGCGGCGCCGGGCGCCGACCTTGCCGCCGCGCGCAAGGAGCTGCGCGAGAGCCTGACTGGCGTGGCACCGATCTTTGCGGAAAAACCCTTTTTCCTGAGCGACGACTTTTCCCTGGTGGACTGTTGCCTGCTCCCCCTCCTGTGGCGCCTGCCGCGCCTGGGCGTCGACTTGCCCCGGGCCGCCAAGCCGTTGCAGGACTACATGGATCGCATGTTCGCGCGCGACAGTTTCCGATCCAGTCTTTCGGTCACCGAGCGTGAGATGCGCTAGAGGAGAACCCCATGAATTCCAGTCGCCCCTACCTGGTCCGCGCGCTCTATGAGTGGATCGTGGACAACGACTGCACGCCCCATCTGCTGGTCAATGCCGACTACGCCGAGGTGCGCGTGCCACCGGGCTATGCCAACGACGGCCAGATCGTGCTGAACGCCTCGCCCAGTGCCGTGCGTGATCTGCACATGGACAACGAGGCCGTGAGCTTCAACGGCCGCTTCGGCGGCGTGGCCTACAACCTCTATGTCCCGATCGGCGCCATCCTGGCCATCTACGCCCGGGAGAACGGCCAGGGCATGGTCTTCGACAGCGAGCCCAGCCCGCCGGATGATCAGGGTCCCGACACTGGCGGCAGCAAGCCCGAGGCGCCCAAGCCGGCACCGGCGCGGCCGAGTCTGAAAGTGGTCAAGTGATCCCTGCCTGCCGCGAAGTCTCTTTGCGGCAGGCAAGAAAAAGCCCCTGTCGGCGCTGCCGGCAGGGGCTTTTTCGTCGACCAGGCGAACTCAGCGCTTGAGCGAAGCCGGCAGGTGCGGCTGGATCTGGGTCAGCAGGCCGCGGAAGCACTTGGGGTTGCCGGCGACGATGTGGCCCTTCTCGAGGAAGTCGTGGCCACCGTTGAAGTCACCGATCAGGCCACCGGCTTCCTGCACCAGCAGGGCGCCTGCGGCCATGTCCCATTCGGACAGACCCATTTCCCAGAAGGCGTCGAAACGACCGGCGGCGACATAGGCCAGGTCCAGGGCGGCGGAACCGGCGCGACGGATGCCGGCGGTCTGGCCGATCAGGCTGCGGAACATGCCCAGGTAGTTGTCCAGGTGATCGACGTCATTGGCACGGAAGGGGAAGCCGGTACCCAGCAGGGCGCCTTCCAGGCTGCGGCGGTTGGTGACGCGGATGCGGCGACCGTTCAGGGCGGCACCGCGACCCCGGCTGGCGGTGAATTCTTCCTGGCGCACCGGATCCAGGACCACGGCATGCTCCAGGCGGCCCTTGTACTTGCAGGCGATGCTCACCGAGAAGTGCGGGACGCCACGGATGAAGTTGGTGGTGCCGTCCAGCGGGTCGACGATCCAGACGTAGTCGGCGCCTTCGCCTTCGCCCGCCAGATAGCCGGATTCCTCACCGTAGAAACCATGGGTGGGGTAGGCCTTGCGCAGAGTGGCGAGAATGGTCTGCTCGGCGGCCCGGTCGACTTCGGAGACGAAGTCGTTGGCGCCTTTTTCGTCGACGGCGATCACGTCCAGGCGCTCAATCGAACGGAAAATCAGTTCACCGGCGCTGCGGGCCGCGCGCAGTGCGATGTTCAGCATGGGCTGCATGGATAAATCACCTGGGTTGTATAAGGAAAGCCGGCAATGATAGCAGACTTCGCGGCACTGGAAGGGGTATTCGTGGCAAGCGGGCGCGTGTGGGCGTAGTATACGGCGCCGATTTCCCGCGTCCGCTCGAGGATAGCCATGTGCTGAACAACATCCGCGTCGTTCTGGTCAATACCAGCCATCCCGGCAACATCGGCGGTGCCGCCCGGGCAATGAAGAACATGGGCCTGTCGCGCCTCTACCTGGTCGATCCCGAGGACTTTCCCAGTGGTGAGGCCAATGCCCGCGCCTCCGGGGCCAACGACGTGCTCGACGCCGCCATCGTCGTCGACACTCTGGAAGAGGCCCTGACCGGCTGCAGCCTGGTGCTGGGCACCAGCGCTCGCGATCGTCGCATTCCCTGGCCGCTGCTGGATCCGCGCGAATGCGCGACCACCTCTCTGGCCCAGGTGGAGCAGGGCGGCGAGGTGGCCCTGGTATTCGGGCGCGAGTATGCCGGCCTGACCAACGAGGAGTTGCAGCGCTGCCACTACCACGTACACATCCCCTCGGATCCGGCCTTCGGTTCGCTCAACCTCGCCGCGGCGGTCCAGGTACTGGTGTACGAGGTGCGCATGGCCTGGCTCGCCGCGCAGAACCAGCCGACCAAGATGAACAAGGTCGAGGCCACCGCCATGCTCAACACCCAGCCGGTGACAGTGGAGGAGCTGGAGCTCTATTACGAGCATCTGGAGCAGACCCTGGTGGAGATCGGCTTTCTCGACCCGGCCAAGCCGCGCCACCTGATGAGTCGCCTGCGCCGCCTCTATGGCCGCGCCGGCATCAGCAAGCTGGAAATGAACATCCTGCGCGGCATCCTCACCGAAACCCAGAAGGCCGCCCGTGGCGAATCCCATCCGCGGACTATCCCCCCGATAGATAATGCCTGAGTGATTTGGTCGGTTTTAAAGTTGACCTTTTTTGTCGGGAATCCGATAATCGGGGTCATCCGATGCAACCCGCTCGAGTTCGTCATGAGACTGACCACCAAAGGCCGCTATGCCGTAACCGCCATGCTCGACCTGGCGCTGCATGCCCAGCGGGGCCCGGTGTCGCTGGCCGACATTTCCGAGCGGCAGGGCATTTCGCTGTCCTATCTGGAGCAGCTGTTTGCCCGGCTGCGCCGCGGCTCGCTGGTCAATAGCGTGCGCGGTCCCGGCGGCGGCTATCAGCTGGCGCGCGACATGGGTGGTATCCATGTCGCCCAGGTGATCGATGCCGTCAACGAATCCGTGGATGCCACCCGCTGCCAGGGCAGTGGGGGTTGTCACCAGGGTGATACCTGCCTGACCCACCACCTCTGGTGCGACCTGAGCGATCAGATCCACACCTTTCTCAGTGGCATCACCCTGGCCGACCTGGTCGCCCGCAACGAGATCCAGCAGGTTGCCAAGCGTCAGGACACCAAGGTCTGTGCCAGCAAGCAATCGCCTTTAGCGGTCGAAAAAATCGAAGCGTCCACCATCGACTGAGCAGAGACGCCCGTCTGATTAGGAGTAACCGATGAAATTGCCGATCTACCTAGACTATTCCGCCACCACGCCCGTCGATCCGCGCGTCGCTCAGAAGATGAGCGAGTGCCTGCTAGTGGACGGCAACTTTGGCAACCCCGCATCGCGCTCCCACCTGTTCGGCTGGAAGGCCGAGGAAGCCGTGGAAAACGCCCGTCGTCAGGTGGCCGAACTGGTCAATGCCGACCCGCGCGAAATCGTCTGGACCTCCGGTGCCACCGAGTCCGACAACCTGGCCATCAAGGGCGCCGCGCACTTCTACCAGAACAAGGGCAAGCACCTGATCACCTCCAAGATCGAGCACAAGGCGGTATTGGATACCACCCGTCAGCTCGAGCGCGAAGGCTTCGAGGTCACCTACCTCGAGCCGGGCGAAGACGGCCTGATCACCCCCGAGATGGTCGAGGCGGCGCTGCGTGACGACACCACCCTGGTGTCCATCATGCACGTCAACAACGAGATCGGTACCGTCAACGACATCGCCGCCATCGGCGAGCTGACCCGCTCCCGTGGCGTGCTCTTCCACGTCGATGCCGCCCAGTCCACCGGCAAGGTCGAGATCGATCTGGAAAAGCTCAAGGTCGACATGATGTCCTTCTCGGCACACAAGACCTATGGTCCCAAGGGCATTGGCGCCCTCTATGTCCGCCGCAAGCCGCGCGTACGTATCGAGGCCCAGACCCATGGTGGCGGTCATGAGCGTGGCATGCGTTCGGGTACCCTGGCGACCCACCAGATCGTCGGCATGGGCGAAGCCTTCCGCATCGCCAAGGAAGAGATGGTCCAGGAAAATGCCCGCATCAAGGCCCTGAGCGATCGCTTCTATCGGCAGTTCGAAGGCCTGGAAGAGGTCTACCTGAACGGCAGCCTGATCCATCGCGTGCCGCACAACCTGAACCTGAGCTTCAACTACGTCGAAGGCGAGTCGCTGATCATGGCGCTCAAGGACCTGGCGGTCTCGTCCGGCTCGGCCTGTACCTCGGCCTCCCTGGAGCCGTCCTACGTCCTGCGCGCCCTGGGTCGCAACGACGAGCTGGCGCACAGCTCCATCCGCTTCACCTTCGGTCGCTTCACCACCGAAGAAGACGTCGACTATGCCGCGAGCAAGGTCACCGAAGCCGTCAACAAGTTGCGTGAATTGTCCCCGCTGTGGGACATGTTCAAAGAAGGCGTAGACCTGAGTCAGGTCGAGTGGCAAGCCCACTGACCCACCCCCTGATGAGTAAGGATTGAACCATGGCATACAGTGAAAAGGTCATCGACCACTACGAAAATCCGCGCAACGTCGGCAAGTTCGACGCTGCCGATCCGGATGTCGGCACCGGCATGGTCGGCGCTCCCGCTTGCGGCGACGTGATGCGCCTGCAGATCAAGGTCAACGAGCAGGGCATCATCGAAGATGCCAAGTTCAAGACCTACGGCTGTGGCTCCGCCATCGCCTCCAGCTCCCTGGCCACCGAGTGGATGAAGGGCAAGAGCATCGAGGAAGCGGCGTCGATCAAGAACAGCATGATCGCCGAAGAACTGGCCCTGCCGCCGGTGAAGATCCACTGCTCGGTACTCGCCGAAGACGCCATCAAGGCGGCGGTCAGCGACTACAAGCAGAAGAAAGGCCTGCTCTAAGGAGGAACCATGGCGATCAGCATGACCGAGTCCGCCGCCCGCCACGTGCAGCGCTCCCTCGATGGACGCGGCAAGGGTGAGGGCATCCGCCTGGGCGTTCGTACCACGGGCTGCTCGGGACTGGCCTACGTACTCGAGTTCGTCGATGAATTCGCGGCCGAGGACCAGGTGTTCGAAAGCCATGGCGTCAAGGTCATCATCGACCCCAAGAGCCTGGTCTACCTGGACGGCACCGAGCTGGATTTCGTGCGCGAAGGCCTCAACGAGGGCTTCAAGTTCAACAATCCCAACGTGCGTGGCGAGTGTGGCTGCGGCGAAAGCTTCAACATCTGAGGCCCGCCATGGGTAAGCCCTGTCACTTCGCCCTGTTCGAGATCAAGCCCGCCTTCGAGATCGACCAGGCGGGTCTGGCCTCGCGCTATCGCGATCTGGCCCGCACGGTCCATCCGGATCGGTTCGCCGATGCGCCGGAGCGCGAGCGGCGCCAGGCGCTGGAGCGCTCGGCCGAGCTCAACGAGGCCTATCACGTGCTGCGTGCTCCGTCGCGCCGCGCGCGCTACCTGCTGGAGCTCGAAGGGCACGAGATGCCGCTCGAGGCGACCATCCAGGACACCGATTTCCTCATGCAGCAACTGCAGTGGCGCGAGGAGTTGGAAGACCTGCAGGACGCCGGCGACAGCGCGGGCATCCCCGCCTTCCGCCAGCGCCTCAAGGATGCCCAGCGCGACATCGAGCAGGCCTTCGCCGCGATCTGGAAGGATCCCGCCCAGCGCGAGCCTGCCGAGCGCCTGGTCCGTCGCATGCAGTTTCTCGACAAGCTGGCCAGCGAGATCCGCCAGCTCGAAGAGCGCCTGGACGATTAATCACAGGTGTCGCTCCGGCACCGACAACCATAAGCCGACTAGCCAATGGCTCTATTGCAGATAGCCGAACCCGGAATGGCGCCCAAGCCGCACCAGCGCAAGCTGGCGGTGGGCATCGATCTGGGCACCACCAATTCCCTCGTGGCCGCCGTCCGCAGTGGCGTGGCCGAGACCCTGCCCGATCTGCAGGGCGAGGTGATCCTGCCGTCCGCCGTACGCTATGCCGCCGCCGGCGTGGAAGTGGGGGCGGGCGCCAAGGCCGCTGCCGCCCAGGATCCCTTCAACACCGTTCTTTCCGTCAAGCGCCTCATGGGGCGTGGCATCGCCGACGTCAAGCAGCTGGGCGAGCAATTGCCCTATCGCTTCGTCGCCGGCGAATCGGAAATGCCCTTCATCGATACCGCTGCCGGGCGCAAGAGTCCGGTAGAGGTCTCCGCCGACATCCTGCGGGTACTGCGCGAGCGCGCCGAAGCCACCTTGGGTGGCGAGCTGGTCGGCGCCGTCATCACCGTGCCGGCCTACTTCGACGATGCCCAGCGCCAGGCGACCAAGGACGCGGCCCGCTTCGCCGGCCTGAATGTCCTGCGCCTGCTCAACGAGCCCACCGCGGCGGCCGTGGCCTATGGCCTGGACCGGGGCGAGGAGGGCGTGGTCGCCATCTATGACTTGGGTGGCGGCACCTTCGACATCTCCATCCTGCGCCTGACCCGCGGCGTATTCGAAGTCATGGCCACCGGTGGCGACAGCGCCCTGGGCGGTGACGATTTCGATCACGCCATCGCCGGCTGGATCGTCCAGCAGGCCGGGCTGTCCAGCGATCTGGACCCGGGCACCCAGCGGCGTCTGCTGCAGAGCGCCTGCGCCGCCAAGGAAGCCCTGTCGGCCGCCGAGCGCGTCGAGGTCAGTCATGGCGACTGGTCGGGGGTGCTGGAGCGCAGCACCTTCCAGGAACTCATCGCGCCGCTGGTCGCGCGCAGCCTCAAGGCCTGTCGCCGCGCCCTGCGCGATGCGGAAGTGGAGCCGGCGGATATCCGCGCCGTGGTCATGGTCGGCGGTTCCACCCGCGTGCCCTATGTCCGCGAAGCCGTGGGCGAGTTGTTCGACTGCACCCCGCTCACCGACATCGATCCGGATCGCGTGGTCGCCATCGGCGCCGCCCTGCAGGCCGATTCCCTGGCCGGCAACCGCGCTGGCGAAGAATTGCTGCTGCTGGACGTCATCCCGCTGTCCCTGGGTCTCGAGACCATGGGCGGGTTGATGGAGAAGATCATTCCGCGCAACACCACCATCCCGGTGGCGCGGGGCCAGGACTTCACCACCTATCGCGACGGCCAGACCGCCATGCTGGTGCATGTACTGCAGGGCGAGCGCGAACTGGTCAAGGACGCCCGCTCCCTGGCGCGCTTCGAGCTGCGTGGCTTTCCGCCCATGGTCGCCGGTGCCGCCAAGATCCGCGTCACCTTCCAGGTCGATGCCGACGGCCTGCTCGGCGTCAGCGCCCGCGAGCTGTCCAGCGGCGTGGAAGCCAGCGTCCAGGTCAAGCCGTCCTATGGCCTGACCGATGGCGAGATCGCCAACATGCTGCAGGACTCCTTCCGCCACGCCGGAGACGACATGCAGGCCCGCGCGCTGCGCGAGCAGCAGGTCGAGGCCCGGCGGCTGATCGAGGCGGTCACCGCCGCGCTGGCCGTCGATGGCGAGCGCCTGCTGGACGCCGAGGAGCGTCAGGTGATCGCGCTGGAAATCGGCCGGCTGGCCGAGTTGCTGGACGCCACCGACGTCCAGGCGCTCGAAGAGCAGACCAAGCGTCTTTCTCACGTAACCGATGCCTTCGCCGCCCGGCGGATGAACGCCTCGGTCAAGGCGGCCCTGGCGGGTCGCCGTCTCAACGATATCGAGGAGTAGTTCCATCATGCCGCAGATCAAACTGCTGCCCCACGCCGAGCACTGCCCCGAGGGCGCGGTCTTCGAAGCCAGCGAAGGCGAAACCATCATCGCCGCGGCCCTGCGCAACGGCATCGACATCGAGCACGCCTGCGAGATGTCCTGTGCCTGCACCACCTGCCACGTGGTCATCCAGGAAGGCTTCGACTCCCTCGAGCCCTCCGATGAACTCGAAGACGACATGCTGGACAAGGCCTGGGGCCTGGAGATGCGTTCGCGCCTGTCCTGCCAGGCGGTAGTTGGCAGCGAAGACCTGGTGGTGGAGATTCCGCGCTACACCATCAACCAGGTTTCCGAAGGCCACTGAGGACAGCTGTCATGGCACTGAAATGGACCGATGTGCTGGATATCGCCATCGAACTCAACGATGCCCATCCCGACGTGGATCCGCGCTACGTGAATTTCCTCAAGCTGCGCAACTGGGTCGTGGAGCTGCCGGAATTCGACGACGATCCCCAGCGGGGCGGCGAGAAGGTGCTGGAGGCCATCCAGGCCGCCTGGATCGAAGAGTCCGCCTGACGCATCGCCCGTACCGCGCTACGCTTTTCACCGGGACCCGCGTATAATCCGCGGGTTTCGTTTTTGCTCTATTCCCACATTCGGAGTTCACATGTCTGTTCAACGTACCCTGTCGATCATCAAGCCCGATGCCGTATCCAAGAATGTCGTCGGTGAGATCGTCACCCGCTTCGAGAAGGCTGGCCTGCGCGTCGTCGCTGCCAAGATGGTCCAGCTGTCCGAGCGCGAAGCCGGTGGCTTCTACGCCGAACACAAGGAGCGTCCCTTCTTCAAGGATCTGGTCTCCTTCATGACCTCCGGTCCGGTCGTGGTTCAGGTGCTGGAAGGCGACAACGCCATCGCCAAGAACCGTGAGCTGATGGGCGCCACCGATCCCAAGAAGGCCGACGCCGGTACCATCCGTGCCGACTTCGCCGTCTCCATCGACGAAAACGCCGTCCACGGTTCGGACTCCGAAGCGTCCGCCGCTCGCGAGATCTCCTACTTCTTCGCAGCCACCGAAGTCTGTGAGCGCATCCGCTAAGGATGAGCGCCGGCCAGGGAAGCGGCCAGCCCGCCTTCCTGGCACCGCCCGCGCCCTGCGCGGGTTTCAAACAGATTTCGTCGAGGTGATCCCATGACCACAGCCACCGATAAGGTCAATCTGCTGGGCCTGACCCAGCCGCAACTCGAGTCGTTCTTCGAGTCCATCGGGGAGAAGCGCTTTCGCGCCGGCCAGGTCATGAAGTGGATCCATCACTTCGGCATCGACGATTTCGACGCCATGAGCAACCTGGGCAAGGCGCTCAAGGAAAAGCTCAAGGCCGCCGCGGAAATCCGTGGCCCCGAGATCGTCAGCGAGGACATCTCCCGCGACGGCACCCGCAAGTGGGTGATCCGCGTCGCTTCCGGCAGCTGCGTCGAGACCGTCTACATCCCGCAGAACGGCCGCGGCACCCTGTGCGTGTCGTCCCAGGCCGGTTGCGCGCTGGACTGCAGCTTCTGCTCCACCGGCAAGCAGGGCTTCAACAGCAACCTCACCGCCGCCGAGGTGATCGGCCAGGTGTGGATCGCCAACAAGTCCTTTGGCAGCGTGCCGGCCAAGATCGACCGTGCCATCACCAACGTGGTGATGATGGGCATGGGCGAGCCCCTGCTGAACTTCGACAACGTCGTCTCCGCCATGCGCATCATGATGGACGACCTCGGCTACGGCATCTCCAAGCGCAAGGTCACGCTGTCGACCTCGGGCGTAGTGCCGATGATCGAAGAGCTGGCCAAGCACGTCGACGTCTCCCTGGCGCTGTCGCTGCATGCGCCCAACGATGAGCTGCGCAACGAGCTGGTACCGATCAACCGCAAGTATCCCCTGGCCATGCTGCTCGACGCCTGCCAGAGATACATCGGCCAACTGGGCGAGAAGCGCGTCCTGACCATTGAGTACACCCTGCTCAAGGACGTCAACGACCTGCCCGAGCATGCCCTGCAGATGATCGAGCTGCTGCGCAACGTGCCCTGCAAGATCAACCTGATTCCCTTCAATCCCTTCCCGCACTCCGGGTACGAGCGGCCGAGCAAGAACGCCACCCGCCGTTTTCAGGAGCTGCTCCAGCAGGCCGGTTTCAACGTCACGGTGCGCACCACCCGCGGTGACGACATCGATGCGGCCTGCGGCCAGCTGGTGGGGCAGGTCATGGACCGCACCCGCCGCAGCCAGCGCTATATCGCCGTTCGCCAGCTCGACGGTGCCGAAACCGTAACGCCGCTCCAGGGCTGAGGGCGCGACCATGGCGATCACGCGCTTTGCGGCTGTCGCGCTCGCCCTGGTGGTCGGCGGTCTCGCCGGCTGCGTGACCGAGGGTGACCGCAACCCCATGGATACCCGCCAGGGGCGGATGCAGGCCCGTGATGCCTACATCCAGCTCGGCCTCGGCTATGTCCAGCAGGGCAACACCGAGCAGGCCAAGGTACCGCTGAAGAAGGCCCTGGAGCTGGATTCGTCCAGCGCCGACGCCCATGCCGCCCTCGGGCTGGTGTTCCAGGCCCAGGGCGAGACCCAGCTGGCCGATCAGGAATATCGCCTGGCCCTGCGCGAGCGGCCCCGCGATGCCCGCATCCTCAACAACTATGGCAGCTTCCTGTATGAGCAGGGGCGCTACAAGGATGCCTACGAACGTTTCACTCAGGCGACCGAAGACACCCTGTATCCCGAGCGCGCGCGGGTGTTCGAGAATCTCGGCCTGACCGCCCTGCGACTCAATCAGGTCGACTTGGGCAAGGAAAATCTGGAAAAATCCCTGCGGCTGGATCGCAATCAGCCCAGGGCCCTGTTCGAATTGGCTCAACTGGCCTACCAGACGCGCGACTACGTGCCGTCCCGGAGCTATTACCAGGCCTTCAGCCAGCTCAGTCCCCAGGATGCCCGCAGCCTGTTGCTCGGGATCCGCCTCGCCGAGGTGTTCAACGATCGCAACACCGCCGCGAGCTATGCCCTGCAGCTGAAGCGCCTCTACCCGAACTCACCTGAATATCGTCAACTTCAGTCGGAGCAGAAATGACCGCAGTGCAATCCGAAGCGGTACACGCCGGACGGGGCAATCCCGGTGAGATCTTGCGTCAGAAGCGTCTGGAACTCGGCTGGAGCCAGGCCCAGGTCGCCCAGAATCTCAACCTCAGCGAGCGCATCATCGAGCAGCTCGAGTCCGGCAACTATCAGCAGATGCCCGGGCACACCTTTGCCCGCGGCTATACCAAGGCCTATGGCAAGCTGCTCGGCCTGGACCAGGTCGAACTGGTGCGGACCTTCGACGGCTACACCGGCACCGATGCCAAGGGCAGCACCGTGCACAGCCTGGGTCGCCTCGACGAGCCGGTACGGCTGTCGCGCAATGTCCTGAGATTCGTGAGTTTCATCCTGGTGGTGCTGATCATCGCCATGGGCCTGTTCTGGTGGCAGGAGCGCAGTCGCCAGGCCTCCAGCGCCAGTGCCGTGAGCATGGAGCATGTCGAGGTCGAGGGTGCCGACGGCAAGACCGAGATCCATCCCATCGACGAGCCGGAAGAACAGCCCCCGGTCACGGCCCAGCAGCCGGCCGCCACCCTGCCGTCCCCGGTGGGTACGCCGACGCCGGATGCCAATGCCGTTGCCGCCATGACCGCCCCCACCGCCGCGCCCGCCCCGGTCCCGGTAACGGGTTCGACTGCGCCAGCGCCCACGGCACCCGCCGCCGCGACCCCGGCCGCGCCTGCCGCGGCTCCCGTCGCCGGCAGCGACAGCCTGAACATCCGCTTCACCGCCAGTTGCTGGACGCAGGTCAGCGACGGTAGCGGCAAGATCCTCTTCAGTGGCGTGAAGAAAGGTGGCGAAAGCCTCGAATACGCCTCGATCAAGGCGCCGGTGAACATCCGTCTCGGCTTCGCCCGCGGTGCCCAGATCACCTACAACGGCCAGGTCGTCGACCTCGCGCCTTACACCAAGGGCGAGACCGCCCGCATCAAACTCGGTCAGGCCGGACAATGACGTCCGGCGACCCCATGGGAAACCAGCATGCATAGCGAATCGCCCATCAAACGTCGGTTGTCCCGCAAGATCTGGGTCGGCTCGGTGCCGGTCGGCGGCGATGCCCCCATTGCCGTGCAGAGCATGACCAACACCGAAACCTGCGACGTCGACGCCACCGTGGCGCAGATCCAGCGCCTGCAGGACGCCGGTGCCGACATCGTGCGGGTCTCGGTGCCCGACATGGACGCCGCCGAAGCCTTCGGTCGCATCAAGCAGCGCGTCAGCCTGCCGCTGGTGGCCGACATCCACTTCGACTACAAGATCGCCCTGCGCGTGGCCGAGCTGGGCGTGGATTGCCTGCGCATCAACCCCGGCAACATCGGTCGCGAAGACCGGGTCAAGGCGGTGGTCGACGCGGCCCGCGAGCGCGGCATCCCGATCCGCATCGGCGTCAACGCCGGTTCGCTGGAAAAGGACCTGCAGAAGAAATACGGCGAGCCCACCCCGGAAGCCCTGGTGGAATCGGCCATGCGCCACGTCGATCATCTGGAGAAGCTGGACTATCCGGACTTCAAGGTCAGCGTGAAGGCCAGTGACGTCTTCATGGCCGTGGCCGCCTATCGCCAGCTGGCCACCCGCATCGAGCAGCCGCTGCACCTGGGCATCACCGAAGCCGGCGGTCTGCGCTCGGGCACGGTGAAATCCGCCGTGGGTCTGGGCATGCTCTTGGCCGAAGGCATCGGCGACACCATCCGCATTTCGCTCGCGGCCGATCCGGTCGAGGAGATCAAGGTCGGTTTCGACATCCTCAAGTCGCTGCGCCTGAGATCCCGCGGCATCAACTTCATCGCCTGCCCGAGCTGCTCGCGGCAGAACTTCGATGTGGTCAAGACCATGAACGAACTGGAAGGGCGCCTGGAGGACCTGCTGGTGCCCCTGGACGTCGCGGTGATCGGTTGCGTGGTCAACGGCCCCGGTGAAGCCAAGGAGGCCCATGTCGGCCTGACCGGGGGTACGCCCAACAACCTGGTGTACATCGACGGCAAGCCGGCCTCCAAGCTGAACAACGACAATCTGGTGGACGAGCTGGAAGGGCTCATCCGCCGCAAGGCGGCCGAAAAGGCCGAAGCGGATGCCGCGCTCATCGCGCGCAGCTGAAAGATCAAGGAATAAGGCCCTTTCGTGAGCAAGTCTCTGCAAGCCATCCGTGGCATGAACGATATCCTGCCGGAGCAGACCCCGGCCTGGCGCTACCTGGAACGTACCTTCGCAACGCTGCTCGACGGCTATGGCTACCACGAGATCCGTCTGCCCATCATGGAGTTCACCGAACTCTTCGCCCGCGGCATCGGCGAGGGCACCGACGTGGTGGACAAGGAGATGTACACCTTCCTCGACCGCAACGAAGAGTCCCTGACCCTGAGGCCGGAAGGCACCGCGGGTTGCGTGCGGGCCGTGCTCGAACACGGCATGACCGGCGGTGGCCAGGTGCAGAAGCTCTGGTACGCCGGCCCGATGTTCCGCTACGAGAAGCCGCAGAAGGGCCGCTATCGCCAGTTCCACCAGATCGGCGTGGAGGTCTTCAACCTGCCCGGTCCGGACATCGACGCCGAACTGATCGTGCTCACCGCGCGCCTCTGGCAGCGCCTGGGCCTGACCGACGCCGTCACCCTGCAGCTCAACAGCCTGGGTTCCAGCGCCGATCGCGCGCGCTATCGCGAAGCCCTGGTGGCCTATCTGCAGGAACGCTTCGAGCAACTCGATGAAGACAGCCAGCGCCGCCTGACCACCAATCCGCTGCGCATCCTCGACAGCAAGAACGCCCAGACCCAGGCGCTGCTGCAGGACGCCCCGACCCTGGCGGACTACCTGGACGACGAATCCCGCGCCCACTTCGATGGCCTCAAGGCCCGCCTGGACGCCGCCGGCATTCGCTACCAGATCAATCCCAAGCTGGTGCGTGGCCTGGACTACTACGGCCGGACCGTATTCGAGTGGGTCACCGACAAGCTGGGCGCCCAGGGCACCGTCTGCGCCGGTGGCCGCTACGATGGCCTGATCACCCAGTTCGGCGGCAAGCCCACCCCGGGTGTCGGCTTCGCCATGGGCGTCGAGCGCCTGGTACTGCTGCTGGAAACCCTGGAGTGCCTGCCCGGTGACCTGCAGCGCCCCGCCGATCTCTATCTCTGCGCCTTTGGCGAGGCGGCCGAACTGGCCGGTCTCAAGCTGGCCGAGCAGCTGCGAGATGCCCGTCCCGACCTGCGTCTGCTGGTCAACGCCGGCGCCGGCAGCTTCAAGAGCCAGTTCAAGAAGGCCGACAAGAGCGGCGCGCTCTGGGCGATGATCCTGGGTGAGGACGAACTGGCCGCACAACAGGTGGCGCTCAAGCCGCTGCGTGGCGAGGCGCCCCAGGAAAAGGTCGATTTCGCGGCCCTGGCCGCTCGTCTGGACGAGATTTTGCCCCCGGCCGGTTCCGGTCGCGGGAATTGAGGAGAACGGATTTGAGTTCCATCGACGACGACAATCTGGTGGTCGCCAAGGCCTGGTGGCAGCGTAACGGCAAGCCGCTGGTGGCCGGTGGCGTCATCGCCCTGGTGGCGGTACTCGGCTGGCAGGGCTGGCAGCGCTATCAGAACAACCAGGCGCAAGGCGCCTCGGTGCTCTATCAGCAACTGGTGGAAGCCGCGCTGGCGCCCGGTGGCAAGGTCGACACCGCACGGGTGACCGATACCTACGGCAAGCTCAAGCAGGATTATTCCGGCACCGCCTACGCCCAGTACGGCAGTCTCTTCGTCGCCAAGGTGGCGGTGGAGAACAATCGCCTGGATGACGCCGCCGCCGAACTCAAGGCCGTGGTGGAAAAGCCCCACGATGCCGAACTCGGCGAGCTGGCGCGTCAGCGTCTGGCCCGGGTGCTGGCGGCCGAGGGCAAGGCCGAAGAGGGCCTCAAACTGCTGGATGGCGAGGCGCCAAAGGCCTATGTCGCCAACCGCGAAGAATTGCGTGGCGACCTGCTGGTGGCGCTGAAGAAGCCGACCGAGGCCCGCGCCGCCTACGAAAAAGCCCGCGCCGCGCTGCCCAACGATGCAGCCGAAGGCGTGCTGCAGATGAAACTCGATGATCTCGCCAAAGGAGACGCCTGATGTTGCGCTGGAAGCCTATCGCGGTACTGGGTCTCGCCCTTGCGGTCGTCGGGTGCAGCAGCACCGGCAAGAAGGAACTGCCGCCGGCCGAGCTGAAGGACATCAAGGCCGAGGTCCGGCTGGATGAAGTCTGGAGTCGCTCGGTGGGCGACGGCCAGGGCAAGGAATACAACCGCCTGGTACCGGCCGTGGACGGCCAGACGATCTTTGCCGCCGATGCCGATGGCCGGGTCATGGCGATGAATCGCGAAACCGGTCAGGTGCTGTGGAAGAAGGACCTGGACCTGCCGGTCTCCGGCGGCGTCGGGGTCGGTTCCGGTCTGGTGCTGGTCGGTACCCTGCGTGGCCAGGTGATCGCCCTCGACGCCGGCAGTGGCGACGAGAAGTGGCGTGCCCAGGCCTCCAGCGAGGTGCTGTCCGCTCCGGTCGTCAACAATGACGTGGTGGTGGTGCAGTCCCAGGACGACAAGCTGCAGGCCTTCGAGCTGGGCAGTGGTACCCGTCGCTGGATCTACGAAGACACCCAGCCGGTGCTGAGTCTGAGGGGCACCGGTGCCCCCCTGGTCACCAACCAGGTGGTGATGGCCGGTTTCGCCAGCGGCAAGGTGGTCGCCCTGGACGTGCAGCGTGGCCTGCCGCTGTGGGAACAGCAGGTCGCCGTGCCCAAGGGTCGCTCCGAGCTGGAGCGCATCGTGGACGTGGACGGCGGCCTGTCGCTGTCGGGCGATACCCTCTATGTGGTCAGCTACAACGGCCGCGTGGTCGCGCTCAATCCGGCCAACGGCCAGATCCTCTGGCAGCGTGACGCCTCCAGCTACGACGGCGTGGCCGAAGGCTTCGGCAACGTCTACCTGAGCCTGGACAACGGCACCGTGGAAGCCGTCGAGGAATCCTCGACCTCCGCGCTCTGGACCAACGCCGATCTGGCCCGTCGCCAGCTCACCGGGCCGGTGGTCTGGTCGAGCAACGTGGTGGTGGGCGACTACGCCGGCTACATCCACCTGCTGAGCCAGGTCGATGGACGTTTCGTCGGTCGCACCAAGGTCGACGGTGACGGCGTCCGGGTACGGCCACTGGTCGTCGGCGACATGCTCTACGTTTACGGCAATGGCGGTAAACTCGTCGCCTATCGTCTGCGCTAGAAACTCTTATCCTCAACCGATGGCCGCTACCGTGAAGTTCGGTAGCGGCCATCGTGTTTTCTGCTCTGGGAGAGCCGCATGGTTCCCGTAATTGCCCTGGTGGGGCGGCCGAACGTCGGCAAATCCACGCTTTTCAACCGCCTGACCAAGACCCGGGACGCCATCGTCGCCGACTTCGCCGGCCTGACCCGCGATCGCAAGTACGGCGAAGCCAAGTGGCAGGGGCGCACCTATATCGTGGTCGACACCGGCGGTATCTCCGGTGACGAGGAAGGCATCGACCTGAAGATGGCCGAGCAGTCGCTGCAGGCCATCGAAGAATCCGATGCGGTGCTGTTCCTAGTGGACTCTCGCGATGGCATGACCGTCGCCGATCAGATGATCGCCGAGCACCTGCGCAAGAGGAACAAGCGCACCTTCCTGGTGGCCAACAAGGTCGACACCGTCGATCCCGAGATCGCCCGGGCGGAATTCAGCCCGCTGGCCATCGGCGATGCCTATCCCATCGCGGCGGCCCATGGGCGCGGCGTGAACAACCTGCTGGAAGCCGCCCTGGGCATCTTCCCCAAGGACGAGGTCGAGGTCGAAGAGCTCTCCGAGGAGCAGGTGCGGGCGGCCGCGGAAGAGGGCGGTGACGTCTTCCGGCGCGTGCAGGGCATCGACGAGACCACCGGCATCAAGATCGCCGTGATCGGTCGACCCAACGTTGGCAAGTCGACTCTGGTCAACCGCATGCTCGGCGAAGAGCGGGTGATCGTCTATGACCAGGCCGGCACCACGCGCGACAGCATCTACATCCCCTTCGAGCGCAACGAAGAACGCTACACCCTGATCGACACCGCCGGCGTGCGGCGTCGCGGCAAGGTCTTCGAGGCGGTCGAGAAGTTCTCGGTGGTCAAGACGCTGCAGGCGATCCAGGACGCCAACGTGGTGATCTTCGTCATGGACGCTCGCGAGGGCGTGGTCGAGCACGACCTCAACCTGCTCGGCTTCGTGCTGGAGACCGGTCGCGCCCTGGTGATCGCCCTCAACAAATGGGACGGCATGGAGTCCGGCGAGCGCGATTACGTCAAGACCGAACTGGAACGCCGGCTGCTGTTCGTCGACTTCGCCGACATCCACTTCATCTCGGCGCTGCATGGCACCGGCGTGGGCCATCTGTACAAGTCGGTGCAGCAGTCCTTCGCCTCGGCCACTACCCGCTGGCCCACCAGCCGCCTGACCCAGATCCTCGAGGACGCGGTGCAGGAGCACCAGCCGCCGATGGTCAGCGGGCGCCGCATCAAGCTGCGCTATGCCCACCTGGGCGGCGCCAATCCGCCGCTGATCGTCATCCACGGCAACCAGACGGAAGCGGTGCCCAAGTCCTATACCCGCTACCTGGAAAAGACCTATCGCCGGGTGCTCAAACTGGTGGGTACGCCGATCCGCATCGAATACCGCGGTGGCGAGAACCCCTTCGAGGGCAAGAAGAACACCCTCACCGAGCGCCAGGTCAACAAGAAGCGCCGGTTGATGAGCCACCACAAGAAGGCCGAGAAGAAGCGCAAGGACAAGCGCCGGTAGACCGGCAGGACGTTGCGCAGGGAAGGGGGCTCAGGAGAGCCCCCTTTTCTTTGGGAAGAATTCCTTTGCAGCATCCTCTCCAGTGGAAAAGGCTGCGCCGTTTTCCACGCTACGTAATCAGCCTTAAAGGCCATGCGGGCCGACTCTTGCGGAACGCTGAGGTTCTGTTGATCGCGGCCATGGGCCGCTCCTGCAGGATTCGAGCTTTTGTAGGAGTGGCCCATGGCCGCGATCGGCTTGGATCGAGCGTCTAGCTGGGCGCGTGGACCGAACCGCTCCCTTTTCCAAACCCCCTCCCTTGCCCTGGCGGTGAAAAGATCGCAGGCTGCTGGTCTTTTCAACCAGACCTGTGCCCGCGCGATGATCCAGAGCAAGCTTCCCGACCTCGCCGTCACCATCTTTACCCGCATGTCCCAGCTCGCCGCCCAGACCGGCGCGCTGAATCTGTCCCAGGGCTTTCCCGATTTCGACGGCCCGGCCGAGCTGCTCGCGGCGGTCGGTCGCCATGTCGCGGCCGGGCATAACCAATACGCGCCCATGACCGGGCTGCCGGCGCTGCGCCAGCAGGTGGCGGCCAAGGTCGCCGCCTTCTATGGCCGAGCGGTGGATGCCGAGGCCGAGGTCACCATCGTGCCCGGCGCCACCCAGGGTCTGTTCTGCGCGCTCCAGACGCTGGTGCGGCCGGGTGACGAGGTGATCGTCTTCGATCCCTGCTACGACAGCTACGAGCCCTCGGTGCAACTGGCTGGCGGGCGCTGCGTGCACGTGCCCCTGGCGCTGCCGGGCTTCGGCATCGACTGGACGGCGCTGGAGGCGGCCCTGAGTCCGCGCACCCGTGCCATCGTGCTCAATACCCCGCACAACCCCAGTGGCGCCCTGGTCAGCGCCGCCGAGCTGGACCGCCTGGCCGCGCTGATCCGCGGGCGCGATCTCTATCTGGTCAGCGACGAGGTCTATGAGCACCTGGTCTACGACGGCGAGCGCCATGCCAGCGTCATCGCCCACGACGAACTCTATGCCCGCGCCTTCGTGGTCAGCTCCTTTGGCAAGACCTATCACGTCACCGGCTGGAAGACCGGCTATGTGGTGGCGCCACCGGCGCTGTCGGCGGAATTGCGCAAGGTGCACCAGTACGTGAGCTTCTGCGGAGTGACGCCGATCCAGGCAGCCCTGGCCGACTTCATGGCCGCCCATCCCGAACACCTCAGCGAGCTGCCGGCCTTCTACCAGACCAAGCGCGATCTCTTCTGCGATCTGCTGGGCCAATCGCGCTTCAGCTTCCAGCGCGCCGCCGGCACCTATTTTCAGGTGGTCGATTATTCCGCCATCCGCCCCGATCTGGACGACGTGGCCATGGCCGAATGGCTGACCCGCGAGCATGGCGTCGCCGCCATCCCGCTGTCGGTGTTCTACCGGACGCCACCTGCGGACCTACGGCTGGTGCGCTTCTGCTTCGCCAAGCGCGAGGCCACCCTGCGTCAGGCAGCGGAGCGGCTATGCGCGATCTGACCCCCACCCAGGACCTGCGCCTGGCGCTGGTACAGAGCGAATTGGTCTGGCACGACCCGGCCGCCAACCGCGCCCATTTCGAGCGTCTGCTGATGACGGTTGGCGAGACCGACCTGGTCATCCTGCCGGAGATGTTCACCACTGGCTTTTCCATGGACTCGGCGACGCTCGCCGAGCCTGCGGAGGGTCCGACGGCGGCCTGGATGAGAGAACAGGCGCAGCGGCTCGGCGCAGTGGTCACCGGCAGCCTGATCGTGCGGGACGCGGCTGGACAGCACCGCAATCGCCTGCTGTGGGCGACACCGGATGGCGAGTTGCAGCACTACGACAAGCGCCATCTGTTTCGCATGGCGGGCGAGCACGAGCATTATGCGCCCGGCGCGGAGCGGCAGCGGGTGACGCTCAAGGGTTGGCGGATCCGCCCGCTGATCTGCTACGACCTGAGATTCCCGGTCTGGAGTCGCGCCCGGGACGACACCGATCTGCTGCTCTATGTGGCCAATTGGCCGGCGCCGCGGCGCGGTCACTGGAATCGCCTGCTACCGGCGCGGGCCATCGAGAATCTCTGCTATGTCGCCGCAGTGAATCGCATCGGCAGCGATGGCAACGGTCATCCCTATGCCGGTGACAGCCAGGTGCTGGACTTCCAGGGCGAGCCCCTGATCGAAGCCGGCGCCAAGGCCGGCATCTTCCACACGACGCTGTCGGCCGCAGCGCTCACGGCCTATCGCGAGCGCTTTCCGGCGCAGCGCGATGCCGATGCCTTCCACCTGGACTGATCAGGCCCAAAAGGGCGCAGGCTGGGCGGCATGCTGGTGGATCAGGGCAATGGCCTGGTCCACGTCCGCCGCGGTGGTGTAGCGACCCAGGCTGAATCTGTAGCTGCGCGCCGCCTGTTCGGCGGTGAGGCCGAGGCCTAGGAGTACATGGGAGGGCGCCGCCTTGGCCGAACTGCAGGCCGAGGTGGTCGAGAAAGCCAGCTGCCGCTGCAGCGCCGTGGTGGCCAGCGGCGTGGCGAAGGTCAGATTCAGGGTATGGGGAATGCGCTGCCGGGCGCAGCCATTGAGCTGCATGCCGTTCAGGCCCTGGACCCCGGCCAGGAACCGCTCGCGCAACTGGCCGAGACGCTCGTGCTCCCGCGCCATGGCCTGTCCGGCGAGGGCGAAGGCAGTCCCCATGCCGACGATCTGGTGGGTGGCCAAGGTCCCCGAGCGCAGCCCGCGCTCATGGCCGCCGCCGTGGATCTGCGCCTGCAGGGCGCCCTCGGCGCGCGGACCGACATAGAGGGCGCCGATGCCCTTGGGCCCATAGGTCTTGTGCGCGGAAAAGGACATCAGATCGACGTCCAGGCTGGCCAAGTCGATGGCGACCTTGCCGGTGGCCTGGGCGGCGTCCACGTGGAAGAGGGCGTCCCGGGCACGGACCAGTCGGCCGATGGCGTCGATGTCGGTCAGAGTGCCCAACTCGTTGTTCACCCGCATCAGCGAGACCAGGCAGGTATCCTCTCGCCAGGCCTGCGCGACGGCGTCGGGGGTGATGAGGCCTGCCGCGTCCGGCGCCAGGTAGGTGACGGTGAAGCCCTCGGTTTCCAGCTGGGCGGCGGTATCCAGTACCGCCCGGTGTTCCAGGCAACTGGTGATCAGATGGCCGCGCCCGCGACGCCGGGCCACGCCGAGCAGCGCGAGGTTGTTGGATTCGGTGGCGCCGGAGGTCCAGATCAGCTGCTCGGGCCGGGCGCCAACCAGGTCGGCCACCTGCTGGCGCGCGGTATCCACGGCGCGTTGGGCGTCGTTGCCGAAGGCATGGCCGCGAGAGGCAGGATTGCCGAAGACGCCCTGGCGCCCCAGGCAGGCCAGCATGGCTTCGATGACGACATCGTCGACAGGGGTGGTGGCGGCGTAATCGAAATACAGGGGTTGAGCGTCCATGGCGGCCTCGAGCGTTTGAATGGAGCTAGGCTAACGCTCCCGCTCGTGAAGAAATTTGCTTTTTTATCGCTAATCGGACTTTCTGGCGGAATAAAATTCGCTCGAATATCCTTTGTAGAGAAATTGATTTCATGGATCGCTTCGACCGCGCCATTCTCGAGATCTTACAGCAGGACAGCACCCGACCGGTGGCCGATATCGCCGAACGTATCGGGCTGGGTACCACGGCCTGTTGGCGGCGTATCCAGAAGCTGGAGGAGCAGGGCGTCATCCGTGCCCGGGTGGCGCTGCTCGATCCCCGCGAGCTCAACGTGGGGGTGACGGTCTTCGTTTCGGTGCGCACCAATCAGCACGCCATGGACTGGCTGCAGCGCTTCCATGAGGCGGTGGCGGCCATTCCGGAGGTGGTCGAGCTCTATCGCATGGCCGGGGATACCGATTATCTGATGCGCATCGTGGTGCCCGACATCGCCGCCTACGACGGCGTCTACAAACGACTGATCCAGGTACCGGGGTTGCTGGACGTCAGCTCCAGTTTCGCCATGGAGCAGATCAAGTACAGCACCGCCTTGCCGCTGGATTATGTGCGGTAGGAGCTGATGAAGACCGTAGCGTGGAAAACGGCGCAGCCTTTACGACTCTCGATATCAGTTGCCTGGTATCTCCCTCATCCCAACCCTCTCCAAAAAGGGAGAGGGGATTGTCCTAGTGGGCGTTTGGTTTCGGCGGCCAGGTAGATTACCAGCGGCTACGGAGGTAGCCGATGCGTAGCGAGGATGACGGCGCAGCTTCTTCCGCTTGTGCATTCGCCGACGCGAGATCGCGGCCATGGGCCGCTCCTGCGGAGGTGGACTGTTCCGTAGGAGTGGCCCATGGCCGCGATGCCTTAGTGGTAGGCGCTGACCTGATCCAGCAGGGTGATGTCATCGGCCGGTAGCTGCAGCCGGGTGGCGGCCACCAGGTCGTCGAGCTGGGTCTGGGAGGTGGCGCTGGCGATGGGCGCGGTGATGCTGGGGCGGGCGATCAGCCAGGCCAGGGCGACCTGGGCCGGGGTGGCGTCGTGCTTTTCGGCGATCTCGTCGAGGCCGGCCAGGATGGCCATGCCGCGCTCGTCCAGGTAACGCTTGACCATCTCCGCGCGCGAACCCTGCAGATCGTCTTTGGTGCGGTACTTGCCCGTCAGGAAACCGCTGGCCAGGGAGAAATAGCTGATCACGCCCAGGCCGAGTTCCTTGACCACGGGTTCCAGCTCGGACTCGTAGTCCTGGCGCGCGTGCAGGTTGTAGTGGGGCTGCAGGCTCTGGTAGGCCGGCACGCCCAGGCGCTCGGCGACCTGGGCCGCTTCGCGCAGGCGCTGGCCGCCGTAATTGGAGGCGCCGATCACCCGCACCTTGCCCTGTTCCACCAGCCGGGCGAAGGCGTCCAGGGTTTCCTCCAGCGGGGTGTCCTCGTCGTCGCAGTGCGCCTGGTAGAGGTCGATGCGATCGGTCTGCAGGCGCTTGAGCGAGGCCTCCACCGCCTGCTGCACATAGCTGGCCCTGAGGCCCTTGCGACCCTCGCCCATGTCCATGCCCAGCTTGGTGGCCAGGATCACCTGGTCGCGCTTGCCGCTGCGGGCGAACCACTTGCCCAGCACGGTCTCGGATTCGCCGCCGCGGTTGCCGGGCGCCCAGCGCGAATAGACGTCGGCGGTGTCGATGAAATTCAGGCCCGCTTCGAGCAGGGCGTCCAGCATGCGAAAGGACTGGGCTTCGTCCAGGGTCCAGCCGAAGACGTTGCCACCAAAGCAGAGCGGCGGTACCTGGAGGTCTGAATGGCCAAGGGTACGAGTTTGCATGGGATCCTCATCGGGTTGGGAAGTCATGCAGGTTACGACCGATGGCCGCGGCTCAAGGTTCGAGGCGCGCCGGCGCCGGCCACTCCCGCAGGGGCAGGGGTTTGCCGAGGGCATAGCCCTGGGCGTAGTCCACGCCGATGGTGCCGAGCAATTCGAAGGTGGCCTGGGATTCGACGAATTCGGCGATGGTCTCGGCGCCGAGGTGATGGGCGACCTGGTTGATGGACTCGACGATGGCGCGATCCAGCGGGTCCTGGTCGAGGGTACGGATGAAGCTGCCGTCGATCTTCACGTAGTCGACGCGGAAGTGCTTGAGGTAGGCGAAGGAGCTGAGGCCGGCGCCGAAGTCGTCCAGGGCGATGCGGCAGCCGCGTTCGCGGACCTGGCTGATGAGCGCTGAGGCCACCGAGAGCTTGTTGATCACCGCGGTCTCGGTCAGCTCGAAGAGCAGGCGCTGCGGATCCAGCGGCGAGGCGGCGATCAGCTCCAGCAATTCGGGCAGGAAGTCGGGATCGCTCAGGCTGTTGCCCGAGAGGTTGATGCCCACGTGCAACTCGGGTCGTTCCTGCAGCCAGGGCACCAGCTCCACCAGCACCTGACGCACCACCCAACGGTCGATGCTGCTCATCAGACCGAAGCGTTCGGCGGCCGGGATGAAGGTGGCCGGCGAGATCAGCTGGCCCTGGACATCGCGCAGGCGCAGCAGCAACTCGACATGCCGGGCGGCGCTGCCCTTGGCACGGGTGGGGACGATGGTCTGGGCGTGCAATTCGAAGCGGTGCTGCTCCAGGGCTTCGCGCAGGCCGCTGGCCATGAGGATCTCGCGGTGCTGGCGCTCCACGTCCTCGCTACCGGCGCGATAGAGCGCCGCGCGATTGCGCCCGGCGTGCTTGGCGGTGTAGCAGGCCACGTCCGCCTGGCTCATCAATTCCGCCGGACTGCGGGTCTCGGCGGTGATGGCGACGATGCCGGCGCTGGCACCGACGTCGTAGATCCGGCTCTGCCAGTTGAAGCGCACGGCGCCAATGCTGGCGATGAGCTTTTCGGCGACGGCCTCGGCCTGCACCAGATCGCAGTCGCGAAGTAGCAGGGCGAATTCGTCACCCCCGATACGCGCCACGGCGTCGGAGCCGCGCAGGGAGTCGCGCAGCAGGGTGCCCAGTTCGCGCAGCAGCAGATCGCCGGCGGCATGGCCGGCGGAATCGTTGACCACCTTGAAGCGGTCCAGGTCGATGAAGCACAGCGCGTGCTGGGTGGTGCCGGTCTGCGCCTGTTGCCAGGCGGCGTCCAGCTCCTGCTCGAACTTCAGGCGGTTGTAGAGGCCGGTGAGGGCGTCGTGGGAGGCGTTGTAGCTCAGCTCGCGCTGCAGGTTGCGGGCATGGGTGACATTCTGGAACACCAGCACCGCGCCGATGATGCGGCCATCCACCGTGCGCACCGGCGCGGCCGAATCCTGCACCTCGTGCCTTTCACCCTGGCGGCTGAGCAATACCGCGCCCTCGTCCAGGGAGGTGATGGTCTGCTCGCGCAGGCAGCGGGTCACCGGACTGGGCAGCACCTCGTCGCTCTGGCTGTCGTGAATGAGGAACACCTCTTCGTGGGGGCGCCCCTGGGCGTCCGCCAGCGACCAGCCGGTGAGCTGTTCGGCGACCGGATTGAGAAAGAGGATGCGCCCATCCATGTCGGTGGTCAGCACGGCGTCGGCGATCGAGGCCAGGGTGACCTGCAGCCGTTCCTTTTCCTCGTAGAGCGCCGTGGTCAGTTGATGGTGCTCGGTGACGTCGCTGTTGCTACCGACCAGGCGCACATGGCCGTCCGCCTCGACCACCGAGATCAGTTCGGAGCGGATATGCCGCACCTCGCCGCCAGGGCCGCCGCGATTGATGCGGAAGTTGAAGGTGTAGAACATCGACTCGCTGGCGACCTTGTCGAACACCTCCAGCGAACGCGCCTTGTCGTCCGGGTGGATGAAGGTGAGCCAGAAGTCCATGTCCCGACTGAGGTTATCGGGGGCGATGCCATAGAGATCGCGCAGCCGCGCATCGGCATTGAAGCCCGGACTGCGGGTATCCCACTCCCAGATGCCCACGTTGCTGGCACGGATGGCCAGTTGCAGCCGCTCGCGCAGCCGGGCGTTGGTCGCCTCGGCACGGCGCTGGGCGTCGATGTCGCGGACCTGCAGCAGATAGCCGGTGAGCAGGTCACCGTCGTCATGGTCGGGCGACAGCGCCAGTTGCATCCACAATCCCTGGCCATCGCGGTGCAGCAGACGCCGGGTCTGCTCGCCTTCTTCGATCGTCAGGGGTTCTTCGGCATCGGCGATCAACTCCTTGAGCAACCGGCCGTCGAGGCTGTGGCGCGGATAGCCGAGCATGGTCTCCAGGGCCGTGTTCACCTGGCTCAGGCGGCCCTCCACCGACAGCAGCGCCATGCCATAGGGCGCGGCGCTCAGGGCGTGGTGGAAGCGCGCCTCGTTGCGCGCCAGGCGCTGGTTGTGATGGCGGCTCTGCTGCACGGCGGCGGCCAGCAACAGCGGTGGTATCTGCATCAGGGCCACGGGAATGTAGGTCAGGGCCTCCTCCATCAGGGAGGAGCCGCGGACGCCAAGCAGATAACCATGGGCCACCAGGTAGGTGAAGATCAGGATGTTCATGCCGCCCACCACCGCGGTACCCAGGGCGGTGAGCCTCAGGGTCATCAGCAGCAGCAGGGTGGAGACGTAGACGAAGGGATAGGGCACGAAAGCCAGCAGCCCGAGCACCAGCAAGGGGCTGATCAGCAGTAGGATGATGAATTCGCGGGCCCCCCGGCGGCTGAATTGCTGCCATTGCAGCGGGCGGCGGAGGAAGGCGAGGGGCATCACCACCAGCAGGCCGAGGGCGTCGCCGAGGTACCAGTGCAGGGCGACCCGCAGCAATTCCGGGTTGCCCTGCTGGGCGGCGATCAGCGTGCCCAGGGCGGCACCGGCCAGGGGGGTCACCAGCACCCCGTACAACAGCAGTCGTCCCATGGCCGCGACATTGCGTTCGGGATGGAGGATGCGGTCGTGCAGCAACCAGGCGCCGAACAGGATCTCGACCAGATTGGGTAGGGAATAGAGCGCGCCGATGGCCGGGTCCCTACTGAAGGGCAGCTCGGCCAGGGTGCCTGCCAGCCAGATCGCCAGCAGCTGCAGCGGCCAGCGGCGCGGTGCCGAGCGCAGTAACCAGGCAATAGCCAGTCCATTGGGCAGCCAGAGGGTGGCTACGGTGGAGGACGCCTGGCGGGTGAAGAGGATGCACAGGACCGAACTGATCAGGAACAGCAGTGATAGCGCGGTGGCGTCACGCAGCAGTGAGGTGTTTCGCGACAGAGTGAAGGTCATTGCCTATCCAGACAAGCTGCTCGGCCGGCCGGTGCCGGGCAGGCGAGACGATCCCGAGGAAGCGAGGAGTATCTCTGCTGGTTCGCCATAAAAAAAGGGAATACCGGTGGGTATTCCCTTGGAGTTGACGAATGTCAGTGTCAGGCGGCCTTGGCCTGGGCCTGGGTCACCGCGCGATTCAGGGCGCTGAGCAGGGCGCGGAAGCTGGCGGTGGTGATGTTCTCGTCGATGCCGATGCCGTGCAGCGGGCGCTGGCCCTCCAGGCGGACCTCGATGTAGGAGGCGGCCTTGGCGTTGGCGCCAGCGCCGATGGAGTGCTCGTGGTAGTCCATGATCTCCACCGCCTGGGGCAGGCTGGCGACCAGGGCTTCCAGCGGACCCTTGGCGGTGCCGTGCCAGGTCTCGGTGCGACCCTCGACGGCGACCTTGATGTCGACGGTGGAGGTACCGTCCTCCTCGCGCAGCCTGTGGCTGACCAGGGCGTAGGGGCTCTTGGCCTGCAGGTATTCCTGTTCGAGCAGGGCGTGGATCTGGGCCGCGGTCATCTCCAGGCCCAGGCGATCGGTCTCGCGCTGCACCACCTGGCTGAATTCGATCTGCATGCGGCGCGGCAGGCTGATGCCGTATTCCTGTTCCAGCAGGAAGGCGATGCCGCCCTTGCCCGACTGGCTGTTGACACGGATGACCGCCTCGTAGTCGCGACCGATGTCGGCCGGGTCGATGGGCAGGTAGGGGACCTCCCACAGCGCATCCGGCTTCTGCTGGGCGAAGCCCTTGCGGATGGCGTCCTGGTGGGAGCCGGAGAAGGCGGTGTGGACCAGATCGCCGACATAGGGATGGCGCGGGTGCACCGGCAGCTGGTTGCATTCCTCGACGGTCTTGCGCACGGCGTCGATGTCGGAGAAGTCCAGCTCGGGATCGACACCCTGGGTGTAGAGGTTGAGCGCCAGGGTCACCAGGCAGACGTTGCCGGTGCGCTCGCCATTGCCGAACAGGCAGCCTTCGACGCGATCGGCGCCGGCCATCACCGCCAGTTCGGAGGCGGCCACGCCGGTGCCGCGGTCGTTATGGGTGTGGACGCTGATCAGCACGCTGTCGCGGCGGTCGATGTGACGACCGAACCACTCGATCTGGTCGGCGTAGTTGTTGGGCGTGGCGCACTCGATGGTGGCCGGCAGGTTGAGGATCAGCTTGTTGGCCGGGGTCGGCGCGAACACCGCGATCACCGCGTTGCACACCTCGACGGCGAAGTCGGTCTCGGTGGAGCTGAACACCTCGGGGGAATACTCGAAGCCCCACTGGGTCTCCGGACGCTCGGCGGCCAGGCGCACGATGGTCTGGCCGGCGGCCACGGCGATGGCCTTGACGCCGGCCTTGTCCTGGCCGAAGACGATGCGGCGAAAGCTCGGCGCGCAGGCGTTGTAGTAGTGGACGATGGCGCGCTTGGCGCCCTTGAGCGATTCGAAGGTGCGCTCGATGAGGTCGTCACGGGCCTGGGTCAGCACCTGGATGGTGACGTCGTCGGGGATGTGGCCACCCTCGATCAGCTCGCGGACAAAGTCGAAATCGGTCTGGGAGGCGGAGGGGAAGCCCACCTCGATCTCCTTCAGGCCCACGGCGACCAGGCACTTGAAGAAGGCCATCTTCTTCTCGGCATCCATCGGCTCGATCAGCGACTGGTTGCCGTCGCGCAGGTCGGTGGACAGCCAGATCGGCGCCTTGTCGATGACCTTGTCCGGCCAGGTGCGGTCGGGCAGGGCGACGGGCGTGAAGGGGCGGTACTTCTGCGAGGGATCTTTGAGCATGGTCATGGCGATTCTTTCCTTGGGCGTGGTCGGGACTTACGAAGCGAGCGCGGTCGAGCTCTGCAGTCGTGGACTGACCAGTCGCAGGCAGCGGTGCTGCCGGAGGAGGATGAGGGTATGGGCGTTGTGCATGGCGCTTACGTTAGTCCGCCCAGGGCAGCTCTCGCAATGTTCTTTTTGAAATTGGCAGGAATGTTCGCTTCGTTCGTTGTGGTGAGGATTTATTGCGGGATAAGGATGGATAGTGGTGATTTCTGAATAAGCAGGTTGGTGGTTCTTGTGTAACCCGAGATCGCCACGGCGATCCCTGGCGCCGGGCTGGGGTCAATGCTGGACCATTCCTGGCAACCGAACGGAAGGAAGGCGTCCATGAAGACTCTCGCGCTGGTAGGCCTGGCGACCACCCTGATCGCTGGCTTGGCATCGGCGGCGCAGGCCGCCGACAACCCCTTGGAAGCGGAGCGCTGGAAGACGCGACCGCTGATCCTGGTGGCGCCGACGGCGAAAGATCCCCAGGTCGCGAAGCTACGCGAAGAACTGGCGCAGCCGGCCAATCGCGAAGCCTTCGTCGAACGGGAGATGGTGCTCTATACGGTGGTGGGTGACGCCGGCAGCCGCAACGACGAGCCGCTGGGACCGGAGCGGACCCGGGCACTGCTCAAGGCACTGGACGCTCGCGCTGGCCAGCCGGCCACGCTCTATCTGGTGGGCAAGGACGGCGGGGTCAAGGTGAGTGAGCAGCAGGACTGGTCGCTCAAGGCGCTGTTCGGCACCATCGACCGGATGCCGATGCGGCGGTAGTCATGGTGCCCCCACCCGGTGCTCTCCCAGGGGGAGAGGAAGCCTGTCGAGGCAGCCGGACGTTGCGTAGGGTGGACAACGGCACAGCTTTGTCCACGCGGGTAAGGTGCCGTGCCGTCAGTGGAAAACGCTGGCGCGGTTTTCCACGCTACGAGGACTTGCTCACCCCAGCCTTCTCCCAGGTGGATAGGGAGTATTTCGAAGCCACCCGGACGTTGCGTAGGGTGGACAACGGCACAGCCTTGTCCACGCGGGTAAGGTGCCATGCCGTCAGTGGAAAACGCTGGCGCGGTTTTCCACGCTACGGGGGCTTGGGGGCTTTCCCTCACCCCAGCCCTCTCCCAGGGGAGAGGGCGCCTGTCGAGGCAGCCGGACGTTGCGTAGGGTGGACAACGGCACGGCCTTGTCCGCGCGGGTAAGGTTCCGTGCCGTCAGTGGAAAACGCTGGCGCGGTTTTCCACGCTACGAGGACTTGCTCACCTCAGCCTTCTCCCATGTGGACAGGGAGTTTTTCGAAGCCACCCGGACGTTGCGTAGGGTGGACAACGGCGCAGCCTTGTCCGCGCGGGTAAGGTGCCGTGCCGTCAATGGAAAACGCTGGCGCGGTTTTCCACGCTACGGAGGCTTGGGGGCTTTCCCTCACTCCAGCCCTCGCCCAGGGGGAGAGGGAGCCTGTCGAGGCAGCAGGACGTTGCGTAGGGTGGACAATGGCGCAGCCTTGTCCACGCGGGTAAGGTGCCGTGCCATTAGTGGAAAACGCTGGCGCGGTTTTCCACGCTACGGGGCTGGAGTTTTCTCTCACCCCCAGCCCTCTCCCAGGGGAGAGGAGGGCTGTCGAGGCAGCCGGACGTTGC
The DNA here is from genome assembly GCF_004341115.1 of Pseudomonas sp. JUb52. Lineage (NCBI taxonomy): Bacteria > Pseudomonadati > Pseudomonadota > Gammaproteobacteria > Pseudomonadales > Pseudomonadaceae > Pseudomonas > Pseudomonas sp. JUb52. The sequence goes on from NZ_SLYS01000001.1 coordinate 119,885, forward strand.
GTAGGGTGGACAACGGCGCAGCCTTGTCCGCGCGGGTAAGGTGCCGTGCCGTCAGTGGAAAACGCTGGCGCGGTTTTCCACGCTACGGGGCTGGAGTTTTCCCTCACGCCAGCCGTCTCCCCGAGAGGAGAGGGTGCGCAGGCACCGTAGGTTGGGTCGAGCGTTCAGTGAAGCCCAACGAGCCCAGCCCTCAGGCGTAGACGTAGGGCCCGCCCTGCTCCAGCGCCCGCTGATAAGCCGGGCGGGCATGGATGCGCTTGAGGAAGTCCACCAGCTTGGGGCGCTTGCCATTGTCCAGGCCGGCGCGGCTGGCGGCGGCTTCCAGGGGGAAGCTGAGCTGGATGTCGGCGGCGGTGAAACTATCACCGACGAACCAGCCGCTGGCGCCCAGCTGGCTTTCCAGGTAGTCCAGATGCAGGTCGAGTTGGGGCTGGATGAAGCTCGCCGTGGCCTTGGCGGCAATGCCCTTGGCGATGGGTCGGGCGAAGAAGGGCATGGGCGAGGTGGCGATGCGATCGAGCACCAGCTTGAGCAGCAGCGGCGTCATGGCCGAGCCTTCGGCATAGTGCAGCCAGTAGGTGTAGCGCACGAACTCGGGGCTGTCCTGGGCGGGCAGCAACTGGGGGCCATAGCGCCGCGCCAGGTAGTCGACGATGGCGCCGGACTCGGCCAGGGTCAGGTCGCCGTCGACGATCACCGGCGACTTGCCCAGCGGATGCACCTTGCGCAACTCCGGCGGGGCGAACAGCCCGCCCTCCGCTCGCTCGTAGCGTTGCACCCGATACTCGATACCGAGCTCTTCGAGCAGCCAGAGCACCCGCTGGGAGCGGGAGTTGTTCAGGTGGTGGACGACGATCATGGTCTTTCCTTAGGCCTGGGGCGGGCGGGTCAGGGCGCCGGGGTGCCCGGTTCGCCGAGGGAGGTCATGGCCTCGGTCGGCTCCAGCCGCATGCGGAAATCGCGTCCGCTCGGATGCTGGAACACATGGAGGCCGAATTCCGGGAGGATCGACAGCAGGTGGTCGAAGATGTCCCCCTGGATGCCCTCATATTGCGCCCACACCGTGGTGTTGGTGAAGCAGTAGATCTCCACCGGCAGACCCTCGCTGGAGAGCGGCATCTGGCGCACCAGCAGGGTCATGCCCTGGTGGACCCCGGGATGGGCGCGCAGGTAGCGCTCCACATAGGCGCGAAAGGTGCCCAGGTTGGTGACCCGGCGGGTGTTGACCGGCTCCTGGCCACGTTTTTCCAGCTTGCGATTCCAGTCCGCCAGTTCCTGTTCCTTGGCGGTGAGGTAGTCGTCCAGCAGGTTGAAGCGGTGCAGGTGCTCACGCTCGGCGTCGCTGAGGAAGTGCACGCTGTTCTGGTCGATGTTGAGTGCGCGCTTGATCCGTCGGCCGCCGGCTTCCTGCATGCCGCGGTAATTGCGGAAGGAGTCGGTGATGAATCTCTTGGTGGGGATGGTGGTGATGGTCTTGTCGAAGTTCTGCACCTTGACCGTGTGCAGGGCGATGTCGATGACGTCGCCATCGGCGTTGAGCTGGGGCATCTCGATCCAGTCGCCGACACGGATGATGTCGTTGCTGGAGATCTGCACGCTGGCTACCAGGGAGAGCAGGGTGTCCTGGAAGATCAGCAGCAGCACCGCGGCCATGGCGCCGAGGCCGGAGAGCAGGATCAGCGGCGAGCGGTCGATCAGGGTGGCGATCATCAGGATGACCGCGATGGCGTAGATGACGATCTTGCTGACCTGGACATAGCCCTTGATCGGCTTGAGCCGCGCCGAGGGCCGCCGCGAATAGAGCACGTTGACCATGTTCAGGGCGCTGCCCAGGGCCAGGGCGATGGTCAGCACGATGAAGGCGCTGCAGACGTTCTGCACCACGGTGACCAGGGCATCGGGCCGACCGGGTACCAGCTCGATGCCGCCCGCAAGCACCAGGGCCGGCACGATGTTGGCCAGCCGGCCGATGACCCGGTGGTGATTGAGCTCCTGGTCCTGACCGAAGGAGGTGCTGCGCAGCAGGCGATAGAAACCGCGCACCAGGATGCGCTTGACGATCCAGTTGAGTACCCAGGCCGCCAGCAGCAGGCCGAGGCAGGCGACCAGGGTGAGCAGTTGCGGGTGTTTCTCGAGGTCGTCGATCAGTCGGGTCAGGGCCGTGGGCATAGGGGGTCTCTTGACGGGATACTACGGGCGCCACGTTAGCAAAGCTGCGCCCCGCTTGCCGTATTCGGCGCCCGTGGTCGGTCCAAGGTTCAGCCCTTCCAGGAAAATTTCCATGCGCGTTCTCCCTGCCTTTTTCGCCCTCGTCGCCGTGTTGCTGCTCGCCGGTTGCGCCGGGCGTCCCTTCGGACCGCCCACCCTGGACGATCGCCTGGCCGAACTGGGCTATCGGCAGGGCGCGGCCATGGACACCATCCTGGGCTTCGACCTCTCCGGTTGGCACTACCTGGACGCCCGGCACCTGGCGCTGGGAACCGGTCTCGGTCGCGCCTACCTGGTGGACTTCGCCGTGCCCTGCCGCAACCTGGCCGCCGGCAATCGCCTCGGCTATCGCTCGCGTGCCGCCGGCCTGCGCCCGGGTGACTTCCTCGTCTCCACCGATGCCCGGGGCAACCGCCTGGAGTGCCCCATCGGCGGGCTGTATCGCCTCGATCCCTTACGCTGAAACGCCATGATCCTGACCCTCGGCCATTCCAATCATCCGCTGGCGCGCTATGTCGAGCTGCTGCAGGCGCAGGGGGTGACGGCGGTGGCCGACGTGCGTTCCCAGCCTTACAGCCGCCATGTGCCCCAGTATCGCCGCGAGGCCCTGCGCGACGGTCTGGCCGCGGTGGGGATCGCCTATGTGTTCCTGGGCCGGGAGCTGGGGGCGCGCAGTCCGGATCCGGCGCATCATGAGGATGGACAGCTGCGCTATGACCGCCTAGCCGCCAGCGCGCCCTTCCAGCAGGGATTGCTGCGGCTGGAGCAGGGCCAGGCACGCTGGCGCATCGCCCTGCTGTGCGCCGAGCGCGATCCTCTAACCTGTCACCGGGGCCTGCTGGTGGCGCCTTGCCTGGTGCGGCGGGGTCTGGCGGTCACCCATATCCACCCGGACGGGCGCCTGGAAAGCCAGGCCGAGCTGGAAGACCGGCTATTGACCGCGAGCGGTCTGGCGGACGGCGATCTGTTCAGTTCGCGCGAGGAACGGCTGGAGCGGGCCTATGCCCGCCACGGCTGGGGCTAGTGCCTAGCGCTCCACCGGCTCGCGCTTCTTCCACCAGCCGGCGAACAGGCCGACCGGATAGAGCGTCGCCATGACGGCGAACACCAGCCAGGTACGCCAGGACCAGGCCGACAGCACGAAGCCCTGGGAAAAGCCCACCAGCAGATAGCAGGCCGCGGCGACCAGCAGGATGCTGCCGAGGGCGCTGCCGAAGCGGGGTCTTGGGTTCATGGCGGTCATTCCGGATCGGGGTGGAGGCGGGCGTTCCTTTTAAGCCAGTGCCCTGCGCCTGGCAATGCCCGCGACTGCAACCAATTGTTTGCGCTCGGTCAGGGCTTGAAGGCGCCGATGAAGATGCTCGGATCGACGCGCACGTCGTTGAGGCTGACGTTCCAGTGCAGGTGCGGGCCGGTCGCGCGCCCGGTGCTGCCGACGCGACCGACCACCCCGCCGCGGGGCACCTCCTGGCCGACCTGGACGTCGACGCGCGAGAGGTGGCAGAACATGCTGATCAGTCCCTGGCCGTGGTCGACGAATACCGTCTTGCCGTTGAAGAAATAGTCGCCCACCAGCACCACCTTGCCGGCGGCCGGGGCCTTGACCGGGGTGCCAGCGGGCACCGCGAAGTCCAGGCCGGAATGCGGATTGCGTTCCTGGCCATTGAAGAAGCGGCGCAGGCCGAAGGGACTGGAGAGCGGGCCGTCCACCGGCTTGTCGAGGAGCAGGTTGCTGGGCTGGTTCGGCGAGAACAGCCGGTAGGCGGCCTGCTGCTCGGCCAGTTCGCGCTCGAAGCGCTTGAGGTCCTCGGGATTAGGCGTGACCTGGCGCTGGTTCTTCAGGGTGATGCGCTGCTCGGCATAGTGGCGGCTACCGACCGTGAAGGCCTGGGGCGCCGCGCCGGCGACCTCCAGCGGCTGGCGACCCGCGGCGGTACCCAGGGGGATGCCGACGATGGCCACCCAGCCGTTGCCGTCCTTGACCACCAGCACCGGCTTGCCCTGGTAGCGCACCCGTGGCGCCGCGTCGCCGGGGATCGGCACCACGGCGACGCCGCCCGGCACGGGCTTGTCCAGCAGGCGTTGCAGATAGGTACCGGCATGGGCGGGCAGGGCGAGGAACAGGCAGCAGAGCAGGGGCAGCAGGCGGGACATGGGGTTTTCCAACGGCGAAAACGCCCATGCTGGAGCAGGCGAGGGCCAAAGGGCAAGGCACCCGGACCCTGTTGGAACCTATTCAAAGTCTGCTGCGCGTCGGCCAAACGGCGTTAAAAATGCCCTGGAAGGCCAGCCCCGCCTGGGCGGCCCCGTCGCAATACTCATTTACTACTCGTAAACCCGAACGCGGGTCCGATCCGCTTCCTCAGGTATTTTCGCGGGGCCGCCTACGCCTTGTTTGTCTCTAGCTCGCGAGACTTTGAACAGGCTCCAAGTCAGTTGGGCACGATCTTGTAGAGCACGGTTTCCAGGGCCGGCTTCTGCTTGGGATCGAAGAAGCTCATCTCGGGGATGCGCGAATCCGTGACGTAGACGGTGCCATCCGGGCCGCGGCCGAAGGTGTCCGGCCAGATCAGCTGCTTGTCCTGCACCAGGGTGGTGAGCTGGCCGTTCTCGCGTATCTTCACCGCATGGTCTTCGACCGCGCTGACATAGAGGCGCCCTTGCGGGTCCATCAACAGGCCATCGGCCGGACCGTTCTCGCCGATCTTTTCCACCTTGGCCGGCAGGCTGGCGAGGTCGTCGCCCTGCAGCGCCGCGGTGGCGATGCGGTAGAGGGTATTGCCCTTGACCGCCTGCCAGTAGAGGTAGTCGCCGGCCGGAGAGAGGGCGATGCCGTCGGCGGAGAATTCCACGCCGCGGCCATCCGGACGCACCAGCGGCTCGCCATCGGCCTTGACCTTGACGCCCTTCTCGGCCTGGGTACTCGGGTCGCCATCCAGGGCGCGACGCGCCTTGCCGCTTTCCAGATCCAGGACCACCAGGGCGCCGCGGGCACCGGAATCGGTGATATAGGCGTGGCGACCGTCCGGGCTGAATCTCACGTCGTTGAGGTAGCTGCCCTGGGGCGCCACGCTTTCGTCCAGCGCATAGACCTTGCTCACCTGGTTGCTGGCCAGGTCGATCTTGACCAGCTTGGGTGCGCCGGGCACCACCAGGGCCTGGGCCGGAGCGCCCGGGTCGATCACCCAGAGACTGCCACGCCCGTCGGCCACCACGGATTGCACGCAGACCCAGTGGTTGCCCGGGGTCAGCTCGTCGCGCTTGGCATTGCGCCAGCCGTTCCAGGCCGGGTCCGGATAGGGCACCAGGCTGCCGTCGGGCTTGAGTTCGGCCACCGAGACCTCACTGTCTTCGGTCCAGCGGGGGAAGTTGACGAAGATCCGGCCGCTCTCGCTGACGGTCACGCCGGTGACCTGGTGATCGAAGCTGGCGACCTTTTCCAGTTTGGCGCTGGATTCGGCGGCGAAGGCGACCGGCGCCAGGGGCAGCGCAGTCAGCAGGGTGGCCAGGGCGAGGCGGGAAAGGGCAGGTCTGGGCATGGCGGATTCCTGATGGGTGACCGGAGAGGCCGGTCCTGCAGGTACGACTGCGCCATCCACCAGGAAGATCGCCAGGGCCGACAGCCGGCCGGACCTTGGCCTGCGCGGGAACGTCCGGGGAAATCCCGGGGTCCTCCTTCAAACCCCAAGGAGAAAACCATGCCTCGTCTCATCACCAGCAGCCTGGCACTGCTGACCCTCGGCGCTCTGCTCGCCGGTTGCACAAGTCGCCGGAAACGCCACCCCCCCAGCGCAGCGAGGTGGTGCAAAAGAGCGCGCCGGGTAGCGATCCGGCTACCCAGTCGCCCGAGCGGACCGTGGAGCAGTCCCGCCAGTAGGTCCCAAGGTCTCAGCTCGCCGGCACGCCCTGCTGCCAGACGTCCCAGTGTTCGACGATCTCCTGCACCAGCGGATTGCCGGTGCGATAGAGATTTTCCAGCGCCGGGACGAAGCCGCCCTGCTTGGCGTAGTCGAGCAGGTTGTCGACCTCGGAGGCGCCCTTGGCCGGACGGTCGAAGTCCGAGCCGGCACGGACCACCGCCAGGCGCTGCAGGTCCACCTTGCCCAGGCGGCTGGCGCGCAGCAGGGCTTCGTAGGTGGCGTTGTCTTCCTGCTGGGTGGTGCAGTAGCGGCCCTGGCCGTTGGTGAGCAGGCGGGTCCACTCCTCGGCCCGTTCGGAGAGGCGGGTGCCGGAATACCAGGTGTCGCCGGCCAGGGTGTCGCAGCGGGTCACCACCGGCGGCTGGTTGGCCGGCGCGTAGTCGTAGCGTTGGCGCCAGGCCTTGGATTCCGCGCTCTCGGTCAGCTCGGCCTGGCGCGACAGGGCATAGGCCTTGTCTCTCAGCCGCACATTGAGTTCGAACACCTCGGTCTTGTAGTCCAGCGGCGGCTTCTCGCCCGGCCCCCGGGTGTTGATGCCCAGGTAGCCGGTGGGCCAGTCCTTGGGTACGTCGCGGGGATCGAGTTCCCACTGGATGCCGAAGTCCACCAGATAGCGCGCCCAGGCGGTGGTGCCCAGGGTGCCTTCCTTGGGACTGATCCCGGCGATGCCGGCGATCAGGAAGTAGGTGTGCTTGAGGTCGAACCTGGGCGACAGGGTCAGCGCCAGGGTCGAGGCAGCGGCGTTGGCATGCCCCATTCCAGTGGTCATCAGGCACACCCGTGCCTCATTGCAGAGCACATCGGGATAGTCGGCGGAGAGCCCGTCGACGGCGACCTTGTGGGTGAGCTTGAGGCGATCGATCCAGGTCTGGGCCTCGGGGGCGAACATCGCCACGAGCATGACCTTGGGTTGCAGCGGCGCGGCGGGCGGGGTGGCGGCCTGGGCCGCGCCGGCCAGTAGGGCGGTGGTGAGGGGGAGCAAGGAAGCGCGCAGAAGGGAATGCATGGGGGGCCTCGGTAGGGGAAATCCTGACCGAGGGTTCAAGATGCATGCCACCATCGGTCCGGGTTGGACCGATTAGTCCAACAGAGACAGAGTGGTGGGTTCCTGGTGATTGTCCAGTACCCGCACCGCCAGTTCGCCTTCGGCGAGCCGGGCGGTGAGCTTCTGCCCATTGGCGACTTCGGCGGCGGAACGCACGGCATGGCCACGCTCGTCGAGCAGGATGCTGTAGCCGCGACCCAGGGTGGCCAGGGGGCTGACGATCTGCAGCGTCTGCACGGTGCCGGCCAGGCGTTGCTGGCGCTCCCTGAGCTGTCGCTGCATGACCCGGGGCAGGCGCTCGGCCAGTTGCTCCAGGCGCTGGCGCAGTAGGGCCAGCTGGCGCCCGGGATGCTGGCCGGCCAGGCGGGTGTCCAGGTGGGCCAGGCGATCGCGGCGGCGATTCTGGGCGATGACATAGGCGCGGCGCAGGCGCAGGTCGAGATCGTCCAGCCGTTGGGCCTGCTGGCGCAGTCGCTCGCCAGGGTGACGCAGGCGACGGCTGCAGGCCTCCAGGCGCAGCCGCTCGCGGGCCAGGCGCTCGCGCATGCGCAGGAGCAGCTGGCGATGCAGGCCGTCCAGGCGCTGGCGCAGGTCGGCGCTGTGGGGCGCGAGCAATTCCGCGGCCGCCGAAGGGGTAGGGGCGCGGACATCGGCGACGAAGTCGGCGATGGAGACATCGGTCTCGTGGCCCACGGCGCTCACCACCGGGGTCTGGCAGGCGGCCAGGGCGCGGGCCACGGGTTCTTCGTTGAAGCACCAGAGGTCTTCCAGGGAGCCGCCACCGCGGGCCAGGATCAGCGCATCGAAGCCCTGGCGGTCGGCCAGTTGCAAGGCGCGGACGATCTGGGCGGTGGCCTCGCGGCCCTGCACCGCGGTGGGGATCAGGGTCAGCTCCACCTGGGGCGCGCGTCGCTTGAAGACGCTGACGATGTCGCGGATCACCGCACCGGTGGGCGAGGAGACGATGCCGATGCGTTGCGGATGGGCGGGCAGCGGGCGCTTGCGTTCGGCGGCGAACAGGCCCTCGGCGGCCAGCCGCTCCTTGAGCGCCTCGAAGGCCAGGCGCAGGGCGCCGTCGCCGGCCGGTTCGACGCTGTCGAGGATCAGCTGGTAGTCGCCGCGGCCTTCGAACAGCGAGACCTTGCCGCGCACCTTGACCGCCAGGCCGTCGCGCAGGGCCTGACGCACCCGGCTGGCGTGCTGGCGAAACAGCGCGCAACGCACCTGGGCCTGGCCGTCCTTGAGGGTGAAATAGAGATGGCCGGACGCCGGCTTGGCCAGGTTGGAGATCTCGCCCTCGACCCAGACCTGGGCGAAGACGTCCTCCAGCAGTACCCGGGCGCGACTGTTGAGCTGGCTGACGCTGAGCACCTCGCGGTCGAGACCGAGGCGGGCGAAGGGATCCTTGAACATGGGGCGCTTTCTGTGGCTTTCGTCGGCCTCACCTTAGCAGCTATGGGCGTGGGGCGAGCAGCACATTAAGCTGCGCGCCCCTTCCTTCGAGACCCGCGTTCCATGACCCTGCGCCAGACCATCCTCGCTCCCCGCATTTCCAGCCATCCGCGGGTGGAGCGCACCGCCGTGGAGATCCTTGGCTGGCTCGCCGCCAGTGGCGTGGTCCGGGGCGAGGTCTCGGCCTGCCTGCCCAGTCGCGGCCGGCGGGGCCATGCGCCGGGTCCGCGACTGACCGAGGTGCTGCGCCTGGCGCCGGGCATGGACGATCCGCGCGACTATGCCGGCGGCGGTCTGGAGATCGTCACCGAGCGCTGCATCTTCACCCCGCTGGACGGCTTCGAGGGCCGGGCGCGTTGCCCCGCCTGCCGCCGCGAGATCGGCGAGGCGCTGTTCGAGCACCTGGAAGTCTGGATGCCGGCGGAAAGCGACAACTTCGCCTGCCCGGAATGCGATCACGAAGACGACATCAACGGCTTCGACTTTCCCCAGCCCTGCGCCTTTTCCGACCTGGGTTTCATCTTCAACCACTGGCCGGCACGGGCCTTCGCCCCGGCGTTCTTGGAAGAATTCCGGAGGCGCCTGGGGCAGCCGTTGGCGGTGGTGGAGGTGTAGGGGCGGGTGTTTTTAGCGCAGCCATGGCGGTCCGCGATAGCCCCGTAGCGTGGAAAACCGCGCAGTGTTTTCCACTGGGCCTAGGTGCCTGGCGGTGGACAAGGCTGCGCCGTTGTCCACCCTACAAGCTGGAAGGATGCGGTGTTGGGTAGCGCGGGATGTCGGCTTACGCCCTGAGCTTGCGCAACCACTCCAGCCCCGCCGAGGTATCGCCGCGGGGGCGGTACTCGCAGCCGATCCAGCCGTCGTAGCCCAGGGCGTCGAAGCGCTCGAACAGGTAGGGGTAATGGAGCTCGCCCAGGTCCGGTTCGTGGCGGTCGGGCACCCCGGCGATCTGCACGTGGCCGATGCCGGCGAAGTCGCGCTCGAAGGTCTTGCTGACGTCGCCCTCGACGATCTGGCAGTGGTAGCAGTCGAATTGCACCTTGAGGTTGCTGGCGCCGATGGCCTGGCGGATGGCCTGGGCATCGTCCTGGCGATTGAGGAAGTAGCCGGGCATGTCGCGCGGGTTGATCGGCTCGATGAGGATCGTCACCCCGGCCTTGGCCGCCTGCTCGGCGGCATGGGCCAGGTTGCCCAGGTAGGTGTCGCGGGCGCGGGCCCGGTCGACCCCGGTGGGCAGCAGGCCGGCCATGACGTGCACCAGGCGATTGCCCAGCACGGCGGCGTACTCCAAGGCGCGGTCGATGCCGGCGCGGCACTCGGTCTCGCGACCGGGCAGGGCGGCCAGGCCGCGCTCGCCGGCGGCCCAGTCACCGGGCGGGGCATTGAACAGCACCTGGGTCAGGCCGGCGGCGTCCAGGCGGGCCTTGATCTCGGCGGCACTGTGCTCATAGGGAAAGAGGTATTCCACGGCCTGGAAGCCATCCGCCGCGGCGGCGGCGAAGCGGTCGAGGAAAGCATGCTCGGGATAGAGCATGCTGAGGTTGGCGGCGAAGCGGGGCATGGCTTGTCTCCCAGATCAGACGAAGGGCCAGAGCAGCAGGGTGATGGCGAAGCCCAGGCACCCCAGCAGGGTGGTCAGGACGGTCCAGGTACGCAAGCCGTCGGCGACGCTCAGGCCGACCAGCTTGGTGAAGATCCAGTAGCCGGCGTCGTTGATGTGCGACACGGCCAGACCGCCGGCGCCCATGGCCAGGCACAGCAGGGCCATGTGGTTGGCCGAGAGGTCCAGGGTGGCGATCAGCGGGCCGAGGATGCCGGCGGTGGTGACCAGGGCCACGGTGGTGGAACCCTGGACCGCGCGCAGCAGCAGGGTCAGCACGAAGCCCAGCGCCAGCACCGGCAGGCCGGTGGCGCGCAGCAGCTCCGAGACCACCGCGCCGATGCCGGTGTCCACCAGCACCTTGCCGAAGACGCCGCCGGCACCGGCGATGAGGATGACCATGGCGACGCCGGGCAGCGCCGAGCCGATGACCTCCGAGACCTGCTCGCGCGACCAGCCGCGGCGGAAGCCCAGCACATAGGCGCACAGCAGGGTGTCGATCAGCAGGGCCACCAGGGGTGCGCCGACCACGGTGAGGATGTCGCGCAGCAGGTTGCCGGCGGGCAGCCAGCTGGTGGCCAGGGTCCCCAGCAGGATCAGCACGATGGGCAGCAGGATCAGGGTCACCACCAGGCCGAAGCCGGGGGCCGGGGCGGGCGGCAGACCGGCGGCGACGCCGGCCGGGGTCTCGTCGACCCTGACCGCGGCGGCGCCGAGGCTGGGCAGGCCGGGGGCCATGTCCTGGCCGCGGCCCCACTGCTGCAGGTGGGTGTCGGTGATCTGCGGACCGTAGACGTCGCTACGGATGTCGTCGGTCATGGGGTAGTGACGGCGGGTCATGCGTCCGGCCACCCACCAGCCGATCAGGGCCAGTACGGCGGTGATCGGCAGGCCGAACAGCAGCACCCGGCCCAGGTCGGCGCCCAGCTGGCCGGCGGCGGCCACGGCGCCCGGGTGGGGCGGCAGCATGGCGTGCACGGTGAGCATGGTGGCGCACATCGGCAGGGCGAAGACGATCAGCGGCTTGCGCGCGGTGCGGGCGATGCCGTAGGCCAGTGGCATCAGCACGATCACGCCGACCTCGAAGAACACCGGGATGCCGACCAGGAAGCCGGCCAGGGTCAGCGCCAGCGGTGTGCGTCTGTTGCCGAAGCGCTCGATCAGCGTCTTGGCCAGGGCCTCGGCGCCACCGGAGAGTTCGATGATGCGGCCGATCATGGCGCCCAGGGCGATGATGATGGCGATGTGGCCGAGGATCTTGCCCATGCCGCCTTCGATGGTCGCCACCAGCTTGGACGGCTCGACCCCGGCGGCCAGGGCCACCAGGATGCTCACCAGCATCAGCGCCACGAAGGGCTGGAACTTGTACTTGAGAACCAGGAACAGCAGCAGGGCGATGCCCGCCGCGGCGATGAGGACCAGCAGCAACGGACTCATGAACGGGACTCCGGGCGGGTAGGGCTGACGACGTGGGACATGGCACTTTCCTCGCTATTGTTGTTTTTCCAGGGCAAGCCGATCCCGCGACGGCCGGCAGGGGCCATCGTGGGGGTATTGCGGTAACGCGGGCTTCAGGTCACCAGACGGCGCCGAAGGTCTCCGCCAGTTCGGCCAGGGCGGCGGCATCCAGCGGCGCCGGGCGCGGCTCGCTGAGCAGCCACAGTCGCGCGGTTTCTTCCAGCTCCTCCAGAGCGAAGCTGGCCTTGCTCACGCTGCTTTCCCAGACCACCGGACCGAGGCGTTCGAGCATCACACCGCGGACCTGGTTGGCCAATTGCGCCACCTGCTCGGCGACGCTGGCGGCGCCGGGGCGGGCATAGGGGATCAGCGGGATATGACCGACCTTCATCACCTGGTAGGGGGTGATGGGCGGCAGGATGTCGTCGGGACGCCAGACGCCGGCCAGGGTCAGGGCCACCAGATGGGTGGAGTGGGTATGCACCACGCCGCCCACGCCGGGATTGCGGTCATAGACCTGGCGATGCAGGGCCAGGGTCTTGGACGGCTTGTCGCCGGAGACCCAGTCACCGTTCAGGCCGACCTTGGCGATGGCCGCCGGATCCAGGCGACCCAGGCAGGCATCGGTAGGGGTGATCAGCCAGCCGTCTTCCAGGCGGGCGCTGATGTTGCCGGCGCTCCCCACGGTGTAGCCGCGGGCATAGAGACTGGCGCCGACGGTGCAGATCTCTTCGCGTAGCCGGGCTTCGGCGCTCATGGCTGTTCTCCTGCGAGCTGGCGCAGCGCCTTGGCGAAGAAGTCGCGACCGCCGAAGTTGCCGGACTTGAGCGCCAGGGCCAGGGGTTCGCCCTGTACCTGGCCGAGGGTGGCCGGCACGCCCGGATCGATCTGGGCGCCGATGCGCAGGGCCTGTACGCCCAGGGCCTGGACCACGGCGCCGGAGGTTTCGCCACCGGCCACCACCAGCCGGCGTACGCCGCTGTCGAACAGGCCGCGGGCGATCAGGCCGAGGGCGCGTTCCACCAGCTCACCGGCGCGCGCCACGCCCAGCTCGCGCTGGATGGCCTTGACCTCGTCGGCGGGGCTGGTGGCATAGATCAGCACGGCCTGGCCCTGCTCGCGCGCCCAGGCGAGGGCGGCGTCGATACTGTCGTCACCTTTAGCCAGCGCCAGTGGATCGAGGCGCAGGGCCGGGCGACCGGCTTCCAGCCAGGCGGCGACCTGGCCATTGGTGGCCTGGGAGGCGCTGCCGGCCAGCACGGCTTCGCCACCGGCGGGCAGCTCCAGAGCGGCGGCATCGTGCGCCTGCAGCAGGCCGGCGCGGCGGAAGTTCTCCGGCAGGCCCTGGGCGATGCCCGAACCGCCGGTGACCAGGGGCAGCTCGGCACAGGCCGCGCCCAGGGTGTGCAGATCGGCATCGGACAGGGCATCGGCGATGGCCAGGCGATGACCCGAAGTCCGGAGTTCGGCGATGGCCTGGCGCACGGCTTCGGGGCCCTTGGCGACCTGGTCGTAGCGCAGCAGCCCTACCTTGCCGCGGCTCTGCGCCTGCAGCACCCGCACCAGGTTGGCGTCGCCCATGGGCGTCAGCGGGTGGTGCTGCATGCCGGATTCGCTGAGCAGCTGGTCCTGGACGAACAGGTGGCCGCGGAACAGGGTGCGGCCGGTCTCCGGGAAGGCCGGGCAGGCCAGGGTGAAGTCGCAGTCCAGCGCCTCCTGCAGGGCCTCGGCCACCGGGCCGATGTTGCCTTCCGCGGTGGAGTCGAAGGTCGAGCAGTACTTGAAGAAGAATTGCCGGCAGCCGCGCTGGCGCAGCCAGGCGAGGGCGGCCAGGGATTCGCTCACCGCCTCGGCGGCCGGGGTGGTGCGGGATTTCAGCGCCACTACCACGGCGTCGGCGGCCTCCAGTTCGGCATCGGCCGCGGGCACGCCGATCACCTGCACGGTGCGCATGCCGCCGCGCACCAGCATGTTGGCGAGATCGGTGGCGCCGGTGAAGTCGTCGGCGATGCAGCCCAGCAGCGGGCGGGTCTCGGTCGCGCTCATCGGTCTCACTCCGCGGCCTTGGGCAGCTCGATGCCCGGGAAGATCTTGATCACCGCCGAGTCGTCTTCCCGACCGAAGCCGGCGGTGGAGGCCTGCATGAACATCTGGTGCGCGGTGGCCGACAGCGGCAGCGGGAATTTCGAAGTGCGCGCGGTATCCAGCACCAGGCCCAGGTCCTTGACGAAGATGTCCACGGCGGACAGCGGGGTGTAGTCGGCCTTGAGGATGTGCGGCACGCGATTCTCGAACATCCAGGAGTTGCCGGCGCTGTGGGTGATGACCTCGTAGAGGGCCTCCGGATCGACGCCTTCGCGCAGGCCCAGGGCCATGGCCTCGGCGGAGGCGGCGATGTGCACCCCGGCCAGGAGCTGGTTGATGATCTTGACCTTGGAGCCCTGGCCGGGCGCATCGCCCAGGCGATAGACCTTGCCGGCCATGGCGGCCAGGACCGCCTCGCCCTTGGCATAGGCCTCTGCGGTGCCGGAGGTCATCATGGTCATCTCGCCACTGGCGGCCTTGGCGGCGCCCCCGGACAGCGGGGCGTCCAGCAGCAGGATGCCGCGCGCGGCCAGGCGCTCGCCCAGCTCGACGGCGTAGGCCGGGGCCACGGTGGCGCAGGCGATCACCAGGCTGCCCGGACGCAGGGCAGAGGCGGCGCCGCCTTCACCGAACAGCACGGCTTCGGTCTGCTCGGCGTTGACCACCACGGTGATGAGGATGTCGCAGCTGTCGGCCAGGGCCGCAGGCGAGGTACAGGCCACGCCGCCTTCGCTGGCGAAGGCTTCCAGCACGCTGGCGCGCACGTCGCAGGCATGCACGGCGAAGCCGGCCCGCAGCAGCGAACGGGCGACGCCCAGACCCATGGCCCCGAGGCCGATGACACCGACGTTGTCTTGCATCTTGTTGTTCTCCGTAAAAAGGTCAGGCGAAGCCGGCCTGCCGCAGGCGGCGGGCGGCGTTGTAGATGTGCTGGCGGGCGGCGTTGGCGGCGGCCAGGGGATCGCCGAGGCGAATGGCGGCGACGATGGCCTGGTGTTCTTCGTGTACCTGACGGGAGAAGTCCTCGCGCCGCGCCTCGTTGGTGCGGGTGATGCGCGTGGCCGTCTCCAGGTACTGGCTGACGAATTCCAGGGTCCTGATGAAGTAGGGATTGCCGGTGGCCTGGGCGATGGTGCGATGGAAGGCCACGTCGGCGCGTACGCCGTCATGGCCGTCGGCGACCTCTTCGTCGATGGCCGCCAGGGCCTCGTCGATGGCGACCAGATCGGTCTCGCTGCGGTTGATGGCGGCTTCGGAGGCGATCTCGGCCTCGATGGCGCGGCGCAGGTCCAGCAGGTGGAAGACGCTGCCGGGCAGGCTGGCTTCGTCGGCGTCTATGCGCAGCGGGCGGATGCTGGCGTGAGCGGTGACGAAGATTCCGCGACCCTGCTGGGGCTGCAGTACGCCTTCGTTCTTCAGGCGCGAGATGGCCTCGCGCACCACGGTACGGCTGACGCCGAAGGCTTCGGAGAGCAGGGCTTCGCTGGGGATCTTGCTGCCGGGGGCGAAGACGCCGGCTTCGATCTTGTCCAGCAGCTGCTGAGCGACATTGTCGCTCAGGACGTTGGCGGGAACCTTGGCGAACATAAAGACCTGCTCTTGTGCTTGTAAGGTTGTCATACAGGTTGTGGCGCTACTTTCGCACAGGCTTTTGCCTTTGTGTAGCGGTTTTGGCAGAGGCACTACGGAATTTTTGTGATGGATTCTACGGAGGTCAGGTGCAGGCTAGAGCTGTTGAGGAGTGTTATAATATAACATTTACTGGTAGAGGGCCGATCTATGACGTCTGAGGAATTGCTGGCACAACCTGCCGCGGACTACATGAGTGAGGTCCAGCGCGCATTCTTTCGCCGTCTGTTGCTGACCCAGCGTGGCGACCTGCAGCGCCTGATCGACGATCAGGTGGAGGACCTGCGCGGCCTGGATACCCATGGCGATCCGGCCGACGTCGGCAATGCCGAGCAGGAACGCCAGTGGCAACTGCGCCAGCTGGAACGGGAAAAGAAGCTGCTGGACAAGATCGACGCCGCCCTGGAGCGCCTGGCCCGCGACGACTACGGCTGGTGCCAGGAGACCGGCGAGCCCATCGGCCTCGCGCGGCTACTGCTGAGACCCACCGCGACCCTGAGCGTCGAGGCCAAGGAGCGCCAGGAGCAGCGTGAGCGGCATCTGCAGTCGTCGTGAGGGACGCGTGCGCAGGCCTCCCTCACCCCAGCCCTCTCCCGGGGGGGAGAGGGGGCGGACGCAGGAGCGGGCGTAGGGTGGAAAACCGCGTAGCGTTTTCCACGCGGGCAATGGTTTCGGCGTGAAGGGTTGCCCTCACCCCAACCCTCTCCCGAGGAGAGAGGGGGCTACCCAGGCAGGCGCTCATCTCCATCGCTCCGGCAAGACCGGGATCGGTCGTCCCTTTGCGTAGGAGCAGCTGTCTGCGCTTCTTATCGCAGCCACGGGCCGCTCCTACGCAACTGTAGGAGCGGCCCGTGGCTGCGATAAGTCTTTGGTTTCTGCCGTTACATCGGAATCTATGGGGAGCGGCCTGATCGGCGAAGCCCAACGGATCGACCTCGCTGTGCTCCACCGAAACTATGGAAGCCGCTGCGCTTCGAACAACTCGCCTGGCCGCACGATCTGCTCGCGGGCGGCGATCAGCGGCAGGTCGCGGCTGCCGGGGGCGGTGCGGGCGACCAGGGCATAGAGGGCGCTGACCGCATGGGACGCCGCGGCGGGCGTGGACTGGCCGTTGAGCAACTGCCCCAGCAGCACCGCGGAAAAGACGTCGCCCATGCCGTTGGGCAGCGGCTGCAGATCCAGGTAGGGCGTCTGCACCAGCCAGGCGTCCGCGGCTTCCACCACCAGGGTGCTGAGGACGTCGGTGGGCAGGTCCGGGGTGCGCAGGCTGGTGATGACGATGGTCTTGGGACCCGGTTGGCCGGGGCGGCCGAGCAGCAGCCGGGCGGCGCTCACGGCGTCGGCGGTGTCGGCCAGCGGCTGGCCGTGCAGCAGTTCGAACTCGTACTGGTTGGGGGTGATCAGGCTGGCCTGTTCGATGGCCCGGCGGCGCAGGAAGTCGGGGATGCCGGGGCGTACGAAGATGCCGCGGCCGACGTCGCCCATCACCGGATCGCAGAGATACTGCAGGTCGCCGCGCTGACGGCGGATCTCCTGCACCACGCCGAGGATCACCTCGCCGATGGCAGCGTCGCCCAGGTAGCCGGAGAGTACCGCCACGCAGCGCTCCAGTACGCCGCGGGCGCGCAGGCCGTCGAGCACGTCGTGGATGTGCTCGGGCGGAAAGACCTGGCCCTTGAATTCGCCGTAGCCGGTGTGATTGGAGAATTGCACCGTGTTGACCACCACCGGCTGCAGGCCGAGCAGTTGCAGCGGCAGGGTGGCAGCGGCGTTGCCGACGTGGCCGTAGGCGACATGGGACTGGATGGACAGCACCAGCGGCGGCTGGGCGGGCAGGGCGGCGGGCATGGCGATCTCTCGGGCGGCGGGCTCGGGCAGGAGCCGGAAGGGTGGAGGCCTGCAGCTTACCCCAGTGCTTTCGGCGAACCCTAACCCGCCTGCGGCGGTCTGCATCGGCAGTGCAGATTGCTCCCGGCGCTGGCTACACTGGAGCGGCTGTCATCCACCTCTGGCCCCAAGGAGAAACGGGGAATGTCCGAGCTTCGCTTCGCACGTCTGGTGTTGGGTCTGCAGGCCCTGGTCTGGTTTGGACTCGCCCTGGCGCATTGGTTCTATCCCTACGAGATGGCCAATGCCCGCGGCATGGTACTGATGGATTCGGCGTCGGTGGCCGAGGCGCGGGTCTGGTACGGCGGTATGCAATTTGCCCTGGCGCTGTTCGCGGTGCTGGCCTTTCGCCGGGCGGAATGGCTGTCGGCCGGCCTGCTGCTGGTGGCCTTCGTACAGCTGACGCTGTTCGTGGTGCGGCTGATCAGCGGCGTGCTGGGCGAGTCGGCTACCGCCGAGCTGGATCTCTATTCCCAGGGCTATCGCCTGGTGATCGGCATCCTGGCCCTGCTGGCGCTCCGCGCCCACCGCCGCCACGAGCAGCGGGAGCTGGAGAATCGTCGCATCTACCAGGGCCAGTAACCTGAGCAGGGCCAGCAGCTAGCGCCCGGGCCGGGGCCGCGCGGTGTCGATCTGATCGCTGCGGGCGAGGCCCAGGGTCAGCTGGCGACAGAGGTCGAGGAATTCGACCATGGCTCCGGTCTGGTACTTCTGCTTGTGCCAGATGAAACAGAATTGCCGGCGCAGATCCAGGGTCGGGGTCGCGATGGGCACCAGGGTGCCGCGGGCGAAGGCGTCTCTGAGCGCCAGGCGTGACAGGCAGCCGATGCCCAGCCCCGACTCCACCGCGCGCAGGATGGCCTCGGTATGTTCCAGCTCCAGCCGCACGTCCAGCGGCTGGGCGTGATGGCGCATGGCCTGGTCGAAGGTCAGGCGGGTGCCGGAACCCTGTTCGCGCAGGATCCAGGCCTGGGCTTCCAGTTCGGCCTGGGCGGCCTGCCTGCCCGCCAGGGCGTGTCCGGGCGCACAGAACACCACCAGCTCATCCTCGATCCAGGGCTGCACCTCCAGATCCGGATGCTGACAGTCGCCCTCGATGAGGCCCAGATCGATGTCATGGTTGGCGATGCGCTGCACCACGCTGGCGGTGTTGTGCACGTGCAGGCGCACCCGGCAGTCGGGATGACGCAGCATGAAGTCACCCAGCAGCAGGGTGGCCAGGTAGTTGCCGATGGTGAGGGTCGCGCCGACCTCCAGGGAGCCGAAGCCGGTCTTGCCGCGCAGCAGATTTTCCACCTCGGCGCTGCGGTCGAGCAGGGCCACCGCCTTGGGCAGCAATTGCCGGCCCAGGGCGTTGAGCGTCAAACGCTTGCCCGCGCGGTCGAATACCCGGCAGTCGAATTGCCGTTCCAGTTCGCCCAGGGCGGTGCTAGTGGCCGACTGCGACAGACTGAGCGCCTCGGCTGCCCGGGAAACGCTTTCCTGGCGCGCCACGGCGACGAAGACCTCGAGTTGACGCAACGTGAATCTCATATCTGCCTTTTGGATAACCTATATTCGAATTATTCATTTCACGGATATTTTCCCCCTCTATAAACTGTCGCGCAATTTCTATCCAGCCCCGGGCTGTACCGATTTTTCCTGGAGTCATCGATGAGCAACCTGTACACCGAGCGCGTCCTGAGCGTTCATCACTGGAACGACACCCTGTTCAGCTTCAAGACCACCCGCAATGCGGGCCTGCGGTTCGAGAACGGTCAGTTCGTGATGATCGGCCTGGAGACGGAAGGCGGTCGTCCGCTGATGCGTGCCTACAGCATCGCCAGCCCCAACTATGAAGAGCACCTGGAGTTCTTCAGCATCAAGGTGCCGGACGGCCCCCTGACCTCGCGCCTGCAGCACCTCAAGGAAGGCGACAACCTGATGGTCAGCCGCAAGCCCACCGGCACCCTGATCCTCAGCGATCTCAAGCCCGCCAAGCACCTCTATCTGCTGAGTACCGGCACCGGCATGGCGCCCTTCCTGAGCACCATCCAGGATCCGGAAACCTACGAGCGCTTCGAGAAGGTGATCCTGGTCCACGGCGTGCGCTACGTGAACGAGCTGGCCTATGCCGACTTCATCACCAAGACCCTGCCGGAGCACGAATTCATCGGCGACCTGGTCCGCGAGAAGCTGATCTACTACCCCCTGGTCACCCGCGAGGAATTCCGCAACCAGGGTCGTCAGACCGACCTGATGCGCAGTGGCAAGCTGTTCGCGGACATCGGCCTGCCGCCGATCAATCCGCAGGACGACCGCGCCATGATCTGCGGCAGCCCGAGCATGCTGGACGAGACCAGTGCCGTGCTGAACGAATTCGGCCTGACCATCTCGCCGCGCATGGGCGATCCGGGCGACTACCTGATCGAGCGCGCCTTCGTCGAGAAGTAACGCGACCCGGCTCCCCGAAAACCCGCCCTCCGGCGGGTTTTTCGTTTCCGCGGCCTGGCGGGCTGAACTCCCCCGGCGCCGGACCGGTCGGTTGCTGCAAGGCGTGTCATGGCGACACGCCACTGCCGGGAGTCCCCATGAAGCCCTATGTGATCTGCCATATGATGTCGTCGGTCGACGGCCACGCCCTTACCGATGGCTGGGATCGCGCCGTCAAGAAACAGGCCGATGCCACCTACGAGCGCCTGGCCGAGCGCTTCGCCTTCGATGCCTGGGCCTGTGGCCGGGTGACCATGGAAGAGATCGCCCACGGCGACGGCTATCCCACCGGCGTCGCCCAGGCGCCCATCCTGCGCACCCACCATTTCGCCAAGCGCGATGCCAGCAAGTACGCCATCGCCATCGATCCCCAGGGCAAGGTCGCCTGGAAGAAGAACGAAGCCCTGGATTCCCATGTGGTGGCGGTGCTCAGCGAAGGGGTCAGCGACGACTACCTGACGCATCTGCAAGACATCGGTGCCTCCTATGTCTTCGGCGGCAAGGACGAACTGGACCTGAGCGCCGTGCTGGAATTGCTCAACGCCGAGCTGGGCATCGAACGACTGGTGGTGGAGGGCGGTCCCCACGTCAGCGGCTCCTTTGTCGCTGCCGGCCTGGTGGACGAGATCAGCGTGCTGATCATCCCCCTGGTGGACGGCCGCGGCGCCCATCCGGCCTCCTTCGAGATCGCCGAGCAGGCCTGGCAGCAGCCGCTTTACCTCAAGCTGGATTCAGCCGAAACCCAGGACGACGGCAGCGTCTGGCTGCGCTATCGCCGCGGCTAGCCGAGCGCCTTGGCCAGCGCCAGGGCGTCGGCATCCGCCTCCGCCTGGGCCTGCAGTGGACAGACCCCGCTGGCATAGCGGGCGATCACCTCGGGCACCTGAGCCAGGGGGACCGGTCGGCTGATGTGATAGCCCTGGATGAAGTCGCAGCCCAGGGCGCACAGCAGGCGGAGCTGCTCCAGATGTTCGACGCCCTCGGCAGTGACCTTGAGCTTGAGCGGCCGGGCCATGCCGATGATGGCCTGGACGATCTGGTGATCGGCATTGCCTTCGACCAGCCCGGTGACGAAGGAGCGGTCGATCTTCACGGTATCGATCGGCAGCCGCTTGAGATAGGCCAGCGACGAATAGCCGGTGCCGAAGTCGTCGATGGACACCGTCACGCCCAGGTCGCGGATGCGCTGCAGCAATTCGGCGGTGGGCTGCACGTTCTTGACCAGGGCATTCTCGGTCACCTCCAGCTCCAGCCGCCGCGGCGACAACCGGTGGTCGTCCAGCCGCCAGGCGATCTGCCCGGGCAGGGCTTCGTTGCTCAGACTGAGCGCCGAGCAGTTGACCGCGATGCGCAGGTCCGTAAGGCCGGCGGCGGTCAGCTCCACCAGGTCCTGACAGGCGCGTTTGAGTACCCAGGCATCCAGCTCCTCGATGAAGCCATTGGCTTCGGCCACACCGAGAAAGACATTGGGCGCCAGCATGCCGAGGCGGGGATGATCCCAGCGGATCAGGGCCTCGGCCTTGTCCAGCTGGCCGCTGGCGACGTCGAGGATCGGCTGGTAGTAGAGCTGCAGACCGCGTTCCTCGGTCAGGGCCTCGCGTAATTCGGCTTCCAGCTCCAGTTGCAGCGAGATCTTTTCGCGCAGCGTCTCGTCGAAGAAGCTGAAGGTGTTGCGGCCATTGCCCTTGGACAGATAGAGCGCGAGATCCGCGCTCTTGAGCAGCTCTTCGCAGCAGCCGCCATCACGCGGATAGAGACTGATGCCGATGCTGGTGGTCATCACCAGGGTGCGGTTGCCGATGGTGACCGGATTGCGCAGCCTTTCCAGGATGCGCTGGGCCAGGTGCCGGGCCTCGTCGGGTCCGGCGAGGCTGGCCAGGATGCAGAATTCGTCACCACCGAAGCGAGCCACCAGGTCGCCTTCGCGCACCGCCTCGCGAATGATCTTGGCCATGGCCACCAGCAATTGGTCGCCGGCATCGTGGCCGAGGCTGTCGTTGATACGCTTGAAGTGATCGATGTCGAGAAACATCACCCCCAGGCTGCGCCCCTGCTGGGCGTGGCGCTCGAGGATCTCGGCGAAGGCCTGGTTGAAGGCGCGGCGATTGTGCAGGTCGGTGAGGGGGTCGTAGTGGGCGGCCTGCTGCAGCGAGGCGCGGGCTTCGTCGAGCTGGCCGACCAGGGAATTGACCCGCTCCAGGTCGTTTTCCTTGCGCTGCAGCTGGCGATCCGCCCAGGCCGCGCCCAGGCCGCCCACCACCAGCAGCAGGGCGATGATGGCGATGCCGACGCCGAGCTGCCAGGAATTGCTGGCGCCCTGCAGGGTGCTTTCGGTCTCGGCGGGGGCGATCAGCACCATGGACCACATGCCGGTGAAATGCATGGCGGCGATGGCCAGGCCCATTACCAGGGCGGTGGCGATGCGCAGCCAGCGATAGATGCCGGTGTAGTGGCGGCGAAAGATCTGGATCAGTTGCAGGGCGGCGAAGCTGGCGATCACGGCGATGCCGATCGACAGCAGGAAGGGCAGCGGGCGATAGAGCACCACGGCCTCGGTGTGCACCGCGGCCATGCCGGTGTAGTGCATGAGCACGATGCCCATGCTCAACACCGTGCCGGCCTTGAGCCGCTGACCCAGGGTGAGGTCGGGCTGGCTGAGGGCGGGCATGGCCATGAGTCCAGCCAGCACCACGATCAGCAGCGAGGCCAGGGTGATGAAGAGGTCGTAGTGCACCCGGGTGGGTACGGTGAAGGCCAGCATGGCGATGAAGTGCATGCCCCAGACGCCGAAGCCGAAGCTCAGGGCGCCCATCAGACTCCAGGCACGCCGCCGGGCCAGGGTACGGGTCTGGCCGATGCGCTCGGCGAACACCAGGGTGACGTAGCAGGCACTGACGGCGACGAGATAGGCGAGCGCCACCAGCCAGCCATCATGCTGGCCGTGCAGGTGCACTTGCTCCTGGGCAAGAGGAGCGACGAGGAAGTCGAGTCCCAGCCAATTGTTCATTCCGTGGCCTCGGCAGGAAGTCTGGCGCGGCTGGAGGAAGACGGCCCGGCGGGATCTCCGCCCGGGTAGATTTCACCACGGCAACCAGCGCTCTGAAGTTAGCTTGCCTTGCCCTATCGGCGTGGTGAAGAGGGGCTTTAGCCTGGGGCCATGCAGTTAGCGCGCGAGGTTTTTTCGTAGCGGAAAAGTGACTTCGCCAACAGGCTCACACCGGTCAGCGAAGCGCTCTGGATAGCTAGCTAGCGACTTTGTGATATCACCTGGCTAGCATGATGACCGTTCGTCGAACAGGGTGCTGACGAACGGTCATGTCGGGAAGAAATCGGGCAAAAAGACCGACGTGAAAGGATTCAGCTGACCACGCGATAGCAGGGCTCGTAGGCCGCGCCGCCCGGCAGCTTCATGCGGTGCTGCTCGACGAAGGCCTGCAACAGCCGATCCAGCGGTCGCATGATGTCGGGATCGCCATGGATCTCGTAGGGCCCACGCTCCTCGATCAGCTGGATGCCCTTGGCCTTGACGTTGCCGGCGACGATGCCCGAGAAGGCGCGGCGCAGATTGGCGGCCAGTTCGTGTGGCGGCACGGCATGGGTCAGCTGCAAGGCGGCCATGTTCTCGTGGGTAGGGTCGAAGGGGCGTTGGAAGCCTTCCTCGATGCGCAGCAGCCAGTTGAAGTGGAAGGCGTCGTGACGCTCGCGGCGGAATTGCTTGACCGCCTTGAGGCCCTGGGCCATCTGCCGGGCCACCTCGACCGGATCGTTGACCACGATCTGGTAGTGACGCTGGGCGGCTTCGCCGAGGGTGGCGCCGATGAAGGCGTGCAATTGCTCCAGGTAAGGCGCGGCGCTCTGCGGCCCGGTGAGCACCACCGGGAAGGGGATGTCCCTGTTGTCCGGGTGCATGAGGATGCCCAGCAGGTAGAGGAATTCCTCCGCCGTACCGGCGCCGCCCGGGAAGATGATGATGCCGTGGCCGACGCGGACGAAGGCCTCCAGGCGTTTCTCGATGTCCGGCAGGATCACCAGTTCGTTGACGATGGGATTGGGCGCCTCGGCGGCGATGATCCCCGGCTCGGTGAGGCCCAGGTAGCGACCGCCCTGCAGGCGCTGCTTGGCGTGGGCGATGGTGGCGCCCTTCATCGGACCCTTCATCACGCCCGGGCCGCAGCCGGTGCAGATGTCCAGGCTGCGCAGACCCAGTTCGTGACCGACCTTCTTGGTGTACTTGTATTCCTCGGTGCTGATGGAGTGGCCCCCCCAGCACACCACCATCTTCGGCTCGACGCCCGCGCGCAGGGTGCGGGCGTTGCGCAGCAGGTGGAAGACGTAGTCGGTGATGCCCTCGGAGCTCTCCAGATCGATGCGCAGGCTGCTCTGTTCGCTCTCGGTGTAGACGATGTCGCGCAGGGCGCTGAACAGCATCTCGCGGGTGCTGGCGATCATCTCGCCGTCGACGAAGGCGTCGGCCGGGGCGTTGATCAATTCCAGGCGCACGCCGCGGTCCTGCTGGTGGATACGGATCTCGAAGTCCTGGTAGGCCTCGAGGATGGTCTTGGCGTTGTCGCTGTGGGCGCCGGTGTTGAGGATGGCCAGGGCGCACTGGCGAAAGAGCTGGTAGAGGTTGCCCGAGCCGGCGGCGCTGAGCTGCTGGACCTCGCGCTGGGAAAGGGTCTCCAGGCTGCCCTTGGGGCTGACCTGAGCGTTGATGACCTGTCTGCTTGGAGCCATAGATGCTTCCCTATCGGTGATACGGCCGAACGGCGGCCGTAGCCGGGTGCGGACCGCCTCATGCGATCCGGCAATGTCATTGTTGGGGCCTCGGCCGCCGGAATGCAAACGAGGCGGCGTCAGGACGCCGCGGTCACGTCCAGTACCCGGATTTGCTCCGCGGTCGGATAGTGCCAGTGCACCTCCACGTCCCAGAGGCGCACGCCATAGCGTCGCTCGGGCGTGGGTGCCTGATAGGCCGGGCGCGGATCCTGGGCCAGGCACTGCTCGATCAGCTCGGCCAGGGGCTCGCCCAGGCGCTGGCCATGGGCCTCGGCCTGGACACGCGCCGCGTCCGCCCAGCCTACCGCCAGGGCCGGCGGCGGCGCCTCGGCGATGGCGTTGTGGGCGCCCGGCGGGCTGTCGGCGTAGGGCACATAGGGCTTGATGTCCAGCACCGGGGTGCCGTCGAGCAGGTCGATGCCCGAGAGCAGCAGCCGTCCCGGTTCGAGACCGTCGAGGCGCACCACCGACTGGCCGATGCCGTTGGGTCGGTGGGTGGCGCGGGTGGCGAACACTCCCAGGTAGCGATTGCCGCCCAGGCGCGGCGGCCGCACCCGCAGGCGCGGCTGGCTCTCCAGCGCCTGGTGGAAGAGAAACAGCAGCCAGACATGGCTGACGCCTTCCAGGCCGGCGACCGCTTCGGCGCGGTCGAAGGGCGGCAGCAGTTCCAGCACCCCACGGGCGGCCGGGGCCAGGGCGGGCTGCCGGGGAATGGCGAATTTCTCCTTGAAGCAGGAGCGGACGTGGCCGATGGGGGTGACGCTGTACTGCATGGGGCAGGGCCGTGTGACGCAGGGTCGGTCATTATGCCCTGCTCGAAGCCTCCGCGACCGCCGCGGTCGGCACCGCGCTGGCGTTGCGGCGCACCCCGCGCAGATTCATCGCCGCCAGGCCCAGCTGCAGCACGATCAGCGCATAGGCCTCGGCCTGCAGGCCCCAGGCGATCCACAGGGCATTGCTCAGCAGGAACACCCAGAAGCCGAGGTTGCGTCGGCCCTGGCGCTGGGAGGCCACCAGCCAGGCAGCGAGCAGGGTGATGGCCATGGCCGGCCATTGCAGCAGATCGAGTGCTTCCATGGAAAACCTTCAAAAGATTTACTAATGAAGGTGAGCCTTGGGAGACCTCCCGAGTTCCGGGCGCCGTATTCAGGGCGCCGGATGGCGCGCCCGGGCGTAGGCAATGAAGCCGTCGATATCGGCGTTGCACAGGTGTTCGCCCGCGGCGAGGATCTCCGCCTCGGGCCATTCCCACCAGGCGATATCGAGCAGCGCCTGGCAGGTGGCCTCCGGAAAGCGCCCCTTGATGAAGCGCGCCGGATTGCCACCCACCACCGCATAGGGCGGCACGTCGCGGGTGACCACGGCGCCGGCGGCCACTACGGCGCCATGGCCGATGGTGACGCCGGAGAGGATCAGCGCATCGGTGCAGATCCAGCAGTCGCTGCCGATCACCACGTCGCCACGGGTGCCACCGTAGTCGGTGATGTGGGCCAGGTCGTCGACGAAGGCGGGAAAGGGATAGGTGGTCACCCAGTCCAGCCGGTGCAGGCCGCCGAGCAGGATGCGCACCCCTTCCGCGATGGAGGTGTAGCGCCCCAGACGCAGGGTGGCGCCTTCCTTGAGATCGAACACCCTGGGCGCGCCATAGGTGCCGGCGCCGATCTCGTATTCGGGCAGCTCGCGGCGCAGGCGCGCCGTGCGCTGGTGCAGGCGGGGCAGGGCGGCCAGGGCCTGGCGTTCACGTTTCTTGCGCAGCTTGTCGAGAAAACCCATGGCGGTGCCCTGGCGAAAAGTATCCGGCAGGATACCGAAGGGCCCGGGCCGCGCTCAATCGCCGGGCTCGGCCCGCTCGTCCTCCATCGCCGGCAGGCCGAGCTGGTCGGCGAGATCCTGCAGGTCGCTCGCTTCCAGATCCCAGCCGCCGCTGGATACCTCGCCACCCGCCGGTCCCTTTTCCCGCGGGCGCTGGATGAAGGCGGTGGCCAGGCCCAACTCCCTGGCCGCCTGCAGGTCGCCATTGTGGGCGGCGCAGAGCATCACCTGTTCCGGTTCCAGGTCGAGCAGGGCGCAGGCACCCAGGTAGACCTCCGCGGCCGGCTTGTAGCGCTGGAAGAGATCGGCGCCGAAGAGCATGTCCCAGGGCAGGCCGGCATGGCGGGCCATGTCCAGCAGCAGGCTGACGTTGCCATTGGACAGGGCGCAGACCGGATAGCCCTGGCGCAGCCGCGTGAGACCCGGCACGGCGTCGGGCCAGGGCGTCAGCTGATGCCAGAGTCTATTGATCCAGGCCACCTCGGCGGTGGTCAGGCCGACCAGGCCGTAACGGGGCAGCAATTCGTCCAGCGCCAGCCGATGGACCTCGTCGAGGGGCAGCCAGGGCAGGGTGCGGGCCTCGATCTGCGGCAGGATGGCCTCGTAGGCTTCGGCGCGCCAGGCATCGGCCAGCCGCTCCCAGTCGCCCTGGACGCCATGCTTGGCCGACAGCCCTTGCAAGCCCTCGACCAGGCTGCCGCGCCAGTCCACCACGGTGCCGAAGACATCGAAAAGTAGCGCCCGGACGGTCGTCGTCATGGGTAGACTCCTGCAGAAGGTTGTCTCCACCAGACGGAGCACGGGTGACGGGGGTTCCCCCGGAGTGCCCGAAGGTCACCTCTCGCCAAAGGATCCCTGCATGACACTGCGTCACCTCAGCCACTGGGTGTTCGACCTGGACGGCACCCTGACCCTGGCGGTACACGACTTCGCCGCCATTCGCCGGCACCTGGGCATCCCCGAACAGGCCGACATCCTCCACCACCTGGCCGAGCTGCCGGCCACCGAGCGCGAGGCCAAGCACGCCTGGCTGTTCGAGCACGAGCGCGAACTGGCCGTCGCCGCCCGCCCGGCACCGGGCGCGGTCGCCCTCATCCGGCGCCTGCACGAGGACGGTCGCCAGCTGGGCATCCTCACCCGCAACGCTCGCGATCTGGCGCTGCTGACCCTGGCGGCCATCGGCCTGGAAGACTGCTTCGCGCCCGCTGCCGTGCTGGGGCGCGACGAGGCGGCGCCCAAGCCCGATCCGGGTGGCCTGCTGCGGCTGGCCGAGCTCTGGCAGGTGGCGCCTGACAGCCTGGTGATGATCGGCGATCACCGCTACGACCTGGAGTGCGGGCGAGCCGTGGGCTGCCGCACGCTGCAGGTCAATCAGCCGGGCGATCCCTGGCCCGCCGCCCGTGACCAGCGATTCGAGACCTGCGCGGAGATCCTGGCGGCGCTCTGACGCTGGAAATCTGTCCGTTAGGCGTAAATAGTCTGTTGTTTACCTGGCCGCTGGCTAAGATGCCGGCTTCGGATCCATGTCAGGCCAGCCGTATGAGCCTCCACACGCCTTCGAGCGATCAGCCATCCTCTAGCGATCTGCGCCAGTACGAGCGGCAGACGCTGGAAAGCCTTGCCACCGGGCTGCCCCTGGCCAGCGTGCTGCACGCGCTGATGCAGCGGGTGGAGGCCCTGGCCCAGGTTCGCCTGCATGCCTGCATCCTGTTGCTCAGCGAGGATGGCCGCTATCTGCAGGACGGCATCGCGCCCAGTCTGCCGGAAGCCTACAGCCGCGATCTCGGTCGGCTGGAGATCGGCCCGCTGGCGGGTTCCTGTGGCACCGCCGCCTACCGGCGCGAAGCCGTCTATGTCGAGGACATCGCCTGCGATCCGCTGTGGGCCGGCGCCCGTGACCTGGCGCTGCGCTATGGCCTGCGGGCCTGCTGGTCGATGCCGTTGCTGGCCCTGGATGGCCGGCTGCTGGGCACCTTCGCCAATTATTACCTGGAGCCGCGGCGGCCCCTGGCCGCCGAGCGCGACGCCTTCCGCCTGGTCACCGAGACCGCCGCCCTGGCCATCGAGCGCCACCAGGCGGATCTGCAGCTGCGCGAAAGCGAAGACCACTATCGGCATCTGGTGGAGCTCAATCCCCAGTACACCTGGACCTGCGATCCCGACGGCGGGCGGATGGTCTTTTCGCCGCGCTGGCGGCAGCTGACCGGCCAGCCGGCGCTGCAAGGCGACACCTTCTGGAGGTTGCTGCATCCGGACGACCGCCAGGCGACCCGGCAGGCCTGGGACGCCGCGCGCAGCGCCGGTCGGGCCTACGACCAGGAACACCGGGTACGGGTGGCGGATGGCAGCCATTGCTGGCTGCGCACCCGTGCCTATCCGCGGCGCGATGACGCGGGCGCGGTGATCCGCTGGTACGGCACCAGCGAAGACATCGATGACCGCCGCGAGGCCGAAGAGGCCCTGCGCCGCGAGCGCGCCACCCTGGAGGTCCAGGTCCGGGCGCGGACCGCCGAACTGGAGGAGAGCAATCGCCAGCTGCGCGAGGAAATGCACAGTCGCGCCCAGGCCGAGGAGCTGCTGCGCCAGGCGCAGAAGATGGAAGCCGTGGGCCAGCTCACCGGCGGCATCGCCCACGATTTCAACAATCTGCTGGCCGGTATCCAGGCCAGCCTGGATCTCTTGCGCCGCCGCCTGGCGCCGGAGGTCCTGGCCGGGGTCGGCAGTCTGCTCGACACCGCCACCCAGTCGGTGGGCCGGGGCGCCAGTCTCACCCATCGGCTGCTGGCCTTTTCCCGCCGCCAGACGCTCAATCCCCAGGCGGTCGACGTCGCCCGGCTGATCGGCGATTTCCAGGAATTGCTGCTGCACAGCCTGGGGCCGCAGATCCGCTGCCAGCTCGAACTGGATGCCGGACTCTGGCCGGTCGACGCCGATCCGCACCAGCTGGAAAACGCCCTGCTGAATCTGGCCATCAACAGCCGCGATGCCATGCCGGCGGGCGGCACCCTGACCATCCATGCGCGCAACTGGGCGCAGTCCGACGCCGATCCGGCCCTGCCGGCGGGCGACTACCTGCTGATCGAGGTGGGCGACGACGGCGTGGGCATGACGCCGGAGGTGCTGGAGCGGGTCTTCGAACCCTTCTTCACCACCAAGCCGGTGGGCCAGGGCTCGGGGTTGGGACTGTCCATGATCTATGGCTTCGTCCGCCAGTCGCGCGGCCAGGTGAGCGTGACCAGCGCCCCGGGGCAGGGCTGTCGGGTGAGTCTGCTGCTGCCGCGTCATCCGGCCAAGGCTGCCCAGGCACCCCAGCCCGTCGCCAGCGCGGCGACCGCCCGCGTCCTGCCCGGCGTCCGGGTGCTGCTGGTGGAAGACGATGCGGTCATCCGCGATTTGCTGGTGCAGGTGTTCGTCGATCTGGGCTGGGATTATCGCGACGCCGCGGATGCCGAATCGGCCTTGGCGGCCCTGCGAGAAGGCGAGGGCTTCGACCTGCTGGTCACCGATGTCGGCCTGCCGGGGCTGAACGGCCGCTTGCTGGCCGGCGCGGCCCGTACCCTCAGGCCGCACCTGCCGATCCTCTTCATTACCGGCTATGCGGCAGGCAACGAGCCGCCCATCCCCCTGGTCGGCGAGCGCATGGCGGTGCTCGGCAAGCCCTTCACCCTGGAGGCCTTCGTCGCCCAGGTGCAGGAGTTACTGGACGCGCCCGCCGCCCTGGCGCGCTGAAGCCTGGTCGCCGGCGCCGAACAGCGCCTGGCGGCCTGCAGGCGAGGTAAAGATGGCGTCGCCGTTGTGGCCCACGCCGGGCACCTCGATCAGCGCCTGGCGCAGCCCCGGATGGCGGCCCTTGAGATAGCGGTAGTAGTTCAGCCCACGGGCCAGGCGATAGGGCCCCTGGGCCTCGGCGGCGCAGCCCTGGTCCAGCGCCAGATGGTGGGGGTCAACGTCCTCGGCGCCCAGCAGATAGGTGAGGTCGAGCCTCGCATAGTGCTGTTCCAGACTCGCGGCCGGGCGTCCGGCGGCATAGGCCGGCAGGCCCTGCATGCCGTATTTCCAGGTGTCGAAATCCGGGCAGCTGGCCGCCTCGGCGAAGGGCACGGGCTGGCCTTGGGCATCCGGACGGCGGGCATCGAAATAGGCATAGGACGAGGGGTTGGCCACGACGTATCTCAGGCGGATGCCCTTGGCGGCGAGGGCCTGCTCGCCCTGGCCGAGCACGGCGTAGCGCTGCACCACCTGGCCACCGCCGGAATGCCCTGCGATGACGATCTCCTGCAGATTGGGCAGCAACCGGCGCTCCGCCAGGCGCGCGAGCAGGGCGTCGAACACCGCGAAGCTGCTCAGCGGTTGCGGACCCAGGGCTGGCTCGCCGCCCATCCAGGCATTGCCCTGCCAGCGCAGCAGGTCGTCCGGCAGCCGATGGCGCTGGACGTCCGTTTCGTCGAGGAATTGCGGGGCGATCACCAGGGTGTCCGCCGCGGCGCCGGCCGCTGCCGTGGCCGTCTGGCCAGAGCGGAAATAGGTCGCGGCATTGCGCAGGCGACCGTGCACGATCACCAGGGCGCGGCGGATCTCCGGATGGGGCTGGTCCCAGTCGGTGGATAGCTGCAGCGCGGCCTGCGCCTGGCCGATCGGCAGCCGGTCGCTGACGATACGGGCGACCCCTTCATGGGGCGCCGCCAGGGCGGAGCCCCAGGCCAGGGCCAGGCACAGCGCGAGCAGGCGACGCATCGGGGAGCTCCCGGTAGAGGTCAGAGCGCCTTGGCGGCGAAGGTGTCGCAGCTCTCCACCTTGCCACTGTCGAAGCCGGTACGGAACCACTTGACCCGTTGCGCGGAGCTGCCGTGGGTAAAGGAGTCAGGTACCACGCGACCCTGGGACTGGCGTTGCAGGCGGTCGTCACCAATGGCATTGGCGGCGTTCAGCGCCTTCTCCAGGTCACCCGGCTCCAGCCAGTTCAGCCGCTTCTGGGCGTCGTTGGCCCAGACCCCGGCATAGCAGTCGGCCTGCAGTTCCAGGCGCACCGACAGCCCGGTCGCACCCTCGGTGGGAATGCCACGGCGACGCGCCGCTTCCATCTTGCTGGTGGTGCCGGTGAGGTTCTGCACATGGTGGCCGACCTCGTGGGCGATCACATAGGCGCGGGCGAAGTCGCCATCGGCGCCGAAGCGCTGCTGCAGTTCCTGGAAGAAGGTGAGGTCCAGGTAGACCTTGCTGTCCGCCGGGCAGTAGAAGGGGCCGCTGGCCGCGGTGGCGCCGCCGCAACCGGACTGCACCTGGCCGTTGAATAGCACCAGCTTGGGCGGCTGATACTGCTCGCCATGGGCCTGGAAGATGCGCGTCCAGGTGTTTTCGGTCTCGCCCAGTACCACGCGGACGAAGTCCACCTGGCGATTGTCGGCTGGCGCGGTGGTCTCCTGCTGGCTCGGCGCGCTCTGGCCGCTGAGGCTGATCAGGTTGCCGAGGATCTGCGTGGGGCTCTGGCCGCTGAGCAGGCCGAATACCACCACCAGGGCGACGCCACCCAGGCCGAGGCCGCCGCCGATCTTCATGCCGCGTCCACCGCTGGCCTGTTGCACGTTGTCGCTACGTTGTCCCTTGTCCCATTGCATGGCGCTCGCCTCATGATCTTAGCTATCGCTAGGACCGCGGGCCACGCCAAAAATGCGTTACCGGAAATGACAACGCCCGCGACGGGCGCGGGCGTTGTCGGCGGAGCGGAGCGCGAGATCAGGCCGCGGTCTGGCCCTGCTTGAGGCTCTGCATGTCGATCACGAAGCGGTACTTCACATCGCTCTTGAGCATGCGCTCATAGGCTTCGTTGATGTCCTGGATGGCGATCTGCTCGATGTCCGAGACGATGCCGTGCTTGGCGCAGAAGTCCAGCATCTCCTGGGTCTCGCGGATGCCACCGATGAGCGAACCGGCCAGCTGGCGGCGCTTCATCACCAGGTTGAACACGCTGGGCGCCGGATGCGGCTCGGCGGGTACGCCGACCAGGGTCATGGTGCCGTCCCACTTCAGCAGAGTGAGGAAGGCGTCCAGGTTGTGCGGTGCGGCCACGGTGTTGAGGATGAAGTCGAAGCTGTTCGCGTGGGCGGCCATCTCGTCTTCGTTCTTCGACACCACCACCTCGTCGGCGCCCAGGCGCAGGGCGTCTTCCTTCTTGTTGGCGCTGGTGGTGAAGAGCACCACGTGGGCACCCATGGCATGGGCGATCTTGACACCCATGTGGCCGAGGCCACCCAGGCCGACGATGCCGACCTTCTTGCCCGGACCGACCTTCCAGTGGGCCAGCGGCGAATAGGTGGTGATGCCGGCGCACAGCAGCGGCGCCACGGCGGCCAGGTTCTCGGTGTGGCTAACCTTGAGCACGAACTTTTCGTTGACCACGATGTGGTCGGAGTAGCCGCCCTGGGTGTTCTCGCTGCCACCGTAGAGGTTGCCGTTGTAGGTGCCGGTGAAGCCGTTCTCGCAGTAGGACTCTTCGCCGGCGTCACAGGGGGCGCAGTGCTGGCAGCTGTCGACCATGCAGCCGACGCCGACGGTATCGCCGACCTTGAAGTTCTTCACGTGGGCACCGACCGCGGTCACCTTGCCGACGATCTCGTGACCGGGCACGGACGGATACAGGGTGTTGTTCCACTCGTTGCGGGCAGTGTGCAGATCGGAATGGCAGACGCCGCAGAAGAGGATGTCAATCTGCACGTCGTGGGCGCCGGGTTCGCGCCGCTCGAAGGAGAAGGGCGCCAGGGGCTGGTCGGCGGACTGGGCAGCGTAGCCTTGGGCTTGGCTCATGAGATACCTCATCTAGGTGGTGGAACTGAGTGGTGGAGCAGGGCGGCCAGGTTGGCCGGGCCCGGTGACAAACCATCGATCCTGCTGAGCCAGAGCCGACGGCGCCAATCGATCGTCTCGATAATCGTCATGCCGCCCATCGATGGAACTCATGGGCGAGCGGGCGTACGAGGGTTTACGACCGGGATGCCGGAGCGGATGTTCCCGCCCCGACGCGGCAGCCGGGGCCACTGGTCGAGCGGTCGTGGCTAGCGCGAAAGCTTCGGCGCCACCGTGGGCAGCAGGCGACTGGCCAGGTGCTCCAGCAGCAGCCGGACCCGCGGCAGGCTCTCGCGACTGCGCGGCCACACCAGGTTGATCGGCGAGCCCTCGACGCCGTGTTCCGGCAGCACGTCCACCAGGGCGCCGCTGGCCAGGTGCGTGGCGATCAGCCAGGTCGGCAACTGGGCGATGCCATGCCCGGCCAGGGCGGCCAGGACCTCACCTTCGCCATCACCCACCACCAGCCGTGGCTGGAAGATCCAGCGTTCGCTGTCGCCCGGCTGTTCGCCGCGCAACTGCCAAGGGCTGATCAGGCCATCGGCCTGGCGAAAGCCGACGCACTGGTGATCGACCAGGTCGGCTGGGCTCCGGGGGCGGCCGTGCTGGGCGAGATAGGCCGGGGCGGCGCAAAAGACCTGGCGCTGGGTGCCGAGGAAGCGATGCCCCAGGCTGGCCGGCCAGGCATCGGAGCCGCCGATGCGCACCAGGATGTCGATGCCCTCGTGAACCGGATCGACGAAGCGATCCGACAGCGACAGATCCGGTTGCAGCAGCGGATAGCGATGCAGCAGCTCCAGGATCAGCGGCAGCACATGCAGGCGACCATAGGAGGCGGGCAGGTCGATGCGCACCCGGCCATGGGGCTCGCCGTCCTGGGCGGTCAGGCCCAGTTCGGCCTGCTCCAGCTCGGCCAGCACCCCGGTGCAGGTGCGGTAGAAACTGGCGCCGGCCTCGGTCAGGGTCAGGCGGCGAGTGGTGCGCTGGAACAGTCGCACGCCCAGTCGGCTTTCCAGGCGTGCCACGCTCTTGCCGATGGCCGAACCGGTGAGATTGAGGCGCTCGCCAGCCGCCGTGAAGCTGCCGAGGTCGGCCACGGTGACGAAGACGTCGAGGCCCTTGAGGCGTTCGGAGGAATACAAGGCTGGCTCCGATTGCGGAATCTGGTTCCGGTTAAAAAGGAATTTATACCCAGGATACGCCGTTAATTCTCCAATAGGCTGGAATCAACGCTGAGACAGGGCACTCCCTTATCTACAGCGCCTGCGACCGCCGCAGGCCGTCTCTCACCCCCCTATCTGGAGGTTTCATGCGCAAGGGCACCGCTCTCATCGTCGGCGTGACCGGCATTTCCGGCTACAACCTGGCCAACACCCTGGTCGCCTCGGGCTGGACCGTCTACGGTCTGGCGCGCAAGCCGGTGGCGCAGGAAGGCGTCATTCCGGTCGCCGCCGACCTGCTCGACGCCGAGTCCACCCGCCAGGCGCTGGCCGGCCTGCCGATCAGCCATGTGTTCTTCTGCACCTGGACCCGTCGTGCCACCGAGAAGGAAAACGTCGAGGCCAATGGCGCCATGATGGACAACCTCTGCCAGGCCCTGAACGGCGCACCGCTCGAGCACCTGGCGCTGGTCACCGGTACCAAGCACTACCTGGGTTCCTTCGAGGAATACGGCAGCGGCAAGGCCGAGACGCCCTTCCGTGAAAGCGAACCGCGCCAGGCCGGCGCCAACTTCTACTACACCCTGGAAGACATCCTCTTCGCCGCCGCCGAGCGGCATGGCTTCGGCTGGAGCGTGCACCGCTCCCACAGCATGATCGGCCAGGCCAAGGGCACCAACGCCATGAACATGGGCCTGACCCTGGCGGTCTATGCCTCCCTGTGCAAGGCCACCGGCCAGCCCTTCGTCTTCCCCGGTTCCCGTACCCAGTGGGACGGCATCACCGATGTCACCGATGCCGGCCTGCTCGCAGAGCAGCTGGAATGGGCCGCCCTGTCCCCGGCCGCGCGCAACCAGGCCTTCAACACGGTCAACGGCGACGTCTTCCGCTGGCGCTGGCTGTGGGGCGAGATCGCCGCCTTCTTCGAGCTGGAAGCGGCGCCCTATCCCGAGCAGCCCATGCCGCTGGAAGCGCGGCTGAAGGACGTGGCGCCGGCGCAGTGGCGCAAGCTCGCCGAGGAGCACGACCTGGTGGAAGCCGACGTCGACAAGCTGGCCTCCTGGTGGCACAGCGACGCCGACCTGGGCCGCGAGATCGAGTGTCTCAACGACATGACCAAGAGCCGCGACCTGGGCTTCTTCGGCTATCGCGACACCCGGGCGAGCTTTCTCGACCTCTTCACCCGGCTGCGGGCCCAGCGCCTGATTCCCTGAGCCGCTCTGGACCGCCGGTCCCCGTGAATGCGGGCGGCTGGCGGTTTCCACCGGCTGCCTGTGGGGCGCAGAATGCATCTTCCCGTCGCAGGATGCGCCCCATGCTCGAAACCCTCGCTGCCCTGATTCCCGCCTTCAGCCCACTCGACTGGCTGTTCATCGAAGCCATCGTGGTCCTGGCCTATCTGATCTTTGGCGTCGCCGGTTTCGGCAGCGCCCTGGTCGCCGGTCCCTTGCTCACCAGCTGGATGCCGCTATCGCGCATCGTGCCCTTGCTGGTGATGCTGGATTTCCTCGCCTCCTTCCACAACTGGCTGCCGGATCGCCGCGCCATCGCCGGGCGCGAACTCAGGCGGCTGCTGCCGATGCTGCTGCTCGGCGCGGCCCTGGGCACCTATCTGCTGATGCGCACCGATGCCCGGTTGCTGATGCTCTGGCTGGGGCTGTTCGTGGTCGCCTATTCCACCTACAGCCTGCTCATCCCCAAGGGCTTTCGCCAACTGGCGCCGGCCTGGTCGATCCCGGCGGGTGGGGTAGGGGGCCTGTGCGGTGCCCTGTTCGGCAGCGGCGGTTTTCTCTATGCCCTTTATCTCAACGGCCGTCTGGAAGACAAGAACGCCATCCGTGGCACCCAGAGCTTTCTCATCGGCTGCAGCGCCTCCATCCGCATCGTGCTGCTGCTGATCGCCGGCGCCTACAGCGACGGCAGCCTGCTGCTCCTCGCGGTCTGCCTGCTGCCCGCCATGCTGCTCGGCGGCTGGATCGGCCGCCACCTGCAACGCCGCCTGTCGCGCGAACGCTTCACCCGCCTGGTGACCTGGCTGGTGCTGGTGTCGGGCGTGACGCTGATCGGGCGGTATCTGGCGGGGTAGTAAAGGGCATCGCGGCGATGCCGGTGCGCCGTAGCGACCGCTCTTCCGGGACCTTGACGTTTCGTTGATCGCGGCCTGGTAGGGTGGAAAACCGCGTAGCGTTTTCCACGCGAAGTGGCCAACTTGGGAACTCCCAGGCCCACCCACCTCTCCGCTCTACAATACCCTTGGCGGAGAATCCTCCATGCTCACCTCCATCCAGGCCGGCGTCCTGGACGTGGCCTACCAGGTCCAGGGACCGGACGGCGGCACGCCGGTCCTCTTGTTGCATGGCTTTCCCTACGACATCCACGCCTACGCCGAGGTGGCCGACGAACTGGCCGCCGATGGCTGTCGCGTCCATGTGCCCTTTCTGCGGGGTTACGGCGCGACCCGCTACCTGAGCGCCGACACCCCACGCTCCGGCCAGCAGGCCGCCCTGGCCCATGACGTCCTGGCGCTGCTCGATGCCCTTGGCCTGGAGCGCGCTACCCTGGCAGGTTACGACTGGGGTGGTCGCGCGGCGGGCATCGTCGCCGCGCTCTGGCCGGAGCGGGTGAGCGGGCTGGTGCTGGGCGACGGCTATCCGATCCAGGACATCGCCACCGCTGCCACCCAGCCGGCCGCGCCGGCGGCGGAGCTGCGCTATTGGTACCAGTACTACTTCCACGGCGAACGGGGGCGCGCCGGGCTGGCGGAACATCGCCGCGACTTCTGTCGACTGCTCTGGTCGCTGTGGTCACCCACCTGGCGCTTCAGCGACGCCACCTACGCGCTTACCGCCGCGGCCTTCGACAATCCTGACTTCGTCGACACCGTGATCCACTCCTATCGCCATCGCTACGGCCTGGCACCGGACGATCCGGCCTATGCCGAGACCGAGCGCTGGCTCGCCGCGCAGCCACCCATCAGCGTGCCCACCACGGTATTGGCCGGTGCCGACGACGGAGTCACCGCGGTGCAGGGTGAAGCCAAGGTGGCGCAGCACTTCCGCGGACCCTTCCGCTACCAGGTGCTGCCCCAGTGCGGGCACAACCTGCCTCAGGAAGCCCCCGCCGCCTTCGCCGCCGCGGTAAGGGAGCGGCTGCCGTAGGTTGGGTTGAGACAGCTTCATCGTCGAAGCCCAACAGGGGCGGCAACGCCAAGGCGGTGGAAAACGCTGCGCGGTTTTCCACCCTACAGAGGCTGCGTAGGGTGGATAACGGCGCAGCCTTATCCACGCGATCCATGCGATCCACGCGCACCAAAGCCTACCGTCCCAACACCTCCGGATTGGCCAGGCCGGTCGGTTCGCCGGCGAAGAAGCCCACCAGGTTGGCGAAGGCCTCGCCGAAATAGAGTTCGTAGCTGTGCTTTTCCACGTCGCCCAGGTGCGGGGTGCAAAGCACCTGGGGGTGGGCGAGCAGGGGATCGTCCGGCGCCACCGGTTCCTGCTCGAAGACATCCAGCGCCGCCTGGCCGGGATGGCCCAGCTCCAGCGATGTGAGCAGGGCGCCGGGCTCGATCAGGCCGGCGCGGGCGGTGTTGACCAGCAGGGCGCTCTTCTTCATCCGCGCCAGGTCCTCGGCGCGCACGCAGCCGCGGCTGCGCTCGCTATATCTCAGATGCAGGCTGATGACATCGGCCTCGGCGAAAAAGGCCTCCTGGCTGGTCGCCGCGCGATGGCCGTCGGCCTCGGCGCGGGCGCGCGAGGCCTCGCTGCCCCAGACCAGCACCGGCATGCCGAAGGCCTGGCCGTAGCGCGCCAGGCGCTGGCCGATCTTGCCGTAGCCCCAGATGCCGAGGATCTGCCCATCCAGCCGTTCGCCCAGATTGACCTGCCAGCGCCCGGCATAGAGGGCGTCGATGGCCGGCTTGAGCTTGCGGCGGGCCATGAGGATCAGCGTCCAGGTCAACTCGGCGGTGGAGATCGGCGAGCCACTGCCTTCGCACACCGCCACGCCCTGGCGGGTGCAGGCCGCCACGCCGAGGTGGGCGGTGGCCTTGCCGGTCTGGCTGATCAGCTTGAGCCGCGGCAGGTGCGCCAGCAGCTCGGCGTCGATACGGGTGCGCTCGCGGGTCAGCACCAGGGCATCGGCGTCACGGAAGCGCTCCACCAGCACCCTGGGATCGCGTTCGGCGTCGTGATAGAGCGTCACCTGATGCCCGGCGCGCTGGAGCAGGGGATAGCAATCCAGGGTTTCGACGACGTGCTGGTAGTCGTCCGGGATGACGATATGCATGGCGGGCTCCGTTGTTGTTCTGGATCGCCAGTGGAGCACCTGCGGGGTCGTCCGACAAGATGGGGCGCAACGGTGGACGAGGCTGCGCCGTCGTCCACCCTAGCTGTAGCCTGGAAAACCGCGCAGCGTTTTCCGGGGCCTGCTTCTAATAGGGAATCACCAGCGGCGTACCCGCCAGGGGATTCTCGATCACCGCGCACTTGAGGCCGTACAGCGCCTCGATCAGCTCGGGGGTGACGATCTCCGCCGGCGGGCCCTCGGCGAGGATGCGGCCGGCGCGCAGGGCGATGATGTGGTCGGCGTAGCGACAGGCCTGGTTGAGGTCGTGCAGCACCGCCACCAGGGTGCGGCCGCCTTCGCGGTTGAGCCGGCAAAGCAGCTCCATCAGCTCCACCTGGTGGGCGATGTCGAGAAAGGTGGTGGGTTCGTCGAGCAGCAGCAGCGGGGTCTCCTGGGCCAGCGCCAGGGCGATCCAGACGCGCTGGCGCTGGCCGCCGGACAGGCTGTCCACCGTCCGCTCGGCCAGCTCCAGGGTATTGGTGGCTTCCAGGGCGTGCTGCACCGCGCGCTCGTCGGCCTCCGTCCAGCCGGCGAAGGCCTGGCGATGGGGATGGCGCCCGCGCGCCACCAGGTCGCTGACCAGGATGTCGTCCGGCGCCACGGCGCTCTGCGGCAGCAGGCCGATGCGCCGGGCCACCTCGCGGGTCGGCAGGTCCTGGATCAGCCGGCCGTCCAGGCGCACCTCGCCGGCGCTGGGACGGATCAGCCGCGCCAGGCTGCGCAGCAGGGTCGACTTGCCGCAGCCGTTGGGGCCGATGATGACGGTGAAGCAGCCATCGGGCAGCCGCACATCGAGGTTGGCGCAGATCGGCTGGCCACCGTAGCCGACAGTCAGACGGTGGGCGGCGAGGCGACTGGAAGGGGCGTCTTGGCTCATGAGGTCCGCCGCCATTCGCGGCTTAGCAAAAAGATCAGATAGAGGCCGCCCAGGGCGCCGGTCAGCAGGCCGACCGGGATCTGGAAGGGCGCCAGTAGTCGCTGGGCCAGCAGGTCGGCCAGGGCGGTGAGGCAGGCGCCGAGCAGGGCAGGGGCGAGGATGCCGAGATCGGCGCTGCGGGTCAGGCGCCGGGCCAGTTGGGGCGCTGCCAGGGCGACGAAGCCGATGGGGCCGGCGGTGGCGATGGCCAGGGCGGCCAGGGCCACGGCGACCGCCAGCAGCAGATTCTGGCTGGGCAGCACGGCCAGGCCCAGGGCCCGGGCCAGGTCGTCGCCCAGCTCCAGCAGGCGCAGCCGCCGCGCCAGCCAAGCGGCCAGCGGCAGCAGCAGCAGGCAGCCGGCGAGCAGGGTCAGGGTGCGACTCCAGGTCAGCATGTCGAGGCTGCCGAACAGCCAGAGCCGGGCCTCCTGGGCTTCGTCCAGCTCGGCGCGGGTCAGCAGGTATTCGTTGAGCGAGGCGAGCAGGGCGCTGACGGCGATGCCCAGCAGGATCATCCGCTCGCCACGGATACCGGCCAGGGCCGCGAGGCCCGCTACCAGCACCGCGGCCAGCAGCCCACCGCTGAGAGCGCCCAGCATCAGCGCCGCGCCACCGAGTTGCAGCCAGAGCAGGGTGATCAGGGCGCCACTGGCCGAGCCGACGGTGAAACCCACCAGATCCGGACTGGCCAGGGGATTGCGCGCCAGGCGCTGAAAGATGGCACCACTGGCGCCCAGGGCCGCGCCGACGCCAAAGGCCGCCAGCAGTCGCGGCAGGCGCAGATCCAGCAGGATCAGGTTGGCCAGGGCGTCGCCCCGACCGAGCAGGGTGGCCGCTACCCGGTGCGGCGTCGGGGCGAAGGCGCCACCGCTGAGGGTCAGGGCGCAGATGCCGATGGCCGCCAGCAGGAGCAGCAACAGGCAGGCCTTGAAGCGCGCCGAGCGGCGGGGAGCGAAGCGATGACGACTCAAGGGCGCACCCGGCGGGCGGAACGGATGATCAGCGCGAGCAGCACCGGGGTACCGAGCAGGGCGCAGACGATGCCCGCCTCCAGTTCCCCCGGCAGGGCCACGCGGCGGCCCAGGGTGTCGGCCAGCAACAGCAGATTGGCACCGGCCAGCGGCGCCAGCGCCAGGATCCAGCGCCAGTCGGTGCCTACCAGCAGGCGCAGGGCGTGGGGCACCACCAGGCCGAGAAAGCCGATGGGCCCGGCCACTGCGGTGGCGGCGCCGCACAGCAGCACGATGGCGACGAAGGCGAGCAGCCGCAGTTGTCCGGGGCGGGCGCCGAGGGCACGACCGAGGTCGTCGCCCAGGGCCAGGGCATTGAGACGGCTCCCCAGTGGCAGGCCCAGGGCCAGACCGATCAGCAGCAACGGCAGGATGCCGAGGGCGCCGCCCGGCGTCTGGCCGCTCAGGGCGCCCACCGCCCAGAAGCGGTAGCTGTCGAACACCGCGCTGTCGAACAGGGTGATGATGCCGGTGCAGGCGTTGAGGCTGGCGCTGAGGGCGATGCCGGCCAGGATCAAGCGTATCGGCTGACCGCGCGCCGGGGCACTGCCACCGAGCAGATAGACCAGGCCGGCGGCCAGGGCCGCTCCCAGCAGGGCACAGGCCAGGCGCGTCGGGGCGTCGTCCAGCCCCAGCAGCGACAACCCGGCCACCACGGCGAAGGCCGCCCCGGCATTGATCCCCAGCAACCCGGGATCGGCCAGTGGATTGCGCGTCAGCGCCTGCATCAGGGCCCCGGCCAGACCCAGGGCCGCGCCCACCAGCAGTCCGAGCAGGGTGCGCGGCAGGCGCAACTCCCAGAGCACCACGGCGTCGGTGGAGGCATCGGGGGCGACGAGCAGGTGCAGGATCTGCGCCGCCGACAGCGACCGCGCCCCTATGCCCAGACTCGCCACCACCGCCAGCGCCAGGACGATCAGCAGCAGGACCAGCACCAGGCCACCGCGGGCCGCGGATGCGCGTTGCGTCAGCGGCGCGGGGCGGGCCGGCGCGGTCATGTCACCCCCAGGGCGCCGGCGACCGTGCTGATCACCTGGCGCGCGGCGAGGGGGCCGGCGTTGAGATAGAAGGCGTCGGTGTCCACGCGGATGGCCCGGGACTGGCTCACCGCAGTGAGTCGAGGCCACAGTGGCTGTCGCGCCAGGCTGGCCAGGGCGGTGCCCTGCTCGGCATAAAAAAGCCAATCGGCGTCGGCCAGGTCCAGCAACTCGGCGCTGACATCCCGCGAGGTGCCCTTGAAGCGCTGCGCCGCCGGACGGGTCAAGCCCATCGCCTGCAGCAGGCCGCCGGCAAAGGAATCCGCGCCCATCAGGCGCAGTCGCGCGCCGCTGGAAAACAGCAGGGAGGCGGAGGGCGGCTGGGCGCCGAAGCGCTGTGCCAGGCCGGCCAGGTCACGATCCAAGTCCGCCAGCAGTCGCTCGGCCTGCTGCCGGCGGCCCAGGGCATCGGCCAGCAACAGGAAATCCGGTCGCCAGTTGCCACCGGTGCCGCGCGCCACCACCGTGGGGGCAATGCGCGAGAACAGCTCCAGCCCGCCGGCCTTGAGCACGGTGCGATTGAGCACGATCAGATCCGGCGCCAGGCGCGCCAGGGCTTCCAGATCCGGTGCCTGACGACTGCCCAGATCGACCATGGCCTCCAGCTCCGGCGCGCGATTGGCGAGGGCGGTGCGCAGATAGCCCGGCGCCAGTTCGCGATTGTCCACCCGGGTGGTGCCCGCCGGGATCACGCCCAGGCTCAGGGCGGCGTCCAACTGGCCGGTGGAGATCACGGCGACCCGCTGGGGTTGGCGCGGGACGAGGGTACTGCCCACCACATGCTCCACCTGCCGAGGGAACTCGCCATCCGCCGCCGCTGCGCGTGCATAGACTCGACCTGGCAGTCCGGCGAGCAGCGCGGTACCAGCGGCGAAGTGCAGAAGGGAGCGGCGATCGAGCATGACGGGGACTGGCTGAAGACGGAAAGAGGCCCGCCAGGCGGGCCGAGGCCCCGAGCGGGGCGGCTAGGATAGAGCATCAGCGCAGGGCTGGCATCCGCTAAGGATGCCGGGCCGTTCCCTCTCCCTTTGGGGTGAGCGCAGGCTGCTAGCGGATCGCGGCCATGGGCCGCTCCTACAGGTGATGCAACCTTAGGCGTAGCGTGGAAAACCGCGAAGCGTTTTCCACTGTGTTGCACGTTGCGATCCGCCCCCTCTCCCGCTGGGAGAGGGCTGGGGTGAGGGCAGGCCGCTGGCCTAGAAGCTCACCGTGGCACTCAACCGCGCCGTCCGCGGCTCGCCCACCGCGACCTGCAGCGGGCTGTTGGCGCTCGACGGGTAGTACTGCTTGTCGAACAGGTTGTCGACGTTGAGCTGCAGGCGGGTCTGGTAGCCGGTCACCGGCAGGTCCCAGCGCAGGAAGGCGTCGGCCACGGTGTAGCTGCTCATGTAGAAGCTGTTGGCCGCATCGCCGGCCCGCTCGCCGACGTAGCGGGCGCCGCCGCCCAGACGCCAGTTGCCCAGGTTCGAAGGCACCAGCAGGTGATGGGTCAGGTACAGGCTTCCCATGTGCTCGGGTGCCTGGGTCAGGCGATTACCCTCATTGATGGGATCATCCAGCACCTTGGTCTTGTTGTAGGCATAGGTGGCGATCATGTCCCAGCGCTCGGCCAGGCGACCGGTGAGATCCACTTCCACGCCACGCGAGCCGACCTTGCCGGCGGCTTCGCCGATGCTTACGCCATTCACGCTACTGGTGGTGACGACGTTCTTCTTCTCGATGTCGTAGAGCGCGACGTTCAGGTTCAGCCCCGGCGTCAGGTCGTACTTGGCGCCGACCTCGAAGCTGCGGCCTTCTTCGGGGTCGAAGGTGGTGCCGCGGTCGTCCACCGTGGTGTTGGGAACGAAAGAGCGGCTGTAGTTGCCGTACAGCGACAGGTCCTCGGTCGCCTTGAACACCAGTCCGGCCAGCGGCACCACGGCATGATCGCGCTTGTCCAGGTTGACCACATGGGTGTTGCCCAGGCCCTGAGCGGCGTACTGGTCGAATTGCTGATAACGCCCGCCGAGCACCAGGATCCAGCGATCGTTCAGGTGCCAGTTGTCCTTGAAGTAGAGGGACGTCGAATCCAGGTCGCTATCCTGATCGCTCTGGGCAGCGCTGAGCAGGCTGGGCGCCGCCAGGTTGCCGTATACCGGCGCGAAGATATTGATGTTGCGGCGCGAGGCCGTGTTGTTGCGGTAGGTCTTGCCGCGGTACTGGCTGTTCTCTTCGTGGTCGATGCCCACCAGCAGCTCATGACGCTGGCCGAACAGTTCCTGGCGGCCAATGAAGTCCCAGCCGGTGTACTGGGTTTCATAGTCGTAGTCGGCGCCATTGGCAGTCCGCAGCAGGTTACCGTTGGCGGCCAGGGAGACCGGCTGGGCGAAGTCCAGGCTGTAGCGATCGTTGTTCCAGGCATAGATCAGCCGGGTCTTCCAGTCGTCGCTGAGCTGATACTCGAAACGGGCACTGGCGGTTTCGGTGATGCCGTCGCCCTTGGCCCACTTCTCGTCCAGTCGCTTGTTGTAGTCGACGCTGGCTGGGTGGCCGTTGACGAACACGGTGCCGCGATCCACCGGGCCGCTGTAGTCGTTGTAGGAATAGGCCAGCGTCAGGCTGGCGCGCTCGCCGGTCCAGGACAGCGACGGCGCCACCAGGGTGTGCTGATCCACCCCGTAGTTGCGCCAGTAGTCCTCGCTCTGCCGCTCGGCGATCAGCCGATAGGCGAAGCCGCTGTCACCCAGGGGGCCGGTGGTGTCGACGCCGAGATTGCCGCCGCCCTCGCTGTAGGCCGAGCCGCTCAGGGCGGTAAGCGGTTGGTACTGCGGCTGCTTGCTGACCACGTTGATCAGGCCGCCGGGCTCCAGGGCGCCATAGAGCAGAGAGGCGGGGCCCTTCAGGACTTCCACGCGCTCGACGGTGGAGTCGAAGTTGTGCGACAGATTCGAGCGCACCCCGTCGCGAAAGATGGAGCCGTCGTTGTTGCTGCCGAAGCCGCGTTTGACGAAGGCGTCCTTGGTCCCGGCCAGGGTGTTGCCTTGGGTCACGCCGCTGACGAATTTCGAGGCGTCGTCCAGGGTCCGCACCTCGTAGTCCTGGATCAGTTGCGGGGTCACGGTCTGCACCGACTGCGCCTCTTCCTTGATCGGCACATCGCTCTTGCTCGCGGTCGAGGCCCGGGTCGCGCGATAGCCCTGGTCGGCCTCGGTAGCCGGAGCGGAAATGTCCATGGGCGCGAGGCTGGCGTTTTCCGCGGCAAGCAGGCCCGAACTGGTCGCCAGGGCCAGGGTGCTGAAGGCGAAAGGCGCGAAACG
Organism: Pseudomonas sp. JUb52; assembly: GCF_004341115.1. NCBI lineage: Bacteria > Pseudomonadati > Pseudomonadota > Gammaproteobacteria > Pseudomonadales > Pseudomonadaceae > Pseudomonas > Pseudomonas sp. JUb52. Next base: position 164,835 of record NZ_SLYS01000001.1, read on the forward strand.
GCGAAGGGCTCTGGGCGGCGTGTTCAAGGGCGATCTCGAGAGGGGCGGGGAAAGTGGCGGCGATTCTATGTTGATAGTCATTCTCACGTAAATCGAATCCGCTTACCGTTGGTGTCCAGGTCCGTTGCCGCCCATCCCCAAGCGCAGGTATAATGTCGCGCTCCTAAATTTTCCCGCCCGGGAGCGCCCGCCATGCTGCGCATCAGCCAAGAAGCCCTGACGTTCGACGACGTTCTCCTCATCCCCGGCTATTCGGATGTCCTGCCGAAAGACGTCAGTCTCAAGACCCGCCTGACCCGTGGCATCGAGCTGAACATTCCCCTGGTGTCCGCCGCCATGGACACCGTGACCGAGTCCCGTCTGGCCATCGCCATGGCCCAGGAAGGCGGCATCGGCATCATCCACAAGAACATGACCGTCGAGCAGCAGGCCGCGGAAGTCCGCAAGGTCAAGCGCTTCGAGGCCGGCGTGGTGAAGGACCCCATCACCATCGACGCCGACGCCAGCGTGCGCGACCTGTTCGACCTGACTCGTATGCACAACATCTCCGGCGTCCCGGTGCTGTCCGGTCGTGACCTGGTAGGTATCGTCACCTCCCGCGACGTGCGCTTCGAGACCCGTCTCGACGTGCCGGTGCGCGAAGTCATGACCCCCAAGGATCGCCTGGTCACCGTGCGCGAAGGCGCCGACAAGCAGGAAGTCCGCGAGCTGCTGCACAAGCACCGCATCGAGAAGGTGCTGATCGTCGACGAAGCCTTCGCCCTCAAGGGCATGATGACCGTCAAGGACATCGAAAAGGCCAAGGCCTACCCCAACGCCAGCAAGGACGACGCCGGTAGCCTGCGCGTCGGCGCAGCCGTCGGTACCGGCGCCGAGACCCCCGAGCGCGTGGCCGCCCTGGTCGCCGCCGGCGTCGACGTCATCGTCGTCGACACCGCCCACGGTCACTCCAAGGGCGTGATCGAGCGCGTGCGCTGGGTCAAGCAGACCTATCCGCAGGTCCAGGTCATCGGCGGCAACATCGCCACTGCCGAAGCCGCCAAGGCCCTGGCTGACGCCGGCGCCGACGCGGTCAAGGTCGGCATCGGCCCGGGCTCCATCTGCACCACCCGCATCGTCGCCGGTGTCGGCGTGCCGCAGATCTCCGCCATCGCCAACGTCGCCGCCGCCCTCGAAGGCACCGGCGTCCCGCTGATCGCCGACGGCGGCATCCGCTTCTCCGGTGACCTGTCCAAGGCCATCGTCGCCGGTGGCTACTGCGTGATGATGGGCTCCATGTTCGCCGGTACCGAAGAGGCCCCGGGCGAGGTCGAGCTGTTCCAGGGCCGCTCCTACAAGTCCTACCGCGGCATGGGCTCCCTGGGCGCCATGTCCCAGACCCAGGGCTCCAGCGACCGCTACTTCCAGGATTCCGCCTCCGGCGCCGAGAAGCTGGTCCCCGAAGGCATCGAAGGCCGCGTTCCCTACAAGGGCCCGCTGGCGGCGATCATCCACCAGCTGATGGGCGGCCTGCGTGCCTCCATGGGCTACACCGGTTGCGCCACCGTCGAGCAGATGCGCACCAAGCCGCAGTTTGTGCGCATCACCGGCGCCGGCATGGCCGAATCCCACGTCCACGACGTGCAGATCACCAAGGAAGCGCCCAACTACCGCGTGGGCTGATTCCAACCTGTTTCTACGTTGCGATTCGGGGCTGTCTAGACAGCCCCGAATCGTCTGAACCTAGCGCTATCGAGACCTGGCCATGTCCCAAGACATCCACGCCCACCGCATCCTCATCCTCGACTTCGGCTCCCAGTACACCCAGCTCATCGCCCGCCGCGTGCGCGAACTGGGCGTCTATTGCGAGCTGCACCCCTTCGACATGGACGACGCCGACATCCGTGCCTTCGCTCCGCGCGGCATCATCCTCGCCGGTGGTCCCGAGTCGGTCCATGAGGCTGGCAGCCCCCGCGCACCCAAGGCGGTGTTCGACCTGGGCGTGCCCCTGTTCGGCATCTGCTACGGCATGCAGACCATGGCCGAGCAGCTCGGCGGCAAGGTCGAAGGCTCCAACATCCGTGAATTCGGCTATGCCAAGGTCGACGTGGTCGGCAAGAGCCGCCTGCTCGAAGGCATCGAAGACCACATCGACGACGACGGCGTGCTCGGCCTGGACGTCTGGATGAGCCATGGCGACAAGGTCGGCAAGCTGCCGGACGGCTTCCACATCGTTGCCAGCACCCCCAGCTGCGCTATCGCTGCCATGGGTGACGACGAGCGCGGCTGGTACGGCGTGCAGTTCCACCCCGAGGTGACCCACACCAAGCAGGGCGGCCGCATCCTCTCGCGCTTCCTCAAGGACATCTGCGGCTGCGAAGCCCTCTGGACCCCGGCCAACATCGTCGAGGACGCCATCGCCCAGGTGCGCGCCCAGGTCGGCAGCGCCAACGTGCTGCTGGGCCTCTCCGGCGGCGTCGACTCCTCGGTGGTCGCGGCCCTGCTGCACAAGGCCATCGGCGACCAGCTGACCTGCGTCTTCGTCGACAACGGCCTGCTACGCCTGCACGAGGGTGACCAGGTGATGGCCATGTTCGCCGAGAACATGGGCGTCAAGGTGATCCGCTCCAATTCCGAGCAGCGCTTCCTGACCAACCTGGAAGGCGAAGCCGACCCGGAGAAGAAGCGCAAGATCATCGGCCGCACCTTCATCGACGTCTTCGACGCCGAGGCCAGCAAGCTCGACAACATCAAGTTCCTGGCCCAGGGCACCATCTACCCCGACGTCATCGAGTCGGCCGGCGCCAAGACCGGCAAGGCCCACGTCATCAAGTCCCACCACAACGTCGGCGGCCTGCCCGAGGAGATGAACCTCAAGCTGGTCGAGCCGCTGCGCGAACTGTTCAAGGACGAGGTGCGCAAGATCGGCCTGGAACTGGGCCTGCCCTACGACATGGTCTACCGCCACCCCTTCCCGGGTCCGGGCCTGGGCGTGCGCATCCTCGGCGAAGTGAAGAAGGAATACGCCGACCTGCTGCGCCGCGCCGACGACATCTTCATCACCGAACTGCGCAAGGCCGACTGGTACCACAAGGTCAGCCAGGCCTTCGTCGTCTTCCAGCCGGTGAAGTCCGTCGGCGTGGTCGGCGACGGCCGCCGCTACGCCTGGGTCGTCGCCCTGCGCGCGGTGGAAACCATCGACTTCATGACCGCCCGCTGGGCCCATCTGCCCTACGAGCTGCTGGAAAAGGTCTCCAACCGCATCATCAACGAAATCGACGGCATCTCCCGCGTCACCTACGACGTCTCGAGCAAGCCGCCGGCGACGATTGAGTGGGAGTGATGCTGCGGCCGGCATAGACCGGTACGTCTAGCAGAAAAAGCCAAAAGCCCGCGTAATTGCGGGCTTTTGGTTTTTTGACGAGGGTGAATCCTTGCAATTATTTATGACCGATCGCTAGCGGCCGGTCAGCACCAAAAGGAAAGGGCGATTATCCGTCGAACGCGCCACAGGAGTGTCTAGACGCTTACGTGGAAAGTTGCATCTGACTTGACCAGCCATTTGCCTCGGATGTGACCAGCGCACGGGGTAGGTCTTGACCGGCAGGAATCGACCCATAGCTGCCCTTCGCTCACAAACGCTAACCATCGATGCGGGCACATGTGTTTTCGGGCTACACGCGCAACACAAAGTTTTCCAGCAAATTATACCTTGGCACTCTGGCGTGTACTTAAATCTGCACTGCCATGAAAAATGCGGATTTATTTACCTAGAAATTCTGAAGTTGTCTTATTGCGATTTCTTAGGGCGCAGTAATAGCGGGCTTGGGGCCGGTGATGGGTTGGTAGCCAAACCTTCATTCAATGCGTAGATCCTCACTTTGCACACGTATTTGCTCTCGCAAAGTTTCCAATGAGCAGCGAAACGGGCCCTGGAGCCTCAACCGCTGGAAAGTGATTCACGTTCGCCAACACCTCTAAGGTGACGCTGGGCAGTGCTTCCAGCAACGTGGGGGTGCATACGGCCATTGGCGCAGGCACATCCTTTTCCCCGTGGATAATCAGGGCAGGAGCCCGAACGTCGCTGTATCTTTCTCCCACAGTGCTATTAATTAGAGCTTGCGCGTTGCCGAGCATTGAATGGACTGGCCACTTGGCGGCCTCCATTGCTATGGAGGGCGACAGACCGAATGAGATGTAAAAGGCCACCCGGTCAGCCGGCTTCGTCACGGCACTCATCAAGGCTTCTACATCGAGACCAAGTGACACAAGTTGAGCGCCCGATAGGTGCGTCCCGATGTACACTAGGCCAGCGACCCGCTCGGGATACTGGAGATACAAGCTGGAGATAATATTCCCACCCATTGAGTGGCCCACTAGGACAGCAGGTTGATCAATACCCGCGGCATCCATCACGACTGCAACGTCCTTGGCGCTCTGCTCGACACTGTACATGTTCAGGTCCAAAGGCTTGTCCGAGCGGCCATAGCCTCGGGCATCCAGGACTACGCAGCGGAACGCCGCGCTCAAGCGTTCGACCTGCTCATGCCAGATATCGGATATGCCCATGTAGCCTGGCACGAAGACCAGCGTAGGCCCCTGGCCATGTACTTCATAGAAAATGTGCTGCGAGTCATCAGACATAGCCCAAGGCATCGTGTCTCTCCGTTATTTAGGTTGGAGATACCTTACCCGTGGCTCAGCCACTCAAAAATAGCTAGAATTTCGCAATGGCCGCGAAAAAATGCACAGATGATGTAAACCCCTGCGTCACACGCTGGGATCACCTTAAGGTTGTCCTTGCGATAAGCCGTGGAGGTACGCTATCGGCGGCAGCGAGAGCGCTTGGTGTAGAGCACTCGACCATCTCTAGACAGCTGGATAGCGTCGAACGAGAGTTGGGTATCCGGATTTTCGAAAGAGGTGCTAAGGGACTCATCCTTACAGCTCCTGGGCGGTCTGTTGTAGAGAGCGCCACGCGGATGGAGCAGGAGACCGATGCTCTACTCAGGCGCCTAGATGCCGCAGGTGAAACCGTATCGGGAACCGTGCGACTTACCACTACCCCATTTCTGGCGGGAAAGCTGCTTGCTCCAGCATTGCCTGCGCTCGCTCGCCAGTATCCTCATCTGCGCATAGAGCTTCTTGGAGACAATCGGCAACTTGATGTTTCCAAGCGTGAAGCGGATGTCGCTGTTCGACTCTCCCGCCCTACCGCTCCAGGACTAGTCACGCGCAAACTGGCTGATGTCGCTTCCGCGTGGTACGCAGCGGCCACTGACCCACGAAGCCTGGAGGACCAGTGGTTCCTTAGTTACGACGACGCATCGGGCCACACCACCCCTCAGCGCTACATTGATAGTGTCGTCCCATCAGACAGAATCCTTCTACGAGCCAATAGCACTTTCTCTTTGATGGAGAGCGTGCGCGCTGGCCTTGGCTGCGCCCTTCTCCCCAGCTTTGCCGCTGAGGCAGATGGTGACTTTCGGCGAATCCAAGTGACCCCTGCGTTCCAGCCGATGGCCCTTTGGTTGGCCTACCACGAAGACCTGCGGCGGAGCCCTAAGCTGCGAGCGGCAATCGCTTTCATCGAGGATGTAACGGCTAGCGTTCTCACGAAATAATCGCAGCAAGACTCGAGCAGCAGCCGCGGTATGGCCCAATCCCGATCGTATAGCGGCATAAAGCTTTGCCGCAGGTCGCGAAACTCTTTTGTCGGCACATCCCACCGCTCTTCCAGGCGCTCCAACACCACAAAAAACTGCCGAACGTTTGGCATTGAGGATCCTCTGAGCAGCTTCCCCGATATGTGCTGTGGCCTAGTAGCGCTGAGGCTCCATCGTAGAGCAAGGTCTTCGCCGCTGCTGTGCATCGTCTGAAGCTATTTTCTGACCCAAAAAGGGGAAAAGGGACAGATTTCTTTTCTCTACTTTAGACGTTAGTTCTGGGACGTTAGCCGTCCTCAGCGAAGGGCAGCTATGGGTCGGTAGCGGTCGCTTGTCGACATCAGCTTCTGGCCGCCAGCAGCCAAGGAATGATCACATCACGGTATTCATTTTCTAGGACCGGCGGGCGAAGCGTGTCGCGCAAGCAAGTATGTCTCTGTCGGCTTTTCGCGAGCTACAGGATTGCAGGATCAAGCCCATGCTCAATGGCCTGACCTAAACTCCCTGAAGATTCTGAATGAAGTGGCATGAGTGACTACGTAAACCCAGGCGAAGCAAGGTGTTGCGGGATTACGGTTGTGAACGGACGTGGCTGAACCAGAGGTCGCTACTTGGACATGCACTTGCGTCGCACCTGATACCTCCTACGAATCAACCCGCCAACACCTCAGCCAAATGCTCCCCTTCCAACCAACCCCTAATATCACTCGCCCGCATCGGCTTGGCGAACAGATAGCCTTGGGCCCAAGTACACCCAAGATTCTTCAACGCACCCAGTTCTGCCGCGGTCTCCACCCCTTCCGCGATGCATTCCAGCTGCATGTCCTGGCACAAGGCGATCAGGGATCTGACGATCTTCACGCTGGCCGGGTCGAGGTGGAGGTTGGTGACGAAGGTGCGGTCCACCTTGAGTTTGGTCAGGGGTAGCGCATGGATCTGGCTCAGGCTGGAATAGCCGGTGCCGAAGTCGTCGAGGGAGATGCCGCAGCCCAGTTCGCGAAAGCGGCTGATGGCGCGCTGGGTCTGGGGCAGGTCCTGGATGGCGGCGGTTTCGGTGATTTCCAGGTCGAGGCAGGCTGGGTCGAACGGGCTGCGCTTGATCAGTTCGACGATCTGCTGGGCGGCTTCCTCGGAGGCACAGTCGTGGGCGGAGAGGTTGAAGGCCAGGCGGATGCCTGCAGGCCAGCGCGCGGCCGCGTTCAGGGCCTTGTTCAGCAGGGGCAGGGTGAGTCTATTGACCATGCCGACGCGCTCGGCGGTGGAGATGAAATCGCCCGGCGGGACGTTGCCCAGCTCCGGGCTTTCCCAGCGGGCGAGGGCCTCGAAGGCCACGGTCTGCTTGCTGCGGATGTCCACGATGGGCTGGAAGACCATGTAGAACTCGCGCTCCAGGTCAGCCCGGCGCAGGGCCTGTTCGGTCAGGCCTTCGCGATTAAGTTGCTGGCGATGGGCGGTGCTGAACAGGCAGGCCGTGCCGGGGCCGTGGCGCTTGCTCTGGTAGAGGGCGTAGTCGGCATGCTCATAGACGTCCGTGGCGGAAAAGGCCTGGTCGGGAAAGGTCGCGAGGCCCAGCGAGCCACTGATCTGGATGGGCAGGTCCACCAGCAGGAAGGGCTCGCGCAGGCTGGCGCAGACCCTTTCGCCAAATGCCCGCAGCTGCTCATCGTTCAAGACCCGGGTGATGATCAGGCTGAATTCGTCGCCGCCCAGGCGGGCCAGGTGGACGTCCTCGCCCTGCAGCCTGCTCAGGCGCTGGCCGACCTGACAGAGCAATCGGTCGCCCACGCTATGGCCATAGAGATCGTTGACCGGCTTGAAGCCGTCCAGGTCGATCAGGCCCACGGCCAGGCGAGTACCCTGGGCGCGCGCATCGGCCAGCAGCGTATCGAGGCGGGAGAAGAATTGCCGTCGATTGGCAAGGCCGGTCAGGCTGTCCTGGTTGGCCAGCTTGAGATTTTCCTCGCTGAGTTTCGCCGTTTGCGCCTGCATGTTCACCAGGCGGGTGAAGTCGCCGTACTGTGCCTTGAGGATGACCAGCATGGCGATGGACACCAGCAGGACATCGATCGCCGTGGCCACGAAGGTGACGATGCTGGTGGAGGCGAAGAACACCACGAAGGCGGTGTTGACCACGGCGGTGGTGGCCAGGGCCGCGGGCAGCAGGTGCATCATGCAGAAGATGCAGCCGATCACGGTGATCGCCATGTAGAAGCCCACATGCGCCTGGGTATAGCTGTCGCCATAGGGAAACAGCGCCAGCGACCAGGCAGTGAAGGCCGAGGCCACGATGGGCGCGAGCCGGTTGGTGCGCTTCAGGGCCGAGAGCATCTGCGCCGGACTGCGCGGCCGATTGCGCGTGCGGACCCATTCCGCCGCCCGAATCACACCGAACAGGGTCATGATCAACGGGCAATACACTGTCAGCCAGCGTGGCGCCACGGCATAGTGGGTGCCGGCCAGCATCAGGGTGTTGGTCAGCAGGATGAAGTACATCATCGGCAGCTGGCGCGACAGCGCGAGGTATTGCGCCTTGATCAGGCCAAAATTGTCCTTGGGCACGGACATCAGGGCGCGCACGCCGAGCAGGAGTCTCTTCATCGGGCAATGCTCTGAAAATACGACCAGGTAACCAACTGCATGGATATCCTTTCCAGCCTGGGCGGAGCAGGGTTGAAGGCTGCGCTCATGGGAGGGTGTCGGCTGGCGCTTGGATTTCTGCAACCTTGGCGACTAGTGGCACTTTGATCTTGTTCGAATAGCCAATCGTCATAGTTATAGGCGAGGCGAATGCCGGTGAACAGCCTTAACGATTGCCGACGACCAAGGGCTCGACTGGGACCTCCAGTGGTCGTTCAGCGATGAGGTTCTTGGTCTCTGGCCGCTTTTCCGGTTAGCCGAGCGCGAGACATCGCCCAGGCGCAGCTTTTTAGCGCAGGCGCTGCGCGACGGGTGGTGCCAGGCCGCCATGAAAAAGCCCGCCATTAGGCGGGCTTTTTCAGGTCCAGGCCGCTCAGCCTAGCTTGGTTAGCAGGGCATCCGCCGCAGCTTCCGAGCTGGCCGGATTTTGGCCGGTGACCAGGTTGCCGTCCTCGACCACGAACTCGCCCCAGTCCGGGCCCTTCTCGTAGCGGGCGCCGAGCTTCTTGAGTTCGTCTTCCACCAGGAAGGGCACCACGTCGGTGAGTTGCACGCCGGCTTCTTCGCTGTTGGTGAAGCCGGTGACGGTGCGGCCCTTGACCAGCGGGGTGCCGTCGGCGGCCTTGACGTGGCGCAGCACGCCGGGGGCGTGGCAGACCAGGCCGAAGGGCTTGTTGACCTGGGCGAAGGCTTCGAGCAGGGCGATGGAGTCGCGCGATTCGGCGAGGTCCCAGAGCGGGCCGTGGCCGCCGGGATAGAAGAGGCTATCGTAGTCCTCGGCCTGCACCTCGGCGAGCTTGACGGTGCTGGCCAGGGCCTGCTGCGCCTCGGGATCTTTCTTGAAGCGTTCGGTGGACTCGGTCTGGGCGTCGGGGGCGTCGCTCTTGGGGTCCAGCGGCGGTTGGCCGCCGGCGGGGGACGCCAGGGTGATCTCGGCACCGGCGTCCTTGAAGACGTAGTAGGGGGCAGCGAATTCTTCCAGCCAGAAGCCGGTTTTCTTGCCGGTGTCGCCGAGCTGGTCATGGGAGGTCAGGACCATCAGGATCTTCATCTCGGTTTCCTCTTGCACGCGGGGTGGGTGTGGTTAGACAGACCCCGGATGCGTCCGGCTAGTGCCCCTGAGAGGTCAAGGCTGGGAACCAGCGCTCGCTGCCCCGCCCGTGGAAGGGGCAGGGCAGCGTAGGGGATCAGCCCCAGTTACCGATGCCGCGCTCGCCAGCGGCGACGGTAGAGGCCACGTCGGTGAGGTCGTGCGTACCCACCAGTTGGATCAGGGAGTCCGAGGCGTCGATCTGGCCGCGGTCGCTGCCGTCATGGAAGACGTAGGTGTCCTTGCCATAGTGGAAGACCGCGGCGTGCACGTCGCCGGTGGTGGTCTGGACCACCTGCTGCAGGGCGGCATAGAGGCTGGTCGCGCCCTTGAGCGCGGCATCCGCCACGGTGGTGACCGCCGAATCCACGAACAGCGAGGAGCCGAAGACGATCTGGTCGTCCTTGGCGTTGTAGTCGGTCACGGTCACGTGATTGGCCGCCAGGGAGCGGTTGGCGGCGGCGCTGCTGGAACCGTCGAAGTTGACCAGGCTGGAGGTGAGCAGGCTGAGGGTGTCACGGCCTTCACCCAGGGTCACGGTGGCGCCGTGGCCATAGTTGCCGCGTACGGTGGCGTTGTGGGCAGCCACCCCTTCGGTGAACAGCAGGTCGACGAAATCGTTGCCGGCACCGGCCTTGATGACGATGTCGGCCTGCTGGATATGGGCGCCGATCTGGTCGTTGCCGGCGCCGCTGTCGACGGTAAGGGTCTTGACCCGGCAGTTGCTCAGGGCGGCCACGCTGTCGAGTTCCGGCGCGGCGATGGTGCTGACCTGGATCAGGTCGTTGCCGCTGCCGGTGGTCACGCTTTTCAGGAAGGCACTCTGGCTGGAGTAGAGATGATCCAGGCCATGCTCGTAGCCATTGAGGAAGTCGATCGACAAGCCGGCGGTGGACCTGGAGCCGTCGAAGGTCTGCAGGCCGTCGAAGTTGTCGAGGGTGATGATGTCGCCTTCGTGGAACTGGTTGTCAGCGGTGTCGGTGAGGCTGACGGTGAGCTTGGCGATGCTCGAATCCAGGGTGCTGTCGCTGGCGGTGGCGCCGCGGGTATGGCCGTCGAGGCGCGTCAACTGGCCTTCCCAATGACCGGTCAGGGTCAGCTCGCTCAGGCTGGAGGCGGCCGCATAGTGCGGGCCCTTGGCGTCGAAGGTCTTGGCGAAGCCGACGTATTCGGGCGCGGTATTGATGTCGAGGGTGAGCCGGGGCTGGCTCTGGAAGGCGTAATAGGTGACGCCGTCGGAGGTGCCAGCGGGCTTGGCGGGGGCGGCGGTCAGCGGCGCCTTGGTGGCGGCAGCGGTGAACAGGGGAGCGGCGGTGTCCAGGGGATTCTTGTAGGTCATGGCGGTCATCCTTAAATGCATGTCAGGCCGAGCGCTCGCTGGACACGTTCTCGCGTGGGGCAAGACGTTTCATACAGCTGAACGTCACGCCGACAGTGCCTAGCTTTCCACGGATCTACAGCGAACCACGCCGCAATTTCATCGGGCCACTAGCGGGATGCCGCTAAACGGTAGTGCGCTAAAAGTTCAATAGGCAGACGATTAAGGCGACCAACAGCGCGATCAGCACCGGTGACCAGCGGGTATGCAGGAGCATCAGGGCCAGGGCTGCCAGGACGACATCCGTCAGGTTGCGGATCGCACCCGTCCACACCGGATCGTAGAGCGCCGCGAGCAACAGGCCGACCACCCCGGCGTTGAGTCCGGTCAGCGGGCGTTGCCAGCCGGGGTGCTGGCGCAGCGTCTGCCAGAAGGGCAGGGCTGCGAGCAGGATCAGGGCGCCGGGCAGAAAGATCAGCAGGGTCCAGACCAGGCCGTTGAGCCAGGCGGGCAGGGCCCCGGGCACCAGGGTCCCGAGGTAGGCGGCGAAGGTGAACAGCGGGCCGGGCACCGCCTGCGCGAGACCGTAGCCGGCCATGACCTGGCCATCGCTGACCAGGCCGCTGGGCACCACCACCGCCTGCAGCAGCGGCAGCACCACATGGCCACCGCCGAACACCAGGGCGCCGGCGCGGTAGACACCCGCGGCCAGATTGCCCCAGACAGGTAGGAGCAGCAGCGGCAGCAGGAACAGCAGCAGGGCGACCACTCCCAGACGCCGGGAAAGTCCCGTTTGCAGGCTCGGAGTCGGCGGCGTGGCGGCGGGCGTCAGGGCGAGACGTCCGATCAGGGCGGCCAGCCCCAGCCCCAGCAGTTGGCCCGCCGAACCGGGCAGCCAGAGCGCCAGGCCGGCCGCGACCAGCGCCAGGAGGCGACGCGGCGTATCCGGGCACAGCGTGCGGCCCATGCTCCAGACCGCCTGGGCCACCACCGCCACGGCAAAGACCTTGAGCCCATGCACCACGCCCGAGTCGGCCAATCCCGGAACGTGGGCGAGGCCCAGGGCGAACAGGATCAGCAGCAGGGCGGAGGGCAGGGTGAAACCGAGCCAGGCCGCCAGCAGACCCCACCCACCGGCGCGCCCCAGGGCCATGCCGACCTGGCTGCTGGTCGGACCAGGCAGCAGCTGGCAGAGCGCGACCAGCTCGGCATAGGCGGCTTCATCCAGCCACTGGCGCCGCGTGACGAAGGCCTGGCGGAAGTAGCCGAGGTGGGCGATGGGGCCGCCAAAGCTGGTGCAGCCCAGGCGCAGGAAGATCAGGAAGACCTGCCAGGCGCTGCCCTTATCGCGGGCGATGTCGCGCATGGCGGCCCGATCAGCCGCGCGGCGTCGCAGAAGGAGCCACCACCTCGCCGTCTTCCTTGACGAAGGGTCCGCGCTGCGGCGCGGGCAGGATCTCCAGCACCCGTTCCGAGGGGCGGCAGAGCCGGGTACCCAGGGCGGTCACCACGATGGGCCGATTGATCAGGATAGGGTGCTGGAGCATGGCGGCGATCAGGGCCGCGTCATCCAGCTGCGGATCGTCCAGGCCCAGTTCGGCATAGGGCGTACCCTTCTGGCGCAGCAGCTCGCGCACCGGCATGTCCAGGTCGGCGATCAGTCGCTCCAGCTGCGCCCGCTCGGGCGGTGTCTCCAGGTAGTGGATGACCGTCGGCTCGACGCCGCTGTTGCGAATCAGGCCCAGCACGTTGCGCGAGGTGCCGCAGGCGGGGTTGTGGTAGATCGTGATGGTGCTGTTCATGGACGGTCTCGACGGTGGGAAGGGGCACCTCGTTCGTACCAGCCACGCGAGCCGTTCACCAGGCGCACGACCAGCAGCATCAGCGGTACCTCGATCAGGACACCCACCACGGTAGCCAGGGCGGCGCCCGAGTGGAAGCCGAACAGGCTGATGGCGGCGGCCACCGCCAGTTCGAAGAAATTGCTGGCGCCGATCAGCGCCGAGGGACAGGCCACGCTGTGGCTCTCGCCCACCAGGCGATTCAGCCAGTAGGCCAGGGCCGAATTGAACAGCACCTGGATCAGGATGGGCACGGCCAGCAGGATGATCACCAGCGGCTGCGCCAGGATGGCCTCGCCCTGGAAGGCGAACAGCAGCACCAGGGTCGCCAGCAGGGCGCCCATCGAGAGCGGTCCCAGACGGGTCAGGGTGCGCTCGAAGGCGGCCTGACCCTGGCGCAGCAGCGCCCGACGCCAGAGCTGGGCGAGGATCACCGGCAGTACCAGGTAGAGGACCACCGAGAGCAGCAGCGTGGCCCAGGGCACCGTGATCGACGACAGGCCCAGCAACAGGCCGACGATGGGGGCGAAGGCGAAGACCATGAGGGTATCGTTCAGCGCGACCTGGGACAGGGTGAACAGCGGATCGCCCTGGGTGAGTCGACTCCAGACGAAGACCATGGCCGTGCAGGGCGCCGCTGCCAGCAGGATGAGGCCGGCGATGTAGCTGTCCAGCTGGTCGGTCGGCAGCCAGGGCGCGAAGAGCTGCCGAATGAACAGCCAGGCGAGCAGCGCCATGGAGAAGGGCTTGACCGCCCAGTTGACGAACAGGGTGACGCCGATCCCGCGCCAGTGCTGGCGCACCTGGCCGAGGGCGCTGAAATCCACCTTGAGCAGCATCGGTACGATCATGACCCAGATCAGCAGGCCGACCGGCAGATTGACCTGGGCCACCTCGATCCGGCCAATGGCGCGGAACAGGCCCGGTGCCAGCTGGCCGAGGGCGATGCCGGCGAGGATGCAGAGCGCGACCCAAAGGCTGAGGTAACGCTCGAAGGTGTTCATGGCGGGTGTTACCGGTGGGCAGGCGGGGGGGCTGTGCATGGCGGGCCTGGTCTTGTGGTTGGCGGTGGAGGGACGGAGGTCAGCAGGAACAGCGCGGCGATTCGCTGACTGCGCAGTCGTCGCCAGCGCAACAGTGCTCGGTCAGGTAGCCGAGCAGGGCATTCATCCGGTCATAGGCCGCGCGATAGATGAGATTGCGGCCCTGCTGTTCCACCGACACCAGACCGGCATTGGCCAGCTCCTTGAGGTGGAATGAGAGGTTGCTGCGGGCTACCTCGAGCTGATCGGCCAGCTGGCTGGGCGTGAGCCCGGTCGTGCCTGCGACCACCAGGGCACGAAAGACGCTCAGGCGCTGGGCGTGGGCGAGGGCGGCGAGGGCGGAAACGGCAAATTCTTCATTCATGGTTCAATAATACAAGGATAGGTGAATTATTGAATGATAGAGCGTGGCGAGCGCCTGGTCGAGCCGCTGCTTAGCGGCGCAACTGCCGCAGCGCTTCCAGCACCTGCTGCAGCGGGCGACCCAGGGGTTTGTCGCGACGCAGCACCAGGGCCAGGGTGCGGGTCAGGGGCGGTGCCAGCGGCTGGACCCTTAGCCCGTGGCGATGGTGCTCGGTGGCCACGGCGATGCCGGGCACCAGGCTGTAGCCGAGGCCGGCAGCCACCAGTTCCTTGAGCGCCTCGATGCTGCCCAGCTCCATCACCGGCCGGCTGGCCTGGCCGGCGCGGCGGAACCAGTCGTCGATCAGCAGCCGGGTGCTGCTGCCGGTCTCGAAGGCCAGCAGCGGCGCCTCGGCCAGGTCTGCTGGCGCCAGGGCGCGCGCTGGCAGGGGGCTGGCGGGGGGCAGCAGGGCGACGAAGGCATCCTCCAGCAAGGGCTCGACCTGCAGGTTGCGGCCACTGGCGGGCAGGGTGACCAGGCCCAGGTCGAGGCGGTTGTCTTCCACCGCCCGCAGGACATCCAGGGTGTTGCCGGTGCTGACCCGCACATCCAGCTGCGGAAAACGCTGGCGCAACTGGCCCAGCAGCGGCGGCAGGAGATGGATGCAGGCGGTGGCGCCGGTGCCGATGGCGACGCGTCCGCTGACCGTTTCGCCATGACTGGCCAGCGCCTGCAGGGCCTGGTCCACCGCGGTCTGGATCCGTTCGGCGTGATCCAGCAGCAGACGGCCCGCCGCGGTGGGCTTGAGGCCACGTCCCAGGCGCTCCAGCAGCTTCAGGCCCAGGCGGCGCTCCAGCTGGCGGATCTGCAGGCTGACCGCCGGCTGGCTCAGCCCCAGGCGATCGGCCGCGGCGGAAAAGCTGCCGGTGGCGACGACCTGGACGAAGGTCTGCAGCTGAGTGAGGTTTAGGTCGGCCATGCCAAGGTTTCCCTTATACCGGTGATAACCGAGCATAGCTTTATCTTTGACTGGCCGTCCCGGCATGATCGCCTCATCGACCCCGCGAATGGACCTCTCCCGTGAACACCGCTCTGCAGTTGCGCGATGCCACCCCCGCCGATCTGCCGGCCATCCAGGCCATCTATGCCCCGCACGTGCTGCATGGCTGCGCCAGCTTCGAGCTGGAACCGCCGGACCTGGCCGAGCTGGAACGCCGCCTGGCCGCGGTGCGCCAGGCCGGGCTGCCCTATCGGGTGGCCGAGCTGGATGGCGAGGTGGTCGGCTACGCCTATGCGGTGCTCTATCGCCCGCGACCGGCCTATCGCCATACCGCGGAAGACTCGGTGTACGTCCGCGACGGCCTGGGCGGCCAGGGTATCGGCCACCGGCTGCTGGAAGAGATCGTCGCGGCCTGCACGGCGGCGGGCTTTCGCCAGCTGGTGGCGGTGATCGGCGACAGTGCCAACCGGGGCTCCATCGCCCTGCACCAGCGACTGGGATTTCGCACCGTCGGCACCTTCGAGGCGGTGGGTTTCAAGCACGGGCGCTGGCTGGACACGGTGCTGATGCAGCGCAGCCTGGGTGAGGGCGAGCGGACCCCGGGTACGCGCTGATGACGCCGATGCCGAGCGATCGCGCCATCTGGCAGCTGGGGCTGATGCAGTTGCTGGCCTGGGGCCTGGCCTTCTACCTGCCCGGGGTCTATGGCCCGGCGATGGCCGCGGGGCTGGGCTGGGACGCGCGCTGGGTCTATGGCGGCTTTTCCCTGGCGATGCTGACCATGGGCCTGGTCTCGCCCTTCAGCGGCGCGGTGATCGAACGCCTGGGCGGCTGCCGCACCCTGCAACTCGGCCTGGTGCTCGATGCCCTGGGTTGCCTGGGCCTGGCCGCGGCGCAATCGGCGCCGTTGTTCTACCTGGCCTGGGTGACCCTGGGCGTGGGCATGCGCCTGTCGCTGTACGACGCCGCCTTCGCCACCCTGGCGCGACTGGCCGGCGAGCGGTCGCGGGTGGTGATGGTGCGCATCACCCTGCTGGGCGGGCTGGCGTCGGCGGTGTTCTGGCCACTGGGGCATTGGCTGCTGGAGGGGCTGGGCTGGCGCCTGGGGCTGGTGGTCTATGCCGGCATCGCCCTGGCCGGCCTGCTGTTGCTCCTGCCGCTGCCCAATGTACGCGGACGCCTGCCCAATGCCGAATTGCCTCCTACGGCGGAAGGCCACTCGCCACGTCTAGCTGGCGTGCTGTTCGCCACCGGGATGGCATTGATCGGCTTTCTTTCAGCCGGGCTATCGGCGCACCTGCCGGCGCTGCTGGCCGAGCGGGGTGTGCCGGTAGGGGTGGCGGCGTTGTGGGGGATCGGCCAGGTCTGTGCGCGGCTGGCGGAGCTGGCCTCCGGACAGCGACTCTCGGCGCGCCAGCTCAATCTGTTGCTGGGCCTGGGCCTGCCGCTGAGTTTCGCCCTGGCGCTGGCGAGCGAAGGCCATCTGGGCCTCACCGCCGGCTTCGTCTTTCTCTATGGCGCCCTCAACGGCCTGGTGGCGGTACTGAGAGCGAGCCTGCCGCTGGAGCTGTTCGACCGGGCGCTCTATGCGCGCCTGACCGGCAAGCTGCTGGCGCCGAGCTTTCTGCTCTCGGCGGCCGCGCCCTGGTGTTATGCCCTGGCGCGGGAGAGTTGGGGTGATCGCGGTCTGCTCGGGCTGTGCCTGTTGGTCAGCCTGGGCGTGACCCTGGCCGCGGTGGGGCTGCTCGGACGATGGCGTCCGGCGCCAGCCTGAGGCGGGCGCCAGCGTACGCGCTAGTTCAGGCGACGGGCGAACTGACCCACCGCACCCACCACGCGCTGGGCGCCGTCCTGGATCTCGGTGATGCGGGTGCCAGCGGCGTTGGCCAATTGCAGGCCCTGTTCCGCCTGGTGCTTGCTCGCCGCCATGTTGGCCACGGCAGTCTGCGCCAGCTGCTGGTTCTGCTGCACCACGCCGACGATCTCCTCGGTGGCCTTGCTGGTGCGGCCGGCCAGCTGGCGGACCTCGTCGGCCACCACGGCGAAGCCGCGGCCCTGCTCGCCGGCCCGCGCCGCTTCGATGGCGGCGTTGAGCGCCAGCAGGTTGGTCTGCTCGGCGATGCCGCTGATGGTCTTGACGATGGTGCTGATCACCAGTGACTGCTCGCCCAGGGCCTCGATGCCGTTGGAAGCCACCTGCAGCTCCTCGGCGATCTTGCGCATCACCGAGACGGTGTTCTGCACCACTTCGGCACCCTGACGGGCGCTTTCGTCGGTCTGCTGGGAGATGTCGAAGGCGACCTTGGCCGCCTCGGCCACCGCCTGTTCCTGTTCCACCTGCTCGGTGATCACGGTGGCGAACTTCACCACCTTGTACAGCTCGCCGCGGGTGTTGAGTACCGGGTTGTAGGAGGCTTCCAGCCACACGGTACGGCCATGGCTGTCGAGGCGCTTGAAGCGGCTGGCGATGAATTCGCCGCGATTCAGCCGCGCCCAGAACGCCTGGTAGTCGGCGGAATTGGCTTCTTCGCTGGTGCAGAACTGCCGGTGGTGCTTGCCCTGGATCTGCTTGAGCGAATAGCCCATGCCCTGCAGGAAGCGGTCGTTGGCGGTGAGCACCTCGCCGGCCAGGTTGAATTCGATGACCGCGGTGGATCTCAGCAGGGCATTGATCAGGCCGGAGTGCTCGGTGGAGGTCTCCACCTGTTCGGTACAGTCATTGCCGTAGCAGATGGTCTTGTGGATCCGGCCATCGGCGTCGCGCAGCGGCTGCCAGGTAGCATACAGCCAGGCTTCCTGGCCGTTGGCCCGCAGCAGACGGTACATGCCGCTGGTCTGCTGGCCCTGGCTGAGCGCACTCTTGAGGTCGCGATAGCAGGGCAGTTGTTTGACGTATTCCGGAATGAAGGCGTCCAGCGGACGCCCCACCACGTTCTCGGCGCGATAGCCCATCTCGCGGCAGAAGCGCTCGTTTACCCGCTCGATGTTGCCGCGCTCGTCCACGGTAAGGCTTAGCGCCTGGCTTTCGAAGCCGGCGTGCAGCTGACGCAATTCGGCGACTTCGGCGCGCAGTTGGGCGAGTTCGGTCTTGAGAGGGCGATTGAACATGGCAGGACACCGAGAGGAGTGAAAGTATGACTTCCACTACTTCGACGGTGCCGGGATTTTCTTAAGGGGAGCGCAGCGACTTTCGACTAAAGCCGCAAGCGTCAGGCCTGCCGGCTGGCGATGAAACGCCGGAAGACGGCCAGGGTGGCCTCGCTGACGTGGTGCTCCATGCCTTCGGCATCGCGCCGTGCGGTATCGGCGTCCACGCCCAGGGTCAGCAGGAAGGTCTCCACCACATGGTGGCGGGCGCGACTGGCTTCGGCCAGGGCTTCGCCTTCGGGGGTGAGGAAGACGCCGCGATAGGGGCGTTGCACGATCAGGCCGGCGGCGGCCAGGCGCTTGAGCATCTTGGCCACGGTCGGCTGGGCCACGCCGATACGCGCGGCGATGTCCACCTGACGGGCTTCACCGCCGTCCCGGATGAGATCGGAAATGAGCTCGACATAGTCTTCGATCAGCTCCTGACGATGCGCCTCGCGGACCTGTTGAAAACCTTCCATGTGAATGGATGGATCGACCAACCGATTCAGCAGTTCGTCGTCCTTTGTCATGTTGCCCACCTGAATGACCTTCTCCGCAAAGACCTGAGGCGCGTCGAGAGGACGCGATCGGGCGCCATTTTGACCGAGTTGCGGGCGAATACCAAAGTTTCCTTCGCCAATGGGCGTTATCGACGGATGAGATAGAGATTTTTTATTGCTGGATGTGTGAATTTTAGCCTAGGCTAAATTCTCCAAAGGGTAGTCCTACCTTGCCGCACGAGTCCGCCATGAAAGAATCCGCCAGCTACGTCGAGCCTGCCTGGCAGGAGTCTGCGCCGTCCGCCCGGCCCAGCCTGGGGCGGATGAATGCCAGCGTGCCAGTGCCCGAGGGCGGCAGCTGGCTACGGCGGCTGCTGGCCTTTCTCGGCCCCGGCTACATGGTCTCGGTGGGCTACATGGATCCGGGCAACTGGGCCACGGACCTGGCCGGCGGCTCGCAATTCGGCTACCTGCTGCTGTCGGTGATCTTGCTCTCCAACCTCATGGCCATCCTCTTGCAGGCCCTTGCCGCACGGCTGGGCATCGCCACCGGGCTGGACCTGGCCCAGGCCTGCCGCGCGCGCTATTCCCGGCCGGTGAGCCTGCTGCTGTGGATCGCCTGCGAGATCGCCATCATCGCTTGCGACCTGGCCGAGGTGATCGGCACCGCCATCGCGCTGAATCTGCTGTTCGGCATCCCGCTGATGTGGGGCGCCATCCTCACGGCACTGGACGTCTTTCTCATCCTGCTGCTGATGAATCGCGGCTTTCGCTGGCTGGAAGCCTTCGTCATCGCCCTGCTGACGCTGATCTTCGTCTGCTTCGGCGTACAGATGGTGCTGGCCCAGCCGTCCATCGCCGCGATCGCCGACGGCTTCCTGCCCAAGGCGGAAATCGTCACCAATCCGGCCGCGCTCTACCTGGCCATCGGCATCATCGGCGCCACCGTGATGCCCCATAACCTCTATCTGCATTCGTCCATCGTGCAGACCCGCGCCTATCCGCGCACCGAGGAAGGTCGCCGGATGGGCCTGCGCTGGGCGGTGGCCGACAGCACCCTGGCCCTGATGCTGGCGCTGTTCGTCAACGCCGCCATCCTGATCACCGCCGCGGCGGTGTTCCACAGCGCCGGGCGCACCGATGTGGCCGAGATCCAGGACGCCTACCACCTGCTGTCGCCGATGCTGGGCGTGGGTATCGCCTCGCTGCTGTTCGCGGTGGCGCTGCTGGCCTCGGGCATCAACTCCACGGTCACCGCGACCCTGGCCGGCCAGATCGTCATGGAAGGCTTCCTGTCGCTGCGCATTCCCGACTGGGCGCGGCGGCTGATCACCCGCGGCATCGCCGTGATCCCGGTGGTGGTGGTGACCGGTCTCTATGGGGAAAGCGGCACGGCCAAGCTGCTGGTGCTGAGCCAGGTGGTGCTGTCCATGCAACTGCCCTTCGCGGTGATCCCCCTGGTGCGCTTCGTCTCGGATCGCCAGCTGATGGGCTCTTTCGTGATCGGGCGGGTCATGCAGGTGCTGGCCTGGGCGATCGCCGGGCTGATCGTGGTGCTCAATGTGAAGCTGCTGGCCGATACCCTGGTGGGTTAGCCGACATCTGAGGTCTGATGACCTTTGGTGGCTCTGGAATGCTGGTTTGGGAACTTCCGAAAGCGTGACGGTATCAATCCGTTACCACAATAAGTTCTTCCCATAACCACCCGGAGCACCTGCCATGTCCTATGACGCCCGTCACACCCCAGCCTATGCGGCCACCACGGCCACCGCTACCGCGCCCCTGCTGAAGCGTATTTCCTGGAGTTCGATCATCGCCGGCGTGGTCATTGCCCTGACCGTTTCGCTGCTGCTGAGCCTGCTCGGCACCGCCATCGGCTCGGCTTCCATCGATCCGCAACAGGAAGCCAATCCGCTGGACGGCCTGGGCAAGGGCACCGGTATCTGGGTCGGCGTCAGCGCCGTGGTCTCGGTCTTCGTCGGCGCCTGGATCGCCGGTCGCCTGGCCCAGCGCGAAGGCGCCCTGCACGGCATCCTGGTGTGGGCCAGCGTGACCCTGGTCAGCGTCTATCTGGTGTCCAGCGCCGTGAGCGGCGTGGTGCGTACCGGTCTGAACGTGGCGGGCAGCGGTCTGTCGATGATCGGCAGCGGCCTGTCCCAGGCGGCACCGGCCCTGACCAACCAGGTTCAGGACCAACTGCGCCAGCAGGGCATCCAGCTCGACCTGGGTGATCTGCAGAACGAACTGGAAACCGCGCTGCGCCAGACCGGCAAGACCGAACTGCAGCCGGAGAATCTGAAGCAGCAGGCTCAGGGCGCCGAGCAGGACGCCAGGAACACCGCCCAGAACAGCGCCAACAATCCGCAGCAGACCGATGACCAGCTGAGCGCCCTGCTGGATCGCCTCAAGCAACGTGGCGACCAGGCCTGGAACGCCGCTGATCGTCAGGCCCTGGTCAACCTGATCAAGGCCCGCACCGGCAAGAGCGACGCCGAGGCCAATGCCATCGTCGACAAGGCCCAGCAGACCTACCAGCAAGCCTATGCCAAGTATCAGGAACTCAAGGCCCAGGCCGAGCAGAAGGCTCGCGAAGCGGCTGACGTGGCTGCCCGCAAAGTCTCCCAGGCCAGCTGGGTTTTGCTGATCAGCCTGGTGATCGGCGGCATCGTCGGTGCCATCGGTGGTGCCCTGGGTCGTCGTACCCAGCCGGCCAACAAGGTGGTCGCTGCCTAAGCGCAAGCGCTGACAAAGTACGAGGCCCGGACTGGTGACAGTCCGGGCCTCGTCATTTATGGGCAACGCCCTGGCTAGCGGTCTGGCCGCAGTACCCGGGCGAGCAGCTGCAGGCACAGCGCCAGGTCGGGGCGCTCGCCACCGAACAGGGTGCGATAGATCAGCGGGGCCACCAGGCCGTCGAGCAAGGCGTCCAGGGTCGGCGCCGGTTCGCCACGCCGGTGGGCGCGTTCGAGCAGCAGTTCCAGGCGTTCCCGGGTCGGCTCGGTGCAGCGCACCGCGCACCCCGGATCGGTGGCCGCCAGGGCATCCCTGAGCATGGCCTGACCGGGCGTGGAGGCGAGGTCATCAACATAGTGTTCCAGCCAGCGTTCGAGATCGCCTTTGAGGCTGCCGGTGTCCTCCGGCGGCTGGTCCGGGCGCAGGCGCTGCAAGTCGACGTCGGCCAGGAGGCTGGGCAGGTTACCCCAGCGACGATAGAGGGTCGAAGGCGTGACCCCGGCGCGCGCGGCGATCAGGGGGACGGTGAGAGCTTCCCGGGGCTGCTCCTGCAGGAGCGCCAGGACGGCCTCGTGGATGGCTTGCTGAACGCGGGCACTGCGGCCGCCGGGACGGGCTTGCTTGGTGGTCATGGTGACAGGATACCCGGCTCTTAACGCAAACGCATTGCTTTTGCTGCCGGAAGGGTTCAGGCTTTAAAGCAATTATTTAGCTTTAAGGTGCAGGCATGTCTTCCCTGAACGGCTCTTCCTCTGCACGCCTGACGCTGCTGGGCGCGGTGCTGCTGACCTTCCTGGCCGCGTCCAGTGCGCCGACCCCTCTCTATGCCACCTACCAGCAGGCCTGGGGCTTTTCCACCTTCTGGCTGACCTGGGTGTTCGCCGTCTATGCCTTCGCCCTGCTGGCGGCCTTGCTGGTGGGTGGGCGGCTGTCCGATCACCTGGGGCGGCGGCCGGTGATCCTGGCGGCGCTGCTGCTGGAGGCGGGCGCCATGCTGCTGTTCCACCAGGCCCATGACCTGGCGGACCTGGTGCTCGCCCGCGCTCTGCAGGGCCTGGCGACCGGGATCGCCACCAGTGCCCTGGGTGCGGCGCTGCTCGACGTGGATGCCGAGCGCGGTCCCTGGTTGAACAGTCTGACGCCGCTGCTCGGCATGGCGATCGGCGCGCTGGGTTGCGGCCTGCTGGTGGAGTTCGCGCCGGCGCCGCTGCAACTGGTCTATCGGTTGTTCCTGGCACTTTTTCTACTGCAGGGCCTGGCGCTGCTGCGCCTGCCCGATAGCGGTCCGCGCCGGCCGGGTCTGCTCGCCGCCTTGCGCCCCCAACTGGCGGTGCCGCCCCAGGCCCGCGCCATGCTCTGGCGGGTCTTGCCGCTGGAGCTGGCGGTCTGGGCCGTGGGCGGCTTCTATCTGTCGCTGATGCCGGGGCTGGTCAAGGCGGCGACCGGTACGACGTCGATCCTGGTCGGCGGGGTGGTCGTGGCGGGTCTCACGCTCACCGGTGCGGCCTGTCTGCATGGCTTGCGTCTCTGGCCGGCGACGCGCCTGCTGCGCCTGGGGGCGAGCACCCTGGTGGCGGGTCCGGCGCTGCTCTGGCTGGCGGTGGCCAGCGGTCAGCTGGGACTCTTCGCCCTGGGCACCCTGGTGACCGGCGTCGGCTTCGGCAGCGGCTTTCTCGGCGCTACCCGCAGCCTGCTGCCGCTGGCGCAACCAGCCCAGCGCGCCGGCTTGCTGGCCGCCTTCTATGTGCTCAGCTACCTGGCGTTCTGCCTGCCGGCCCTGGCGGTCAGCGCCTTGGTGCCACGGCTGGGCCTGACCGGCGCCGCCGAACTCTATCTGGTCGGGGTGATCCTGCTGGCGGCACTGGGGGTGCGTAATAGCTTGCCGCGCCGCTGCGTACAGCCGGGATAGGCTTTGTCTGAAAAGTGCCTGCGCTCGGTCATGCGGCGTTAAAAATCCACTGGATCGCCAGCCCGGCCTGGGCGGCCCCGTCGCAATGCTCATTTACCACTCGTAAACTCGAGCGCGAGTCCGATCCGCTTCCTCACGGATCTTTGCCTTGCCTGACCTTCGCTCGACGACTTTACAGACAAGCCTTAGAGCAGGATGTCGGCGGGACCGGAAATGACCCGCTCGACGGGGCTGCCGGTGGCCCGCTCTTCATTGGAAAAGCCGTCGTGGTCGCGCAGCGGGCCGAAGTCGATGCCGGTCAGCTGCTCGATGTGCAGGACGCTGCACTGGTAGGTACGCAGGCGACCGAAGGCGATGGATAGCTCGTCCAGTTCGCGGCGCTGGTCGATGAGGTAGGCGCTGGCGGAGGGCTTGCCGTCGTCACCGAGAAAGGCCACCACCTTCCAGAAGGCTTCGGGGATCCGGGCGTCGCGATAGGCGCGGTCATCCGCACGCAGGACCGGGCCGCTGAAAACGCTGACCCGTGCCTGCCAGCGCTGGGTGTTGTCGAGAATGTAGTCCTCCAGCTCCAGCCAGGTCCGCTGGTTGAAGGCGGCCATCTGTGGCGCGCAGTTGGTGAAATGGAAGGTGTCCTTGTTGGCCTGGGTGGCCTCGGGGCCCCAGTTGGGATCCTGGCGGCGCACCAGGTGGCCGCGATCGAGCAGGTTGTCGGCATAGAGCGCCTCGCCCAGCTGAGCCTCCAGCGGTACCCGGCCATCGTAGGCCCAGGCGTCGCGACTGCGGGGCACCTCGAGGTGCTGGTCGCCGGCGATATTGACCCCGACCCAGAGTGCCATTCGCCGGCTGCGCGAGAGGCTGACCGAGAAGTGGGTGTAGTCCAGGCGATCGCCGGAGGCGGGCAGGGGATAGACGTCGCCGGCCAGGGCCGCGCTCGGCCGGGGCCAGGGGATCTGGAAGTCGCCCAGGAAGTCGGCTTGGTAACCCTGGCGATCCGCCAGGCTGGCGGCGGGGGTGATGCGCGGCTCGGCGCTTCTCAGGCCGGCGGGTTGCGCCGGCAGCAGGGGACGCAGATCGGCGAGGCGTGGGCGATGGGCGAGATCGACCGCAAAGGGCTGGCTGGACATGGCGGAGCTCTGGCGAAAGGGACGAACCGCCAGCGCAGCACAGGGAGGTTACCGGACGATGACGACGGTCAGCGAAGTGGTATGCACCGGCGCTAGCTGGCAAACTCGTTCGCGACCTAACGATTCCAACCCTGAGTGAACCGCCCATGACGCTATCGCTGTTTTCCCCCTTTGCCCGTCAGCGCGCCTGGCTGCTCGGCGTGCCCGGCCTGCTGCTCACCGGCGCCGCCCTGGCCAGCCAGCAGTCCGATGCCAAGGGCTTCGTCGAAGACGGTGACCTGACCCTGCTGCTGCGCAACTACTACTACCTGCGCCAGAACGAGGGCGACGGCCATGGCGCCGCGGCACGCAACAGTCGCGATCCGCGCAGCTGGACCCAGGCCTTTCTACTCAACTACACCTCGGGCTTCACCCAGGGCACCGTGGGCGTGGGCGTGGATGCCTATGGCTATCTGGGTCTCAAACTGGACGGCGGCGACGGCCACGCCAACACCCCGAACATGCCGGTGGACGGCGACGGCAGCCAGCGCAGCGAATTCAGCAAGGGCGGGGCGGCGGTCAAGCTGCGCGTCTCCAACACCGTGCTCAAGTATGGCGACCAGCAACCCACGGCGCCGGTGCTGGCAGCGGGTGGCAACTGGCTGTTTCCCCAGACCGCCCGGGGCTGGAGCCTGGTGAGCCAGGAAGTCGATCACCTGATGCTGGAAGGCGGACACTTCACCGCCGCCACGGCGCCGCGCACCACTGGTTCGGACGGTGGCATCTTCGCCGGCTACGCGGGGGTCGAGGCGGCTTCGGCCAGCTATGCCGGGGGCGTCTACAAGTTCAGCGATCACCTCAGCGCCTCGCTCTATGCCGGGCACTTCGAGGATGTCTGGGACCAGTACTACGGCAACCTCAACTATGTCGTACCGCTGGCCGCCGAGCAGAGTGTGACCTTCGACGCCAACCTCTATCGCACCCTGGACGCCGGCAGCGCCAAGGCCGGCAGCATTGCCAACACCGCCGGCTCGCTGGCTGCCGCCTTCCAGACCGGCGCCCACACCTTCACCCTGATCCACCAGCGTATCCATGGCGACCAGCCCTTCGACTACGCGGTCTTCGGCGCGCCGGTGCCGGGGTCCTTCGGTGACTCCATCCTGCTCGGCAACTCGATGCAGTTCTCCGACTTCAACGGCCCGGGCGAGCGCAGCTGGCAGGCCCGCTACGACCTCGACATGGAAAGCTACGGTGTGCCCGGCCTGAGCCTGATGGTGCGCCATACCCGCGGCAGCGGCATCGACGGCACCCACCTGGCGGCGGACTCGGCCTACGCCGGTCTCTATGGCGACGGCGACAAGGAACACGAGACCGATCTGGAGGCCAAGTACGTGCTGCAGAACGGCCCGGCCAAGGACCTCAGCTTCCGCCTGCGCCAGGCCTGGCATTCCGGCAGCCAGAGCACCGGCGGCACCGTGGCCGAAACCCGGCTGATCACCGAGTATCCGCTGAATATCCTGTAATAGGCGGCGCTCGGTAGGTTAGGCCTTGTAGGTTGGGTCGAGCGTCGCGAAGCCCAACGGTCCATTGGCCATCGGCATTTCCGGTAATGCCCTCACCCCAGCCCTCTCCCAAGGGGAGAGGAGGCAGTTCGGTGTGATCGGGTGCCGTGTGGCCGCGTAGAGTGGATAACGGCGCAGCCTTATCCACGTCCACGTGCAATTGATCAGTGGAAAACGCTGCGCGGTTTTCCACGCTACGGACGCCCTGGCAGCGCGACACCAGGGGACAAGCCACCCCCCCCCCGCGCCGCGCCGGACCTAATCGCCCCCTCTCCCTTGGGGAGAAGGCTGAGGTGAGGGTCGCCCCACCACCAACGGCGCCAGGATCGAGCCCGGATCGTTGGGCTTCGGCGATAAGGCCGCCTCAACCCAACCTACGGACCTGAACCTCTGTAGGTCGGGTTGAGCGCAGCGAAGCCCAACAGACCCTACCTCAACCCTTCGCCCGCGATTCCTCCAGCAGCCGCTCGATCTCCCCGTGCAGCCGCTCGGTGGCCCCAACCCGGTCGATCCACCACTCGGTGGACCAGACGCGCAGCAGCGTCCAGCCGAGGCCCTGAAGGATGGCGCTGCGGGTCTTGTCGCGGTCGCGGGCGGTGGCGGCGCTGTGGTAGGTGGCGCCGTCGCATTCGATGCCCACCAGGTAGTCGCCCGGACGGTCCGGATGGACGATGCCCAGGTCGATGCGGAAACGCGACACGCCGATCTGCGGCACCACCTGCCAGCCCTTGGCCTGCAGCGCCTGGGCCACGGCTTCCTCGAAAGGCGAATCGTGGCCGCCTAGGGAGCCCTTGACCGCTGCGGCCAGGGCCTGGGGACCGCGCTGGGCGAATTCCAGGAACAGCTTGAGATCCCGTACCGCACGGGCATTGGTGCGATTGAGGTCGATCAGCCCCGGATCGAAGGAGGAGAACACCAGCATCTCCCGCCGCGCCCGGGTCACGGCGACATTGAGGCGACGCCAGCCACCATCCTTGTTCAAGGGGCCGAAGTTCATCGACATCGTATTGGCGCCCGGCTCGGTGGGACCGAAGCCGATGCCGAGCATGATCAGGTCGCGCTCGTCGCCCTGGACCGTTTCCAGGTTCTTCACCACCACCGGCTCGGCCAGGTCTTCGGCGAAGTGCGCCTCGATCTCCGGGTGCTGCTGGCGCGCGCGGTCGAGCAGGTCGGTGACCAGGCGCTGTTGTTCGCTGTTGAGGGTGATGATGCCCAGGCTGAGCCCGGCGAAGGCCGGATCGAGCAGGCGCTTGACCGCCTCGGCGACCATGGCCTGGGCCTCCAGGGCGTTGTGACGTCCCTTGCCCTTGGCGTAGACGCCGTCCACCCGCCGCCATTCCACCGCGCTCGGACGGATCTCCGGGGCGGGAAAGGTGATGAGCTTGCCGTCATAGTAGTGATGGTTGGAAAAGGCGATCAGACTCTCGTGGCGACTGCGGTAGTGCCAGTTGAGGCTGTGGCTGTAGATGCCGGCGCCCAGGCATTCGTCGAGGATGCTCTCCAGGTCCTCGGCGGTGTCGTCCTCGCCGGCGGCGCGGTCGAAGAAGCGCGTTGGCGGCATCTGCCGGGGATCGCCGGCGATCACCACCTGCACGCCGCGAGCGATGGCGCCCACCGCGTCCCAGGGGGCGATCTGCGAGGCTTCGTCGAAGATCACCAGGTCGAACAGGCCGCCATCCGGCGGCAGGTACTGGGCGATGGACAGCGGACTCATCAGCATGCAGGGCGCCAGCCGCGCCAGGGCGTCGCCCATTTCCAGGGCCAGCTGGCGCAGCGGCTTGTGTCGGCGTTGCTTCTGCAGTTCGTGCTTGAGCACGGCGAAGCCGCCGCCCTGGCGCGCGGCGTCGTTCTTCGGTGGCAGGCCGTGGCAGAGCAGGGCGCGGATATGGCGCACGGCGAGGGTCTGCAGGCGATCGTCCAGCCGGCGATAGGCCTGGATATCGCTCTCGTGCTCGGCCGGGACGAAGTCGCGCAGCAGCGGCTCGGCATCTAGCGCGGTAGCGGCGAACCAGCGGGCATAGGCGGTTTCGAACAGGGCCGCCAGGTCCTCGACCGAAGCGGCCGTGGCGCGAGCGATCAGCGGTGCCAGGCCGAGGGTGTCGGCTTCCTCGCGGACCCGCTGCCAGTCGCACCAGGCCTTGAGGCGACCGGGTTGGCGCAGCAGCGCGGCGGCGGTGCGTACTAACTCGACGGCGGGGGTGTCTGTCGCCAGTCCTGCCTGCTCGGCAAAACTCTGGCGCGCGGCCTCGGCGGCCTCCAGGGCGGCGGCGAAAGCGCTGCTGGCCGGAGCCAGGGTGGTGTCCGCCGGCTGGTCCTCGGGATGCTGCAACCGGCGCGCCGCGGCCTGGCGCAGGGCCAGCAGCTGCTCGGGGGTTTCCGCCAGGGTCGGTAGCGCCGCACTCAGCCTTTCCGCCAGGGCGCGGCGCGCGAGCAGGGCGTCCAGGTCGCTGGTGACGCCCTGCCAGCCACCGATGCTGGCCAGGGTGGGCGCCAGCTCGTCCAGTTCGGTGAGCAGGGTGCGCTGGCGACGCAGGCGCGGCAGGTCAGCGGCCACGTCGGGCTGACCCTGGGTTTCGCCCTGACGGGCGAGATCCTGGGTGACCTGCCGCTGGGCACGGCTGGCGAAGATCCAGAAGCGCTGCCCGGCGGCGTCCCAGGCGGTTTCCAGCTGGGTCAGGGCGACGCGGCGACAGGCTTCGGCGGCATAAGGCACCGACAGCTCGCGCTCCAGCGTCTGGTAGTCGCGCAGCAACTCTAGGGCGCGCCCCAGCTGGCGCTGACGCTCGGCGGCGCCAGGCCCGAAGGCGAAGGCGAGGTCCTGGCCAGCGGCGTTCTGCAGCAGCTCGGCGAATTCCAGCAGGCGCCGGGGCGCGACCTGATCCGCCAGCGGCAGGCCAAGGACATCGCGCAGGCGTTGCCGCGCCTGCTGCAGGGTTTGCTGGGTGTCGCGCAGCCGTTCGGCGGCGCCGACCAGGGCATCCTGCCAGGCGTTGGACCAGGGATGGGCAGGCAGGAGGGTGAAATCCGCTGCCAGGCTGCGGCCGGTCTCGGCATGCAGCGCCAGGCGGCGCACGGCGCTGCGCAACTCGGCCAGGGCCTCGGCGTCATGGGCGTCGGCGTTGGGCCAGGCCAGACGCGGGGTATCAGGGGCGGCGTCGAGCAGGACGCGGCCGATGCTCTGCTGCAGGGTCAGGCCGTTGGGCCAGCGCCGGTGCAGGCGTTCCACCACCGCATTGAGGCGATCGCGCAGGCGTTCCACCTCGGCGGCCTCGGCCAGCCATTCCTCGTCGTCGAGGCCGTCCCGGGTATCCCAGGCGCGCTCCAGCTGCTTGAGCACCTCGGCCTTGGACGCCTTGCTCGAATGCAGCTCCAGGCAGAATTCGCCAAGCCCCTGGGCTTCCAGGCGGCGATACACCACGTCCAGCGCCGCGCGCTTCTCGGCGACGAACAGCACCCGCCGACCGAGCGCCAGGTTGTGGGCGATCATGTTGGCGATGGTCTGGGACTTGCCGGTGCCGGGCGGGCCGTCGAGGACGAAATCCTGGCCACCGGCCGAGGCCAGCACCGCCGCCAGCTGCGAGGAATCCGCCGGCAATGGGGTGAAGAGTTCGGCCGGGGTGACCTGGCGATCCAGCTCGCGCTCACGGGGGAAGCTGCCGCCGCTCAGGTAGGCGCCGGATTCCGTGGTGCGTTCCAGCAGGTGACGCACCAGCGGGCTTTCCATCAGCTGGTCGCTGCGCTCGGTGAGGTCCTTCCACATCAGGTACTTGGCGAAGGAGAACTGGCCGAGCAGCAATTCGTTGCTGACCTCGAAGCCGGGCAGGTCGCGCACCGCACGGCGGACCTTGGTCCAGATCCCGTCCACGTCGATGCCGTTGCCATCGCCGGGCAGCGGGCCGTCGAGCCCGGGAATGTCCAGGTCGAAGTCGTGGCGCAAGAGCTCCAGCAGGGTCAGGTTGAAGCGCGGCTCGTCCTCGAACAGGTGCAGGGTGATGCCGCTGGCGGCGCTCTGCCGTTCCAGGCGCACCGGCAGCAGGATCAGCGGCGCGCGGTAGTGCTTGGGATCGTCGGCGGCCTTTTTCCAGCGCAGGAAACCCAGCGCCAGGTAGAGGGTGTTGGCGCCGCCCTCGTCGAGATCGCTGCGGGCGCGGCGATAGAGTTCCACCAGGGCCGCGTCCAGCTTGGTGGCATCCAGGGGGGCGACCACCTCGCCGCGGGCCAGGGCGCCGCGGGCGTATTCGTCGTCGAGATTCTCGTGCTCGCGGGCCTCGTGCAGCACGGCGTCGCGCCCGCTCACCGCCAGATCCGGCAGCGGCACCAGGCGCAATGCCCGGCCCTCGGCCAGGCGATCCTCCAGCGCCGCCGGCTCGGGGCAGAGCAGGGGCACGCTGCGGGCGTTGTCCGGCACATGCAGCAGGCGATTGCGGGTGGTGAGATCGAGCAGCTTGCGCTGCCACAGCGCCAGGCGGCCGACCGGGGTGGTCGGCGCCGCCTCGACGTCCACGTCGAAGGCCGGCAGCGGCGGGGCTTCTTCCAGGGCTTCGCCTGGCAGCAGCAGGCCGTCGGCATTGATGGCCGGCTGGCCGGGCACCGCCAGCGGGCGGATCCGCTGCAGGCGGGCGCGGCGGACATCCAGCGCCAGCACGAAACTCTCGTCGTCCAGCTGCCGCTCGGCCAGTTGCATGGCCTGGCTGAACGAGGGCGGCGGCGAGGCGGTGGCCTGGGTGGTCTCGAAGACCAGCAGGTCCTTGAGCGCCACCCGCTTGCGCACCGGCTCGGCGTCGTCGGTCAGCAGCTGGGCGAACTCCTGGGGCTGCAGCCAGACCCCGGCGAAGGCATGGCCGCGGGTGATGACCAAGAGCGGGTTGAGACCGGCCTGTTCCAGCGCCGCGCAGGCGAGCAGGGCCAGATCCAGGCAGGTGGCCAGGCCGCCGTCGAGGATGGCGCCCGGCGTGCGGATCTTCTGGCCCTGGCGCTCGAAACTGGCCGGCGGTACCGCGTAGGTCAGCTGCAAACCGCACAGCGCCGACCAGAGCGCCGAACCCAGCTCCCAGACGCGTCGCCGTGAGCCGCTCTCGTACCCGTCCAGCGCCGTGGACTTGCCAGCGCGGCGCAAGACCTCGGCGGCCGCGCCCAGCAGGCGATCCACCGCCGGGTCGTTGGGCATGACGAAGGCCGCGGCCAGCTCGGGCATGCTGTCCACGCCGCCCCACTGGTTGCGGGCCAGCAGCTCGACCGGATAGCGCCGCGTCTGCAGGATCGTCTCGCCCTGGCGTACCGTGAAGGTCAGCTGGGCGACCAGGCTTTCCTGCAGACTGCCGAGCAGGGCGGCGTCGAATTCGAGGTCGCGATCATCGAGATGGAGGATGCCCTTGGGGTCCAGGCGCTCCAGGTGCCAGGTGCGCGGGACCACGAAGGCCGGCTCTGCGGTTACCGTCAGGCTGACGTCGACCAGGGGGTCCTGGCCGCTGTGGGTGAGGCGCAATTCGCGCAGCACGGGCACCGCGTTCTGGTGCGCCGCAAAACCGATCTTGCCGGCCAGCACCAGTTCGACATCCACGCTCATCGCCTACCACCCTTGCTTATTGCCTAAGGTAGATGAATGTACAGTAGTGGACGGGTCGATGCAGCCCATAGCCGGCCTGGGCAAGCGGAAAAAGTCCTTTGGTGACGGGCGGTTGCGTGGTTTGAGGGATAGGTCGCTATCCGCGACCCGGCTCAGGCCGCCGGGGTCGGGAAGACCAGGCTGAAATGGATGCCCCGCGCGTCCTGCTCGACCTCGGCACGACCCCCGTGCAGGCGCATGATCGCCGCGACGATGGCCAGGCCCAGGCCGTTGGAATCATGGGGTTGATGGCGCGAGGGATCGGCGCGATAGAAGCGGTCGAACAGCCGTTGCAGCTGCGCCGGCGCCAGGGCGGGTCCGGCATTGCTGACGCGGATGCGGCCGCCGTCCGCCTGCAGGCGGATCTCGCCATCCGGCTCGGCGTAGCGAATGGCATTGGCCACCAGGTTGCTCAGGGCGCGGCGCAGCATCAGCGGATCGGCGACCACCTGGCCGCCACCGACCACCACCAGGCGCAGGCCGCGTTCGTCGGCCGGTCCTTCGAAATAGTCGGCGATGCGCGCCAGCTCTTCGTCCAGCTGCAGTGGCTGCGGCGTCAGCACCGCCTGGGCGTCGTCGGCGCGGGCGAGGAAGAGGATGCTTTCCACCAGCCGCGAGATGCGCTCCAGCTCTTCCAGGTTGGACGCCAGCAGCGCCTGGTAGTCCTCGGCGCTGCGCACCTGGCGCAGGGCGACCTCGGTATGGCCCATGAGGGCATTGATCGGGGTGCGGATCTCGTGGGCGAGGTCGGCGGAAAATTGCACCAGCCGGCCATAGCCGTCGGCCAGGCGCGCCAGCATGGCGTTGTAGTTTTCCACCAGCGGCTGCAACTCGCGCGGGGCATCGGCCAGCTCCAGGGGCGCGGCCAGGCGGGTCGGGGTGATGCCGCCGGCATGGCGGGCGATGCGCCGCAGCGGCGCCAGACCGCGCCGCAGCAGCAGATAGCCGAGGCCGGCGGTACACAGGAAGGCCAGGGTCACCGCGCCGATCAGGCCCAGCCGGAAATCGGCCAGGGTGGTGTCCTCATTGCGCAGCACATGGGCGGCGGTCAGTTCCACCGGGCCTTCGGGGGTGTTCACCGCGACCCGCGCCGCGCGCCAGCGGGTGCCGTCGGCCAGCTGGCCTTCGCGCAGATCGGCGCGGGTCGGTCGCCGGGTCTGGGGAATGACGGCCAGCTCGGGCAGGGCGATCTGCAGCGGATTGGAGGCGATTACCGGCTTGGCGCCCGGCGCGCCGATGAGAAAGACATCCTGCTCGTTGCCCAGCATGTTGGCGAACAGCTGCGGACTGCGGCCCAGGGTCTCCAGCGACAGATCGGCGCTGAGCAGGCTGCGAAAATGCGCCAGGCGACCGAGCAGGGCGTAGTCGGCGCGCTCCAGCACCGTCCGTTCCAGGCTGTGGTAGAGGAACAGGCCGGCACCGCCCACGGCGAGCAGCGCCACCAGGGCGAAGCCCAGGGTGGCGCGCAGGATCAGCGAGGGTGAGCGCGCACTCAAGGCCGCACCTCGCAGACGTAGCCGATGCCGCGCACGGTATGGATCAGCTTGACTGGATAGGGGTTGTCGACCTTGGCGCGCAGCCGCTTGATGGCCACGTCCACCACGTTGGTGTCGCTGTCGAAATTCATGTCCCAGACCTCGGCGGCGATCAGGGTGCGCGACAGCACCTCGCCTTCGCGGCGCAGCAGCAGGTGCAGCAGGGCGAACTCCTTGTTGGTCAGCACGATGAGGTCGTCGCCACGGGTCACCCGCCGCCGCAGGAGGTCCAGTTGCAGATCGGCCAGGTGGAAATGCTCGGGCTCGCGCACCACGCCACGCCGCAGCAGGGTGCGGATGCGCAGCAGCAATTCGACGAAGGAGAAGGGCTTGACCAGGTAGTCGTCGGCGCCCAGCTCCAGGCCGCGGATACGATCCTGCAGGCCGTCGCGGGCGGTGAGAAAGAGCACCGGCACGTCGAGCTTCTTGCGCAGTACCTCCATGATCTGCCAGCCGTCGATGCCGGGCAGCATGACGTCGAGGATGATCAGGTCGTAACGGCCGTCCAGGGCCAGGTGCAGGCCATCGGCGCCGTGCTGGGTCCAGTCGACCGCGTAGCCGGATTCGCCGAGGCCCTTCTTCAGGTACTCGCCGGTCTTCTGGTCGTCTTCGATGAGGAGAATATGCATGAGCTAATGGTAGGGCCTCCGGTCGCTCCGCTGGGTGACATTTTTGTCATTCGCCGGTCATCTTGCTGACCCCCCACGCGTCGCACTGTGGCGGGGCGATTCCCTATCCCAGGAGGCTTCATGCGTACCCAGACTCTGCTCCGCGGTTCTCTCGCCCTGCTGCTCGCCAGCAGCGCCCTGCTGGCCCAGGCCGCGCCCATGCCCACCGTCAAGCCCATGCGCGGCACCGTGGACAGCGTCCAGGGCGACACCCTGGCCTTCACCACCCGCAATGGTGCCCACCAGACCCTGATGCTGGACGACAAGACCAGCTATCGCGCCGTGTCCAAGGCCAATCTGGATCGCATCGAAGCCAACAGCTTCATCGGCTCCGCCGCCATTCCCCAGCCCGATGGCACCCTCAAGGCGCTGGAGGTGACGGTGTTCGAGGCCAGCCTGCGCGGCACCGGCGAAGGCCACTACGGCTGGGAAAACGCCGATGGCAGTACCGGCACCATGACCAATGGCACCGTCGGCGAACTCAAGAAGGCCAACGGCCGCACCTTGACCGTGCAGTACAAGGGTGGCGAGAAGCAGCTGGTGGTACCGGAGGACGTGCCCATCGCCTATGTCGAGAAGGGCGACCGCAGCCTGCTCAAGCCTGGCGCCAAGGTGGTGCTGTTCCCGGCCGAAGACGGCAAGCACGCCAAGGGCGTGGCCGTAGGCAAGGACGGTTTCACCCCGCCCATGTAAGAACCTATTCACGGTCTGCTGCGCGTCGGCCAAACTGTGTTGAAAATGTCCTGGGTCGCCAGCCCGGTCGGAATGCTCATTTACCGCTCGTAAGCCCGAGCGCGGGTCCGATCCGCTCCCTCAGCCATTTTCGCGGGGCCGCCTTAGGCCTTGTTTGTCTCTAGCTCGCGAGATCGTGAACAGGCTCCAAGCCCCCGCGGTCGCCTCGTTGAGATGGCGACCGCCCCCATCTCGCGGTAGAGAGGGACATGTCATGACCACCTCGCGACGGCGCCTGGTGCACCGCTGGCCGGTGCGCCTCACCCACTGGCTCAACGCCCTGGCGATGCCCTGCATGTTCATGAGCGGCTGGGCGATCTACAACGCCTCGCCGCTATTCCCCTTCACCTTTCCCGCCTGGGCGACCCTTGGCGGCTGGCTGGGCGGTGCCATCGCCTGGCACCTGGCGGTGTTCTGGCTGCTGGTGGTGAACGGCCTGGTCTATCTGCTCTATGGCCTGTTCAGCGGCCACTTCCGGCGCGATTTCCTGCCGCTGTCGCCGCGCGCCATCGGCCGCGATTTCGCCGCCGCCGTGCGCTTGCGCCTGGGTCATCGGCTCGGCACCTACAACGCCGTGCAGCGCCTGCTCTACTGGGGCGTGCTGGCGCTCGGGGTGCTGGTGGTGCTCTCCGGGCTGGCCATCTGGAAACCCGTGCAGCTGCAGGGATTGGCCGCGCTGCTCGGCGGCTTCGACACCGCCCGCTACGTGCATTTCTTCGCCATGGCCGGCATCGGCGCCTTCGTCGTCGTGCACCTGGCCCTGGTCATCCTGGTCCCCCGCACCCTGCCGCCGATGATCACCGGCCGGGCGCACGAGGAGGTTAACGATGAGTCGGCGTGAACGCCTGCGCCTGGAGCCGGCGCAACAGCGGCAGGTGGAAAATCTGCAACGACGCCTGCTGCTCAAGCAGGGCCTGACCGTGGGCGCCCTGGCGATGCTCAGCGGCTGCAACCTGCAGGACGGCGACAGCGTCGACAAGGTGCTCTGGTCGATGTCGCGTTTCAACGACCGAGTGCAGGCCTGGCTGTTCGGCCGCGAGCGCCTGGCGCCGACCTATGCCGCCAGCCAGATCACCAACCCCTTTCCCTTCAACGCCTTCTATCCCGAATACAACGTCCCGGAAGTGGACCTGAGTGACTACCGCCTGGAGGTTTCCGGTCTGGTCGCCAACAAGCAGGCCTGGACCCTGGAAGACCTGCGCCGCCTGCCGCAGCGCGCCGACATCACCCGCTTCATCTGCATCGAAGGCTGGAGCGCCATCGGCCAGTGGGGCGGGGTGCCGCTGCGCACCTTCCTAGAACGCATCGGCGCCGACACCACGGCCAAGTACGTCGGCTTCAAGTGCGCCGACCGCTACTACTCCAGCATCGACATGGCCTCGGCGCTGCATCCCCAGACCCTGCTGGCGCTGGACTTCGGCCAGGTGGCCCTGCCGCCGGACTACGGCTATCCGCTGCGGCTGCGGGTACCCACCAAGCTCGGCTTCAAGAATCCCAAGCACATCCAGGCGCTGTTCGTGACCAACGACTATCCCGGTGGCTACTGGGAGGACCAGGGCTACAACTGGTTCAGCGGGATCTAGGGCCTTGCAGGGCGGAACCCCGGCCCGGAGGCAGAGTCGAGATACCACCATCCTCTACCGGGAGCTCCCCTCATGTCCGCTCATCCCTCGATCGGTTTCATCGGCTTTGGCGCCATGGCCCAGCGCATGGGCGCCAACCTGCGCGAGGCCGGCTATGCGGTCAGCGCCTATGCCGAGCACCAGCAGGACGGCGAGCGCCACGGCACGCCCATGGAGCCCCTGGCGACCCTGTTGCCCCAGGCCGACGTAATCATCGTTTCCCTGCCCAACGATGCCATCCTCGAACAGGTCTTGCTCGGGCCAGACGGTGTCCTCGCTCGCCTGGAATCCGGTCGCCTGCTGATCAACACCAGCACCAACTCGCCGGCGCTGTCGCTGCGTCTGGAAGCGGCCGGCCGGGCCCGCGGCATCGCCGTGGTCGAGGCGCCGGTGTCCGGCAGTACGCCCGAGGCGGAAAAGGCGCAGCTGGTGATCCTGGCCGGCGGCGAGCCCGAAGCGGTGGAACGTGCGTGGCCGATCCTGGAAGTCCTGGGCAAGACCGTGCACCACGTCGGTTCGACCGGGCAGGGCGCGGCCATCAAGCTGGCCATCAACGGCCTGATGGGCGCCGGACTCGCCGCCCTGGCCGAAGCCCTGGCCTATGCCACCCGCGCCGGCCTGGATGCCGAGGTGCTGTT
Organism: Pseudomonas sp. JUb52; assembly: GCF_004341115.1. NCBI lineage: Bacteria > Pseudomonadati > Pseudomonadota > Gammaproteobacteria > Pseudomonadales > Pseudomonadaceae > Pseudomonas > Pseudomonas sp. JUb52. Next base: position 201,488 of record NZ_SLYS01000001.1, read on the forward strand.
CGAGGTGTTCGGCGATCTGGCGGTGCTCTCGCCCCATCACCAGCGCAAGCTGGCAGCCCTGCGCGACGGCGATTTCGCCCCGCAATTCCCGGCGGCGCTGATGCACAAGGACATGGGCCTCCTGCTGGCCGAACTCAACGCCACCTACCAGGGCGCGCCGACCCTGGCCGCCGCGGCGCAGCAACTGGCGCTGGGCGCCGAGCTGCACCCGGACGCCGACTACCTGATCACCGCCGATGTCCTGCTGGAAGAAGCCGAAGACGCCGCCACGCGTTGACCGCCTGGCTTTCCCCCTCCCGGGACGACGTCTAGACTGATCCGATCCGTCGTCCCGGAATCCCTGCCGCATGACCGCTATTGGCGCCGTCCCCCAGTTCTGGCGCGATCCCGCGCTGCCCTTTCTCGAAGCCCGCTCCATCCAGGACGGCCGCGCGCTCTGCTATGCCCCGCACTCCCACGAGACCTTTTCCATCGGCACCGTGCTGGGTGGGCGCAGTCGCTATCACAATGGCCGGACCCGCGAGCTGGTAGGGGCGGGGACCCTGGTGCTGATGAATCCCGGTGACGTCCATGCCTGCAATCCCCAGGGCGAGGTCGCCTGGCGCTATCGCATGCTGCACGTCGACGCCGGCTGGCTGGCCGAGCTGCAGCGCCCAGGTCACGACGACTTCCAGCCCCTGGCGGCACAGCTGTCCCGGGACGGCCAGCTCTATGCCGGCCTGGAAGCCCTGCATGCCTGCCTGGTGGATCCCGACAGCCTTACCCTGCAGCGCCAGAGCCAGACGCTGCTGTACTTCGCAGCCGTGCTGGCGCGACTGGGGCGTACGCCGGTCGCGCCCGCACGGCTGCGCGAGGATCGCCGGCTGAGGCGTGCCGCCGAATTTCTCGATGCCCATTGCGGCGAAGGGGTCAGCCTGGCGCAGTTGAGCCAGGTGGCCGATCTCTCGCCCACCCAGCTGATTCGCAGCTTTCGCCAGCACTATGGTCTGACGCCCCATGCCTACCTGATCGACCGGCGCATTCGCCTGGCACGGCAACGGCTGCGCCAGGGCGAGGGGCTGGCCGAGGTCGCCCTGGCCACCGGTTTCGCCGACCAGGCCCACCTGCAGCGCACCTTCAAGCGCCTGGTGGCGGCCACCCCCGGTCAGTATCGCGCCGCGTCAGCCCTCCCATAGCAGAGTCGCGGCGCAGAGCACCAGCAGCGCGGCGAGGCCGCGATTGAGCAGACGCAGGCGACCTGGCGTCAGGGCACGACCACGCAGCCACTGGCCGGCTACCGCCCAGCAGGCCAGGGAGGCGAAGCAGATCACCAGGTAGAGGCCGGCGAACAGCGCCAGGCGGCCGCGATCCTCGCCGACGAACAGCGCCACCCCGGCCGCGGCGGCGAGCCAGGCCTTGGGATTGAGCCACTGGAGCAGGGCGCCATCGCGAAAGCCCGGGCAGGCCGTCAGCGCGCCGCTGCCCAGGTCACCCGAGGCCCGTGCCAGTTTCCAGGCCAGGTACAGCAGGAAGAAGGCGCCCGCCACGCGCAGTATCCAGAGCAGCGCCGGCCAGGCAGCCAGCATCTCGTGCAGGCCGAGGCCGACGGCGACCAGCAGGACGACGAAGCCCAGGGTGGCCCCGGCGACATGCCACAGGGCCGGCCGCCAGCCATGGGTGAGACCGGTGTTGAAGCCCACCAGATTGACCGGGCCGGGGGAGAGGGAAGCCACCAGGGCGAAGGCGGCCATGGACAGGATCAGGGTCATCGCGAGGTCTCTACGGTTGGGAAGACCTGAACCTAGCGAGGATGACCCTTGGCGGTATTGAAGAAAATGACCCTGCGAGCCCGACGAAAGGCGGGAATTCGCGGCGTTTCGCTGGCGTCCATTACAGCGAGCCCAGCGCTCCCCCGGTGGTTTCAACGTCGCTGTCGGCCACCGGGGCTTGCCTTTCTCTCGTCCGGTTGCGCTAGGGCGCGATAGGCAGGGTGAAGCTGAAGGTGCTGCCCTGACCCAGGGCGCTGGTGACGCTCAGCTCGCCGCCGTGGGCTTCGACGATGCCCTTGGCGATGTACAGCCCCAGGCCATGACCGGTGGGGTTGTCTTCCTGGACATGCCAGAAGCGCTCGAACACCCGCGCCTGTTGCGCCTGGTCCATGCCGCGACCATTGTCCGTCACGCTGATCTCCGCCAGGTCGCCGACCTGTCGCATGCTGAGTTGTACCAGACCGCCTGGGGCGGTGAACTTGATGGCATTGCCCAGCAGATTCATCAGCACCTGGAAGATGCGCTCGGCTTCCACCAGCACCTGGAGATCCGGATCGGCGGCGTATTCCAGGCTGATGTTCTTGATCTCCGCCAGCGGGCGCGACAGCAGGATGGGTTGTGCGCAGACGTCGGCCAGGCGCGCCGGCTTCAGATCCAGCGCCAGGCGATCCGATTCGATCTTCGACAGGTCCAGCAGGTCGTTGATCAGGGCGTTCATGCGACTGGCCGCGGTCTCTATCACCTCCAGCGAACCGGGCAGGCGGTCATCGTCCGGGGCCAGTTTTTCCAGCTGGCGCTGCAGCATCCCGACCTTCATCAGGATGATGGTGATGGGGCTGCGCAGGTCATGGGAGACCGCCGCGACGATCTCGTCGCGCAGCCGCACCGCCTGCCGTTCGCGCTCGACCTGGCGCGCCAGGTCCAGCTCGATGGCCGAGCGGCGCAGGTCCTTGGCGGCGAACAGATCGGCGGGGCGCCAGCGTTCGGAACGCAGCCGCACCAGTTCCTTCCAGGCATCGAAGGAGCGCCGCGGATGCGGATAATTGAGCCCTGGGCCCGGCGCGGGCGCCGTGACTTCCAGCTTGGCCGGGTTGCCGCTCCAGACCACGGTGGTGACGATTTCGGGGCGGAACCAGAGCACTAGGTTGCGCACCGGCTTGGGCAGTGCCAGAGCCAGCACGCCGCTCGCTCTGGCACTGTAGCGGCGGGCGTCGGGTAATTCGTCGGCCAGGCAGCGGGTCGCATAGATGCCCGAAGCGTCCATCTCGGCCGTGACCCAGGCGGCGAGGACGCGAATGTCCTCCGCGCCAGGGCATTCTCCCAGGGTACAGAGCTCGTCCTCCACAAGCACCGCGACCCCGGCGGCATCCACCAGCTCCAGGAGGTCGGTGGGCCGCTCGCAGAGTCCGCTGAGCACCTCGTCACGGCTGTTGCACATGCCCTGGATCAGCGCCGCCAATTGGGCCTCGCGGGCGTCGATCTCGCGCTGCACCTGGCGATTCTCCAAGGCGCGGATCATCAGCGACACCAGTACCCCGACGGAGCGGCAGGCCATCCGCGTGCGATAGGGCAGATACAGGGGGTGGCGGTGGCCACAGCTGATCAGCCCCCAGAGCTTGTCGTCGCTGATCAGCGACACGCTCATGGAGGCGCGCAGGCCCTGGTTGCGGACATACTGGCAGTGGATGGGCGATACGCTGCGCAGGACGGCATGGGTCAGATCGATGGGGTCGCGCTCGGTGCCATGCAGAAAGGCCGGTATCAGCGGGATCGCCTCGTACTGGGCATCGGGAATGTTGCGGATCCAGTTCTCGTGATAGAGCGCCCGGGCCTGGGCGGGGATGTCGCTTGCCGGAAAGTGCATGCCCAGGTAGCTGTCGATGTCCTCGATGCGATCTTCGGCCACCACCTGGCCATCGCCGCCATCATCGAAGCGATAGACCACCACCCGATCGAAGCCGGTCAGGGCGCGCACCTCGCGCACCGCACCCTCGCACAGCTCGGGCAGGGTACGCGCCTGCTGCAGGCGGGCCAGGGCGCGGGCCAGCCCGGCGGGCTCGACGCCGCCATGGTCGTCCGGCTCGAATTCCAGGAACACCAGGCCATGGTTGCGATGCAGGATCACGTCCATGTCGCGGGCCGGGCGCGTCCAGCTCAACGGATTGGCTTCTTCCAGATGCTCCAGGGTCAGGGCCTGCCGCACCTGTTCGAACAGCTCGAAGGGCAACACCTGTTGCAGCGGTCGATCCAGCAGCTCGACCTGGGGCTTGCCGAGCAGCTCGGGCAGATTGCGACTGACATGCTTGATCAGCCCCTCCGCCTCATCGAAAGCGACGAGGTAGCCGTGTGCCTGGATAGCGCCTGGAATGCGGATCGGCTCGCTTTCGCAGCTTTGCAGGGACTGACCGGAGGGTGCAGCAATCATGCGACTGTCTCAGATGAACTCTCGAATAGGACCGCATCGAGGCGGCCCTGTTAAAGCTTCAGCACCGAATGGCTGTGAATGTGATGCCGTTCACGCACTGCTGACAGCCATCGCGTGAGTTTCGCATTGTCGGTACCTGATAACTATTATCGCGATCATTTTTTGCTTAGGCGTTCATCTTTGACGGCGGATCCCGCGGCTGGCCTCCCGGGCTGACGGCGGTATCATGGCGCTTTGTCCAGAGTTCAGTCATGGCCCGCTTCCGCCCCTTGCCCATCATCGACCGCAGCCGGGATGACCTCTTCATACGTGAGGCCCTGGCCCTGGCGGAGCAGGGCGCCGCCCAGGGCGAGGTGCCGGTCGGCGCCGTGGTGGTGCTCGACGGCGAGATCATCGGCCGCGGCTTCAATCGGCCCATCGGTGCCCACGATCCCAGCGCCCATGCCGAGATGCAGGCGATTCGCGACGCCGCCGCGCGCCTGGCCAACTACCGGCTGCCGGGTGCGACCCTCTATGTGACGCTCGAACCCTGCAGCATGTGCGCCGGCCTCATCGTCCACAGTCGCATCCAGCGCCTGGTCTATGGCGCCAGCGAGCCGCGCGCCGGCATGGCCCAGAGTCGCGGGCGCTTCTTCGAGCAGGACTTCCTCAACCACCGGGTGCTGGTGGAGGGCGGGGTGCTGGCCGAGGCCTGTGGCCAGGTGCTGACCGAGTTCTTCCGCGCGCGGCGCAATCCGGCGGCCCGCGAAGGCTAGGCCGCCAGTTCGCGCATCCGCGTGAGCACGGCATTCAGGCCATTGCTGCGCGATTGCGACAGCTGCCGTTCCAGGCCGAGTTCGCCCAGCCAGCCGTGGATGTCGAGGCGGCCCAATTCTTCGCGGCTCAGGCCATTGGCGCGCACCAGCACCACGGCGAGCAGTCCCTTGAGCACCCGGGATTCGCTGCTGGCACGAAAGAAGTGACGATCGCCCTGGGCTTCATGGGTCAGGCGCACCCGGCTCTCGCAGCCCTGTACCAGGTCCTCGTCACGCTCCTCGAGCACCGCCGGCAGGCGCTCGGCCCACTGCAGCAGCAGTCGCGAGCGCGCCTCCCAGCCCTTGGCGATGACGAAGGCGCGGCGGGCTTCCGCCGCATCGGGAAGCAGATTCATCGCAAGAGCTCCAGGGCCTTGTCCAGGGCAGTGAAAAAGCGCTGCAGATCCTCGGCATCGTTGTACAGGCCCAGGGAGACCCGCAGTGCGCCGGGGGTCTGCAGGGTCTGGAACAGCGGCATGGCGCAGTGCTGACCGGCGCGCACCGCGATGCCCTGTTCCCCCAGCAGATGGGAAAGATCGCCGACGTCGACGCCCGCGACCTGGAAGCTGGCCAGGGCGATCTGGGGTTCGCCCAGCACTCGCACACCGTCGCGGGCGGCCAGCCCGGCCAGCAGCTTCAGACTCAGGGCCTGCTCGTGACCGCGGATCAGCGTCTCGTCCTGGCCCTGCAGCCAGTCGACCGCCGCGCCCAGGGCGATGGCCGCGCCTATGGACGGCGTCCCCGCCTCGAAGCCCATGGGCGCGGCTTGGAAGCGGGCGTCGGTGAAGGTGGTGTGTTGCACCATCTCGCCGCCGAACTGCCAGGGCTTGAGCTGCGCCAGGCAGTCGGCCTTGCCCCAGAGCACGCCGATGGCCTCGGGGGCATAGAGCTTGTGGCCGGAAAAGACATAGAAATCGGCATCGAAGTCGGCCGGGCGATGCCGTCCATGGACCGCGCCCTGGGCGCCGTCCACCACCAGCCAGGCCGGCGAGCGTGCCCGGACCAGGGCTGCGAGTTCCGCCAGCGGCTGCCAGGTGCCGAGCACATTGGACAGTTGGCTGACCGCGACCACGCGCGTTCGTGGCCCCAGCAACCGCTCGGCGGCTGCCAGGTCCAGATGACCGCTAGGGGTCAGGGGGATGACCCTGAGTGCAAGGTCGCGACGCCGGGCCAACTGTTGCCAGGGCAAGAGGTTGGCGTGATGCTCCAAGGCGCTGATGAGGATTTCGTCCCCGGCCGCGAAGGCGTTTTCCAGCCCGTAGGCCAGCAGGTTGAGCGCCTCGGTCGCGCCGCGGGTCAGCACCACCTCGTGCGGTGCGGTGGCGCCCAACCAGGCGGCGATCCGCCCCCGGGCGCCTTCGTAGGCGGCGGTGGCGCGCTCGGCAGCCCAGTGCTGGGCCCGGTGCACATTGGCCGCACCCAGGCTGTAGCTGGCCAGCAGGGCATCCAGCACCACCTGGGGCTTCTGCGCCGTGGCGGCGCTGTCGAGGTAGGTGATGCCATCGGCGGCGAAGGCGGTGAAAGCCGGAAACTCGGCTCTCCAGGGGGAGGGTAGCGACATGGCGACAGCTCCGGGGTAGCCCGCGCGAGGCGGGCTGCCCGGTTGTGGACTCAGTTGTGCGCGTGCAGCGCTTCGTTGAGTTCGATGGCGGTCTTGTTGGTCTTGCACTCGACCGCACCGGTTTCCGAATTGCGGCGCAGCAGCAGATCGCTCTGACCGGCCAGCTCACGGGCCTTGACCACGCGCACCAGCTGATTCTGGTCGTCCAGCACCGCCACCTTGGTGCCGGCGGTCACATAGAGACCGGATTCCACGGTGCAGCGATCGCCCAGCGGGATGCCGATGCCGGCGTTGGCGCCGATCAGGCAGCCTTCGCCCACACTGATGATGATGTTGCCGCCGCCCGACAGGGTGCCCATGGTGGAGCAGCCACCGCCCAGGTCCGAGCCCTTGCCGACGAAGACGCCCGCGGAAACGCGGCCTTCGATCATGCCGGGGCCGGCGGTACCGGCGTTGAAGTTGACGAAGCCTTCGTGCATCACCGTGGTGCCTTCACCCACATAGGCACCCAGGCGCACGCGGGCGGTATCGGCGATGCGCACGCCGGCCGGCACCACGTAGTCGGTCATCTTGGGAAATTTGTCCACCGAGAAGACTTCCAGCAGCTTGCCGCGCAGGCGGGCTTCAAGCTGTTCGGCCGGCAGCTCGGCCAGGTCGACGGCGCCCTGGTTGGTCCAGGCCACGTTGGGCAGCAGGGCGAAGATGCCGCTGAGGTTCAGGCCGTGGGGCTTGACCAGACGGTGGGACAGCAGGTGCAGCTTCAGATAGGCCTCGGGGGTGGAGGCGGGGGCGGCGTCTTCCGCCAGCAGGGTGGCCACCAGCGGCTTGGTGCTTTCGGCCAGGCGGGTCAGCAGGGCCGACTGCACGGCATCGATGCCCTTGAGGGCTTCGGCCAGACCGCGGGCCTGGGCCGGGGCGAAGGCGATGGCCTGGTTGCCACCCTGGTAGTCCAGCAGCGGCGCGACCGCCTCCACCAGCGCCGCCGGGGGATTCAGCAGTGGCTGCGCATAGAAGACTTCCAGCCAGGCGTCCTGGCGATTCTGGGTGCCGACACCGAAGGCGATACTGAAGAGGGCATTCGACATGAGACTGTTCCTTTGCAGAGGCACCGATCCGGTCGGTGCGAGATGTTCGGTAGTAGGGGCGGTGGCCGCGGGATCAGTTCAGGGCCGCGGCATAGAGCTCGGGCTTGAAGCCCAGCAGGGTACGGTCGCCCAGATCGAGCACGGGTCGCTTGATCATCGAAGGCTGCGCCAGCATCAGGTCGATGGCCTTGGCGGTGTCGAGGTCGGCCTTCTGGGCCTCGTCGAGCTTGCGGAAGGTGGTACCGGCGCGATTGAGCACCTTGTCCCAGCCATGCTCCGCGCACCAGGCCGCCAGCCGCTCGCGGTCGATGCCGCTCTGCTTGTAGTCATGGAAGTGATAGGCCTGGCCGTGCTCGTCGAGCCACAGGCGGGCCTTCTTCATGGTGTCACAGGCCTTGATGCCGTAGAGGCTCAGACTATAGGTTTCACGCGGCATAGAGGACTTCTCCAAAACCTCTCCAAAATCTCTCCAAAACTATTATGCCACGCTGACCCACTCGGCGCCCCGGCTGTCCCGGTAGATCGCCGTGGTTTTCGACGACTTGTGGCCGAGTAATGCCTGGGCACTCCGGCCCTCGGCTTCGTGCAGGCGCGCCGCCAGCGACCGCTGCTCGTGGAAGGTCGGCGGAGAGTCGCCGAACGTGATGCCAGCCTTGGCCGCCGCCCGGTCCCGCGCTTCCGCGAAGGCCTTCGACAGGGTGTCGAGCATCAGCGGATCACCAGGCTTGGCCGCGCTGACCCGCTTCGAGTGATGGATCAGGGTCTTGGCCAGCACCCGGTCACGGCACGAGCGAATCACCTCGCCCAGGTCCAGGCCGAGGCATTCCAGTCGGATCTCTGTGCTCAGCCTGAGCCGCATCCCTGTCTTCGACTGCTCCACCTGCAGCGCGCCGTCCACCACGTCCCGGAACTGCATGCGCGCCAGGTCATCCCGCCGCTGCCCCGTCAGCACCGCCAGCTCCATGGCTCGCTTCAGCCAGGGCTGCCTGGCCTCCTCATAGATCAGCCGCCAGGTCTCCAGCGTGAGCCGCTGGCGCTGAATCGTCACCCGGGCCGCCTTCGTCACATCGACAGGGTTGTCCTTCCGCCAGCCCGCAGCGATGGCCTCATTGAAGACGTCCCGCAGCAGCGAGCGCATCGCCCTGGCCATCTGCGCCTTCCCGGCCTCAGCCATCTCCTTTAGGTAGGAGGCTACGGCGAAGGTCGAGATCTCGCCGATGTCATGATCCCCGAAGCGCTTCACCAGGTTGGCCAGCCTCATCCGCACGTTGCGCACGGACGATGGCGCCAGCCCCTTCTTCTCATAGTCCTTCTGGTACTGCTCGATCCACGACGCGAACGGTCGCCGCGGCGCTGACGCAATCCGCTCCGCCAGGCTGGGCAGGGCCCGGCCCATCAGGTCGAGGTTCTGGGTGTGGGCTTCCATGATGGCAGCTTGCTTGTCGGTGCCCAGGCCGAAGGTCCGGCCGGACACCGGGTCGCGATAGCTGTAGTAGGTGACCCCGTTGCGGGCGTCGAGCTTGCGGTAGAGGTTGGGCGGGAGGTCTTTCGATCCGGTCTTACGCGGCCTTGCTGCCATGGCGTTTCTCCGTCACTCGGGCCCGCAGCGATCCGGGCTTGATGTACTGGGCATCCGGATCGACATAGTAGCTCCGGCCGTGCTTCACCGGCGCTGGGAAGATCCTGCCCTCGCGTGCCCATTTGCGCAGGGTGTTCAAGGCGGGCTGGGGGTCGAAGTTCGTCTCGCCCCACTTCTCCAGGGTCATCTTGGGCATATCGCCTCCGGTTAATCTTGGGTGTCCGGCTCATCAGGTGAGCCGATTGCGTGCTCGATTCGGCTCACTGGCGCCTCCCGCTTATCGCCAGGCGAATCAGGCGGCGATAGATGAATGCCCAGCGGCGTCCTTTGATCAGCAGCCGGCCGTTCCTGCGCTTATCACCCATCATGTCCCGGCGATGCTGGAGCTTTTCTCTGGGCGAGTCTCGGTAGATAGCAGGTCTCCAGCTCATGGCATGGCCCTGCCGATCTCGGCGGCCGCCCAGGTGATGGCACGGCGCATTTGCTCGGCCATGTCTTTGCTCTCGACGAATGAAGTCACGCCGGGCGTATTGTGGTGTGTCGGATTCACACTGCACCCGTCCCTATGATGCTTGCCGGGCAGAATCTGCAGTCGCAGCGCTGCAGCCAGTCGCAGCGCGTCACCGTCGTCGTCCAGTGGGCACCATTGCTCGCGCCCGATCTCTTCCTCGCAGCGGTAATGGCATCCGGAGTTACGCACCCACTCGATCTCGTAGCCGGCAGCCTTCGCCGCCAGCTCCAGCAGTTCGCGGTCTGTGCTCATGCAGCCTCCTGAGCTTCTTGGGCCTGGTAACGGGCGATTAGGGCCGCGGCGACCCTAGGGTCGGATTGTCTAGCGGCAAGTATCAGTGCCTGGCTCAGCTTGAATTTTCTCCAGGCCTCGTGCGCTTCCTCGGCGGTAGCGAAGCGCCCGAGGTAGATCTGGCGGCCAGAGTCGACGTCTTGGCAGTTCGCCTTAAATCCTCTCCTCCGACGCTCTTGATAGACGCCTACAAGGCCAGCGCTTCTGTCGCCCTTGCGCTCGGTGAGGAAGACGTTGACGGCTCTATCGATGAACACACAGGTGTCTGGGCCGTACAGCTTATTGCCAGGCACCAGCAGGTCCTTGTCGATTTCCTTGCCCTGCCAATCTTGCTTCTCCATCCAGCTCTTGAAGTTGGAGAAGACGAGCCATGAGTCAACGACAGAGCAGCCCGCGTAAGTTGGCCGCGTGGCCTTGTATCTGGAGTTGTAGCAGCGCCTTAGCATCCCCTTCCATCTGCTATAGAACGGGCACTCCCACAAGTACTTTTGGATGCGCCGCCCATCAGCAGTGCGACTGTTCTGCCCTACAATCTTCACCTGGTAGTCGGCGTCATTTACGCCGACGCCCTCTACCAGCTGGCGGCGGATCTTTGCGTCTGCAATCTTTTCCATGGCTACGCTCCCGCGCGCTGCAGCTCTTTCTCGATCTGCTTGAACAGCTTGTCGCGGCACTTCTTCGCCTGAGCGTCTGGCAGCAGGTCGCCCAGGCGCAGCCCGGTGATGGCCTTGTTCAGGCGCTCGAATCGCTCGGCGGCCTCCTGGCTCACACCATGGGGTACTAGCTGCTCGACCAGGCTTGGCGCCATGGCGCCCATGCGGATCTCGATTTGTTCAGACATGACAGTCCTCATCCCGCGCCAGGGCGCAGGTTCAATGGGGTAGGAGTAGGAAGGGGATCAGGCGGACTTGCGATTCCGGGAAGCTGGCAGCCAGTCTTCCAGGTCGCGATCGATGCTCTTGCAGATGCATCGCCGGGCCGGCTGGCGGAGCTTTTCGCCTCGCCATCCGCGGTAGTAGCGGGTGTTCAGGACATTTCGCGCAATGCCGGTCTCGCGGGATATCCGGTCCAGCAGCGCCAGCTCCTCCTCGCTCAGCCGTGGACGTGCTGGCGCGTAGAGGTCCTTACCGGTCGCTTTGCGGTAGCGCATAGCGGGGGCGGACAGGCCGGTGGCTTTGCAGGCGTCGATGATCTCCGTGGTCGTCTTGCGCAGCGGCTTGATGAGGTCTTCACCTTCCAGGCACTGGGCATAGTAGCGGTCATGGATGGCGCGATAGGGGATGCCGTAGCGTTCGGCTATCTCGCGCAGGGTCAGAAGCTCGCCGCGGACTTCAAGCCGGCGGCGGGGAGGGGCTCCTCCAGGCATAGTTCACCTCAGCTGGCGTGACGTTTTGCGTGCATCTGCTGGCGGATCTTCGAGCAGCGGTCATGCCGCGCCGGACCCTGGCCCCGGTTACGAGGCTTGCCGCAGATGTCGCAGATGGATGTGGAGTGCTGGAAGGAGAAGCGGGACATGGAGCCTTTCATGGCCGCCCCTCGAACGCCCGGCGCTGCAGGTCACGCATGCGGGCTTTCCGGTCGGCCTTGCGTTGAGGATCGCGGAGCCGGCCATGCAGCGGGGCGCCACAGTCAGGCACGTCGAATTCCCGGTCCGCCAGGGCCGTCAGCTGCGCCAGCTCAGCGGTGCGTGTGGCTTCGTCCCGGTCGATCTCCACGACCTCGTGGCCCAGGCACGCAAGGGCGCAAGCCAGCGTGGCACGCCCGCTGTCGACGTGGCCGATGGTGCCGACGTTGCCAGCGTAGAAAACGACACGGCTCATGCCTCACCTCCGTCGCCCTGGGCGCGCATGGCGGCGTCGATGGCAGCCTCAACATGGGCACCGATGCTCCCGAAGGCCTAGCCAAAATCCACAGCTCTGCCCCAGGGGTTGAATAGAGTTACCCAGCCAGCATCCCGCTCCAGGTCTATCTGCATGCTCCAGCCTTCTGGGAGTACGCCGCATGCACGCTGAATGGCTGACTCCGTCGCATCCTTCCGCACCGCCTCATCCCCATGCGCGGCGGCAGGCGGGGCGGTCCACAGCGTGCGACGCTCGTATGCCGGCATGCTGGAGAATTCGTCGTAAGCGACCTGATCTACCTCATGCCATTCGGGGCCGATTTTTGGATTTCGCAGCTGATAGATCTGCTCACCAGCGGCGGGCTGGGTGGCGAGGGCGGCGCGGGCTTCATTGAGCATCGCCGTGAGGACGTCAGCTCGGTGCTGGGCCAGGTACTTCGCCGGCACTTGCCCCTTCTCCTGCATCCAATCGGTCCTGTCCATGAACTCCATCCAGGCCGCCTTGTAGCGATCCCGTTCCGCCTCGGCCAGCGCCAGGGCCTCGGTCAAGCTCGGCAGCGCGTGATCCAGGATCGCCGCAGCCTGTTCTTCCGTGCAGTGGCGGCCGTCCAGCTCGCCCTCAATGGCGCAGATCAGCGCCTTGCAGCTCTGTTTCATGTTCATGGGTCAATACTCTGTCGGTACGCCAGATGGCGTGAGGGGAGGGGTTAGGGCAGGGCGGCGAGGAGCCGGCGACCGATCCAGTGCACGACCGGGACGGCCTTGCTGTTACCGATCGCCTTGTAGCGAGGGCCGTCTGGGCATTCGGCAGCTGGCCGGCCGCGCCAGGGGATCAGCGTGTGGTCATCGGGGAAGCCCTGAAGGCGCTCGCATTCGCGCGGGATGAGACGGCGGACGCCGCTTTCGCCGGGCACCATCGGCTGGCCCCGGCCAGTGCCGTCTTCGCTGGCATCAAATCCTTCGGCCTTGAGGGTGTGGGCAATATCGCCTGTCACGCAGACCGCCACCTGGCCGCCAGCGTTGGCATGGCTATCGCCGTGCCCCATAGCGCGCAGCGTGGGAGCGATATGGCCCGCGTCAGCGCCGTGATCCTTGCAGCTGAACGCCAGCACAGCGTTCTCCTGCCCCTGGTTCCGGCCTAGCGCATGGGCAAGTCCCTGGCTTACGTCGGGATCCTGTGTACCTTGAACCACCAGTAGCGACTCGCGGGATTCGTGGTCACCGTATGGGTTCGTCGTGAGCGGTGCTACGACAAGCCGCTGGTTTCTGGCGTCATTCTCGTCCGCTCCTCCAGAGCTCGCATCAACTGTTCCGGCAACATCCGGCGTCGAGCTTCGGCGCGGCGGATGATCCCGGCGCAGGCCTTCGCGCTCAAAAAGTACCGATGCGGGATCGAAGTCACCTCGAGCACTCGCCACAACGAACACACGGCGGCGTCGTTGGGCCAGGCCGAAATATTGGGCATCCAGAATCCGCCACGCGACTGCTCGCCGGGGTCCATACACACAACCAGCGTCCGCCCACCTTTTCCCTGGCGGCTGGAGTTCTTCGGATTCGCCCACCAAGGCCCCGAGGAAGCAGCCGAACGCGTTGCCCTTGTCGCTGAGGACTCCTGGGACGTTCTCCCAGACGGCGACGCTCTCTGGCTGTCCGCGCTGGACTCGAACATGGTCAATTGCATCTGCGAGCTCCACGTATTTGATGGTGAGGGCGCCGCGCGGATCGGCCAGGCCTTCGCGCATGCCGGCCACGCTGAAGGCCTGGCAGGGCGTGCCGCCGACCAAGACGTCCGGCGCCTCGATCTTGCCGGCCAGCACCAGGGCGGCGAGCCGGGTCATGTCGCCCAGGTTGGCAGTCTCCGGATAACGGTGCGCCAGGACTGCGCTGGGGAAGGCTTCGATCTCGGCGTACCAGGCGGCACGCATGCCCAGCGGGTGCCAGGCGACCGTAGCAGCCTCGATGCCGCTACAGACCGATCCATAGGTGACGGTCATGGTGAAGCTCCTCAGGCCGGCCAGTGGACGGCTCTATGCGTTGCTCGCCGCCTGGGCGCGCTTCTTGGATCGGGACTCAGCAGCGATACCCCGCACCCGGGGAGCGCTGCTGTTGAACTCGGGCGCCCGGGCCAGCTCCCGCGGTGCCAGGTAGGGAAGGGTGGCGATGCTGCCGCCAGCGGCCAGGTACTGCTCGACGGCCTGGCCCAGGCTGGCGCGCTGCGGCTCACGCGCCCGGATGTCGTGCACGAAGTCGGGGATCATGCGGTGAGCTCCCCTTCAGTGCGCAGAAGGTTGTCCGCCGTGCGGCGCGCGGGCACCTTCTGGTCGGCCTTGCGGTAGTAGTGGACCCAGGTGCCGTTGGCGCGGCGCTCGGCGCGGTACGGCCAGCACTCGAAGCCCAGCATGCGGGCACGCGAAATCACTGCCGCCGGGCTACGCCCGATGATAGGTAGGGTGTTCATGATGATGGTCTCGGGATGGCGCCGAGCGGCGCGGGGGAATGGGTGCCGGCTTCAGGGTTGAACCGTGGCCGGCGGTGATGCAGTGCCAGCTCCTGTTGGCGCTTGCCAGCTGGCGCGACGTCCGGTCTTCTGCATCGGAGGCGGCACTACCGCTCTGGCCTCGCACAGACGAAAAGCTAGGACGGTTCTCGGCGCAGAACACGGCGCGCCGGCCGTGCAGTGCCGCCTCCGATGAAGTCCCCGTGACGTGGGGAATACGGCCTGGCCCTCGGCGGAGGTAGAAGCTGGTGACCAATGCCAGGCTGCCGGTGATGTGCGCTCCGCCGGCTGGCGCTCCTGGGTATCCGCCGGGGCGGCCCGCCAGATCGGGACTAGATCAGGTGGAGCGGGGTGGAGTGATCAATTCGTTGAAACGTGACATGTCACGCTGGGCGATCTGATCGGCAGGGTGGATCAGCAGGGTCAGCACCTCGGCCCGCTGCTCGAAGCCGCCGGCGGCGCAGATCCTGTCCAGCGCCTCGGCGGTGCGCTGGTACATCTCGAACGTCATCACCTGGTGGCCCAGGGCGGCCAGGCGCTCGGCCTCGCGCTTTCGCTGGTCTGCCTTCCGCTCGGCTGCGGTCTTCGGTGTGGTCATGCGTAGATCTCCGGGGATTCGGCGCGGCGCATCATCCGGACCTGAGCGGTGCGGCGCTCCGGTGCGCGGCGGTCGCGGCGCATCGGGTCTTCATCGAGGGCGGCATGGGCAACCACCAGGGCGGCCAGCACCATGCAGAGCGGGCTGATGATCTGGCGCTTCATCGCCTCGGCCACCAGCTGCGGGGCGCGCGTCACGCCCAGCTTGAACATGGCACTGCTCACCCGCTTGGTGACGGTCATGGGGGCGATCGCCATGTCGCGGGCGATCTGCTTGTGAGTCAGGCCGCTGGCCAGGCCCATCACGCATTCCAGTTCTCGGGGAGCCAGGCCCATGCCCAGGCGTCCTTGCCATTGCCCTACTACGATCACGGTGAGGATCCTTACGCCGCGGCGGCGTGGTACTGGTGTTGGTTAAGGAGTTCTTCGAGGTCGCGGAGCATCCGGTGGTAGATGTTCGCGACAGCGGGGGTTTCTGCCTGGGCCAGCTCGCGCCGGCACTGCTGTGCCATGGTCTCGGCGAGCGGCAGTAGTTGGGTGTGAACGATGAGCCGGTCAGGGCTCTCTTCAATTCTGGTGCGCAGCCAGGCGGCGTTGGTCATTCTTGCGTCCTCTGCAGGCGAATGCCTCGGGCAGTGCCAGGGATCAGCTTCACGTAGCCTTTCTTCTCCAAGGCCACCAGGTGCTCTTGCGGCCCATTCGGGGAAGACATGCCTAGCACCTCGGCCAGCTCCGCCCGGGTAGGCGGGTAGAGGTTCTCGTGCATGAAGGCCTCAACGGCCAACAGCACCTTGCGTTGGCCCTCTGTCAGATCGTTGGCCATATCGGCCTCCTGTTCGGTTGGCATCCGGTCTGGCCCTCGTGGGAAGGCCAGCCAGTGATGCTCATTGACGAGCGGCTTCGACTTCGCTCATACACACCAGCGCTGCTCCGCTAAGGCGTCGGATTTCATTCTCGCGCTGCGCCCTGGCTGCAACCGCCAGGTAGCGAAACGTCGGATGGAAGTAGCATTCAGGCTTGTGGCCATCCTTTGCCATCCGGCCCAACTCGCCGGCCTTCACTGCGGCGTTCAGTGCTTTCCGCACTTGAGCTGGCAGGCCATTTATCACGAGCTTGAAGCGCTCATTTCTCACCATTTGGACGTTCGCTTGATCGGCTGTCAGTTCGCCTTTCTGCATCAGGTCCTTCAGGTGCTCGACATCGTTCTGTCTGGACATCTCGTCTACCTCGGTTGTCTTCCCGGCTGGCCCTGTCTCCAAGGCCAGCGAGGAAAACTGCTATGCCGGTGTTACGCGCCACCGCCGGCTGGGCGACTACTTGTTCGGGGGATCTGAGATCCCAACAGCCACCCACGCTGGTATGCCGGTGGCTCTCCATTTCGGTGCTTTACGCTGCACACCTTGGGGGAGGCGTCCCATCTCAAGAGGTTGGCTTTAAGCCCTGGGTCTCCTGATCGCTACCCGGGGCGGCTTGCGCTGCCTGTGATTGAAATATAGGCCTGCCTTTATTATGAGTCAACAGGCAAGCCTTTATTTTTTTACAGGCGTAGAAAAGCCCGCTCAACGGCGGGCTCTGGGGTATCACTCGTCGTCGGCCGGGCGGCTCCAGCTGAAGGTAACGTCATCTCCATCCTGCTGGACCTTGACCATACCCGTCTCCTGGGCTTCGTCGATCAGCTTCTCCCAGTCCTCCTCAAAATCACCATCGAGTCGCCTCACGGTGCAGCGCTGGGCCAGCTGCGCGGCCGGCTCCCGCAGTTGCGCATTGACTCGCTGCGCCAGGCGCTCATAGCTGGTGACGAGGACTTTGGAGCTGACAGACTTCGCTTTGGACACGAGGGATACCTCCTTACTGTGATACTGTTTAAATGTACAGTAGTGCAGCGAGGCGGCATCCGCAAGGTGAGATGGGTAGCACAAAAGGACTAGGCACAAAAAAGCCCGCAGGGTGGCGGGCCTTGGTGGGGTGGGCGGGAATTCCCGGTGACCAGAAACAGAAAGCCCGGCGCTGGGCCGGGCTCAGAGACAACCGCCAGCGGTTTTAGGCGCGCTGACGCTCAAGGAAATCGTTGACCGGTGCAAAGCTCTGCTCGCGCGTCGCTTCTTCTTCTTTCAGCTCGGCTAAGCGCTGTACCAGGATCTGCTGCATCTCCGAGTCAACAAACCGGTTGAGCAGGTCCCTGATCATCGGCTGATAGCCAATGCCATGGTGCTCTGCGATCGCCTTCAGATTGCTGATCAACTGCTTCTGCAGGCGGATGGAAATAAGCTGCAGGCCAAGGGCGTCGTCCACTGCGGCGCTGGTTCCTACCGGCGCAGGAGCAACGTACTCCTCAGTGCAACCCAACTCACCGTTTTCCCAGCTTTCGATGTTGCTCACGGCAACCTCCACTTATGCTTCAGGTGCGTAACGTTCGTAAATCCGTGTGACATTGTCATTCGCAGGGTAGGCGGACTTGATGAAAATCCTTCCATCCCTCTCGATGACGCACATGATTTTCAAGCGCCTGTTCTTGTTCGTCATTGCGACGAACCACAGCGTTTGAGGGTTTGTTGCGTGGTCCTCACGCGAGTCGACGCAGAACCCCTTTTCGCGGTTCTCGAAGCACTCCTCCAGCTCCTTGAGCGTCACATCATGATCGGGTCGCGACAGCTTTTCGCGCATTCGATCAGACAGTACGAGCTGACTCATTAACACCTCCCTGTTGTGTATATACAGATGATAGTGGCGGGGATGCTTTGGTTCAATACCTTCTGGTAAAATCCTTTTACGCCGCGCCTTTCGCTGCGAACGCTGTCACTGAGCGTGCAGATATACAGATATCGACCGGCGCCAAGTTTTCTGTAGCTTCACCGCGCGCCAACCGCAAGCAGCATCGGGCAAAGCAGTCCTGCCAGCCCCATCGTCACTACGATCGCAACAGCCCCAAGCACCTTTGCTTCCTTTCTGGATATCTCGTCCATGAGCCCGTCGCTGCCCCATCATTTGCCCAGGTAGCTCATCACCAGAGCGAACATCCCTGCCAGTGCAATCGTCATCAGGACTACGGTGATCCCGAATGCGACGAGCAGCTTGAAGTCAGGGTCTTTCATAGGTAGGGCCTGGGCTATGCTCCTGGCTACTGCACAGGCTCTTCGATAGACCACACCCACCCCATCTCTGGATCTAGGTGCAAGTGATACGTCGTTAGCACGGGCGCAGTGCCCAAAGTGCCTGGCGACGACCCCATCTGGAACGAGCTGTGTGGCCAGGCATAGGTCTGGCCCTTCACCGGCCCGTCGATGATCGGAAGAGCCATGTACGGGTCGCGCCCGATGTGTTCCGTTGCCATATCAGCCTCCTTGGCACGCTGTAGATCAGTAGGCCCTGACCTGGCTTGGCGGTACCAGCATGGTCACCGCGTGGATGATCTCGATCTGCTCCCAGGTGAGCGCCTTCCGGCCATAGGCCGAGTTGACTGAGGAGACGTGCACGGCGTCATCGGTGCAGTACAGGAACTCCTTCACCATGCTCTCACCATCGTCGTACTCACTCTTGAGCCTGATGTGGACGTACTCGCCGGCGGCCGGCTCGCTGCCTGGGCCGCACACGGCAACCCAGCCGCTGCGAATGGCCGGCGCCATGGAGTCACCGCGCAGGCGAATGGCATAGGCCTCTGGGTCATTGGTTGGGACGAAGACATAGCCGTCGCCTGGGCCGAGGGATAGCCAGTACCCCTCGGGTCCGAGTTGAGCGGTTCCCACGATCGGTACGTTCCTCCATTGCGGCGCCTGCAGCTCGACCTGTTCAACATGGTCCTGCTGCATGGGCATTTCCATCTCGCCGCGGCCATCAGAGAGCCACACCGGGTTCACCTTGCAGACGAGCGCGATCCGCAGCAGATGGCTGCTGGTTCGGCTAAGCCCTCGCTCTATTTCCGAGACTGATGCCTGGGAAATTCCAACCTTCTCTGCCAGTTCAACTTGGGATAGAGAGGCGTGCTTACGGGCCTTCTTTACGCGGTCCTTGAGTTCCATGGCGCGAACGATAAAGGGCTGCCTTTGTTCTTGCAAAAAGGTATGCCTTTGAACGATCATACAGGCATACCTTTAATTTGGTACCAGTCCATGGAATTGCCCTTCGTTCGGCTCGTTAAGTTCTTCGGCTCTCAGGAGCTGACCGCGAAAGCCCTCGGCGTTAAGCAGGGCACGGTCAGTGGCTGGGTCAGGGGAGTGCACGGCTGCACTGCTTTGGTTGCGCTCCGGGCTGAGGTAGCTACCGGCGGCGCCATCAAGGCTCGCGACCTGTGCCCGGGCATTCCCGAGCTCCAGGCCATGGCGTCCTGACCATGGAGCCCATTATCCACGGGATGGCATTGCGCCAGCAGTCACCCGTAGTAGCTGTGATTCCGTCCAGTACGCGAATCGCAGGCGAGAAAAAGCCCGGTGGCAGCCGGGCTTCGATACAGCAGTAACAACATCTGGAGTGATCCGAGTATGAACGACCTGACCCTTACCGGCAACACCCTGACCATGAGCAGCCGCGAGATAGCGGATCTGGTCAATCGTCGCCATGACAACGTCAAGCGCACCATCGATACCCTGGTGCAGCGCAACGTGATCGGACTCCCTCAGATTGAGGAAGTATCGAATCTCGGTCCCGGCCCTCTGGTAGTGCTCGAATACCGCATTGGCAAGCGAGACAGCTTCGTTGTCGTCGCCCAGCTCTCGCCTGAGTTCACTGCCGCCCTTGTTGACCGTTGGCAGCAGCTCGAGCAGTCCCAGGCCATGGCCGTCATCCCGGACTTCAGCAACCCCGCTGCCGCCGCGCGCGCCTGGGCAGAACAGTTCGAGCTGCAGCAGGCCGCCAACCAGGCCCTAGCCATCGCAGCCCCAAAAGCTGAGTTCGTCGACCGCTACGTCGAGGGCACTGGCCTGAAGGGCTTCCGCCAGGTCTGCAAGCTGCTCGGCGCCAACGAGAACGAATTCCGCCTGTTCCTGGTAGACGCCCAGGTCTGGTACCGCCTCGGTGGTGAGTGGGTCCCCTACGCCGAGCACATCGCCGCTGGCCGCTTCCACGTGAAGACCGGTCAAGCCGGCAATGGCCACAACTTCAACGCCGCCAAGTTCACCCCCAAAGGCATCGAGTGGATCGCCGGGAAGTGGGCTGCCTACAAGCTTCAAGGTGCCGCATGAGCGTCCAAGCCATGTCCTGGGCCATGCAGATGCCCAAGTCCACCCTGGGTGATGCCTCCGCCCGCCACGTGCTGCTGTGCCTGGCCAACTACGCCGGCCAGGACGGTCGTGGTGCTTTCCCCTCTGCCGAGCAGCTGGCTGAAGACACCGGCCTGTCCGAGCGGACCGTTCGGTACAAGCTGGACCTGCTGGAAGAGATGGGCCTGATCACTCGTGGCAACCAGGCGATCGCTGCTGCCTACATCGGCCGGAAAGACCGCATCACCAACGTCTACGACCTCCAGCTGAAACGGGGTGCAGTGGCTGCACCCGGTGAAGAAACGGGGTGCAGTTCACAACAGCACGGGGTGCAAACCACGACAGAACGGGGTGCAGCCGTTGCACCCAATACGTCACTGAACCAAGAACAGAACCAAGAGCAAGGCCGCGAGGGCGCGGCGAGCGCATCCGTTGAGGCTGGCTCGAACGATCCCGAGACCGCCCCTGATCAACCCCGGAGCCGCGCCAAGGGTTTCAGCCTGGCCGACATGCAGGCCCTGACCAGCACCGCCGGCATCGCCATCGCCGCCGACGTCGCCCAGGACTACCTGGCCCACCGCCGCGGCATCAAGGCCCCGCTGAACGCCACGATCTGGAAAACCACCCTGATCGAGCTGGCCAAGCTGGTGCCGCACGGCATCACCGCCGACCAGGCGCTGGCCGAAGCCATGGCCGCGGGCTGGCGTGGCCTGAAATCCGAGTGGCTGGTGAACCGCCTGAAGCGCCAGCAGGGACCGGGCGCCGGCCCGAATGACGACGACACCAGCTGGGCCAACAACCTGAACGAGGATCTGTGATGCGCAACGCCACCGAGATCGTTAAGCATGTGGACTTCAGCCAGGCTCGCCCGGCAGTCCAGCAGCAGCCGGCCAGCATCGACGAGGGCACCGCCCAGGTTGTGAATTCGCTGTTCAACGAGCTGAAGTCCATCTTCCCTGCCTGGAAGCAGGCCTGGCCGGACGACGAAGCCCTGAAGCGCGCCAAGCGCTCCTGGATCAAGGGCCTGATGGCCGCAGGCATCCACTCGCTGGAGCAGATCCGCTTCGGCCTGATGACCTGCCGGGCCAGCGGCCAGGACTTCGCACCCAGCGTCGGCAAATTCGTGGAGTGGTGCCAGCCCACCGCCGAGCAGTTGGGCCTGCCCCCTACCGAGAAGGCCTTCCAGGAGGCCGCCCGCAATTCGCACCCAGCCGTAGGGCAGGGCGCCCGCTGGAGCCATCCGGCCGTGCACCACGCCGCCACCGAGTCCGGGCTGAGCAACCTGTTCCGCATGAACGAAGACGCCGGCCGGAAGCTGTTCGAGCGCAACTACTCGATCGCCTGCCGCATGGTCGCCGCCGGCCAGACGCTGCGCGAGATCCCGAAGGCGCTTCCCGCTGAGGTGTCCACCCCGGCCAAGCCGGAGACCGTCAACACCGAGCTGGCCAAGATGCGCGCCGCGCTGGGCCGCCGCTCGTGAAGGCCTGCTGGATGGTCCTGCTCCCCAATCGCGCCCCGTTCGCAATGGTCGGCGCCCAAATCAACCGCGACGAGGCCCTGACCTGCGCTCGCATCATCTGGCCGGAGGCCGACGTAGCATGAAGTCCCAATACCAGATTGATCCGGCTGAAGTTGTGGAGCTACTGCGCAAGCAGGGCCGAATGATGACCTACGTCGTCAGGAATTGGCTGGCAGATGGTCGCCCGGGCCTGAAGACCTACCAGGTGCGCCGGATGCTGGAGCGCCTAGAGCGCCAGGGCATTGTCGAGCGGTCCAGTGATCACCCCTACGTCACCCAGATCGGTTGGCGGCTGCCGTCGGCGCCGGGGGTGACGCAATGATGTTCACCCAGGAGGAGCTCGACGACGCCCGCCGCCTGGCCTATGACCAGGGCTTCAACCGCGGCTCTGGCATGGACCCCAAGGTCCAGCACACCGAGGCCTACATCCACTTCCGCGAGCAGGAGCTGGAAGGTCTGGCCAAGCGCCAGCGCGCCCAGCAGGAGGAGGCGAAGTGAGCCGCGCCCAATCCAAGAAGCTCCGAGACAGCGCCCGCGGCCAGGAATGCACCCTGCGCATCCCGGGCGTCTGCAACTTCAACCCCGAGACCACGGTGCTGGCCCACATCGCCTGCGGACAGAAGGGCATGGGCCTGAAGAGTCCGGACAACATGGCCGTCTTCGCCTGCAGCTGCTGCCATGACCTGCTCGACGGCCGGCGGCAGGGAGAGCTGGATCAGCGCGACGTCATCCGGGCCCTGGGCGAGACCCAGGCCATATGGATCAGCCAGGGCCTGATGACGATCAAGGGGGCCGCATGAATTGGTGCGAGTGCCATCGTTGCATCGAAGAGCATCGCCTTGGCCGCGAAGGCCCTCCGTTCGGCTTCATACCTCTATCGGCAATAAAGATGATCCTGTGCCCGATATGCGGGAACAAGCGCTGCCCTCACGCGGCTGACCATGACCTGGCATGCACGGGGAGTAACGAGCCTGGACAGCCTGGGAGCGCATACCAATGACCGCCGCCCTCAAGCCTTGGGCCGCCCCGCGCGAGACCCGCACCCGCAAGAAGCCCACCGACTGGGAAGGCATCGAGCAGACCCAGCTTTTCACCTGGCTGGACCTGGCCTTCCCGAAGGAAGCGAAGTCGATCTACCACGTCCCCAACGGTGGCCACCGCCACAAGGCTACGGCCGGCAAGCTGAAAGGGCAGGGCGTGCGCGCCGGGATGCCGGACATCAACGTCGATATCGCCCGGGGCGGCTACTTCGGCATGCGCATCGAGTTCAAGGCCACCCCGCCGCACGACGCCGCGGTATCGCCGAGCCAGCTCGCCGCCCTCCAGCGCCTGACCGACCAGGGATACTTGGCCATCGTCTGCCGGGGTGTGCACGACGCACGCGAGCACCTGACCGCCTATCTCCGCCTGCCTGCTACCGAGGCCCGTCCATGAACCATCCAGCACAAGACCTGGCCGGCCTGGCCCGGCAGATCCTCGGCCACTCGCTGGTCGTCTTCCTGAGCCACCACGACGAAGCCCGTCTGGCAGCGCCTGACAACGCCGATGCAGTGATAGCCGAGATGAGCGCCCTGGCTGCCCAGCGCCTGGCCACTACCAGCGACGAGGATCTGCGCCGGCGCCGGATGGTGCTCCAGTCCCTCTACACGAACGCCGCCAGCACCGCGCACGCCTGCCGTGGCTACCAGTCTGCCCGACGCCCTGGCTCTCGCCTCGGCGGCCGCATCTGGAAGGACCGCTCTAGCGTCAACAAGGCAGGTGAGCAAAAGGCCCAACGTGACATGTCACGCGCCTTGGGCGAGATGGAAGACATCCAGAAGGAGATCGACCGGAGGGCCAATGCGCAAGCAGCACGGGCCTGACCTCACCCGGAAGGTGAAGCCGATTTCGCGCTGCATGACATGTCACGGGCGCGGCGTCACCAAGGGCGTCTTCTACGAGATGGAGTGCAGCACCTGTGCCGGTACCGGCTGGGTCGACTACACCACTGGCCAGGCGATGCCCGCCGAGGATCTGGTTTTCACCCTGAGTCACCGCCTTCTGCACCTGGAACAGCAGCTGGCCACCCTGCAGCGGAAGCAGCCCTACGAATCGAGCAACCGCCGCGGCCCGCACGGCTCGCACTACACCGGAGACTGACCATGCAGAGTTTCAGCAGTAGCAAGGTATCCACCCTGGTCCGCATCCTCCTCGCCGGCAGCGAGGGCAAGACCGCATCCGCCGCCTGGGTGGCCGCTGACCAGGATGGGCGAGGTGGCTTCGGCGGCCTGTCGCGGCAGGAGCGCTTCGAGCTGGACTGCGAATACCGGGCCTTCCTGCGCAAGCACCTGAAGGAGCGCCACTGGGACGCACTTATCGCGCGCTACACCATCGAGCCCGCCGACCGTGCCCCGGCGATCAAGCGCCTTGCCCGGATCATCGCCACCCCAGCCCACGACCACTTCAAGGCCTACGCCGTCCTGGCCTGGGCCATGCCGCAACGCGCCGGCGTCGAGGGCAAGCGTTCCACCATCGTGCTGCGCGAGAACATCTACGACATGGCGCGCTGGGACAACAACCAGGGCACCTCCGAGCGCACCATGCGGCGCTGGAGGGGCTACATCCACGAGATGCTAAACGAGGCCCTGGAATTGGCGATTGCTGCTGCAATTCACCTGCTTGAGGGTCAGGAATTGTTCGAACGAGAAGTTGCTTGACAGGATTGGCCACTTGGCCGATTATTTCCCTATCTTGCCGATCCTGCGAATGATGAAGATGCAGCGGCACACAAGCCCAGCCACCGTGCTGGGCTTTTTCATTTCCGAGAGGACCATGCCAGTGGAAAAGCTCCTGGACTGGGCGCTGGTCGGCTTCCTCGGGATGCTGGGTGGGCTTGCCAGCCTGTTCTACCCCGGCGCCACTGCAATGCGATTCGACTGGAAAACCTTCGTCGGCAAGCTAGTGGTGGCGTTCTTCGTGGGCAAGGTGGCCGGCGAGTTCATCGATGTCTCCAACCAGTACCGGGCCGGCATCATCATGCTGCTGGGCTTCTTCGCTTACCCGGTGCTCGGGGTGCTGGAGGTCAAGGTCAAGTCTGCTGTGGAGCGCTTCAGCCCCGGAGGCCCCTGATGTTCATCGTTTCGATAATCGCCCTTGTGGCATATGCCCTGGTCATCGGCCGCTGCGCCGTATTCCTGTCCCTGGGTGGCAGGTTCCGCCAAGACGACCATGCCGAGATCGCGTTCCTGATGGTCTCGACTGTCCTGCTGATGCTCGGCCACATCCAGCTCTGGTACGCCGAGCCCTGGAAGATGGTCAACAACAGCGACGGCAGCGCCCTGGTCGTGGGTCATTCGGTCTTCATCGCCGGCTACATCTTCCACCGGGTCGGATCACTGATTGTCGGTCGCGACCGTCGGGTTGCTGAGCGGCGCCAGGAAGCCAGGCAGTGAGGCGGCTCAAACAGACCGCGAAGCTGCTGTTGACCGCCGCTCTGGTGTTCGTGTTCGGGAATGGCCTTGGCTATCTCGGCAGGACGTGGGAATGCCGAAACGCGCTCCAGACCATCTGGGTTGCTGCCCCTGGCTATGACGCCGGAGCGATGCAGTTGCCCGAAAAGCTATACCGCCTGCAGGTAACGGCCTGCACGCTGCCTGAGCAATGGGGCGGACAACGCGAGCCCCTCCACGGCTACCCGTAAGAACCATCACCTCGGCCCGAGCTGTGTATTCCGGTGCCAACCCTCACCGGAGAGCAACATGACTGCCACCCTGAAGGAATTGGGCGACACGCTTTCGACTGCGCAAAAGCAGCTGGCGGAACTGGTTGCTGCAGAGAACCCGACTCCAACGCCGATCCCGGACAAGCCGGTCGGTAGCCTGCCGCTGGACACGACGATCCGCGGCGCCTACGAAAAGACGCTGATTCTGCCCTACAGCTCGCTGATCCTGGCGGGCCAGGTGGTGATCCAGCTGGCTACCGGCCAGGCGGTGAACGTGATCAGCACCGGCCGCCGCGACAACGGCGACCTAGTGGCCGTGATCGACCAGAGCATCGGTGACCCGTCCAAGGTCATTGGCAAGGCCGCCATTGTGCGGGACCGCTATGCCAAGCCAGCACCAGTGCCCGCGCCTGAGCCAGTACCTGAGACGCCAGTGGTCACGCCTCCGGTCGCTGAGCCGGAGCCCATCACTGTGCCCGGCGTGGCGGTGCTCAAGAAAATCCCTTACCTCGGCATCAACCTGGCGGCGCACTCGAATGCGAACCAGGTGCTGCCAGGTGAGGCTGGAACCCACTTCAAGTGGCCGAGCCGCGCTGATGTCCGCCTCTACGTGCGCGACCTGGGCGTCCGGCTGCTACGTTTCCCCTATGCGCTGCAGCGCGCCACGCTGATCGACTCGACCGGCCTGCCGGTGAAAGGTGGCCAGCTCGACCCGACCTTTGTCGCCAAGATGAAGACGGTGCTGGCCTGGATCCGCGAGGACTCGAACGGCGAGGCGCTGGTCATCTTCGACCCGCACCACTACTGGCGCATGTACCGCAACCAGACAATGCTGGTCGACGGTGCACGCAAGCAGACCGGTTTCCTCCTGCCGGCCAATGAAGCCGCAGGGCAGGGCAACCGCTGGAGACGTCAGGAGCAAGTCCTGATCGCTGATGAGAACGGTTGGGGTGCTGCTGACCTGGGCGAGCACATCGCCTCGATGGCCAAGACCTTCGATGAGCCGATGATCCTCGGCTACGGCGCGGGCAATGAGCCTTATGCCGACGGGATGTCGGTCAGCGCAATGGAAGCAAAGGTAGTCGCTGACCTGAACGTGATGTTCCCCATCATCCGTAAGGTCACCAATAAGCCGGTGTTCGTCTGCGGCAACCAGTGGGCCTCGGCTCGCAACTGGCCTAACGTCAGTGGCTCCTTCGCTGCAGGCATTAAGGACCCGGCAAACAACTGGATCCCCGAGGTGCACGGCTACGGTGACCTCGATGGCGGATCGAGCGGCAAGTACAACAGCGGCAACCTGAACGCCTTCCCCGTGGAGCAGGTGGCCCAGGTGTTCCGTCCTGCCTACAACTACTTTGCTGCCAAGGGCCTGCGCTGCTTCGTCGGCGAGACCGGCATCCCGCCCACTAACTCTGCTCGTGTGGCGCTAGTCCGCGCGCTGGATGAAGCAAAGGCCAACGGCGTCCCGGTCACCCTTTGGATTGCCGGCGGTGATGGCGCCATGGGTGGCGAGAAGATGAACTTGGACGACGCTGGCCACGCTGCCACCCGCGAGCTGATCAAGGCTCGCGCCGGTGAGCGCATGGCCGAGTGGAAGGCGCCACGGTCCTGAAGGTGTGAGCCAGCATGATCAAGATCACCGCCGAGGGCCTGACCGACCAGCTATCTGAGCTGACAGACCTTGAGCAGCGGCAGATCCCCTTCGCTACAGCGCTCGCGCTCACTCGCACCGCGCAGGACGTGAAGGCCGCCATCGAGGCAGAGATGCCCACGGTGTTCGACCGCCCCACTAACTGGACGCTGAACAGCCTGCGCCTGATCCCTGCTCGCAAGGACAGGCTACTGGCCAGGGTGTGGATCAAGGACGAGGCGGACAAGTCATCGCCCGCCACCAAGTGGCTAGCACCTGAGGTCTACGGTGGTGATCGCCCGGACAAGCGCAGCGAAGCGATGCTGCGAGCGCGAGGCATCCTGCCCGCCGGCAAGTATGTGGTGCCAGGTGCAGGGGCTGACCTCGATCAATACGGCAACATCAAGCGGGGCCAGCTGACCAAGGCACTATCGGGCATCCGAGGCTTCGGTGAGACGGGCTACAACGCCAACGCCACCGACAGCAAGCGCAGCCTGGCCAAGCGTAACGCTCAGTCGTTCTTCGTGCTGACCAAGGCGGGCAAGCCCATCGGCATAGCCCGGCGCACTGGTCGCAAGCGCGAGGACCTGAGCATCTTCCTGGCCTTCGTCGACAAGCCGACCTATCGCAAGCGCCTGGACTTCTTCGGCATCGGTGAGCGCGTGGCCAATGAGCGGCTTGCGTTCCACTTCGAGGAAGCCATGACCCAGGCCCTGCGCACCCGCCGCCGATAAAGGCGCACCACTATGGCGCAGGGTGGGGGTCTTGGGTCCTTCCCGGGGGAGTGCCCATTGGGGGTGATTCGAGCCCCGTTTTCACTCTATTCACGGACTTTTTCCAGGACTTCCGTTTCCGGTTCCGGTTGGGCATCTCATGGCAACTCAGATCGAAGTGGCGAAGCACCTCGATCTCAGTGATCGGCAGGTGCGCAATCTCCTTACAGACGGCGTCCTGCCTGGATCTAAGGGAAAAGGCGGGTATGACATCGAAGCCTGCCGGCTGGCCTACATCCGGCACCTTCGGGGCCTGGGAAACAGCCAGGTCAAACCGGAAATGGACCCCGAGCAGGGCGACATCGACCCGCTCATCGAGTACCGGCTGACGCAAGAGCGTCTGCGACTCACTGCGGCCCAGTCCGAGGCCCAGGAGCTCAAGAACGAAGTGACCAAGAAGCGGCTGATCCCGGCCGACTTCATCACCTTTGCGTTCGCCAAATTCATCCCGGCCTCCGGCTCGATCTTCGACACGGTGGTCATGACGCTGCGCCGTCGACATCCCGACCTCACCCCGGGCCAGCTCGACTCCATTGGCCGAGAGCTGACCAAGGCGCGCAATACCATCGCCCAGGCGGCGGAACGCCTACCGGAGTGGCATGACGAGTTTATCGACAGCGCAGATTGAGGCCTGCCAGGCGGCGATGTCTGCAGGCCTGCTGTCTCTGCGCCGCGATGCACCGCAGACGCCGGTGGCCTGGGCGGACGATCACTTCTACCTCTCCAGCGAGTCGTCCTACCAGGAAGGTCGCTGGGAGACGCTGCCCTATCAGGCGGCCATCCTCAACGCCATGGGGAACGACGAGATCCGGGTTGTCAACGTGATCAAGTCGGCCCGGGTCGGGTACTCGAAGATGCTGCTGGCGGCCTCGGCCTACCAGATCGAGCACAAGCGGCGGCACATCGCGTTCTTTCTGCCTGACGATGGCAGTGCGGATCTCTTCATGAAGTCCGAGATCGAGACGATGATCCGCGACGTCGGCGCCGTCCGAGAGCTGGCGCCCTGGCATGGCAAGAAGCACCGGGACAACACGCTCGACATCAAGAAATTCAGCCACGGCAAGCAGCTGTGGTGCCGCGGAGGCGCTGCGGGCAAAAACTACCGGGCGATCTCCGCTGACACCGTCATCTACGACGAATTGGCGGCCTTCGACCACGACATCGACAAAGAAGGCTCGCCGCTCGTCCTGGGTGACAAGCGGATTGAGGGCTCGACGTTCCCGAAGTCGATTCGAGGCAGCACACCGAAGCTGCGCGGCCCCATCGACCGAGGTGGCTGCCAAATCGAGGGTGCCGTCCAGAAATCGCCTCATCTGTTTCGCTTTCACCTGCCGTGCCCGCACTGTGGCGCCGAGCAGTACCTGAAGTGGGGCGGCAAGGACTGCTCTTTCGGCATCAAATGGGACCCGGACAAGCCCGACGACGCTTGGTACGTCTGCGAGGTGACCGGCTGCATCATCCGCTATCCGGAGGCGCTCGAGGCGCAACGCCTGGCGCGCTGGGTGTGCGAGAAGACCGACATCTGGACCCGTGATGGCTTCGATTTCTTCGACGCCGAGGGCCAGCCGATCCCGACGCCGGAGTCGCTGAGCTTTCACATCTGGACGGCCTACAGCTTCTTCGTGTCCTGGGGCCGCATTGCCCAGGACTTCCTGCAGGCCAAGGGCAGCCGCAGTGACCTGAAGACCTTCGTCAACACCACCCTGGGCGAAACCTGGGAGGAAGACCAGGGCGAGCGGCTGGAATGGGACACGCTGCTGGGGCGCCGCGAGGTCTGGCAAGGCGAGATACCGGCGCAAGCCGTGGCGCTCACCGGCGGCGGCGATACCCAGGACGACCGTTACGAGGGCCGCGTCTGGGCCTGGGGCCCGAACGAGGAGTGCTGGCTGGTCTATCGCTTCGTGCTGATGGGCGACCCGGGCGGCGAAGAGCTGCGCCGCAAGCGAGATCTGGAGCTGCACCGGCAGTTCACCCGGGCCGACGGCCTGGTGATGAAGGTCGAGCGCTGGTGCTGGGACGCCGGCGGCCACTACATGGATCAGGTCTGCGACGACAGCAAGAAGAACGGCGTGCTCTGGATGATCCCCATCATCGGCGCGCCGATCTACGGCAAGCCGATTGCGAGCTTCCCGACCAAGCGCAACAAGCACGGCGTCTACCTGACCACCGTCGGTACCGACAACGCTAAAGAGCTGATCTACAGCCGCCTCCGGCTGCCGCTGGACGTGGCGAAGAGCCAGGCCGGCATCTCTCAGCCGCAAGTGGTTCACCTGCCAGCAAACGACCTCATCTGCGATGAGGCGGAGGTCAAGCAGATGACCGCTGAGAGCAAGGTGCTGAAGCTGGTCGGTGGCGTGCAGCAGTACCGGTGGGACAACAAGGGGCGCCGAAACGAAGCGGGCGACTGCTTCGTTTACTCCCTGGCCGCGCTGCGTATCAGCCAGCAGCGCTTCGGCTTGGACCTGAACGCCCTGGTGGCCGCCCCCGAAGCCGGCGGCGACACCGCTGCAACCGAACAGCCCCGCGAGCGGGCGCGCAAGAAATCTGACTTCTGGAACCGATGACCATGGCCTTCACCCGCGAACAGCACCAGGCGCTGCAGGAGGCGATCGCCAATGGCGCGCTGACCGTGGACTTCAACGGCCGGCGCGTCACCTACCGATCGCTCGACGAGATGATGCGCATCCTGTCGCTCATGGAGCGCGACCTGGGCGGCAACCAGGTACCCAACGACCGCCGGCGCTACGCCTCTTTCCGGAAAGGCCACTGACATGGGTGTGATCGACGACTGGTTTCCCGGCCTGGCCGCGAAGCGCGCTGAGCAGCGCCTGAAGAAAGCCCGCGCCGACACCGTGCGCGAGATGCTGACCCGGCGCTTCGAGGGCGCCGCCGGTGGGCGCCGCAATGAGGGCTGGCGCAGCACCGGCACTGATGCAAACGCTGAGAACGCTCCGGCCCTGGCCAAGCTGCGCAACCGTGCGCGCGACCTGCGCCGGAACAACCCCTACGCCGAGCGGGCCATCACCGGCATCGCTGACAACGTGGTCGGCGCCGGCATCGTACCGCGGCCCCTGGCCCGTTCTGACCGGGCCAACAAGAAGCTGGGCGACCTCTGGCGTGTCTGGGCTGAGACCACTGTCTGCGATGCCGATGGGCTGGAGAACTTCTACGGCCTGCAGCACAAGGGGCTGGAAGCCGCCGCGGGTGACGGCGAGGTGCTGCTGCGCCGCCGCCGCCGCTTCAGCTCTGACGGCCTGCCGGTCCCCCTGCAGATCCAGATGCTGGAGGCTGACTTCCTCGACGAGAGCAAGGATGGGCCGATTGGCGCGAACCGGGTCATTCAAGGCGTCGAGTTCGACGTCATTGGCCGCCGGGTCGCCTACTGGCTCTTCGACGAGCACCCCGGCGCCAACGCTGCCTGGGGATCCCTGACCTCAAAGCGGGTGCCGGCGGAAGACGTCATCCACCTGTACCTGCCCAAGCGTCCCGGCCAAGCCCGCGGCTTTACCTGGCTCGCGCCGGTGATGCAGCGGATGCGCAGCCTGGACGAGATGGAAGACGCCGTGATGGAGCAGGCCAAGATCTCGGCTTGCTTCGCGGCGTTCGTCACCAAGGGCGAACAGGCGACCAGCAATACCAAGTCCCCGCTGATTGATCACGTCGAGCCCGGCATCGTGCAGGAGCTGGGCCTGGGTGAGAGCGTCAGCTTCGGCACTCCGCCCACCTTCAACGGATACCAGCCCTACAGCTGGCAGAGCCTGCACGCGATCGCCGTGGGCCTGGGTGTCCCCTATGAGCTGCTGGCTGGCGACCTGAAGGGCGTCAACTTCTCCAGCGGCCGCATGGGCTGGCTGCACTTCGCCCGCCGGGTGGACGTGTGGCAGTGGCGGATGCTGATCCCGCAGCTATGCGAGGGCGTGTGGCGCTGGTTCATGGAGGCCCAGGCCTTGCTGCCGGGCGGCGTCCTCGAGGATGCCCGCGCCGAGTGGGTGCCGCCGCGCCGCGACATGGTGAACCCGAGCGAAGAGACCGAGAACCTTAAGGAACGCATCCGCAACGGCCTGACCACCTGGCAGGACGGACTGCGGGAGCTTGGGGTGACCGATCCCGACGCCCACGCCGAGCAGATCGCCAAGAACAACGCCCTGCTGGACAAGCACGGCCTGATCCTCGACTGCGATCCGCGCCGCGTGGCCACCGCCGGCGCCGCCACCCCGGCGGATGCCGGCACCGATTCCACCGACGACAAAACCGACGAGAGTAAATCCGATGCCGGAAGCACTGACTCCCAAGACGCATGAGACCCCGCTGCGGGTGCTGCGGGCCGCGGTGCGCCCCGGCACCGTTGATACCGAGGCCCGCACCGTCGAGCTGGTATGGACCACCGGCGCCAAAGGCCGCCGCTGGGCCTGGGACGTGGGCAGCTACATGGAGGAGCTGGACCTGTCGCCCGATTCGGTCCGCCTTGAGCGGCTGAACAACGGCGCGCCACTGCTCAACACCCACAGCACCTATGACCTGGACGATGTCCTGGGCGTGGTGGAGCGCGCCTGGATCGAGGGCGGCGAAGGCCGGGCCCTGGTCCGCTTCAGCGAGCGCGAGGAGGTGGAGCCCATCTTCCGCGACGTGAAGAGCGGGATCCTCCGCAACATCAGCGTCGGCTACGCCGTGCATCGCTACGAGGTGATCGAGGCGGAAGACGACAAGCTGCCGACCTACCGCGCCATGGACTGGGAGCCCCTGGAGCTATCGCTGGTGCCGATCGGCTTCGACGATGGGGCCAAGACCCGCAACGCGGAGAACCCCGCCGAGTACAAGGGGCCCCGTTTCCAAACCCAATTCAATGTCCGGGAGGCCCAAGCGCCTGCCGAGCAACCGGCCGCCGTGGCCACTACCCAAGAGGAACCTGTGATGACCGAAGAAGAGAAGCGCGCGGCCGAGCAGCAACGCCAAGCCGAGCAGCAGCAAGCGATCGATAACGAGCGCAAGCGCTGCCTGACCATCCGCCAGATGGCGCGCAAGGTTGGCCTGGGCGATGACGAAGTCGAAGGCCTGATCGAGCGCGGCGTGTCGGTGGCTGATGCCAGCGCTGCCCTGATCGACAAGGTCGCCGAGCGTCAGCAGGCCCAGCAAGGCCAGAGCCGCAACAGCCAGGCCACCGTGACCAGCACCACCGACACCGGCGTGCTGAATGCCAAGCGTGATGCCATGCAGGCCGCGCTGATCCATCGCTGCGATGCCAGCGCCCAGTTGCCGGAAGCCGCCCGCGAATTCCGCGGCATGCGCCTGGTGGACATGGCTCGCGAGTTCGTGACCCTGTCCGGCGGTAACGCTCGCGGGATGACCGCTCAGGAAGTCGCCCGCGCCGCCCTGGGCTGCGATCGCCAGGCGGTCCGCGCAGCCGGCATGCACACCACCAGCGATTTCCCGCTGCTGCTGGGCAACACCGTCAACCGCACCCTGCGCGCTGGCTATGAGCTGGCCCCGCAGACCTGGCGCGTCCTGGGTCGCCAGACCACCGTGCCGGACTTCCGCGAAGTGACCCGCGCTGCCCTGGGCGACATCGCCGCCCTGGAGAAGGTGAAGGAGCACGGCGAGTACAAGTACGGCACCCTGGACGAAGAGGGCGCCCCGCTGCGCGTCGTCAAGTACGGCAAGATCATCGCCATCACCTGGGAAGCCATCGTCAACGACGACCTGGGCGTGTTCACCCGGATCCCCACCGCGCTTGGCGCCGCTGCTGCGCAGACAGAGAGCGATGCCGTGTGGAGCCTCATCCTGGGCAACGCCAACTTCACCGACGGCAAGCCGTTCTTCGACGCCTCCCACGGCAACGTGGCGGCCAGCGGCGGCGCGATCAACGCCACCACCTTGGCCGCTGCCCGCGCCGCGCTGCGTAAGCAGAAGTCCAAGGCCGGCCAGTTCCTCAACGTCGAGCCGAAGTACCTGGTGGTGGGCCCCGACAAGGAGCTCGAGGCCTACCAGTACACCAGCTCGCTGTACGTGCCGGCCAAGAACAGCGACATCAACGACCCGCGCAACGCCCAGCTGACCGTGATCGTCGATGCCCGCATCCCCGGCAACCAGTGGTTCCTGATCGCTACCCCCGGCCTGGTCGATACCTTCGAGTACGCCTACCTGGAAGGTGAGCAGGGCGTGTTCACCGAGACCCGCGAGGGCTTCGAGGTGGACGGCCTGGAGGTCAAGGCTCGCCTGGTCTTCGGCGCGGCCTGGATCGACTACCGCGGCGCCTACAAGAACCCCGGCAACTGATAGGCGAGGGCGCCTGCGGGCGCCCCTGCTGAACCCTTCGCATCCAAGAGGAACGCTCCATGAAGAACTTCATTCAAGCCGGCGACTGCATCACCCTGCCGGCCCCCACCGGCGGCACCGTGTCCGGCGATCTGTACAAGGTCGGCGGCCTGGTTGGCGTTGCGGCCACCACTGAGGCTGAAGGCAAGGACGTGGTGCTCAAGACCACCGGCGTCTTCGAGCTGGACAAGATCAGCGCCCAGGCCTGGGCCATCGGCGACGTGGTCTACATGAACGGCACCAGCCGCATGGCGACCAACGTCTCTGCCTCCGGCCTGTTCCGCATCGGTGTGGTCACCGAGGTCGCGGCCAACCCCTCGGCCGTGGGCCGCGTCCGTCTGGACGGCACCTCCGTCACCGCGGTGGCGTGATGATGTTCGGCAAGCTCATCGAGCAGATGGAGACCATCGGGCATCGGTGTCTTGCCGACTCCCGGGGCGACTACCTGGAAGCCGAAGCGCCGCCGGTGCGCGGCCTTCTGCTCCGGGTAGACCGCAACCTCCAGCAGAACGGCCCGGACGGGATCTTTCTGACCGGCCAGGCCGCCATCACCTGGCTGGTCAAGGATCTTCCGGCCGCGAACCGCGGGGCCTACTTCGTCATCGGCTGCACCCGCTACCGGGTCGACGACATCGTCCGCGACGACGGCTACGAAATCATGGCCATCACCACTCCCGAGACCTGATCCATGGCGAACAAGCTGACGCTGATCCGGCACGCGCTGCTGGCTCGGCTGGGCACCATCACGCCTGCAAACGACTACCGCACCGAGGCGGGCGCCAATGTCCGCTCTGGCTGGCTCAACGAGCTGGTGAAGGAAAAGGGCAGCGCTTTCCCCCTGATCGTCGTCCAGCCAGGCCGTGACCAGCAGCCTACCCCAGGGCCAGGCGCGATCAAGCTGGTGCGCGGCTACGACATCGTCGGCGCCGTCTCCACCCAGGTCGAGGATTACGAGGCGGTGCTGGATGAGCTGGAGTTGGACCTGCTGCAGGCGCTGACGCCGATTCCTGGCGTGCTGCTGCCTTGGGGCCGGCCGCACATCACCAGCATCACCCTCGGTGCACCGACGCATTACCCGCCTGGCGATGGCATGAACGCCGCCGCCGTGCTGATCCCCATCTACCTCCACACCGTCATCGAGGGCCGCATCCCATGACCGACTCCAAACTCCAGGAACTCAAGGCCGAAGCCGAAGAGCGCCGCTACGAAGTCAAGCTGATCAAGCCGCACACCCATGCAGGCGAAGAGCTGCAGCCCGGCGACACCCTCAAGGTGACCGCTGCGCAGCGCGCCTGGCTCAAGGACGCCGGTGTGATCGAAAACCCCACCGCCGACGTCTCGAAGGAGAAGTAACATGGCGCAGAAGAAAGAGACGTTCGTCATCGGCGGCTGGCTGAAGGCTCGCGAGGCCGGCACCAACCTGCCGTTCCAGAAGTGCGGCCTGGTCTCGACCATCCAGCACACCGTCGAAACCAACGACATCACCCTGGCCGACACCACCACCCCGCAGGGCGGCGAGTACGACTCGGTGTCGCGCGTCACCAGCGTGGGCCTGTCGGTCAACTTCCGTGAGCTCTACACCTGGGTGCTGGGCGCCCTGGTCTGGGGTGACACCACCAGCGTGCCCTCGACGACCATCACCGACGAGACCCACCTGGCGGGCGTCGACGGCACCATCGCCCTGGCGCAGATGCCGCTGACCATCGCCAGCGTGGCGGCCGGCACCGGCTCGACCACCTTCAAGGAAGACGACGACTGGGTCATGACCGGCAGCGGCATCGAGCCTGTGCCGGGCGGCGCTCTGGAAGCGGCCATCAAGGCTGCCGGCACCACGCCCTACAGCGTAAAGGTCAGCTACACCTCGGCCACCGTGGACGTCGTCCAGGCGCTGACCAACAGCGGCAAGACCTTCGAATTCCTGTTCGAGGGCGAGAACGCCGCCGGCACCCAGAAGCGCATCGAGGCTCGCTACTTCCGCGTCCGCCTGAACCCGGCTTCCAGCTTCGACTGGATCAACACCGAGGACTTCATGGGCGCCGAGACCACCGCCAAGGTGCTGCTGGACTCCTCGAAGGTCGGCGCAGGTCTGTCGAAATACTGCCGGATCCGCAAAGAGGTCTGACGGTCGCATTCGTACGACTAAATCGACCCTTCATCAGGGCCCGGCCTCGCGCCGGGTTTTGATGTGGCCCATATCGACGTAGGGTGTTCCCTTTTGAGGAGATCGCCCGAATGGAATGCCTTTCCTGCAAGCATACCGACAGCCCCGAAGCCTTCGGCTCGCCGGCCAAGTGCCCGCAGTGCGGGGTCTATCAAGACAAAGCTCGCGCGCATATCGAGCGCATGGAAAGGGCCCAGGCTCCTGCACCGGATGAGGCCGTACCGCGTCCTCCTGTGAATGAACCTGATAGTCACTCCGCGAGACCTGCGGGCGTTCAACAGGTCGTAGTTATCGATTTCAGGATGAGCTTTTGGTCCATGGTTAAGTTCATGGTCAAGTGGGCTATAGCAGCTATACCTGCACTTTTTTTGCTAATTCTTATCGGTATATTTGCTTCTAGTTTTCTGTCCGGTTTTCTTTCAAACAAGAATAGTAGTTATACGTCGCCAAAGAGCAATGGGGATTCCGCCTCCTACTCTCGTGCAGATTCAAGCTCGAAGGATGTTCTGACCTTTGAGGTGGCTAGCTCATGGTACGAAAAAGCTGGTGAAGGTAGTGGGCGCCTACATTTGAGGCTCGCAGCCTTCAACGCATCAGCCAAAAATATTCAAGCTGTTGAGGGTCGCTTGAGCTTCCTGGATGTTTCGGGGAATACCGTTGGTACGGTTCCCTTTAGTGCCTCAGTCAGCGTCCCCGCATACGGATCCGCTTGGTGGGATGGCGCTATATTTATTAGCTCTACAATCCCCGGATTCGCAGGGCTTCAGTCTGTAGGATCTAGTAATCGGGTCTCATTTAAGCCAAGGCAATTGGTTTACTCAGATGGGACAGTCGAGAACTTCTAAACTAAACCCGCTTCGGCGGGTTTTTTATGCTCTGGAGAAAGAAATGTCCGAACTGTCCAGCTCCCGTGTTTTGAATCTGGATGGGCGGGAGGTGATCGTGCGCGAGCTGACGGTATCTAGCGTGCGGCAGATGCTCCTACCTGACAAGGATGGCGACATGCTGGGCGGAAGCCTGTTCGAGGAGGCGCGCCTAGTCGATATCTGCCTGATGACCTCGCTGGAACCTGCCGATATCGAGGCGCTCCGCCCGAGCCAGTTGCGCCAGGTGCTGGACGCCTGCAAGGAGCTGAACCGCGATTTTTTCGGGATGCTGGCTCGTCTGGCCAGCACCCCGGGCAAGCGCTAGCCGCTCTCGAAGCGACCATCTGTACCCTTATTCGCTTGGGCCACCACCGAGTGTTGGAATACCCCTGGCGCCTCTTCTTGCGATCCCTGAAGGCCTGAACCATGGCAGACGTTGAACTCCGGCTGCAGGCCGACCTGACCGATGCCCAGCGGAATATTGCTGGCTTTCGAAAGGAATACGGCGCCCTGGTGCGCGAGGTGGAAAAGCCCTTGCGGCAGGTGAATGCCTTCCGTGATCTGGAAACTGCTCTGGAAGAGACCCAGCGCGGAGCCAGGGAAGCTCGCGACCGCGTGCGTGATCTCGGCAATCAGATGGCCGCGGCGGCGATACCCAGCAAGGCTCTGCAGCAGAGCTACCGGGACGCCGTTTCTGACCTTCAGAGGCTGGATCGCCAAGAAGCCACTCACATCGTTCGCCTGGCCGGCATGCGTAGCGAGCTGAAGGCTGCTGGGGTTGATACCCAGAACTTGGCTGCAGAACAGGCAAGGTTGCGTCGTGAGTACGCTCAGCGCGTGCAGAACGGTGCCCTTGCGAGCGGTCTGGCGACCTCGCGGAACAATCTGGGCCTCGACAAGTATCAGGCTCTCCGCCAGGAGATGGCACGGCTGACTGCGGACTACCAGCGCCTCACCCGGGAAGGAAAGCTTTCCGCCACTGAGCGCGCTGTAGCGGAGCAGACCTACCGAGCACAGCTGGAAAAAACCCAGGCGGCCATGGCCAGGATGCGCGGCCAGCAGCAGGGGGACTCCGGCGGCTCAGGAGGCGCTGCTGGCGCTGGGGCGCTCTTGGCTATGAGGGGCGTGATGGCTGCGACCGGCGTCCTTGGTCTGGCAATCGGCGTCGCAGGGGCGTTGGCCGTCAAGACAGCCAAGGAGATTGGCAAAGCGACTGACCCCATCAAGCAGATGGATGCCCAGTTGAAGAACGCCACGAGCAGCTCTGCAGAGTACAGCCGTGCGCAGGCCGAACTGCTTCGGATCGCGGAGGAAACTCAGACGCCGCTTGAAACGAACGTTGCGCTCTATGCCCGGATGTCACCGGCGCTCAAGGAGGCAGGCAGAAGTCAGACCGAAGCCCTGGGCGTAATCGAGGCGGTCGGTTTGACGCTGAAGATCAGTGGTGCCAGCGCCGAGGAATCTGCCGGTGCCATTCTGCAATTCTCCCAGGCCCTGGGTTCTGGGGTGCTGCGCGGCGACGAGTTCAACAGCGTTGCCGAACAGTCTCCGCGCCTGATGCGCGCCCTGGCTGAAGGCATGAAGGTGCCTGTTGCTGCCCTTCGTGATCTGGCCGCGCAGGGCCTGCTGACCGCAGACGTCATCGTGGACGCCCTGACTAAGCAGTTGCCGTCTCTTCGCCAAGAGGCGGAGGGCTTCGGCAATACCTTCTCTGGTGCAACTCAGAACATGGGCACCGCAGCTCAGCAGCTCGTCAAAAGGCTGGATGAGATAACCGGTGCGTCGGACAAGGTGGTATCGGCGGTCAACGCAATCACCGAGGCGATCAAGAACCTACCGAATGCTGCAAACACCCTGGGCCAGGGATTTAGCCAGATCCGCGGCCAGCTCGATGAGGTGGCAACGCTGCAGCGCAAGATCCAGATCCTGAACGCCATGATCGACACCACGCCGGATAATGGCAGTGTCAGTCGTGAAGGCGTTCGAGAGGGGCTGCGCGCGCGCCGGGATGCGATCCAGAAAGAGCTCGACGCTCTGCTGAGCGACCAGCGCGCTGCTGCCGTCGAGTCCGGCAAGATCAACAGTCAGACCAACAGCGAAGCCCGCGCCTCGCAGGAGGCCTACCAGCGCCAACTGACCCAGCACCGCAACAAGCTGAAGTCCACCCGCGACCAGATCGTATCGGACGCCAAGGCGGCAATTAGCGAGCAGGAGAAGCTGGAGCAGGCGCAGCAGAGCAAGATCGATGACATCCTGGCCGACAGGAAGGAGATCCAGAAGCGGTTCACCTCGACTGTTTCCCAGCTGCGCAACGGCACCGCAGAGCCCAGTTATGGCGCCGCGCAGGACCTCAAGGCCTCTGCCCAGTCGGCGCTGCGCCAGGGCGATTTCAAGACCGCAATGGAGCAGGCCGAGCAGGCTCGCCAGATGCTGCTGGACATGCAGCAGGCCGGCCAAAGCACCTATGGCCTGGAAGGCTTCGCCAAGCAGCTGCAGGCGATCGAGCTGGCGGCCAACGACTTGGAGAAGACCGACGCCGACAAGAAGCTGGATGCGATCAGCACCAAGCTGGCCGATCTGAAGAGCAAGGCCTCCGAGCTGGAGAACCTGCAGGTCACGCCGACTCTGGATGATGCGGCGGCTGCGGACCTCGTCGAGAAGATGAAGGCGCTGGCCAAGCAGATTGGCACCGAGGCAACCGTGACGCTGATGGTCAATCCCATCGCGCCATCGGACGCCATGAAGGCCGGCGGCTTGGAAGGCAGCGGCCAGGTCAACTTCCCTGGTGCGCTCCAGACCCTGCAGGTCCCTGTCCAGCCCTCGCTGGATCAGCAGGCGGCAGCTGCTGCCACCTCCCAGGTGCAGGCGCTCATCGAACAGCTCAAGCAGCAAGCGGTGATTCCGCTGACAGTCGCAGTAGGTCAGGCGGGCACCGCAGACGCAGCAGCAGTTCCTGGCTTCGCCACTGGCGGCCAGATCTCGGGCCCTGGTACCGGAACCTCGGACAGCATCCTGGCGCGACTCTCCAATGGGGAGTTCGTCATGCGAGCGGCTGCGGTGCGGCACTACGGCCCGGATCTGCTGGAACAGCTGAACGCCCGGCGCCTGCCGCGCTTCGCCACCGGCGGCGCTGTAGGTCGGGTGCCGGCAATTCCCCCTGTGGCTGCGGCGCTGCTGCAGGGCAACGACCAGGCATTCCTCGGCACCATGGATCTGGCACTGCCCGGCGGTGACAGCCTGACCGTCTCGGTGCCAGCCAACCAGCGCAGCGAACTGGAGATCGCCCGGAAGAAGTTCGGACGACCCCGGACACGTGGATAACCCGGCCCGCCTCGCGCGGGCTTTTTCTTGACTGGAGTCGCTATGGCCGTTGCGCGCGTGATGCTCGGCGGAATCCCGCTGGTTGCCCATGATGGGCCGCCAAGCCAGCAGTACAAGGTCGGCGCCGAAGGCCGCGCCCGGGTTCGCTTGAGCCAAGGTGCTCTGGTGAACATGCGCCACTGGTCCAAGACCGCCATCACCGTCAGCGGAAGCGGGTGGATGGGTCCAGGCCTGGATGGCCTGAACTTCGACCAGCCGCTGGAACTGCGCTGCACTCAGCCGCGCTCGATCCGGGGCACTGGAACCAGCTTCACCCTGACCAGCACCCCGCGGCCCGACGTAGCGCCCTGGGCGCTGGCCCTTGTCGACACCGAATGGGTAACGACCCCGGCCAGCTTGGCCGGCCAGGTGGCTACCGTAACCCCGGTCGATGGCGCCACGCTCTATCAGGTGCAGTGGATGCCCATGTTCAGCGTCTACGTAGACCGCGAGGAGGCGATGGACGCCAGCGCCGCAACCTTCGACTGGACCCTGACCGCCGAGGAGGCGTGATGCTCAACGCCTACCCGCTGAATGCCCAGCCGCTGAACGCTGGAGGGGCAGGCCAGGGCGATGATCCAGGCCCCAATCCTCCGGTACCGGTTGCGCCGGCGCTGTCCTTCACCTGGCGCCTGGTGCTGATGATCGGTGGCGTGGACTACTCCGCGCAGCTGACCGGTTCGGTATCGGTGGACCGGGAGGAGGGCGCTGCTGGTTTGGCCACCGTGATCATCTTCCTGCCGCCCGGGCCGGTTGTGCCCACCGACTGGATCGGCCGCCCGGTGACGCTTGACTATGTGAGCGATCAGGGCGGCGTGGTCACGCAGTCCCGGCGCTACACCGGTCAGGTCTCTGATCCGTCCTACGATGCTACCCAGCGCCTGCTGACGCTGAACTGCAGCGACCAGCTCCAGAAGCGGGTCGAGGCCATGGCCATCGCTGACATCGATGCCTTGGTCGGCGGCTACTGGTCGGACGACGTGTTCGAGCCCACTGAGGGCCGTAGCCGCTGGGACTATGCGGGCGAGCGTCTGGGCACCATCCCTATGAGCCTGGATGCCTCGGCCGCCGGCGCGCTGCGGGTCACGACCTGGTTCGCCCAGGCCCCGGCATTCGAGTTCGGCACCGGTACCACCGTCTACCAGAGCATCCGCGTGGAGCTCGCGCAGCTCGACCGGCTGACCAATGTCGTCGAGATCGAGGGCGGCTATCGCTATGCCCGGCTCTGGCAGCAGAGCAACGGCTACACCTGGGTGCATCCCGAGACCCAAGGCGCCAGCGGCCTGGGCGGCTTCTGCCAGTGGCGCAAGGAGTCTTCGGAGACGCCTGACGTCGACATGATCGAGTCGGCGGTGAGCGGCAGCGGCCAGACTCTCGTGTCCGGCAGCTACTACACCATCCCGCTGAGCATGCCGAACCCGTGCGGCGATGGAATCCCCTGGGTCAACGTCTACGAAGGGCTGCTGCTGTCGGCCACCTTCTCCGGGGCTCGCCGCTGGACGCAGCAGGTCACCGAGAGCCTGACCCTCAAGGTCTACGCACCCACCAGCGTGGCGCAGGCCGGAGAACAGGTGTCCCGCGATCGCCTGGCAGTTCAGATCGAGGATGATCGGGCCGATGCCTGGGAGAGCGATGAAGTCACCGGCGGTACCGATGGCTTCACCGACCTTGGCAACTCTGCCCGGCGCGGCGCGGCCATTGAGGTCCTGCTGCACCAGGCCCAGACCACCATCCTCAGCAGCCACCGCGACAGCACTGTCAGCTGGGACTTCCCAGCCAGCATGTGCCTGGGCGCGGATCTCGACCAGACGCTGAGCCTGGCTGATCAGGGCGTGAAGGCCGTGGGGAAATGCCGGCGGCTCGAAGAGGCTTACGACCTGGAGTCAGGCAGCGCCCTGATCACCACCACCATCGCGGTAATGCGCGGCGGCGGTACCGACGCGGATGCGCTCACTGCTCCGCCGGAGACCACCAGCAGCCCGAGCAGCGGCAGTCGGAACTATGCACTGGATACCCAGCTCGGCGGCCATTTCGACAGTGGCGACTATGACCCTGATCGTGACGGCTTCTCGGGGATGTACAGCAACGTGCAGGACTCCACCCTGGAGAAGTTTCCCCGCCGCATGAAGGTCACGGCGCCGGAGATTCCAGCGGTCCTGCGAGATGAGCAGGCCTACACCACCACCGCGGAGTACCGGGTGGTCATCCCGAACGACACCCTGGAGCTCTGAAATGGCACTTGGAGACGCCCGGCGCGCCAGTGGCAAGGCGCTGGAAGCCGCACGGCGCGCCATTGGGACATCGAATGAGGCGGATCGCCGCGGGATCGGCGTGGCCATGGAGGCCTCCCGGCGAGGCACCACGGTGGACGACATCAACGCTGTGGTGGCGCTGCCCCGGGCGAACAAGTCGCTTCCCGAGGTGCAGGCCCGCGGCGGTGTGCCGGCGGCCAGTGGTACCGGCGAGTTCAAGGCGAGGCCGGCCACCAACACCGGCGGAGGTATCGCAAGCCCGCTGACTGAGAAGACCAAGTCGGTCGACGGCAAGACAGTGCCAGACCGCGAGTATTACGCCGGCGGCCTCACCAGCAGCGATGGACTCTTCATCCTGCCGGCCATCAAGACCATGAACATGACGGACGCCAATGGCGCTGCAGTCCAGTTCCAATACGCCGATCCGAACGGGACGGTGGCCACCGAGGTGCCGACATGACAGCGCCAGTGTGGGGCTGCCCCTATCACGGCCTGGTGGAGGGCGGAAAGCTCAAGCTCTCCAACGGAAAGACGCTCAACCACCCGCACAAGTACGTCGACAGCTATCCCTTCACTGGCTCGACCATGCTGGTCAAGCACCCGCTGGCCAAGGCAGTGGAGCGGAGCGAGGAAGAAGCTGCCGACGATGCGCAGCGTGGCTGGCAGTGGTGGGACAGGGCGATCATTGGCGGTGGCCAGCTCCATGGCGGCCAGCTGTACGGCTGGATCTACATCGATCCGGACGGCGCCTGCTGGCGAGTCACGTTCAATTTCGTGAGCGCAGACTGGAGCATCAAGCTCGACAGGTTCGGCGTGCTTTCTGGCAAGCCAGAGTCCTACACCTACCCGGTCGCCCAGCCCAACCTTGGCCAGGATACGCCGGCGGTCACCCAACCCCCTGGCGCCGACGCTGGCTACGCGAAGTTCCTGCATCACGCGACGGTGACCGGCGACCGGGCGGCGATCGAGCTGGCGATGGATTTCGGCGCCGATCAGCCCTGGCGCTATCGCTCGGTCGGCTGGCTTGAAGTGAGCCTGAAAGGGAAGGGGGCTGAGTGCCAGGCTGCCCTGACGACGATCTATACGCGAGCCCAGACGTTGGGCGCCGCCAGCGAAACCCTGGTGGCCGGCCAGGCGAGTGACTGGTATCTGG
The DNA here is from genome assembly GCF_004341115.1 of Pseudomonas sp. JUb52. Taxonomy (NCBI): domain Bacteria; kingdom Pseudomonadati; phylum Pseudomonadota; class Gammaproteobacteria; order Pseudomonadales; family Pseudomonadaceae; genus Pseudomonas; species Pseudomonas sp. JUb52. Next base: position 245,334 of record NZ_SLYS01000001.1, read on the forward strand.
ACAACGACCAGCTCATCAACGGCAAGCGGCCTGCCGACAAGTACCTGATCGATCACCAGATCCGCCAGGGCACTGAATCGCGCGGCTTCTCAGGGTGGGTAGTCGGTATCTACTACGATCCGGACGGTACCCGCCGAATCTGGAAGCTATCGATGCTCTATCAGCGGGTGCTGAACATCCCCGCTCTGGAGCACGAAGGGCCAACCAGCTTCCCGAATGGCGCGCCGCTCGTGGGCAAGTGGACGCTCAAATATTCGGTTTCGGATAGCCTGCGGGCTGCGGTGTCGTTGGATGGCACAGAGGTGGTTGGCTGGAGCATCTCCACTGCCCAGCAGCTGGAAGAGACAACCGAGTTCACTGGCGACAGCACCAGCACATACCAGAGCTCAAGTAAGGGGCAGGCGAACTACTCCACCGGCGAGGCGCAGACGATCAACGATTCCGCCACGCTGGACCCTGGGAACCGGCCCATCACCATGGGGGGCATCGTCGCCGCATCGCCCAGCGCTGTCGCAGCGGTTCCGGGCGATATCCCCTATTGCATCAGCAACAACGCCAGCAGCTGGTTGAAGGATGGTCAGTCGGTGGTGGTGCGCATGATCCCCCACCGGATCTCCTACCAGATGTTCGGCGCGGCTCTGGCCTACGGGTCGACTGATCAGGGCGAGACCCACTGGCATCCCGATGTGGCCACACCTTCTGGCTTGTTGCAGTTGCCTGCCATTGATTCCGACGCCAGCTTCTTCCGCGAAGGCGGCAAGCTTTATGGCAGCTGGTGCCCAGTCACCTTCGCTGCTACCCGCTCCTACAAGCCGGTCTGCTACATCTAAGGACACACCATGAACTTCGTGAACAATTGGAGCCAGGCGGTGACGCTGGCCGCCGGCGATACCTCGTGCGCGCTCAGTATCCCGGATGGGGACTATCGGCTCACCCTCGCGGACTCGGCCAGCAAGCCGACGGCCTGGGAGATCGTCAGCGCCTCGGTGTTCGAAGGTACTGCCACCCTGGCCCGCGCCCAGGAGGGTACGACCGCACGCGAGTGGAAGACGGGGAGCATCATCTACTGCTCGATTACAGCCGGGCTGCTCGACACTCTGTTTGCGGCCGCTGGGAACGTGACGAAGCTGCTGGCCAGGGTCGCCGACCTGGAAGGCCGCGTGAACGCCTTGGAGGGCGGCATTGCCCTGACCTCGGAGTTCAAGAACGGCGAGTTCTACGGCTTCACCATCAATCCCAACGACTATGCCTATCCGGCGGGCGCCATCAGCCCGAGCGGTGCGTCCACCATACCGGGCGCCGCTGCAGCGCCGGGCGCCGATGGCGAGCTGATGGGGCTCATCTGGAACAGCCAGTTCCAGAACCTGATCATCACCATTCGAGGCAGCTACGCCTCCAAGGCCGACCTGCCGTTCGCCTCCTTCAAGATCGGCTCCCAGCAGTACAACATCTCCAGCTTCGGAAATCTCAACCAGCTGAATGGCGCGGTCTCGTGCTTCGTGAAGGTCTTGGACAACCCTCTCCCAGAGGGCACCCACAAGATCAGCTTCAGCTAACCCCACTCAGTTCTGGAGTAGCCAGCCATGACGCCGGCCTGCATTCCCCTGCGCATCATCCAGGGAACGACGCTCAACAAGGTCCTGCGGCTGATGCAGCCGGGCCGGATCTACCGCGACATCACCAGCATCGCCGCTACTGCGCCGGTGCGCATCACAGCGCCCGGCCATGGCCTCGTTGGTACTTGGCCAGCCTGGTTCGCCGGCGTGGTGGGGCTGCCGAATCTGAACCGCGACCCGGCCAACGCTCGCCCGCACATGGTCAAGGTCATCGACCAGGACACGCTCGAGGTCGACGTCATCGACGCAAGCGGTGCTAAGCCCTCGGCCGGCCGCCTGATCTATCTGCCACCGCTGGACCTCACTGGCGTCACCGGACGCCTGCTGGTGCGCCCTGAGATTGGTGCCGCGCCAGTACTGGAGCTGAGCACTGCGAATGGCGGGCTGGTCATTGATGGCCTGGGCCTGCTGCGGATCCACCTGACCGCCGCTGCGACCGCCGTCCTTGGCTGGACTCGTGCCACCTGGGATCTGGAGTTCACCTTCGCCGATGGCACAGTGACGCGCTTTGCCCAAGGCGAGGTGGAGGTCGGACTGGAGGGTTGCCCATGAGCTGCGACTCTCCTGGCCTGATCGTCGTTGAGGACGAGCATTGCATCGTCGTAGAGCCCGAAGCCGAAATCTTAGTGGTGGCAGTCAGCGACCAGGGACCACCCGGCCCACCTGGCGCGCCGGGTCCTGCTGGCGGTGCCGCAGTGCAGCGACTGGCCGGGGAAACGCTCAGCGCCCTGCGTGTCGTGTACGAGCTTGATGGGCAGGTCTTCCTGCTCTCGTCCACTGACGAAGACCACATCGACCTGCTGCTCGGCCTGGCGCTCACCGCCGCCGCGACTGGTACCGCAACCAACATCCAACTGATCGGCGCCGTCGACGATGCCGCCTGGTCATGGACACCCGGGCCGATCTGGCTCGGAACCAACGGGGCGCTGACTCAAACGCCGCCGTCGTCGGGTTTCGACGTTCGACTCGGGGCGGCCGTCAGCGCTACCCGGGTAATTCTCAATATCGAAGAGCCAGTCTGGCTCGATTAGGAGTGATCCATGGTCGACAAACTTCTGCAGCGCAAGAATGGCAAGACCCAGCAGTACACCCCGGTCACCCAGTCGGCCGGCGCCGCCGATGCCGGCAAGATCCCGGCGCTGAACTCCAGCGGCAAGCTGGACCCGACCACCATGCCGGACGGCATCGGCGCGGCCACTCGCCTGGCGCCTGCCACCGAGGCTCTGTCCGCTGGTGCTTTCGTCAACGAGTACGCGAACAACGGGACGCTATCGGCGCGGTTGGCCGATAACAGCAATGGCCGGGTGGCCACTGGCTTCGTTAAAGCCCAGGTTTCCAGCGGCCAGCCGGCAACCATCTGGCCGCTCGACTCGACCAACGACCAACTGACTGGCCTAACTGTGGGCGCCGACTACTACTTGGGCACCGCCGGCGGCGTCCTGGCTACGCCGCTCGACGCCACCGATACCGCGCAGTCCGGCAAGATCGATCAGCGCCTGGGTCGCGCTCGTAGCGCCACCGAGCTGGTGACCGACGACTACGACTACGTGGTGCTCTGATGGCCGGCCGGCTCCCGCTGGTGCGGGTTTCCGGGCGGCAAAGGCAGATGCCTTCCGGCGATGCCGTGCCGGTGGCAGCTGGTGGTACCGGATCCACCACAGCAAGACAGGCGCGGACAAATCTTGGCCTCGCCACGGACGCAGTTGATGCGGTGCCTGTCGCAAACGGCGGCACTGGCGCTACCAGCGCCAGGCAGGCACGCACGAACTTGGGTCTCGCCACAGATGTGCTTGACGCAGTACCTATTTCTAAGGGGGGAACAGGGGCTGCGGACAAAGCTGGCGCAATTGCAAATCTAGGAGTCCTTTCGGCAAACGGATCTAATTCGAGTAGCGGCTTATCTCTCGTTTCGACCGTTGTTCCGCCATTTCCGAACGTTAACGAGTCTAATACCGTTAGATCCAGTTCTCTAACAGTCAGTAACGGCGGCAACACTGCGGCCAGCGCTTGTATGGCTTTTGTTCGGGAAGGCCAATACGGAGTCATGGTTGGACTCGACTCTGGAAACGGAAATAACTTCTGCATCGGCGGCTGGTCGATGGGGACTGTTAGTTATAAGTTCTACCACGAAGGGAACACCACCAGGTCCAGCTCGGGCGTGCTATCGGCAGCGTCCCCTATTGTGCGCATTGTCCAAGTGGAAAAGAGCGAGCGCCGCGACCTGTTAGAAAGCAGCTTCGAGGCCGCCGGAGAGTATGGCGCCTGCAACTTCGAGGCGAGAGGCGTGCTTGTCGAGCGCTTGGGTGTGGGCGTGTACCGGATCACCGGGAGCCTGGGCCTTGCCAAGGAGGGCTGGCGCATTCAGGACCCATGCTCGCCTGACGGTGGCCGGACCCTGGGCATCACCCAGAGCCAGGAGGACGAGCAGGGGGTGGTGATCGTCAAGCTGTTCAAGCAGCGCTGGACTCTGGATGACGATGGAGAGCTGCATCTGAGCGCTGGCGCGCCTATGGACGTGCCGGTCAATAGCTGGATCGATGTCCGTCTGGAGATGCCAGTGCCAGAGATCATCGTGCCGGAGATGCCGCTCGAGGTCCTCGAAGCCACTCCGGAGCAGCCGCAGGCCGATACGAGCCAGGAGTCTACTGCGTCTGAAATCCTCACGAGCTAGCGGAAACGCTCAGCCTGTCACCTGATGCCTCACTCATTCCTCACATTCGTGAGGACAGCCAACCCGCCGAGCGCGGGTATTTTTTCGCCTGGAGAAAACCCATGCCCATCACCGAGCAGCAGCTCATTGCCATTCTGCCGCGCAGCCGGTCGGTGGCTGCGGCATTCGTCGGTCCGCTGAACGCCGCCATGCAGCGCTACGCCATTGATCAGAACCCGAAGCGCATGGCCGCCTTCATCGCCCAGTGCGGGCATGAGTCGGCCCAGCTCACTGTGCTGGTGGAGAACCTGAACTACAGCGCCCAGGCCCTGGCCAACACCTGGCCCAGCCGCTACGCCGTTGCGCCGGCAGCGAGCCCCCGGACGCCGAACGAGCTGGCCGCCAAGCTGGCCCGGCGCCCGGAGGCGATCGCGAACAACACCTATGCCAACCGGAACGGGAATGGGCCCGAGTCCTCCGGTGACGGCTGGAAGTATCGGGGCCGCGGGCTGCTGCAGGTCACCGGCCGGGCGAACTACGTCGCCGCAGGCGCTGCCCTGGCGCTGGATCTGGCGCAGCACCCGGAGCTGCTGGAGCTGCCCTGGAACGCCTGCATGTCCGCTGCGCACTTCTGGTCGGTGAATGGCCTAAATGCCCTGGCCGACGCCGGCAACACCCTGGCGATCACCAAGAAGATCAACGGCGGCACCAAGGGCCTGGATGAGCGGCAGGCGCTGACAGCGCGCGGCCTGGCGGTGCTGGCGTGAGCGCTCTGTTCGAGCAGTACAGGACGGCCGTGCTCGCGGTCGCCGCAGTCGTGTTGCTCGCCCTGGGCGCGCTGGCAGGTGCCGGCGCCGCCTACTGGCTCACCGCCGGCCACTACCGGCCCATTGTCGACAAGCAGCAGGATGCGATTTCGGTTGCAGCCCAGGTGCTGGGCTCTTGCCGGACAACCACCAGCACGATGGAGGGGCAAATCGGCCAGCAGAACCTGGCGCTGGCAGATCTCCGGCGTGCCGAGGGCGAGCGTACCGCCAAGGCCCTGGCCGACCAGCAGCAGGCCGCCAAGGCCGCCGGCGAGGACTACCAGGCAGCCAACCGCCTGCAGCAGGAGCGCACCGGCGGCGACCCGGCGGCGGCCGCCGCGGCCATCATCGACAAGGAGCTGGGATTGAGTGACTAGGCGACCTTCCTTTTCCGGTAGGGATAGCCATGACATCCTTCCACAGTTACATGCCGCCAGCTCTTTCCGCGATTTATCTGAGATATGCATGTGGCATCTAACGAAAGACTTCTGGCGATGCTGGCACAACTTTCTCCGTTGCATAGTCTCAAAATAACCGACCTTGTCCCTTCTTCGTCTAGCTTCGCCATATGGTGAGAGCTTCCAGCTATGCTGATTGATAGACCGGTCTCTATGGCGTGGCTGTGGTTGCCCTTATGGTCAGTCCATTCTAAGTTACGCCAGTTATTGTTCGTTTTTATGCCGTCTTTGTGGTTGACCACCGGCATGGCAGAGGGGTTTTCTATGAAGGCCCCTGCAACTAGCCTGTGGACCTTGTGAGTCCTGCAGCCTGACTTGCTCAGGGAGACCGTTAAATATCCTGCACCGTCTTTTCCGGCCGAAAGAATACGGCCTTTCCTGATCTGAATAGATCCCCTGGGACCCCTGCAGAGTCGATCAAAAGATCTAACTCTTCCTCGGTTTGATACTTCATAAAGCCCCTCGTAATTGACAATCGTTTTCCATAATTCAGGCATGGGTAGTCCTCCAATGAGAGCTGTTAGCTATGGTGTTTTTCTGGCGATAGTTTTATCGGGGTGCAGCAGTCGGCCCGTTGCCGAGCCCGAGCCACGCGTGGTGCGCGTAGAGGTGCCGGTCCCCGTACCGTGCCAGGTGAAGGCGCCGGCGGTACCGGCCTGGTCGGCAGACGGGCTGCGCAAGGGAGACAGCCTGGAGGTGAAGGTGAGGGCGCTGCTGGCTGAGCGCCGGCAACGGATCGGCTACGAGCGCGAACTGGTGGCTGCAGTGGCCAGCTGCCAGTGACTGCCGTTCGTCGCTGTCAAGCTTGCTGGCCTAGTCCGGCCTGACTACTGTATGGAAAACCAGTATCGGGCTATACTATGGAACAAGTCGACGAGTTCGGAAGCTTCGGGGGTGACGACTTCGACCCGGACTGCCTGGAGATGATCAGGAACCAGCGCGACCTCTACGTCGAGGAGATCGCGATCATGCGCGGGATCATGGGCCGCCTGCGCCAGAACCTGCTCACGGTACTGGCCGAGCGCGATCAGCTGTGGACCGAGGTCCGTATCGTCCGGGGATTCAGTCAGCTCAGCGTCCAGAAGTGGATGGCCGGCGGCGGCGAGGGCGCTCCTGCCAGAGCGCTGGAAGAGATCGACGTGAAGTATCACGAGCTGCTGCTGGTGGTGAACGTCACCCAGAAGGAGAGCGAGCACCTGCGCCGGGAGCTGGCCAAGGCCAGGGCGATGGCCATCGACGAGAAGATGGACGCCGATCGGCTGCGCAGCCAGGTCAGTTGGCTGCAGGGAAAACGGTAGGGGATTGGGGTCGGCAGAACGCCGGAGGAGGGGGCAAATCCTTCCCCAAAACTGGCGCGTAACTATGCGTCAGCAAAGGAAAGTATCGAGCAGTAAAACGACCTATCGAAATAGGCCGTTTCCGGGCTGCAACCGTTGCGCTAGCTGGGTTTCGCCTGATTTACCATCGCATTCCAGGCCTTGATGCCGTAGAGGCTCAGGCCACTGGCCGCTGCGGGCATGGCGTTCTCCTGCGAAAGACTGCAACCGCGGATTATGCCATGACGGGCCGGAAAAGGGCCGGGCGTCGCGCCTCGGGCGAGGAAGGCGGGAGCCGGAAAGCGGAAGGCCGGGGAGTCCCCGGCCTTGGCGATCAACCGCGGCTTTTCACGCCGTAGGTTTCGTCGAGGGTGCCGGGGGTGCCGTCACCCTTGGGCGCGTAGTCCCGCGGCGCTTCGGTCGGACCGTCGATGCGTTCGCGACTGGAGGGGTAACGCTGCTCGGCGCTGTGCAGTGAGGCCAGCAGGTGCTGACGGGTCAGTTCGTCCTGGGCCAGGCGCTCGGCGCCTTCGGACAGGTGCGACTGCATGTCCTGGTAGGTCTGGGTGAGCTTGCGCACCAGGCCGGCGGTGGTGCTGAAGTGACTGGTGACCTCGTGCTGGTAGTCGTCGAACTTCTTCTGCAGATCATCCAGCTGGCGCTGCACCCGGCTCGGCGCGGCACCCGGCACCAGGCGTGCCAGCAGAAAACCTATCCCGACCCCGATCAGCAGCGCGACCAGGGGCAACAACCAGGTAGTGAGCGACTGTTCCACGAAACTTCCTCTATGAGCGGCTTTGCTTTACGGTAACGGCAGACCGGCGAGCCTGTACACTGGGTTGCGTCTTCTGCCATTCGCTGGGCGTCATCATACCCCGCACTCAGGCATCGCGCAGGATCGACCCTATCAAAATCAACTCCTTGGATGAGCACTGTTCGTCCGGGATCACGGAGTCAAGCGTGTCAGCCCGTGAACAACCCCTGCTGCTGGAGGGCCCCGCGGGCACTCTGGAGGCGCTGTACCAGAGCCCGGATGCCCCCACCGGTGCGGTCCTGCTCTGTCATCCCCATCCGCTCCATGGCGGCGCCATGCAGAACAAGGTGGTCGCCACCCTGCAGCGCATCGCCCGGGACGCCGGCCAGGCCACCCTCAGATTCAACTTTCGCGGCGTCGGCGCCAGCACCGGCGTGCATGCCGGCGGCGAAGGCGAGATCGACGATGCCGCGGCCGCCGTGGCCTGGTTGCGCGAACGCCATCCCGACCTGCCACTGACCCTCTGCGGCTTCTCCTTCGGCTCCTGCGTCGCCGCCTGTCTCGGCGGGCGCCTGGAAGGCGAGGGGGTGGCGGTGGAACGGCTGTTCATGCTGGCGCCGCCGGTGGAGCGTTTCGCGGTCGACGGTCGCCTGCCACGGCGTGCGCGCCTCACCGTGATCCAGCCCGAGGCCGACGAGGTGGTGACCCCCGAGCGGGTCTACGCCTGGTCCGCCGCGCTCGAACAGCCGCACGAATTGCTCCGCGTCGCCGAGTGCAGCCATTTCTTCCATGGCAAACTCGTCGAACTCAAAGATCTGGTCCTGCCACGCCTGCAGGCCTGACCCTCGTTAGTCTCTCGGATTTCCAGCGCCTCCATGACCACTCGCATCCTCACTGGCATCACCACCACCGGTACCCCGCACCTGGGCAACTACGCCGGGGCCATCCGTCCCGCCATTCGTGCCAGCCTGGCCGACGATGCCGACTCCTTCTACTTCCTCGCCGACTACCATGCCCTGATCAAGTGCGACGACCCGACGCGCATCCAGCGTTCGCGCCTGGAGATCGCCGCCACCTGGCTGGCCAGTGGCCTGGATCCGGAGCGGGTCACCTTCTATCGCCAGTCCGACATCCCCGAGATCCCCGAACTGACCTGGCTGCTCACCTGCGTCGCCGGCAAGGGCCTGCTCAACCGCGCCCATGCCTACAAGGCTGCGGTCGACCGCAACCTGGAGCAGGGCGAGGATCCCGATGCCGGGGTCACCATGGGGCTCTACAGCTATCCGGTGCTGATGGCCGCGGACATCCTGATGTTCAACGCCCGGCGCGTGCCGGTCGGGCGCGACCAGATCCAGCACGTGGAAATGGCCCGCGACATCGGTCAGCGCTTCAACCACCTGTTCGGCAACGGGCGCGACTACTTCGCCCTGCCCGAGGCGGTCATCGAGGAAAGCGTCTCCACCTTGCCCGGTCTCGACGGGCGCAAGATGTCGAAGAGCTACGACAACACCATCCCGCTGTTCGGCAGCGCCAAGCAGCTCAAGGACGCCATCGCCCGCATCGTCACCGACTCGCGCCTGCCCGGCGAGCCCAAGGACCCCGACAGCGCCCACCTCTTCACCCTCTACCAGGCCTTCGCCACCCCCGAGCGGAGCGCGGTCTTCCGCGCGGCCCTGCAGGACGGCCTGGCCTGGGGCGACGCCAAGGGCCAGCTGTTCGAGCTGCTCGACGCCGAGCTGGGCGAGGCCCGCGAGCGCTACGCGGCGCTGATCGCCCGTCCCGATGATCTGGAAGACATCCTGCTGGCCGGCGCCGCCAAGGCCCGCCGCTATGCCACGCCCTTCCTCGGCGAGCTGCGCGAAGCCGTGGGCCTGCGCTCGCTCAAGACCCAGGTCGCCACGGGTGGTACCAAGAAGAAGGCCAGCAAGACCGCCCGTTTCGTCAGCTTCCGCGAGAGCGACGGCAGCTTCCGCTTCCGCCTGCTCGACGCCGACGGCACCGAACTGGCCTTGTCGATTCCCTTCGCCGAAGCCAAGACCGCCGGCATCACCAGCAAGCAGCTGGTCACCACGCCGGCCAGTGTCGTGGCGGGAGAGGGCAACGGCTTCCAGTTGCTGCTGGCAGATCAGGTGGTGGCCGAGGGCGTCGCCAGCGATTCCCCCGCCGCGCGCGATGCGCTGATCGAGCGCACCCGGACTGCCCTGGCGCAATTGGCTGAGGCCTAAGAGCCTGTACAAAGGCTGCTGCGCGTCGGTCAAACCGCGTTGAAAACGGCTTCGGAATGCTCATTTACCACTTGTAAACTCCGCTTCCTCAGCCATTTTCGCCTTGTTTGTCTCTAGCTCGCGAGCCATTGAACAAGCTCTAAGGGCACCCGCGGTCCCCGGCGTTGTCAACGCCAGGGACCGCCATTACAGTGACCACCCTTTTTTCCCACCCGACCAGAAGCCGCCATGACCCCCCTCGAGCGTTACCAGGCCGACCTCAAGCGCCCGGAGTTTTTCTACGATGCTGCCCAGGAAGAAGCCGTCCGCCATCTGCAGCGCCTCTATGACGAATTGCTCGCCGAGCCCGCGTCCAAGGGTGGCCTGTTCGGCAAGCTGCTCGGGCGCAAGACGGTCACGCCGGTCAAGGGTCTGTATTTCTGGGGTGGGGTAGGGCGCGGCAAGACCTATCTGGTCGATACCTTCTATGACGCCCTGCCGTTCAAGCAGAAGATGCGCACCCACTTCCACCGCTTCATGAAGCGGGTCCACGAAGAACTGCGCACCCTCAAGGGCGAGAAGAATCCCCTGACCATCATCGCCCGTCGTTTCGCCGACGAGGCGCGGGTGATCTGCTTCGACGAATTCTTCGTCTCCGACATCACCGACGCCATGATCCTGGCGACCCTGCTCGAAGAGCTGTTCAAGAACGGCGTCAGTCTGGTCGCCACCTCGAACATCGTGCCCGACGGCCTCTACAAGGACGGCCTGCAGCGCGCGCGCTTCCTGCCCGCCATCGCGCTGCTCAAGGAGCACACCGAGATCGTCAACGTCGATAGCGGCGTGGACTATCGCCTGCGCGCCCTGGAGCAGGCGCAGCTGTTTCACTATCCGTTGAGCGACGAGGTCGAGGCGGCGATGGCCAAGAGCTTCCGTTCGCTCACCGTCGAGTGCAACGACCTCTGCGAAGACGTGCCGCTGATGATCGAGAATCGCGAGATCCGCGCTCGTCGCACCTGCGAAGACGTCGCCTGGTTCGATTTCCGCGCCCTCTGCGACGGCCCGCGCAGCCAGAACGACTACATCGAGCTGGGCAAGATCTTCCAGACGGTGCTGGTCAGCAACGTCGAGCAGATGGATGCGCTCAAGGACGATATGGCGCGGCGCTTCATCAATCTGGTCGACGAATTCTACGATCGCCAGGTCAAGCTGATCCTGTCGGCCGAAGTGGAGCTCAAGGACCTCTATTCCGGTGGCCGCCTGGAGTTCGAATTCCAGCGCACCCTCAGCCGCCTGCTGGAAATGCAGTCTCACGAATACCTGGCCCGTCCACACAAGCCGTGAACCCTGACCGGGTTGAAGGATCAATCCTTTGACCCAGGATTTCGGGAGGTACGTGTGAATTCCGATCCCTTCGCCGAGTGGGACGGCTCGCCCGCCCAGGCGCGCATTCTGCAGAAGCAACTGGCCACGCAGGTTCTGCTGCACGACGACTTCGACGCGCCGCGGCGTTACGCCGGTGTCGACGTGGGCTTCGAGGAGGGTGGCGAGATCACCCGCGCGGTCGCCGTTCTGCTGGATGCCGAGACGCTGCAGCCACTGGCCCATGCCGTCGCCCGCATCCCCACCGTGATGCCCTATGTGCCGGGCCTGCTGTCCTTTCGCGAACTGCCGGCGTTGCTCCAGGCCCTGGCGGAATTGCCGGAGACCCCCGAGCTGGTGTTCTGCGACGGCCATGGCATCGCCCATCCACGCCGGCTGGGCATCGCCGCCCATCTGGGGGTGGTCACCGGTCTGCCGACGATCGGCGTGGCCAAGAAGATTCTCACCGGTCACCACGGCGAACTCGCCGAGACGCGCGGCAGCCAGGTCGACTTGCTGGATCGCGAGGGTGGGGTGATCGGCACAGTGTTGCGCAGCAAGGATCGGGTCAAGCCGCTGATCGTCTCGCCTGGACACCGGGTCAGCCTGGCCAGCGCACCCGCGCTGGTCATGGCCTGCGTAAGGCGTCACCGCCTGCCGGAACCGACGCGGCTAGCCGATCACCTGGCCTCGCGTCGCCAGGGTTCGGCAGCGACTCAGGCGCTATTTTCTTTCTAGCTTGCGGTTGCTTTTCTGGCCTGAACGGGTATCATGCCGCAGCTTTCTTGGCGGGGGATGCCTAAGCCTGCCGAGATCGCCGTAGCGGACGCCGACCCGAGCCCCCGAAGAGCGTCTGTTTCCGGCTGCCCCCGACTTGTCTGGGGTTGCACTGTTGTGTAGAATTTGCCGTCTTTTTACCAGGGCGGCCTCTGAGGCCATAGAGAATGAAAACTTTCACCGCAAAACCGGAAACCGTTAAGCGCGACTGGTACGTCGTCGACGCTGCTGGCCAGACTCTGGGTCGTCTGGCTACTGAAATCGCCACTCGCCTGCGTGGCAAGCACAAGCCCGAATACACCCCTCACGTTGACACCGGCGACTACATCGTCGTCATCAACGCCGAGCAGGTTCGTGTGACCGGTGCCAAGACTACCGACAAGATGTACTACCATCACTCCGGTTTCCCGGGTGGCATCAAGTCGATCAACTTCGAAAAGCTGATCGCCCGTGCTCCCGAGCGCGTCATCGAGACCGCCGTCAAGGGTATGCTGCCGAAGAACCCGCTGGGCCGCGACATGTATCGCAAGCTCAAGGTGTACAAGGGTGCGAACCATCCGCACACCGCTCAGCAGCCCCAAGAACTCAAGTTTTAATCGGGATAGTACAACATGTCGGCAACTCAAAATTACGGTACCGGCCGTCGTAAGACTGCCACCGCTCGTGTCTTCCTCCGTCCGGGCACTGGCAAGATCTCCATCAACGATCGCGCTCTGGACACCTTCTTCGGTCGCGAGACCGCGCGCATGGTCGTGCGTCAGCCCCTCGAGCTGACCGAGACCCTGGAGAAGTTCGACGTCTACGTTACCGTCGCTGGCGGTGGTGTGAGCGGTCAGGCCGGTGCTATCCGTCACGGCATCACCCGTGCGCTGATCGAGTACGACGAAGGCTACCGTAGCTCCCTGCGCAAAGCCGGTTACGTCACTCGTGACGCCCGTGAAGTCGAGCGTAAGAAAGTCGGTCTGCGCAAAGCGCGTAAGCGTCCGCAGTACTCCAAGCGTTAATCCTTCGGGATACGCTCGAAAAACCCAGCCAAGCGGCTGGGTTTTTTTATGCCTGGGATTTTTCGGCAAAGGGTCCGTCGGGCTGAAGGGGGGGCGCTGAAGGCCGGTAGTCAGGCATCTGCCGAACGTTGGGCTTCGCTAACGCTCAGCGCCAACCTACGTCGACTTCCCAGGCAAAGTAGGTTGGGCTGGGGTGGCTCAATCGTCGAAGCCCAGCAGTCAGGCCGTCTCGCCCAGTGTTGGCCTTCGCCACGCTCAGCGCCAGCCTGCGTCGATTCTCTGGATCCGTAGGTTGGGTTGAGCAGCTCCATCATCGAAGCCCAACAGTCAGGCCGTCTCGCCCAGTGTTGGCCTTCCACGCTCAGCGCCAGCCCGTGTCGATCCCCAGGGTCGGTAGGTTGGATTGAGGTAGCTCCATCGACGACGCTCAACTAAGCAGGGCTTCGTCGCGGGCAGGGCTCTAGTACGTAAAGAGCGAGCCTGCGTCGATCCGCCGGTTCGGGTTCATGGGGCTGGCTCATTACCCTCGGTACTCCATGCCCACCCGACGCGGGGGCATAAAAAAGGGGCGCCTAGGCGCCCCTTTTCATGGCTTGCTGAGATCAGCCGGGATGATTTTCCCGCGACTCTTTGAGCTTGCGATCGAGCTCGGCCTGGGTGGCTTCGCCCTCTTTCACCGCATCGGCCTTGGGAGCCTCTACAGGGGTGTCGGCTTCGCCGGTCAGGGCGACGGTAGCCGCTTCTTCCTGCGCAGGGCTGGGCACGATTTCGACGGGCTCTTCCACCACGATCGGTGCCGATTCGGCTTCGGCTGCAGGCAGCTCTTCAGCGATCGGGGCCGGCTGGGCCTCGGGCGTCTGTTGCGGCTCGACGGTACCAACCGCTGCGGTGGCGAAGGTTTCCTCGGTTTCTGCAATGGCACCCAAGGCAGGGGCTTGCGCGTCCTGCTCGGCCTGCTTGGCTCGTGCGGCTTCAGCTTCGCGAGCCAGGCGCTCGCGACGACGGCGCTCACGCGGATCGTTGGAAGCGCGACCGGCGGCCGATTCAGTTGCTTCGGCCTCGACCGATGCCGCAGGAATCGGCGCGGTCGCCGTTACCGGAGCGACCTGCTCGGCGGCTGGCGCGGCGATTTCCACTTCCTGGTGCGGTGCGCGCTCGTCCTGCAGCTGGCTCACCTGGGGGGTGAGGATCTCCGGCTGGGCAGGAGCGTCTGCTGCAGGCTGCTCCATTGCGGTTTCTTGGGTCGCTTCGGCGGCAGCAGGGGTGGTCTCGGCAGCGACTTCCGGCTTCTGCTGGCGGACTTCACGAGCCTCTTCCTGGGTAGCAATGGCGGTCACGCTTTCGCTGACCACGACGGCGGTACCCAGGGCGACCGCGGCCGGCGCGACCGGGGCGTCGGTGGCTGCAGTACTCTGCTCTTCGTCTTCGATGAAGTTGCCGTTGGCATCACGCTGACGCTCGCGACGGTTGCTGCGACGACGCTGACCGCGGGAGCGGCGACGCGGACGCTCTTCGCCTTCTTCCAGCTCGTCGTTGCCTTCCAGCACCTCTTCTTCATGCAGCTCTTCGGCGCTGGCCGCTTCCTGGCGCTCTTCGCGCGCCTTGCGTTCTTCACGCGGCTGACGCTCTTCACGCGGCTTGCGCTCTTCGCGTGGCTGACGCTCTTCGCGAACCGGACGCTCTTCGGCGCTCACGCGCTCTTCGCGGGGCTGGCGCTCCTCACGAGGCTGACGCTCTTCGCGGGGCTGACGCTCTTCACGCGGCTGGCGCTCTTCGCGATTGGCGCGCTCCTCACGCGGCTGACGCTCCTCGCGGGGCTGGCGTTCTTCGCGCGGTTGGCGCTCTTCGCGATTGGCGCGCTCTTCGCGCGGCTGACGCTCCTCGCGAGCCGGACGGTCTTCACGGGCCTGACGCTCCTCGCGCGGCTTGCGCTCTTCACGGGCCGGGCGCTCGCTGCGTTCGCCACGATCGGCGCGCGGCTGGCGGTCTTCGCGCGGCTTGCGCTCGTCGTCGCGACGGCCTTCGCGGCGGCGATTCTGCTGACGACCGTTGCGGCGCTCGTCCTGGCGACGCTGCTCGTCGCTGCTCTTGGGCGCTTCCGGTGCGGCAGCGGTCTTGTCGACCATGGGCTGCTCTTCGGTCTTGCCGGCGAACAGGCTGACCAGGGACTTCACCAGACCCTTGAACAGGTTCGGCTCGGCAGTGGTCTTGGCGGCAGGGGCGGCCGGTGCGACCACTTCGGCGGCGACCGGGGTGGGCGCTGGCGCCCGCTCGGGCGCCACCTTCACGGCCGCTTCCTGGCGCACCAGGGTACGGGTGGAGCTGACCGGCTGCACCTCTTCGGCTTCGGTGTTGGCCATCTCGTAGCTGGACTGACTGTTCAGCAGCTCGGGATTGTCGTCACGCAGACGCTGCACTTCGAAGTGCGGGGTCTCGATGTGATCGTCCGGTAGGATGATGATGCGCACGCGGGTACGCAGCTCGATCTTGGTGATGCTGTTGCGCTTCTCGTTGAGCAGGAAGGACGCCACCTGTATGGGTACGTGGGCGCGCACCTCGGCGGTGCGATCCTTGAGGGCTTCTTCCTCGATCAGGCGCAGGATGGCCAGCGACAGGGATTCCACGTCGCGGATGATGCCCTGGCCGTTGCAGCGGGGGCAGACGATGCCGCTGGTTTCGCGCAGGGAAGGGCGCAGGCGCTGGCGGGACATTTCCAGCAGGCCGAAGCGGGAGATGCGACCGATCTGCACGCGGGCGCGGTCGGCTTCCAGGGCTTCGCGGACGCGATCTTCCACGGCGCGCTGGTTCTTGACCGGGGTCATGTCGATGAAGTCGATGACGATCAGGCCGCCGATGTCGCGCAGGCGCAGCTGGCGGGCGATTTCCTCGGCCGCTTCCAGGTTGGTCTGCAGGGCGGTTTCTTCGATGTCGCCACCCTTGGTGGCGCGCGCCGAGTTGATGTCGATGGACACCAGGGCTTCGGTGGGATCGATGACGATGGAGCCGCCGGACGGCAGCTTCACTTCGCGCTGGAAGGCGGTCTCGATCTGGCTTTCGATCTGGAAGCGATTGAACAGCGGGACGCTGTCCTGGTAGAGCTTGATCTTGCTGGCGTACTGCGGCATCACCTGGCGGATGAAGCTCAGGGCTTCTTCCTGGGCTTCGACGCTGTCGACCAGGACCTCGCCGATGTCCTGGCGCAGGTAGTCGCGGATGGCGCGAATGATGACGTTGCTTTCCTGATAGATCAGGAAGGGGCCCTTGCGCTCGCCCGAGGCTTCGGTGATGGCGGACCAGAGTTGCAGCAGGTAGTCGAGGTCCCACTGTAGTTCTTCGGTGCTGCGGCCCAGGCCGGCGGTGCGCACGATCAGGCCCATGTCGCCCGGAGCGTTCAGACCGTTCAGGGCTTCGCGCAGTTCGTTGCGCTCTTCACCCTCGATGCGACGGGAGATGCCGCCGGCACGGGGATTGTTGGGCATCAGCACCAGGTAGCGACCGGCGAGGCTGATGAAGGTGGTCAGGGCGGCGCCCTTGTTGCCGCGCTCTTCCTTTTCGACCTGGACGACTACTTCCTGGCCTTCGGAGAGCACTTCCTTGATGTTGACGCGGCCTTCCGGGTTCTTCTTGAAGTATTCCCGGGAGATTTCCTTCAGTGGGAGGAAGCCGTGGCGATCGGCGCCGAAGTCGACGAAGGCGGCTTCCAGGCTGGGTTCGATGCGGGTGATGCGGCCTTTGTAGATGTTGGCCTTTTTCTGTTCGCGGGCTCCGGACTCGATGTCCAGGTCGAACAGCCGTTGACCGTCGACCAGGGCAACCCGCAATTCCTCGGGCTGGGTCGCGTTGATGAGCATTCTCTTCATGTAATACCACTACGTTCCGGGCTCTCGGCCCGCAGGGTGGCAACAGGATTCAAGAGAAGGGTGCACGGGGTCGTATCGAAGCCGGGTAAAGCCGGCCTTCGTGTCCAGCAGCAGGCCCTGGGGCGCGCCGCGACTACGTCTCCTGCAGGCGCTTGAGCGACTGCCGTTGCAGCTCCACAGGAGGAGGAATCAACCAGGCATGGTGCGGGCGTGACAGCCGAAAGGCTCGGGCAGCCGGGTCGTCGCGGGATTCGTGTCAGGTGTCGCTCGGTTGGAGCATCGGCCGTTGGCCTTGAGGCTTCCACCTGCGATCGTCACCTTGGCCGAAGCTGGGCGCGAAGCGGGCTGCAGGCGTACTGTCAGGCTACGCGATACGCTGGTTGTGCATCTCCATCCTGCACACAATCTTCAGGAATCAGGTGCCGCCCGCAAGGTCCGGAGCGGTTGTCGTTTTACAGCTGGCACCCTGGGTGCCGCTGCCTTGGTTACCAGGCGGATCGCAGATCGCCACTCACCCCCTTGGGCAGAGTCGGCGTTCTGCTGGACGGCCAGACGTCCAGTGACTATTGCATTTGCAGCCTATATTCGCGGGCGGAATCTACGGCCTCGCGAGCGGTGCCATCCAGACAGGACTGATGACCGCCTCCGGACTATAGCAGCAAGCTTTAAGTGCTTCAAATAAGGGAAAATTGCTATCATCTGCCGATGACTAAGCCTCCTTCTCCCAGCACCGGCGTTCAACTGCTCGATGTGCCCGCCGACTATGCCGGCCAGCGCATCGACAACTTCCTGCGTACCCAGCTCAAGGGTGCGCCCAAGACCCTCATCTATCGCATCCTGCGCAAGGGCGAAGTACGGGTGAACAAGGGGCGCATCAAGCCCGACTACCGCCTGCAGGCCGGCGACCAGATCCGCGTACCCCCCCTGCGTCTGTCCGAGCCCGACGAGCCGGCACCCCTGGCCAAGGGGCTGCTCGAGCGTCTGGAAGAGTCCATCGTCCACGAGGACAAGGCCCTGATCGTCATCAACAAGCCGGCTGGCATAGCCGTGCACGGCGGCAGTGGCCTGTCCGGTGGAGTCATCGAGGTCTTTCGCCAGTTGCGTCCCGACGCCCGCGACATCGAGCTGGTCCATCGTCTAGACCGGGATACCTCGGGCCTGCTGATGATCGCCAAGAAGCGCAGCATGCTGCGCTTCCTGCACGAGGCTCTGCGCGGCGACGGCGTCGACAAGCGCTATCACGCCCTGGTGCGCGGCCACTGGCCGGCGGCCAAGAAGAAGATCAGCGCGCCCCTGCTCAAGAACACCCTCAGGTCCGGCGAGCGCATGGTCGAGGTCAATGACGAAGGCAAGGAGGCGCTCACCGAATTCCGCGTGCTGCGGCGCTACGGCGAATTCGCCACCCTGGTCGAGGCGCGGCCGGTGACCGGGCGTACCCACCAGATCCGCGTCCATGCCCGCCACGCCGGGCATGCCATCGCCGGCGATCCCAAGTACGGCGACGAAGACTTCTCCCAGGAGATTCGCGAGCTGGGCGGCAAGCGGCTGTTCCTGCACTCGGCGAGTCTGGTGATTCCGCTGCCCGAAGGCGGCGAGTTGCGCCTGGAGGCGCCGGTCGACAGCACCTGGAGTCAGACGCTGGAGCGTCTGGATGCCTGATTACCAGCTGCTGATCTTCGACTGGGACGGCACCCTGGCGGATTCCATCGGCCGGATCGTCGAGGTGATGCACGTGGCGGCCGAGCAACTGGGCTTGCCGCCGCGCAGCGATGTGGCCATCAAGGGCATCATCGGCCTGGAGCTGGTCGCGGCCATCCAGACGCTCTATCCGCACCTGGTCACTCCGGCGCAGATCGAGGGCTTTCGCGATGCCTACAGCGCCGAATTCGTCCGTCGCGAACAGCAGGCGTCGCCTTTGTTTCCCGAGGTGCTGAGCGGGCTGCAGCGCTTTCGCGCCCAGGGCTACCAGCTGGCCGTGGCGACGGGAAAGAGCCGGCGCGGCCTGGCCCGCTCGCTGCAGCAGCATGGCCTGAGCGAGTTCTTCGACATCACCCGCTGCGCCGACGAGGCCGCTGGCAAGCCCGATCCGCAGATGGTCGAGGAGATCCTCGCCCATTGCGGCGTGGCGCCGGAGCGCGCCCTGCTGATCGGGGACGCGGTGTTCGACCTGGAAATGGCCCGCCGTGCCGGGGTCGCCGCGGTCGGAGTGGCCTATGGCGCCCAGCCGGCCGAGGTGCTGAGGGATTTCGGGCCGCGCCTGGTGATCGAAGCTTTCGCGGACCTGGCGCTATGGCTGGGTGACAATGTTGTGGTCAGGAGTGAGGTTGGGCATGGCTGACGAGTGGAAGGAAGACAGCGGACGTACGCGTCCGGCGGACGACAAGACCTGGGCCCTGATCGAGAAAACCATGCTCGCCAGCGTGCGCGAGCAGCGGCGGGCGCGGCGCTGGGGCATCTTTTTCAAGCTGCTGACCTTCGCCTACCTGATCGTCATGCTGGTGCTGTTCACGCCCTTGCTGTCGCTGGGCAAGAAGGGTGGGGTGACCGAGTCCGGCGCCCATACCGCGCTCATCGAACTCAAGGGCGTGATCGCCGACGACGAGAAGGCCAGTGCCGACAATGTGGTCACGGCCCTGCGCAAGGCCTTCGACGACAGCAATACCCGCGGCGTGGTGCTGCGCATCAACAGTCCGGGCGGCAGTCCGGTGCAATCCGGCTACATCTATGACGAGATCAAGCGCCTGCGCGGTCTGCATCCGGATATCAAGCTGTATGCGGTGATCGCCGACCTGGGGGCATCCGGCGCCTACTATGTGGCCAGCGCGGCCGACGCCATCTATGCCGACAAGGCCAGCCTGGTCGGCTCCATCGGCGTGACGGCGGCCTCCTTCGGCTTCGTCGGCACCATGGAAAAGCTGGGTGTGGAGCGCCGGGTCTACACCTCGGGCGAACACAAGGCCTTCCTCGATCCCTTCCAGCCGCAGAAGCCCGAAGAGACCCGTTTCTGGCAGCAGGTGCTGGATACCACCCATCAGCAGTTCATCGACAGCGTCAAGAAGGGGCGTGGCGACCGGCTCAAGGTCGAGGGTCATCCGGAGCTGTTCTCCGGGCTGGTCTGGTCCGGCGAGCAGGCGCTGTCCCTGGGGCTGATCGATGGCCTCGGCAGCGCCAGCTATGTGGCGCGCGATGTGGTCAAGGAAGAGCGCCTGGTCGACTACACCCAGGAAGATTCGCCCTTCGACCGTTTCGCCAAGCGCCTGGGCGCCAGTGTCGCCGAGCGCCTGGCGCTCTACATGGGCTGGCAGGGTCCGGCGCTGCGCTAGGGCGACAGCCTGCAGGTCTCAAGGGACCTGCAGGCCAGCCTCCCGCAGCAGTGCGGCGAGGCGAATGAGGGGAAGGCCGATCAGGCTAGTCGGGTCGTCCCCCCGCATGGCCTCGAACAAGGCGATGCCCAGGCCCTCGGCTTTGAAGCTGCCGGCGCAATCGTAGGGCTGTTCCGCCAACAGGTAGCGGTCGATCGTCGCGACGTCGAGCGGGCGAAAGCGTACCTGGAAATCCACCACCTCGCTGCGGCACTCCCCGGTGCGGCTGTCCAGCACGGCCAGTCCGGTATGGAACACCAGGGTGCGACCGCTGGCCCGGGCCAGCTGCTGCCGGGCTCGCTCAGGCGTCAGGGGCTTGCCGAGGATCTCGCCGTCGATGGCGGTCGCCTGATCCGAGCCGATGATCAGGGTCGGCGCCGGCTGGTCGGCCAGGGCGGCGGCCTTGGCCCGGGCCAGGCGCTCCACCAGCGCCCTTGGGCTTTCGCCGGGCCGCGGCGTTTCGTCGATGTCCGGCGATTGATGAGCGAAGGGCAGCTGGAGTCTTTCCAGCAATTGGCGGCGGTAAGGCGAGCTGGAAGCGAGTAGAATGAGAGGCATCAGTTTGTTCTCGGGCGAGATCGACCAGAGGTCGGTCGGAGTCGCTTCGGGGTTAATTTCCTTTGACAGCCGTAAGGCCGTCCCTATAATGGCGCGCTTATGTTGAATGGGCCAATTCCACCTCAGGTCGATCCTCGCAAATTGGCGGATCGCGGCGTAACCCTCAAGGGTGAGCTGCCTCTCGCGAACATGCGGCGTGTCGGCGAGCAGCTCGTGAAGTCCGAAGGCGCGGTAGCCGTCGTCCTCGACTTCGGGCGTGATCAACAGCGGCAGTTCGTCATCCACGGTGTCCTCGATACCGCGGTCGAGATGATCTGCCAGCGTTGTCTGGAGCCGGCAGTGCTTCCCATCCACAGCGAATTCGATTTCGCCGTGCTCTGGGAGGGGCAGTCGGCCGATGCCTTGCCACAGGGTTACGATGCCCTGGAGGTTGGCGAAGATCCGCTGGATCTGCATAGCCTGATCGAAGAAGAGCTGTTGCTCGCTCTGCCGATCATTCCTGTGCATCCGGAAGGGGATTGCCAGCATCCGGAAGGTTTCGAGGCGCCCGAAGAGCCGGCGGACGAGGAAAAGCGACCCAACCCGTTCAGTGTACTTGCGCAGTTGAAGCGTGACCCAAACGTTTAGGAGTTAAATCATGGCTGTTCAGCAGAACAAAAAATCCCGTTCCGCTCGCGACATGCGTCGTTCGCACGACGCCCTCGAAGCGAACGCTCTGTCCGTGGAGAAGAGCACCGGTGAAGTTCACCTGCGCCACCACGTGTCGCCCGACGGTTTCTACCGCGGTCGCAAAGTGATCGACAAGGGTTCCGACGAGTAATCCTCGATCGAAATCGTCATCGCGATCGATGCAATGGGCGGGGACTTCGGTCCCCGCTGCATTGTTCCTGCTTCATTCGACGCTCTCGAGCGTTTTCCTGCCTTACACCTTCTCCTCTGTGGTCAGCGCGACGCCCTGTCGGCCTGGTCACCGCCTGCCTCCCTCGCCAACCGCCTGCAGTTCGAATACGTCGATGCCCTCGTCGGGCCCGATGAGCGCCCCGCTGCCGTGGTGCGTAGTCGCGCTCGCACTTCCATGCATGCCGCCTTGGAGGCTGTTCAGCAAGGGCGCGCCCAGGGCTGCCTGAGTGCCGGCAATACCGGCGCCTGGATGGCACTGGCGCGGTTGCTGCTCGGAACGCTGCCGGACATCGATAGACCCGCCATGATCTCGGCGCTGCCCGGACGGGGTAGGCACCAGACGCTGCTGCTAGATCTCGGCGCCAATCTCGACACCTCTGCCGAACAGTTGGTGCAATTCGCCTATCTAGGGGCGGGTGCGGCCCAGGCGCGTGGCCTGGTGCGGCCAAGGGTCGCGCTGCTCAATGTCGGGCGCGAACCGGGCAAGGGCACGCCGGTGATCCAGGAGGCCGCACGGCGCCTCGCCCAGAGTCAGGCCTTCGACTTCATCGGCTTCGTCGAGGGCAGTGATCTCTATGCCGCCGTCGCGGACGTGGTGGTCTGCGATGGCTTCACCGGTAATGCCGTGCTCAAGTCCGGCGAGGCGCTGCTGCGCCTGCTGGTCGAGCGCAGCGGCACGGCGTCCTGGCTCGAGCGCCAGTTGCTGCAGCCCTGGCTGGCCCGGCGTTTCCGCCACTGGGATCCGGAGCTGCGCAACGGCGCGAGCTTTCTCGGCCTGAATGCGGTGGTGGTGAAAAGCCATGGCGCGGCAGGCGAAGTCGGTCTCGTTCAGGCCATCGAGCGCGCCCTGCGCGACGTCGAGACTGATCTCCCCGGGCGGATCCGGTTAAACTTGGCGGCTCTGAAAGCGGTGTGACCGACCGGTCGACACCGACATCTCAGTCTGTCAGTGGCGGAACCGCGGTTTCGCCAGCAATGGACCTACAAGAGACCTGCCTATGTCTGCCTCTCTCGCTTTCGTCTTTCCCGGTCAGGGCTCCCAGGCCTTGGGCATGCTGGGTGAGCTGGCCACGCACCACGCACTGATCGGCGAAACCTTCGCCGAAGCCTCCGCCGTCCTCGGCTACGACCTCTGGGCGCTGACCCAGCAGGGCCCGCAGGAGTCGCTCAACCAGACCGACCGTACCCAGCCCGCCATCCTGACTGCCTCCATCGCGCTGTGGCGTCTTTGGCTGGCTGAAGGCGGCGCCAAGCCGGCCTATGTCGCCGGTCATAGCCTGGGCGAATACTCGGCGCTGGTCGCCGCGGGCAGCCTGCCATTCGCCGAGGCGGTACGCCTGGTGGCGCGGCGTGGTGAGCTGATGCAGCAGGCGGTGCCGGCCGGGCAGGGTGGCATGGCCGCCATCCTGGGTCTGGAAGACGCCCAGGTGCTGGCCGCCTGTGCCGAAGCCGCCCAGGGCGAGGTCGTGAGCGCGGTCAACTTCAATGCCCCGGGTCAGGTGGTGATCGCCGGTGCCGCCGCGGCGGTGGAGCGTGCCATCGAGGCCTGCAAGGCCCTGGGTGCCAAGCGCGCCGTGGCCCTCCCGGTCAGCGTGCCCTCCCACTGCGAACTGATGCGCCCGGCGGCCGAGCGCTTCGCCGAGGACGTGCGCGGCTGCAGCTGGAGTCAGCCGGAAATTCCGGTGGTGCAGAACGTCAATGCCGGCGTCAACACCGACCTGTCCAGCCTGCAGCAGGATCTGCTGGCCCAGCTGTACAGCCCGGTGCGCTGGGTCGAATCCGTGCAGTACCTGGCGGCCCAGGGCGTCACCCACCTGGTGGAGTGCGGCCCCGGCAAGGTGCTGGCCGGTCTGAACAAGAGATGCGTCAAGGGCGTGGAAACGCTGGCCCTGGACACCCCCGACGCCTTCGCCGCCGCTCGCGCGGCTTTTTGAATCGAGGAAAACGAGATGAGTCTGCAAGGTAAGGTCGCCCTGGTCACGGGCGCTACCCGTGGTATCGGTCAAGCCATCGCCCTGGAACTGGGTCGGCTGGGCGCCACCGTGATCGGCACCGCGACCAGCGAGGCGGGCGCCCAGCGCATCGCCGAGTCGCTCAAGGCCAACGGCATCGAAGGCACCGGCCTGGTGCTCAATGTGTCCGACAACGCCTCCGTCGCGGCCGCCCTCGAGCAGGTCCAGACCCAGTTCGGCGCCCCGTCGATCCTGGTCAACAACGCCGGCATCACCCGCGACAATCTGATGCTGCGGATGAAGGACGATGAGTGGTTCGACGTGATCGATACTAACCTCAACAGCCTGTTCCGCCTGTCCAAGGCCGTGCTCAAGGGCATGACCAAGGGTCGCTGGGGCCGCATCGTCAGCATCGGCTCGGTGGTGGGTGCCATGGGCAACGCCGGCCAGGCCAACTATGCCGCCGCCAAGGCCGGTCTCGAGGGCTTCACCCGGGCACTGGCCCGCGAGGTGGGTTCGCGCAACATCACCGTCAACGCCGTGGCCCCGGGTTTCATCGACACCGACATGACGCGTGAACTGCCGGAAGCCCAGCGCACCGCGCTGCTGACCCAGATCCCGGCCGGTCGCCTCGGCCAGGCCGACGAGATCGCCAAGGTGGTCGGCTTCCTGGCGGGCGAGGGCGCGGCCTATGTGACCGGCGCCACGATCCCCGTCAACGGCGGAATGTACATGAGCTGACCGGCGTTACCCCCGCGCGGCTATTGCGCTAAGCTGGTAAACTGTCGGACCAGCAATGGCCGCGCATACGTCTTGATGTCGCGTCAGCTTGAAATACGGAAATCCCTTTCTATACACTTACGCGCAATCCGTTGTGCGGATTTTTCCTTTAGGAGTGAGAACACGGTATGAGCACCATCGAAGAACGCGTTAAGAAGATCGTCGCTGAGCAGCTCGGCGTGAAGGAAGAGGAAGTTACCAACAGCGCTTCCTTCGTCGAGGATCTGGGCGCCGACTCCCTTGACACCGTCGAACTGGTGATGGCTCTGGAAGAGGAATTCGAGACCGAAATCCCGGACGAGCAGGCTGAGAAGATCACCACCGTCCAGGAAGCTATCGACTACATCGTTGCTCACCAGCAATAAGTAGTCGCCAGTTTCGGACACAAGAAGCCGCACGTCCTGTAGGGCGTGCGGCTTTTCTTTAGGTCCAAGGTCAAGATCGATGGAATCGGCTTTTTTTAAGAGGGGTGGCCGCCCCGGAAGGACAAGAGGAGTTGGGTGTGTCGCGTAGACGTGTCGTGATCACGGGTATGGGCATGGTATCGCCGCTTGGCGCCGATGTGGCGAGCAGCTGGGAAGGCATCCTGGCCGGTCGCAGCGGTATCGCGCCGATCGAGCATATGGACGTCTCTGCCTTCAGCACGCGGATCGGCGGATCGGTCAAGGGATTCGACGTGGAGCAATATCTGTCCGCGAAGGAAGCCCGCAAGCTGGATCTGTTCATCCAATACGGTCTCGCTGCCAGCTTCCAGGCCATGCGTGACAGCGGTCTCGAGATCAACGATGGCAATCGCGAGCGCGTGGGTGTCGCCATGGGTTCCGGCATCGGTGGACTGACCAATATCGAGGCGAATTGCCAGTCGCTGCTCGCCCAGGGTCCACGCCGTATTTCCCCCTTTTTCGTACCGGGCTCCATCATCAACATGGTGTCCGGCTTCCTGTCGATCCACTTGGGTCTGCAGGGTCCCAACTATGCCATCGCCACCGCCTGTACCACGGCGACGCACTGCATCGGCATGGCGGCGCGCAACATCGCCTACGGCGAGGCGGATGCCATGGTCGCCGGCGGTTCGGAGATGGCGACCTCGGGTCTGGGTCTGGGCGGCTTCGGCGCGGCGCGTGCCCTGTCGACCCGCAACGACGATCCGACCCGTGCCAGCCGTCCCTGGGATCGCGACCGTGACGGCTTCGTGCTGTCCGATGGCGCCGGCGCCCTGGTGCTGGAAGAGTACGAACACGCCAAGGCGCGGGGCGCCCGCATCTATGCCGAGCTGATCGGTTTCGGCATGAGCGCGGACGCCTTCCACATGACCGCACCGCCGGAAGACGGCGCGGGTGCCGCGCGCTGCATGAAGGCGACCCTCAAGGACGCCGGCATCGCGCCGGAAGCGGTCGACTACGTCAATGCCCACGGCACCTCCACCCCGGCCGGTGACCTGGCCGAGGTGGCGGCCCTGAAGCAGGTGTTCGGCGAGCAGGCCAAGCGCCTGAGCGTGAGTTCGACCAAGTCCATGACCGGTCACCTGCTGGGTGCCGCCGGCGCGGTGGAGGCCATCTTCACGGTGCTCGCCCTGCGCGATCAGGTGGCGCCGCCCACCATCAACCTGGACAATCCCAGCGACGGCTGCGATCTGGACTTCGTGCCCCACGAGGCGCGGCAGCGGCCCATCGAAGTGGCCCTGTCCAATTCGTTCGGCTTCGGTGGCACCAACGGCAGTCTGGTGTTCCGGCGCTTCGACGCTTGATCCAGGACTGGCTCAATGGCCAACCGCTGGATCCCGGTCTGCAACGTGACCGGGGTCTGGCCTATGGCGATGGGCTGTTCGAGACCATCGCGGTACGCCGGGGCCAGCCACGTCTGCTGGATCGTCATCTGCAACGGCTGGCCACGGGTTGCCAGCGGCTGCGTATTGCCTGCGATGTCGCTCAGCTGGACGCCGAGATCCGCGCCTATGCGGCGCTGCTGGGGGAGGGTGTCGCCAAGCTGCTGCTCACCCGTGGTGACGGCCTGCGCGGTTATGCCCCGCCAGCCGAGCCCGAGGTGCGGCGCCTGTTGCTGGGCTCTCCCGCCCCGGCCTATCCCGTAGCCCATGCCACCGAAGGCATCGACCTCTATCCCTGCACCACACGCCTGGCCCGGCAGCCGTTGCTGGCCGGACTCAAGCACCTGAATCGACTCGAGCAGGTCCTGGCGCGGGGGGAGTGGAATGACAGCCGCTATGCCGAGGGCCTGATGCTGGATCAGGACGGCAGGCCGATCGAGGGCGTGTTCAGCAATCTGTTCCTGGTCCGCGCCGGGCGGCTGCTGACCCCCGCGCTGGACGGCTGTGGCGTGGCCGGCGTGCTGCGCGGTCTGCTGCTCGATATCGCTGCCCGCGAAGGCATCCAGACCGAAGTCCTGCCGCTGGCGCTGGACGATCTGCTGGCTGCCGACGAAGTTTTCCTCTGCAACAGCCAGTACGGTATCTGGCCCGTGCGCCGGTACGCAGCCGCGAACTGGTCCGTGGGGCCGGTGACCCGTAAACTGCAAGGTTCGATAAACGAGATTCTGGAATAGCCGATGCGCAAGGCGAGAGCTCTGCTTACGGCGCTGCTGGCCGCTGGCGGCCTGCTGCTGGTCCTGGCCGGTTGGCGCCAGCACCAGGCGCTGGTTCAGCCGCTGAAGGTCGACGGCGAGCAACTGATCGAGATCCCCAAGGGCGCGACCCCGGGCGGCAGCCTGCTGCGCCTGGAAGAGCAGGGGCTGCTCGACGGCGCCTTCTGGCTGCGCCTGTACTGGCGCTTCAATCTGGCTGGGCAGACCCTGCATAGTGGCGAGTACCGCCTGGCTCCGGGCATGACGGTGGAGCAGCTGTTCAGCCTCTGGCGCAAGGGCGAGGTGGTGCAGTATGGCCTCACCCTGGTGGAAGGCTGGAATTTCCGCCAGGTGCGCGCTGCCCTGGCGCGGCAGCCCAAGCTCGAGCACGACACCGCCGAGCTGGACGATACCGACCTGATGAAACGCCTGGGGTTGGACGGCCAGCACCCCGAGGGACGCTTCTTCCCCGATACCTATCGCTATGTGAAGGGCCAGCGCGAATCCGATCTGTTGCGTCAGGCCAACCAGCGCCTGCAGGCCGTGCTCGATCAGGAATGGCAGGCACGCGATCCCGCGGTGCCCTACCAGGATGCCTACCAGGCGCTGATCATGGCCTCGCTGGTGGAGAAGGAAACCGGCGTGCCCGAGGAGCGCGACGAGATCGCCGGGGTCTTCGTCCGGCGACTGGCGGCCGGCATGCTGCTGCAGACCGATCCCACCGTGATCTACGGCATGGGCGAGCGCTACAACGGCCGCATCACCCGCGCCGATCTGCGCGAGCCCTCGCCCTACAACACCTATCTCAACGCGGGACTACCGCCAACGCCGATCGCCATGCCCGGGCGCGAGGCCATCCATGCGGCGCTGCATCCCAAGGATGGCGACAGCCTGTACTTCGTCGCCCGTGGCGACGGCAGCCATGTCTTTTCCAAGGACCTGGAGGCGCACAACCAGGCGGTCCGCGACTTCCAGCTTAAGCGGCGCTCCGACTACCGCTCCAGTCCCGCTCCGCAGACGCCCGACAGCAAGGAAACCCCATGACGGCAAACGGCCTGTTCATCACCCTCGAAGGCCCCGAGGGCGCGGGCAAGAGCACCAACCGCGACTATCTCGCCGAGCTCCTCGGCGCCAGTGGGCGCGAGGTGGTACTGACCCGCGAGCCGGGTGGCACGCCGCTGGCCGAGCGCATCCGCGAGATCCTGCTGGCGCCGGCCGCCGAGCCCATGGCCGTGGATACCGAATTGCTGCTGATGTTCGCCGCCCGCGCCCAGCATCTGGCCCAGGTCGTCCGGCCCGCCCTGGCGCGCGGTGCCCTGGTGCTCTGCGATCGTTTCGTCGATGCGACCTATGCCTATCAGGGCGGTGGCCGCGGTGTGCCCGTGGAACGCATCGCCACCCTGGAAGCCTTCGTGCTGGGCGACCTGCAACCCGACCTGACCCTGGTGTTCGACCTGCCGGTGGAGATCGGCCTGGCACGGGCAGCCCGGCGCGGCGCCCTGGATCGTTTCGAACAGGAGCAGCGCGCCTTCTTCGAGGCGGTGCGCCAGACCTATCTGGATCGCGCCCGGGCCGTGCCGGCCCGCTATCGCCTGATCGATGCCTCGCGCAGTCTCGCCGAGGTGCAGGCTGAGCTGCGCGCCCTGGTCGCCACCCTGGAGCCGACGCCAGGTGGCTGACGTCTATCCCTGGCAGCAGGCGCTCTGGGCGCGGATCTCGTCCCGGCGACAGCATGCCCATGCCTATCTGCTGCATGGCCCGCGCGGCATCGGCAAGCGCGACCTGGCCGAGCGCCTGGCGGCGCTGCTGCTGTGCCAGGCGCCCCAGGGCGATACCGCTTGTGGCGAGTGCAAGGCATGCGCCCTGCTCAGGGCCGGGACTCATCCCGATTACTGCGTGATCCAGCCGGAAGAGGCCGAAAAGCCCATCCGCGTCGATCAGATCCGCGGCCTGGTGGACTTCGTCTCCCAGACCGCGCAGCTGGGCGGGCGCAAGCTCATTCTGCTGGAGCCGGTCGAGGCGATGAACCTCAATGCCGCCAACGCCCTGCTCAAGAGTCTGGAAGAGCCCTCGGGTGCTACCGTGCTGCTGCTGGTGAGCCACCAGCCGAGTCGCCTGCTGCCCACCGTGCGCAGCCGCTGCGTGCAACAGGCCTGTCCGGTGCCCTCGCGGGCCGAGAGTCTCGCCTGGCTGGGCGAGCGTCTACCGGACCTCGAGGCGGAGGTCCGTACCCAGTTGCTGGTGCTGGCTGGAGGCTCGCCGCTGGCGGCCCTGCGCCTGCACGGTGAGGACGTGCTGGCCCGTCGGGCGCTGGTGGTGGACGGGGTGAAGCGCCTGCTCAAGCGCCAGGCGGCGCCCAGTCAGTTGGCCGAGAGCTGGAATGCCGTACCCCTGCCGCTGCTGCTCGACTGGTTCTGCGAATGGACCCATGGCGTGCTGCGCCAGCAGTGGGGTGGCGCCGATGCCGAAGCCGCACCGGACATGGCCAAGGTGCTGGGTTACCTGGCGGAGAAGAGCGCGCCGCACGAGGTCCTTGACCTGCAGGAATGGCTGCATGCCGAGCGGCAGAAGGTGCTGGGCAAAGCCAACCTCAACCGCGTATTGTTGCTGGAATCGCTGTTGATCCGCTGGGCCGGTCTGGTGCCCGGACGCTAGCGATCCGCGCGTCCGTATTGCCTGTGTCGAGAGAATCTCATGAGTTTGCCGCAGAACCTGGGCCCCCGTAATGGCATCCTGTCCCTCACCATCAAGGACAAGTCGGTGCTCTATGCCGCCTACATGCCCTTCATCCGCAATGGTGGCCTGTTCATCCCGACCGGCAAGACCTACAAGCTGGGCGACGAGGTCTTCATGCTGCTCAACCTGATGGACGAGCCGGACAAGATCCCGGTCGCCGGCAAGGTGGTCTGGATCACGCCCAAGGGCGCCCAGGGCAACAGAGCCGCCGGGGTCGGCGTGCAGTTCAACGAAGGCGACAATACCGCGCGCAACAAGATCGAAACCTATCTGGCCGGCTCGCTGAAGTCGGACCGTCCCACCCATACCATGTGATGCTGCGCCGTCCCGCTCGGGGCGGGGCGTCGCTGCTGATTCAAGGCTATTTCTCGTGCACTTCGTCGACTCCCACTGTCACCTGGATCGACTCGATCTTTCCCTTCATGACGGCTCCCTGGATGCAGCGCTGGATGCCGCGCGCGCTCGGGGTGTCAGCCAGTTCCTCTGCATCGGCGTCGATGCCGGCAATGCCCCCACGGTGCAGGCCCTGGCCGAACGCTATGCCGACGTCCACTGCGCCGTGGGCATCCACCCGCTGGATGCCGCCCAGGGCAGCGCCATCGATCTCGACTGGCTGCTGGCGCGGCTGGCCCATCCGCGCGTCGCCGCCATCGGCGAGACCGGCCTCGACTATCACTACCAGCCCGACACCGCCGAGATCCAGCAGCGCTCCTTCGGCCTGCACCTCGAAGCGGCTCGGCGCACGGGGCTGCCGCTGGTGATCCATACCCGCGAGGCGCGCGCCGATACCCTGGCCATGCTGGGGGCTGCCGACCTGCCGGGCGCTGGGGTGCTGCACTGCTTCACCGAGGACTGGGCAACGGCCAAGGCGGCGCTGGACCTGGGCTTCTACATCTCCTTTTCCGGCATCCTGACCTTTCGCAATGCCGCCGATTTGCGCGATGTCGCCCGTCAGGTGCCGGCCGATCGCCTGCTGGTGGAAACCGATTCGCCCTATCTGGCGCCGGTGCCTCACCGCGGCAAGGCCAACCTGCCGCAATTCGTGGTCGAGGTCGCCCAGTGCCTGGCCGATGTGCGCGGGGTGACGCTGGAAACCCTCGCCGAGCAGACCACCGCCAACTTCCACCGGCTGTTTCCCCGCGCCACCCTGTAGGCAAAAAATGGCCCGGGTATCCTGGGATACCCGGGCCGGACCAGCGGTTCGCCCAGACGGAGAGCCGCCTCCCTGGCCCGCGCCGCGGGGGTCGACGCGGCCAGTCACTTGAGTATTGGTCAGCTCGGGGAAAGGTCCAGTCGGGATTGGACGTTTTTTAAACAGTTTTGGAATAGCGCTGCCCCGACACTGGCTATCTCGGGCCTTTCAGGCCCCTAGAAGCGCGCCAGCGCCCCGACCAGATCCAGGGTCTGCTCCAGCACGTGCTCGCTGGTATAGAAATGGGGCGACAGGCGGATACCCGGACCTCGCTGGGCGCAGACCACATCGGCGGTCTTGAGACGCTCGAACAGCTGGCGATTGTCCCAGCCCTCGAGCGAGAAGGTGAGGATGCCCGAGCGGCGCTCGGCAGCGATCGGTGAATGCAGGACCGCGCCGGGCAGGCGGCGGATATGGCTGTCGAGCAGCTCGATCCGCGCCAGCAGGTCCTTGCCCACCTGCTCCATGCCGGCATCTTCCAGCAGCGACAAGCTCGCCTCCAGGGCCACCGCACCGAGCATGTTCGGGCTGCCGCACTCGAAGCGCATCGCCGTCTTGGCCGGCTGCCATTCCCGCTGGCCGTAGTTGCCGGCGTTGTCCAGCATGTGCCAGCCGTATTCGTGCAGCTTCAGCTGCTCGCGCAGATCGGCGCGGCAATAGAAGACCCCCAGGCCTTCCGGACCGAGCATCCACTTGTGGCCGTCGGCCATGGCGAAGGCGCAGTTGCAGGCCTGGGCATCGAAGGGCAGGGCGCCCAGTTGCTGGATGGCATCGACGCACAGCAGCACGCCCTTGGCGTCGCAGCCCTGGCCCAGCTGGGGCAGGTCCAGGCGCAGACCGCTGGCGTACTGCACGGCGCTGATCGCCATCAGGCGGGTGCGCGGACCACAGGCGGCCAGCAGATTGGCCTCGGGGGTGTCACCCAGGCTGACTTCCACCACCTCGACGCCGAAGCGGGCCAGGGCTTCCCAGACCACCCGGTTGGAGGGGAACTCCTCGTCGCTGATCACCACCTGGTCGCCGCTTTGCCAGTCGAGGCCGAAGGCGACGAAGGAGAGTGCTTCGGAGGTGTTCTTCACCAGAGCGATGTCGCTGCTGGACGGCGCATTGAGCAGGCGGGTCAGGCGATCGCGCAGGCGCTGTTCCATGACCAGCCAGGTCGGATAGTTGCGCGCACCGTACTGGCAGTTTTCGGCGGCGAATTCGGTGACGGCCTGCGCGGCGCGCTTGGGCCACGGGGCCACGGCCGCGTGGTTGAGGTATCTCATGGCGTAGGCCTGAGGGAATTCGTGCTTCCAGGAAGACATTGACTCGATCCGTACAATCTGGGTGTGATGGGGCATAATAAGGGGCGCGCCCGCGCGGTTCACCGATGCTTTCGGTGCAGCTCGCCCAAGGTGTGACGAAGTGCCGGTATGCCGAGGGGTGACTGGCGATTCGAAGGCCCTATCCCTTTTCAAAACAACAAGTGGGCTGCCATGCAGAAAGAATCCCGCAAAGTCCGCGAGTTCCGTCGCCGCGAACAGGAAATCCTCGATACCGCTCTGCAGCTGTTTCTCTCCGAAGGAGAAGACAGCGTCACCGTCGAGATGATCGCCGAGGCGGTCGGTATCGGCAAAGGCACCATCTACAAGCACTTCAATTCCAAGGCCGAGATCTATCTGCGGCTGATGCTGGATTACGAACGGGACCTGGCCGAGCTGTTCCAGTCCGACAACGTCGCCCGCGACCGTGAAGCGCTCTCCCGCGCCTATTTCGAGTTCCGCATGAGCGATCCGCAGCGCTACCGCCTGTTCGATCGCCTCGAGGAGAAGGTGGTCAAGACGCGTCAGGTACCCGAACTGGTCGAGCAGTTGCACAGCATCCGCACCTCCAACTTCCAGCGGCTGACCAGCCTGATCGAAGGCCGCATCGACGAAGGCAAGCTCGAGGACGTGCCGCCCTATTTCCACTACTGCGCCGCCTGGGCGCTGGTGCATGGGGCCGTGGCCCTTTACCATTCGCCGTTCTGGCGCGACGTGCTGGAGGATCAGGAAGGTTTCTTCCAGTTCCTAATGGAAATCGGCGTTCGCATGGGCAACCGCCGCAAGCGAGACGTCGAAACGCCTGTCCGATCCTAGGGTCCGATGGAGGCGAGGGATGCCGCGCCATCCCTTTTCTCTTGTCCTAGTGGAGTACCCCCAAGATGATCGTCGACCGCCAGGGTAGGGCGTTTCGCAACTTGCGGATCAGCCTCACGGCGGCCTGCAACTATGCCTGTACGTACTGCGTGCCCAACGGCAAGCGGCTCGTGGCTGCGCAGGACGAACTCAGTGCCGAAACCATGGCGCGGGGCGTGGAATACCTCATCGATGCCGCCGGTATCGAACGGCTGCGCATCACCGGGGGCGAACCCCTGGTCACGCCGCGGTTGGAGCCCTTTCTCGCCCGCGTCTCCCAGCTCGGTCTCAAGGACATCAGCCTGACTACCAACGGTCAGCTGCTGCCGCGCAAGCTGGATTTCCTCATCGACCACGGCATCCGCCGCCTCAATGTCTCGCTCGACACCCTCGATGCCGAGGCCTTTCCGCGCCTGGCGCGGGGGGGCGATCTGGCCACGGTGCTGGCCGGACTCGAAGCGGCCCGGGCGGCCGGCCTCAAGATCAAGCTCAACATGGTGCCCCTGCGCGGCCAGAATCTCGATCAGGTGCTGCCGTTGCTGGATTATTGCCTGGAGCGCGGCTTCGAACTCAGATTCATCGAACTGATGCGCATGGGGCACCTGGCCAAGAATCCCGCGACCTTCAACAACCAGCTGGTGCCCCTGGCCGAATTGCTGGAGATCATCGGTTCGCGCCATGCCTATGTGCAGGCCGATGCGCCGGTGGATTCCACGGCACTGCGCTATCGCGTCGAGTCGGGCGGGCATTTCGGCGTCATCGCCAATGAAAGCGTGCCTTTCTGCCGGACCTGCTCGCGACTGCGGCTGTCGTCCACGGGCTGGCTGCACGGCTGCCTGTCGTCGAGCAACCGCCACTATGTCGGCGATCTGCTGGACAAGCCGCGTCACCTGGCGCTGCCGGCGTTGCAGCGCCTGCTGGTCAAGGCCCTGGGCGACAAGCAGGACGTGGCCTTCTCGGGGGGCGTGACGGTCATGAAGATCATCGGCGGCTGATTCACCCGCTGCGCCTCAAGCTGGCGCGAAAGCTGCTAAGGCCCCTGTATCGACGGCAACTTGGCGCCGGACAGGGGTCTGCTTTCTATGGTCAAACCGCGTTTTCTGTTCATTTCCGTGCTGCTGGCCTGTCTGGGTGGCTGCATGAACGTCAGCGACATGGCGTCCGGAGTCGAGTACCACCTGCGTGACGCGGGACTGCTCGACTACAGCAAGACCCAGCGACTGAACAACTTTCGGCTGCAGGCCGACTCCTACATCTACATAGCCCAGGGCGCCTTCGTACCCATCGGCCATCCCTATGCGCGACCGAACGTGGTGGCGGAAGAGGCCTTCAAAGGGTTCGTGGAGTATTTTCCCCGGGTGCGCCGGGCGGACAAGCCGGAGGGCTTCGACGAGGCCATGGCCAAGGCCCGCCAGCTCGGTGCCCACTATGTGCTCTACACCCGCTTCGCCGGTGCGGACGACCGCATCGGGACCTGGGAAGAGTGGGAGGATCAGGACGACATCGGCCGGGTAGGGCGCGACCGCAGCGTCGTGCAGATGATGCTGGTGGAGGTCGCCACCTTCCGCCTGGTGGACACGGCGCGGATCCGCAGTCGTGGCGGCTTCCTGACGTTCTATGACGAGCGTCCGGAAGACCTGCTCGGACCGGCGCTCAACCAATACGCTCAACGCCTGCTGGGGTTGGGCAGTCGTTAGAGGAGAGGGACGTGAGCCAGGTCGATGTGACGCGCAACCTGCTGGCGCAACTGCCGGCCGTGGAAGAGGGCCGGCTGCCGCCCGTGGAACTCTGGCATCCGCCCTTCTGCGGCGACATCGACATGCGCATCGCCCGGGATGGCACCTGGTATCACCAGGGTACGCCCATCATCCGACCGGCCATGGTGCGACTCTTTTCCACCATCCTGCGCCGCGATCCCGAGCGCTATGTGCTGGTGACACCGGTGGAATGCGTAGGCATCCAGGTGGAAGACGCGCCCTTCCTGGCGGTGGATGTGGAATGGCGCGGCAATGGCCGGGAGCAGGTTCTGGATCTGCTCACCAACGTGGGCGACAGGGTCGCCGTCGATGCCGAGCATCCGCTGCGCTTCGCGGAACAGGATGACCAGCCGGCACCCTATGTCCGCGTGCGTGGCGGCCTGGAGGCACGACTCAATCGGGCGGTGTTCTATCGGCTGATGGACAGGGTGGAGGCGGGTACCCATGAGAGCCGGTCCTGGCTCGGTCTCTGGAGTCGCGGTACCTTCTTTCCCGTCGCGCCCACTGAATAGAGAAAGGGCCCCTCAGGGCCCTTTCTTTGCGCTTACATGTTGGGGTAGTTGGGACCGCCGCTGCCTTCCGGCGCCACCCAGGTGATGTTCTGCGCCGGGTCCTTGATGTCGCAGGTCTTGCAGTGGACGCAGTTCTGGGCATTGATCTGGAAGCGCGGCTCGCCGCCATCGCGGACCACCTCGTAGACCCCGGCCGGACAGTAGCGCTGGGCGGGCTCGTCGTACAGCGGCAGGTTCTGCGCGATGGGAATCGACGGGTCCTTGAGCTTCAGGTGGACCGGCTGGTCTTCCTCGTGGTTGGTGTTGGAGAGGAACACCGAGGACAGCTTGTCGAAGCTCAGCTTGCCATCCGGCTTGGGATAGCTGATGCGCGGCGCTTCGTCGGCCTTCTTCAGGCAGGTGTGGTCCATGCGTCGGTCGTGCAGGGTGAAGGGCAGGGCGCCACCCAGCAGATTGTGTTCGACGAAGGCGAAGGCCGGGCCGAGCAGCGGACCGAACTTATGCATGGCCGGGCCGAAGTTGCGGCTGGCATGGAGTTCTTCCTGCAGCCAGCTGCCCTTGAAGCCATCGACGTAACCCTGGAGTTCGTCACCTTCGCGCCCGGCCGCCAGGGCGGCGACGATGGCATCGGCGGCGAGCATGCCGGACTTCATGGCGGTGTGGCTGCCCTTGATCTTGGCCGGGTTGAGGGTGCCCAGGTCGCAGCCGATCAGGGCGCCACCGGGAAAGACCATCTTCGGCAGGGAATTCAGGCCGCCCTTGACCAGGGCGCGGGCGCCGTAGGAGACGCGCTTGCCGCCTTCCAGGTACTGGGCCACCACCGGGTGGTGCTTGTAGCGCTGGAATTCGTCATAGGGCGAGAGGTGTGGATTGCTGTAGGCCAGGTCGACGATCAGGCCGACCACCACCTGGTTGTCCTCCAGGTGATAGAGGAAGGAACCACCTGGGTTCTCCTTGTCCAGCGGCCAGCCGGAGGTGTGGATCACCAGGCCCTGCTCGTGCTTGGCCGGGTCGATCTCCCACAGCTCCTTGATGCCGATGCCATAGTGCTGCGGATCAGCGCCTTCGCCGAGCTTGAATCTCTGGCCCAGCTGCTTGCCCAGGTGGCCACGGCAGCCTTCGGCGAACAGGGTGTACTTGCCGCGCAGCTCCATGCCGGGGGTATAGACCCCTTCCTTGGGTTGGCCTTCGCGATCCACGCCCAGGTCGCCGGTGATGATGCCGCGCACCACGCCCTGCTCATCGATCAGCGGCTCCTGGGCGGCGAAGCCCGGATAGATCTCCACGCCCAGGGCTTCGGCCTGCTGGCCCAGCCAGCGGCAGAGATTGCCCAGGGAGATGATGTAGTTGCCTTCGTTGTGCATGGGCTTGGGCACGAAGAAATTCGGTACCTTGGTCGCCTGGCGCTCGTCCTTGAGCAGGTAGATGTCGTCACGCTTGACCGGAGTGTTCAGGGGCGCGCCCAGTTCCTTCCAGTTGGGAAAGAGCTCGTCCAGGGCGCGCGGTTCGAAGACCGCGCCGGAGAGAATGTGGGCACCGACCTCGGAGCCTTTCTCGACCACGCAGACGCTGATCTCCTGGCCCTTTTCGGCCGCCTGCTGCTTGAGGCGACAGGCCGCGGACAGGCCCGCGGGGCCGGCCCCGACGATCACCACGTCGAATTCCATGTATTCGCGTTCCACGGCTCACTCTCCTCAGGCAAAGCTCACGATCTGGTTATTTATGTAGGGGTGCAACAAAAGACTTCATTATATCCGGCGTGCTCCCTGGCACCCATTCAAACGTTTGTTTAAATTTTCTGCAAGCCTGTTAGACTCGGGAGTTACTGGCCCCTGACGGACTGTCGCGTTGACCCCTGCTGCCGTGGAGGTCAACATAAGAAGAATTTGCAACAAGAGCGGCTGACAAATCGTTGCGAGCGGCTGCCAGGTGGGTGTGTGCGGCGCGCAGGAACCGCAGTGTACGAGCGTTACACGAGGATTCCGAGCACTGCACGCGCCCGCATGGCGGACGCGCAGTAGGTTTGTCAGTCGCGTAAAGCGTTGGATCGACAGGGGTCGTTTTCAACGCAAGGCCGCCTTGGCGTCCTGTTTATTCACCAGAATAAATCGAGGGATTCATGAAGGTTCTCGTAGCTGTCAAACGCGTGGTGGACTACAACGTCAAGGTCCGCGTCAAGGCCGACCAGACCGGTGTCGACCTGGCCAACGTCAAGATGTCCATGAACCCCTTCTGCGAGATCGCCGTGGAAGAAGCGGTGCGCCTGAAGGAAAAGGGTATCGCCAGCGAGATCGTGGTCGTGACCGCGGGTCCCGCCCAGGCGCAGGAACAACTGCGTACCGCCCTGGCACTGGGCGCCGATCGCGCCGTGCTGATCGACACCGGTACCGCCGAGCTGTCGTCGCTGACCACCGCCAAGCTGCTCAAGGCCGTGGTGGACAAGGAACAGCCCCAGCTGGTGATCCTTGGCAAGCAGGCCATCGACAGCGACAACAACCAGACCGGCCAGATGCTGGCGGCCCTGACCGGCTTCGCCCAGGGCACCTTCGCCTCCAAGGTGGAGCAGGCCGGTGACGGCCTCAACGTGACCCGTGAGATCGATGGCGGTCTGCAGACCGTGGCGCTCAAGCTGCCGGCGGTGGTGACCACCGACCTGCGTCTCAACGAGCCGCGCTACGCCTCGCTGCCCAACATCATGAAGGCCAAGAAGAAGCCGCTGGAAACCCTGACCCCCGACGCCCTGGGCGTGGCGGTGAAAGCCTCCTACGAGGTGGTCAAGGTGGAAGCCCCGGCCGGTCGTCAGGCGGGCATCAAGGTCAAGTCCGTGGCCGAACTGGTCGAAAAACTCAAGAACGAAGCGAAGGTGATCTGATGGCCATTCTCGTCATTGCCGACCACGACAACGCCAACCTCTTCGGCGCTACCCTGAACACCGTCGCCGCGGCCCAGGCCATCGGTGGCGACATCCATGTGCTGGTCGCCGGCCAGAATGCCCAGCCGGTCGCCGACGCCGCCGCCAAGATCGCCGGTGTCAGCAAGGTGCTCCTGGCCGACAACGCCGCTTACGCTCACCAGCTGCCGGAAAACGTCGCGCCGCTGGTGGTCGAGCTGGCCGCCAACTACAGCCACGTGCTGGCCGCTGCCAGCACCAATGGCAAGAACTTCCTGCCGCGCGTCGCTGCGCTGCTGGACGTCGACCAGATCTCCGAGATCATCGCCGTCGAATCCGCCGACACCTTCAAGCGGCCGATCTATGCCGGCAACGCCATCGCCACCGTACGTTCCACGGCACCGATCAAGGTGATCACCGTGCGCGCCACCGGTTTCGATCCGGTCGCCGCCGAGGGCGGTTCCGCCGCCATCGAAGCCGTGAGCCTGGCCAAGGACGCCGGCATCTCCAGCTTCGTTGGCGAAGAGCTGGCCAAGTCCGACCGTCCCGAGCTGGGCGCCGCCAAGGTGGTGGTCTCCGGTGGTCGCGGTCTGCAGAACGGTGACAACTTCAAGATCCTCTACGCCCTGGCCGACAAGCTGGGCGCAGCGGTGGGTGCCTCGCGCGCCGCGGTCGACGCCGGCTTCGTGCCCAACGACATGCAGGTGGGCCAGACCGGCAAGATCGTCGCGCCCCAGCTGTACATCGCCGTAGGCATCTCCGGTGCCATCCAGCACCTGGCCGGCATGAAGGATTCCAAGGTGATCGTCGCCATCAACAAGGACGAGGAGGCACCGATCTTCCAGGTGGCCGACTACGGCCTGGTGGGTGATCTGTTCGAATTGATCCCCGAGCTGGAAAAGGCCATCTGAGGCCCGCTCTTCCGCGTGCAAAAGCCCGCCCTTCGGCGGGCTTTTTCTTGGGCGCGGCAAGCCCTGGCACAGCGCCTTCGCGGCAAAGAGGGGTGAGTCGATTTCTTGTCGTTTTTGGACATTGCCGCCCCGGGAAGGGAAGGGTTAAGGTCAGGCCTAGCTGTACCGGTATACCTTCAGGGTAGCCTGCTACTGTTCCGCTTTCGTCCAGGAAGACGCCATGACCAATCTGTTGCTCTATCAGCGCATCGCCCAGCAACTGGCGAACGACATCCGCACGGGGGTCTACAAGCCCGGCGAGCGGGTGCCTTCGGTGCGCAAGCTGAGCCAGCAACTGGGCGTCAGTCATGCCAGCGTCCTGCAGGCCTATGCCACCCTGGAAGACCAGGGGCTGATCCGCGCCCGGCCGCAATCGGGCTTCTATGTGCACCAGACCCCGGCACTGACCGCGCCGACGCCGGACATCGCCACGGTGGAGCGGCCGAGTCTGGTGACCCGTGCCGGCATCATCAACCAGGTGTTGGCCGAATCGCGGCGTGAAGGCGTGGTGCCCCTGGGCATGGCGGTGCCCCAGCCCGACTACCTGCCGCTGCGGGCCCTGCACCAGCAGCTGTCCAAGGTCACCCGTTTCCAGGCCCGCGCGGCCTTTTCCTACCTGCACAGTCCGGGCTACGAGCCCCTGCGCCGCCAGGTCGCCATTCGCCTGCGCGATGCGGGGGTGGTGGTAGGGCCGGAAGAGGTGGTGATCACCCATGGCTGCGTGGATGCCCTGCAGATGTCGCTGCGGGTGCTGACCAAGCCGGGCGACCTGATCGCCACCGAGTCGCCGTCCTACTACGGGCTGCTGCAACTGGCCGAGGTGCTGGGCCTCAAGGTGATCGAGATTCCCTGCGATCCGGATACCGGGCTCAGCGTGGAGGCGCTGCAACTGGCCGCGAGCCAGTGGCCGGTCAAGGCCCTGGTGGTGGCCGCGCGCCTGAGCAATCCCCTGGGCGGCAGCATGCCGGAGGCGCGGCAGAAGCAGCTGCTCAGGCTGGCGGCCGAGCGCAACATCGCCATCGTCGAGGACGACATCTATGGCGAGCTGACCTACGACAGCGGCTCCAAGGCGCTCAAGGCCCTCGACAAGCAGGGACGGGTCATCTACTGCTCGAGCTTTTCCAAGACCATTTCGCCCGGCGTCCGCATCGGCTGGGTGGTAGCCGGGCCCTATCAGGAAGACATCTGCCGCCTGCAGACCTTCACCACCCATTCCGCCTGCAGCGTGACCCAGATGGGCGTCTCCGCCTATCTGGAGAATGGAGGTTACGACCGTCACCTGCGCGCCATCCGCCAGGAATACCGGCGCAACATGACCGCCTTCCAGCTGGCGATCCAGGAGCATTTCCCCGAGGGCACCCAGATGAGTCGGCCCAATGGTGGCTTCATCCTCTGGGTCAGTCTGCCGGTGCGGGTGGACACCCGTCTGCTGCACCAGCGCGCCCTGGATCAGGGGGTGAGCATCGCGCCCGGGATGATCTTCAGCAACACCGACCAGTTCAATCACTGCATCCGCCTCAATTGCGGGCTGCCCTGGGGACGCGATGCCCAGCGGGCGCTGATGACCCTGGGCCTGCTCGCCCGTCAGCTCTGCCAGGA
Organism: Pseudomonas sp. JUb52; assembly: GCF_004341115.1. Lineage (NCBI taxonomy): Bacteria > Pseudomonadati > Pseudomonadota > Gammaproteobacteria > Pseudomonadales > Pseudomonadaceae > Pseudomonas > Pseudomonas sp. JUb52. The sequence continues at coordinate 286,065 of NZ_SLYS01000001.1, forward strand.
AACCCTGGCCGCCTAGCGGCACGCCTGGAACCCACCGTGGGGCAGCGGAGTCGGTTGTAGAGACTGCCCCTGTCGCCCCTGGTGAACCGTTCCGGGCGCGATACCCTGAGTGTGGTGAGCCCATGCGTGGATACCTGGCAACGACGGCGCTGGCCGTGACCCTGCTGTTGGCGGGCTGCGATAACGAGTCACCGCCCGCGACGGCCAAGACGCCTCCCGCACCAGCGCCAGAAGCGCCGAAGCCGCCGGTGGCCGCCGAGCCCGAGGGCAGCGCCGCCGATCTACGCGCCTACCGCCTGGACCCGCTCCCGACCAAGGCCTTCGTACTGCCTGCACCGCCACCGAAGAAACAGGACCTGGCCAGGAACAGCCAGCTCAAGAAGCCCGCCGTGCCCAAGCCGGCGCCGGCGGCCACTCATCCGCTCGACCTCAGCGTGCCCAGTGAAGCGGCTGCATCCCAGTCGGTGAGCACGCGCCACCTGGGCTCGGGCAAGACCGACAACAGCGTCGCCGAGGCCGGTCTGCTGCCGCAGCTGTTTCGCAAGGAAGACGACCCCGGTCGTTTCGAACTGGGCGGTCGCGTGATCAGCCGGGATCGCAGCGACGATTTCGAAGGCGCGGAAGTCGAGTTGCGCTTTCGCCGCTAGCCGGACGAGGGCGGTGTGCCGTCGTTGAACGGCTGTCCGGAACTTCCTGGCCGCAACGCTTGCCGACAGTTCAGGTGGCGGACACGTCGTCTGCCTGGATTCGGGAGCGTTCCATGCCCAGCGCAACAGGCAAGATTCGTTATGCAGTGGTAGCGGGTGGCTGGATTTCCCAGGGCGCCTTCATGCCCGGGGTAGGCCAGACCAGCAATTCCGAGATGACCGCCCTGGTCACCGGTGATCCGATCAAGGCGCGGGATCTGGCCGCCAAATACGGGCTCAAGAGCTACAGCTACGAAGAATTCCCCAACTTGCTCGCGTCGGGCGAGATCGATGCCATCTATCTGGCCACGCCCAATTTCCGCCATCTGGAATTCGCGGTGCCGGCGCTGGAGGCCGGTATCCATGTGCTGCTGGAAAAGCCCATGGCGATCAGCGAGGAAGAATGCCAGGCGATCAACGCTGCGGCCGCGCGCTCCGGCGCCAAGCTGATGATCGCCTACCGGCTGCACTGCGAGCCGGGTACGGTGGAAATGATCGAGCGGGTACGCAACGGCGAGATCGGTGATCCGCGCCTGTTCACCTCGACCTTCACCCAGCCGGTCGATACGGCCAACCACCGAGCCCAGAGTGGCTTCTGGGCCGGCCCCGTCACCGACATGGGGCCTTATCCACTCAATGCCGTGCGGGCGCTCTTCGCTAACGAACCCATCGAGGTCAGTGCCGTTGGGGTGCAGACACCCGGGCGCGACGTCACGACCTGGGATGCCGTGACCGTGACCCTGCGCTTTCCCGAAGAGCGGTTGGCGACCTTTACCGTCAGCTTCAGCGGCCCCAATACCGAGCGTTTCCAGCTGGTGGGCCGCAAGGGCGAGATCGAGGCCTCGCCGTGCTTTGGTTTCGGTGAGGGCGTCGCTATCGGCTATCGCCTGACCGTGGACGGGGAGACGAAGGAGTTCAAGGCGCCGGTGGTGGACCACTTCGGCGGCGAGACGGCCTATTTCTCCGATTGCATCCTGCAGGATCGGCAGGCGGAAATGGACGGGGAGGAGGGCTGGCGCGACGTGCGTGTGCTGGCGGCCATCGAGCGCGCCCTGGAAAGCGGTCAGCCGCAACGCCTGGAACCGCTACCCAAGCGCCAGGGGCCGACCCGTGAGCAGGTGCGCAGCCTGCCACTGGCGGAGGTGCCGGAGTACGTCAACACCAAGGCACCGCTGGAGTCCTGATGCCACAGAGCCCTGCCACCCAGGGGGTGGCAGGGCTCTGCTTGGAGGCTCGGGGCGCGATCAGCGGTCCTGGGCCTCCTTGGCATCCATCTCGGCATTGCGCTGCCGGATCTTGGTTTTCTGTTCGTCGGTCAGGGGCACCTTGCGCGCCGTGTCCTTGAGCATGAGCAGGCTGCCGACCACCGAGCCGATGGCGACCAGCAGGATCAACCAGGCATACCAGGGCATCTGTCTTCTCCTCAAGTGGCTGTACAGCTTCGACCACGGGCGAGGCTATCAGTGCGCCCGGCAGCCGGCATTCGTGCGCCGGATCCAGGCAGCGTAACCCAGGTCGTAGAGCCAGTTGAAGGCCAGCGTATAGGGCAGGAAGAACAGGATCAGTCCCAGGTCCAGCAGCAGGGCCTGCCACAGGCTGATGGACAGCCACCAGGCGGCCAGCGGTACCAGCACCAGGATCAGCCCGCCTTCGAAGCCCAGGGCATGCAGCAGGCGGACACCCAGGCCGCGGGTGAAGCCCAGGCGCTGTTGCAGTCGATCGAAGCCCAGATTGAACACCAGATTCCAGAGCATGGCGATGGCGGAAAAGGCGGCGGTGAGCAGACCCATGTGACCCAGGGAGCGGTCCAGCAGCCAGGCCAGGATCGGGGTGGCGAGCAGCACGGCGATCCCTTCGAACAGCAGGGCATGCAGAATGCGGGCACTGGCGGGACGCTGGGTGAGCGGGCTGGACATGAGACGACTCCATAGTGGACAGGCCTTCAGTCTCATCGGTTAAGCTGGGGAGATCAAAATGGACTCCATAGGCTGAGCCGATATGTATCCCAATGCCGAAGCTCTCGAGGCGTTCGTCGAAGCGGCCGCGACAGGCTCCTTCAGTGCGGCGGCCCGGGTACTGGGCAAGCGGCAGTCGAGTGTCAGCGAGAGCATCGCCCGGCTGGAGGACGAACTGGGGGTACTGCTGTTCGATCGCCAGGGCCGCTATCCACTGCTGACGGCTGCCGGAGAGCAACTGCTCGACCAGGCCCGCGCCGTGCTGTCGGCCCATGACCGCCTGGCCAATCGCGCCACTCAGCTGGCAGCCGGGGTGGAGCCGCGCCTGACCCTGGTGATCTCCGATACCTATCAGCCCACCCGTTACGAGGCGCTGCTGACGGAACTGGACCAGCGCTATCCGGATCTCGAATTCGAATGCCTGATCGCCGAGGACGCCGATGTGCTCAGCCTGGTCCAGGGTCGCGCGGATCTGGGCCTGCTGGCCGGTCAGCCGCCCTATCCGGCGGACATCGAGGCGGCCACCCTGGATGGCCTGGTCACCTTCGGCCTCTATGTCGCCGCCGATCATCCGCTGGCGGCGCTGGAGCGGGTCACGCCCGCCGACCTGGCGCCCTATCGGCTGCTGCGCCTGAGCACCGTGACCGAGGCCTCTCCCCAGGTCAGCCGCCTGCCGGACACCCGCGGCCGCTGCTGGTCGGCGCCCGACTACCTGCTGCTGCTGGACATGGCGGTGCAGGGTTTCGGCTGGGCGGAGCTACCGCTGTGGCTGGTGACGACCTTCGGCCAGGGACGGCTGGTGGAGCTGGCCGTACCCGGCTGGCCGCAACGAGTGGCGGTGGACGTGGTCTGGTCGCGGCGGCGGCCGCTGGGTCCGGCGGGCAACTGGCTGCGCGAACGCCTGCTCAAGCCAAGTTGAAGGGCGAGGACCCGTGCGGGCAGCGGCCAAGTGCCGGCGCGGCGCTTTTCTGCGAAAATGCCGGCCTTTGCCGTTTTGCCGAGAGCTCCCATGTCCGCCTGCCAGTCCCCCATCATCGTCGCCCTGGATTTCCCTTCGTCGTCCGCCGCCCTGGCGCTGGCCGACCGCCTCGACCCCGCCACCTGCCGGGTCAAGGTCGGCAAGGAGCTGTTCACCGCCAGCGCCGCCGGGGTGGTGGAGGCCCTGCGCACGCGCGGCTTCGAAGTCTTTCTCGATCTGAAATTCCACGACATCCCCAACACCACCGCCATGGCGGTCAAGGCCGCGGCGGAGATGGGCGTCTGGATGGTCAATGTCCACTGCTCGGGTGGCCTGCGCATGATGACCGCCTGTCGCGAAACGCTGGAGGCCTTCCAGGGGCCCAAGCCGCTGCTGATCGGTGTCACCGTGCTGACCAGCATGGAGCGTGAGGACCTGGCCGACATCGGCTTGGACGTGGATCCCCAGGAGCAGGTCCTGCGCCTGGCCGGTCTGGCGGCTCGCGCCGGCCTGGACGGCCTGGTCTGCTCGGCCCAGGAGGCCTCGGCGCTCAAGGCCGCGCAACCGGCGCTGCAACTGGTCACCCCCGGCATCCGTCCGGCCGGCAGCGCCCTGGATGACCAGCGCCGTATCCTCACCCCGCGCGAGGCCCTGGACGCCGGTTCCGACTACCTGGTGATCGGGCGGCCCATCGCCCGCGCCGCCGATCCGGCCCGCGCCGTGGAAGAGATCCTCGCCACCCTGAAATAAGCGGTAAACCTCCAGGGCGACGGTCGCCGGTAAAAGGTGCTGCTATTCTCGTCCTGCAGGCCGACGCCCTCTCGCGTCGGCGCAAGGCGAGAGACCTCAGGGCATGCACAATAGGTTGAACGCCTGTCTCAAGGCGGTAGACGGCGTTTTGTTGGGCAAGGAAACCCAGGTCAGGCTGGCGCTGGCCTGCCTGCTGGCGCGGGGTCACCTGCTGATCGAGGACCTGCCCGGCATGGGCAAGACCACCCTCAGCCATGCCCTGGCCAAGGTGCTGGGGCTGTCCTTCCAACGCATCCAGTTCACCTCGGACCTCCTGCCCGGCGATATCCTCGGTACCTCGGTGTTCGATCGCGACAGCGGGCAGTTCGTCTTCCATCCCGGGCCGGTGTTCGCCGAGTTGCTGCTGGCCGACGAGATCAACCGGGCCACCCCCAAGAGCCAGAGCGCGCTGCTCGAGGCCATGGAGGAGGGGCAGGTGACCATCGAGGGCGCCACCCGGCCCTTGCCCGATCCCTTCTTTGTCATAGCCACCCAGAATCCCATCTCCCAAGGCGGCACCTTCGCCCTGCCGGAATCCCAGCTCGACCGCTTCCTGATGCGCCTGTCGCTCGGCTATCCCGGACGCGCCGCCGAGCGGGCATTGCTGCTCGGCGGTTCCGGCCGCGAGCAACTGCCACGCCTCGAGCCCCTGCTGGATCACGCCCAACTGCGGCTGATCCAGGCCGAGGTGCCGCGCATCCACGCCAGCGAGGCGGTGGTGGACTATGTGCTGCGCCTGGTGGAGGCCACCCGCACCCAGACGTCCTTCGCCCTGGGCCTATCGCCTCGTGGTAGCCTGGCGCTGCTGGCCGCGGCGCGAGCCTGGGCACTGCTGGCGGGGCGCGACCATGTGCTGCCCGAGGACGTCCAGACGGTGCTGCCGGCGGTGGCCGGGCATCGCCTGCGCGACATCGCCGATCCCGCCGGGCATGGGGGTGGCGCCCTGGTGCAATGGCTGCTGCGCGAAGTCCCGGCGCTGTGACCGGCGGCGCCTGGCAGCGCTATCGAGATGGCTGGCTGGCGCGGCGGATTCCGCCGGCCAATCGCATCACCCTCGATCAGCGGCGCATCTTCATCCTGCCCACCCGCCAGGGCGGCGCCTTCGCCATCGCCCTGCTGCTGATGCTGCTGGCCGGCATCAACTACCAGAACAGCCTGGCCTATGGCCTGACCTTCCTGCTGTTTTCCCTGGCGCTGGTGGCCATGCTGCACACCTACCGCAACCTGGCCGGTCTGCAGCTGGCCGGCGGTGGCGCCAGTCCGGTGTTCGCCGGAGAGGCCGCCGGCTTTCGCCTGCGCCTGGAGAGCGAGCGCCGTGCGCACCAGGGCATCGCCCTGGGCTGGCGCAACGAGCCGCTGGTGCTCAGCGACGTACCGGCAGGAGAGAGCGTCGCCCTGCAGGTCTTCCACCCGGCGCCGAGCCGCGGCTGGCTCAGCCCCGGGCGACTGCGGGTGGAGAGCCGTTTCCCCCTCGGCCTGTTCGTCGCCTGGAGCTGGCTGGACCTGGACGTGCGCGCCCTGGTCTATCCGCAGCCACTGGCGACCACGACGCCGCTGCGCAGTGGCCAGGATGCCGGTAGCGAGGAAGGCCAGCGCCAGGCGGGGCAGGGCGCCGACGACTTCCAGGGATTGCGCTCCTATCAGCCCGGCGACTCGCGCCGGCGGCTGGACTGGAAGGCCTTTTCCCGGGGGCAGGGCCTGCTGGTCAAGGACTTCACCGCCCTGGCCGGCAGCGAACTCTGGCTGGATTTCAGCGTGCTCGATGGCGACACCGAGACGCGGCTGTCCTGGTTGTGCCAGGCGGTGCTGGACTGCACGGCGCGTCAGCTGCGTTTCGGCCTGCGCCTGCCCGGGGTAGAGCTGGCGCCGGCCAGCGGCGAGAGCCAGCGCGACGCGGCGCTGCAGGCCCTGGCCCTGTTCGGGCGGCCGACATGAGCAACGCCGTGCCGCAACCCATCCCGCGCATCGCCCTGATCTGGCTGCTGGTGGCCCAGGCCCTGGTGATCCTGCCGCACCTCACCCATCTGCCGCCCTGGGTCGGCCTGCTCTGGGCCTTTTGCGCCGGCTGGCGGGTGCTGCTGTTTCGCATGCGGGTGCGGGCACCGACGCGGATCGAGAAGGGCGGCCTGCTGCTGCTGACCATGGGCGGCATCTGGCTGTCGCGCGGCTCCTTCATCGGCCTGGACGCTGGCGCCGTGCTGCTGCTGGTGACCTTCGCCCTCAAGCTGATCGAGATGCACAGTCGCCGCGATGCCTTGGTGGTGATCTACCTGGGTTTCTTCGCGGTGGTGATCGCCTACCTGTTCGAGGACGGCCTGCTCGCCGCGCTCTACAGCCTGCTGCCGGTGACCGCGCTGGTGGCGGCGCTGATCGGTCTGCAGCAAAGCGCCCTGGCGAGTCGGCCGCTGGCGACGCTGAAGGTCGCCGGTACCCTGCTGCTGCAGGCGGTGCCGCTGATGCTGCTGCTGTTCCTGGTGTTTCCCCGGATCGGTCCGCTGTGGTCGCTGCCGCAACCGGGCGACCAGGCGCGCACCGGACTGGGCGACAGCATGGCGCCGGGGGAGATCGCCCAGCTCTCGCAATCCGCCGAGCGGGTGTTCCGGGTCAGCTTCGCCGGTGACCGGCCGGCGCAGCGCGACCTCTACTGGCGGGCCACCACCTACGAGCGCTTCGATGGCGCGCGCTGGTCGGTGGATCCCGACACGGCCTGGAGTCCGGAACCGGCCTGGACGCCGGGCGGACCCCGGCTGGACTATCAGGTGGTCATGGAGCCGAGCGGTCGGCCCTGGCTCTATGGCCTGGACGTGGCGCGCAGCGATCAGCGCGACGTGCGCCTGGCCAGCGATTTCCATCTGCAGCGCCGCCGCCCGGTGGACCAGGCGCTGCTCTACCAGGTATCCAGCTGGCCGCAGGCCACCCGCGAGCCGGAGCGGCTGTCCGCCTCCAGCCAGCGTCGTGCGCTGCAGCTGCCCAGCGGGGGCGAGCCGCGCACCCGTGCCTGGGTGGCTTAGCTCAAAGCGCGCCAGCCGACGCCCGAGGCCCTGGCCCAGGCGATCCTGGCCTATTTTCGCCAGCAGCCCTTCGTCTACACCCTGCAACCGCCCACGGCGAGCGTCGACGCCATCGACGCCTTCCTCTTCGATAACCACCGGGGCTTCTGCGCCCACTATGCCGGCGCCATGACCTTCGCACTGCGGGTGGCGGGCATCCCGGCGCGGGTGGTGGCGGGCTACCAGGGCGGTGAATTCAATGCCGCGGGTGGCTATCTGCTGGTGCAGCAATTCGATGCCCATGCCTGGGTGGAATACTGGCTGCCGGGGCGCGGCTGGATCAGCGTCGATCCCACCGCCCAGGTGGCGCCCGAGCGGATCGAGCGTGGTCTGCAGGAGGCCCTGGCGGCCCAGGGCGCGGCCAATGAGTTCCTCGCCGACAATCCCTTCGCCGCCAATCGCTATCGCAACCTGGCCTGGCTCAATGACCTGCGCCTGGGCTGGGATCGTATCAACTACGGCTGGCAACGCTGGGTGCTCAACTACCAGGAGGATACCCAGGGCGAGCTCTTCAAGCGGCTGCTGGGCGAGGGTTCGCTGCAGCGCCTGGGGCTGCTGTTGGCGCTGGTGGTGCTGGGCGTGCTCGGGGTGATGGCGTTGCTGGTGCTAAAGCCCTGGCAGCGGACGCGGGATCCCCTGCTGGCGCGCTTCGACCAGTTCGAGCGCCTGCTGGCGCGGCAAGGCGTCAGGCGCCGAAGCGGCGAGGCGGCGGGCAGCTTCGCCGGACGCGCCATGGCCGAGCTGCCGGCGGCGCGCGCAGCCATCTTGGCCTTTTCCCAGGAATTCCAGGCGCAGCGCTATGCCGGTCGGCCGCAGGATCCTGCGGCTCTGACCAGGGCGCTGAAGCTATTGAAACGCGAGCTGCGTGGCCGTCAGGCGCGCAGCGATTGAGGTACGGGGAGGGCGTCAGGCTCTTGCAGGGCGAAGGCCACCAGGCAGACGATGGCCGCCAGGATCAGTGGTTGCGGATGGGGGTTGCCGAGTGCCTGGGCGATGCAGCCCAGGCCTAGCAACAACAGCACGGCGGAAGTGAGGGTGGTGACCGAGCGCATGGCGGTTCTCCAAAAACGTGCGGGCATCTTGCCGCCTGTCGGGCAACCGCGCGAATGCGCTCTCGCTATGGAGGCTATAGGCGCAACTGGCGAATCGCCTGATTCAGGGTTCCTGCAAGTTCGGCCAGTTCGGTGCTGGTGCAGGCCGACTCCTGCGTCAGCAGCATGGTCCTTTCCGTGACATCGCGGATGCCTACAACCGACCTGCTCATCTCTTCCGCCACCTGGGCTTGCTGTTCCGCGGCAACGGCGATCTGGGTGTTGCTGTCGCGCATCAGGGTCACGGCGGCGGTGATGTCGGCCAGGGCCTGCCCGGCGGCGCCGGCCTGGACCACGCAGTCGTCGGCCTTGAGCGAGCTTTCGCGCATGAATTCCACGGCATCGCGGGTGCCGGCCTGGAGGCCGTCCACCATGCGGGTGATCTCGTCGGTGGAGCCCTGCACCCGCTTGGCCAGGTTGCGCACCTCGTCGGCGACCACGGCGAAGCCACGGCCGGCCTCGCCGGCACGTGCCGCCTCGATGGCGGCGTTGAGCGCCAGCAGGTTGGTCTGCTCGGCGATGCCGTGGATGACGTTGACCACGCTGGTGATGCGCTCGCTGTTCTCGGCCAGCTCCTGGATCATCACCGCGGTCTGCTGCACGCCCTGGGAGAGGTCGGCGATGGAATGGCTGACGCGCTCCACGGCCTGCTGGCCGGCGCCGGCCAGGCGGTCGGCTTCCTGGGACTGGTCGCGGGTGCCGGCGGCGTGCTCGGCGATCTGCTGCACGGTAGCGCTCATCTCGTTGATCGCGGTAGCCGCCTGGTCGGTCTCGTGCTGCTGATCCTGCATGCCGCCACGCACGCCCTGCATGCCGCTGGCCAGGCGTCCGGCGCCTTCGTCCAGGCGCGAGGCGCTGGCGGCCACGGTACCGACCACGCGGGTGTAGCTGTCCTGCATGGCGTTGAAGGCCTGGGTCATCTGTCCGACCTCGTCGCGCCCCCGCACCTCGACCCGGGCGGTGAGGTCGCCGTCGCGCTCCACCCGCAGCATGGTGTCCTTGAGGCGTTGCAAATTGCCGAGGATGAAGCGGATCAGGAGCTGCGAGGCCACCAGCAGCACCAGCATCAGCACGCCCACGGCGAGGGCGTATTCCGGTGCCCGGGCGATAAAGATGTCGCCAAACGTCGGGGCGTTCAGCTTAGCCGCTGCCTCACCCACGACGGCCTTGACCGCCTTGAGCTGCTCGGCGCGGCCGGAGACCTCCAGCTGCATGGCGAACAGCACCAGCAGGAGGCTGGTGACGAAGGCGACGGCATTGACCGCCCAAAACTTGTACTTGAGGGAAATATCGCGCAGCCAGGCAAACATAGGGGGCATCCAGTCGGCGGGGCCGCACAGCCTGGCAGGCCGGCGCGCTCCGGATCTTGACTGGCGTCAACGTCCTGCGAGAAGACGTCTGACGCCGTGGAACAAGCCCTGAGGTTAACGGCCCACGTCTTCGCGACTTTAGCGCAGCGGCGCCCCGTGCCTAGTCGAATTCTTCGAGCCGCTCTGGCACGGCCATCTCCGGCAACCCGAAGAAGGCGCGGGCCGTGGCGGTGGTGTGCAGGGCGGTCTGCTCGGGCGTCTCACCGCGCAGGCGCGCCACGGTGCGCAGGATCTCCGGCAGGAAGGCCGGCTCGTTGTGGCCATGGCGCGGCTTGGGTCTGAGGGTGCGCGGGAGCAGGTAGGGGGCATCGGTTTCCAGCATCAGTCGGCCGACCGGGATCTGCCCGACCAGCTCGTGCAGGTGCAGGCCGCGGCGCTCGTCGCAGATCCAGCCGGTGATGCCCAGATGCAGGTCGAGATCCAGGTAGCCGTAGAGCGCCTTGCGCTCGCCGGTGAAGCAGTGCACCACCGCCGCCGGCAGGTGGTCGCGATAGTCGCGCAGGATCGCCAGCATCCGCTCGCTGGCGTCGCGTTCATGCAGAAACACCGGGCGGCGCAATTCGGCGGCCAGGGCCAGCTGCTCTTCGAAGCAACGCTCCTGCTGCGGTCGCGGGGTGAAGTCGCGATTGAAGTCCAGGCCGCATTCGCCCAGGGCGCGCACCTTGGGCTGGCTGGCCAGGTCGCGCAGGGTCCTGGCGGCGGCCGCATTCCAGGTCGAGGCTTCGTGAGGGTGGACGCCCGCGGTGCTGAACAGCGCCTCGCCCGCATCCAGGCGCAGGCAGAGATTGAGGGCGTTCTCGCTGTCTTCGAGGGTGGTACCGGTCAGCACCAGTTGCATCACACCGGCGGCCTGGGCTCGCTCGATCACCGCGTCCACCTCCTTGAGCAGACTGGGGTGGGTGAGGTTGACGCCGATGTCGATCAATTGCATGGTGCGGCCCTTCTACAGATTTTGTCCTTTCATTCTATCCGTAGTCCGGGTGCTATCGGCGCTGTCCCGGCCAGGTCAGGAGTCCTGGATGCCGTTTCGATTCACCCTTGTCCTTCTTGGCTGCCTGCTCGCCGATTCCGCCCAGGCGCGGCTCGGCGCCCTGCCTCCCGAGGCGCCGCGCCATGTCGCGGCGCGCGACCTGACCGCCATCGAGCGTGCTGGCGAATTGCGCGTCCTGGTCAACCAGAGTCGGCACAGCTCCGGCGAATGGAACGGCCAGGCCCTCGGCATCGAGTATCGGCGCCTGGAGGCCTTCGCTCGCTATTTGCAGCACCAGCCCGGGGGGCGGCCGCTGCGCCTGGTCTTCGTGCCCAAGGCCAAGGACGACCTCCTGACGGCGCTGCAAAGAGGCGAGGGCGATCTGGTGGCGCCTGGCGAAACCCTGCTGCCGCCAGCGCATTCGGCGCTGATCGCCGCGTCGGTGGCGGCGCCCGCCAGCCTGGTGGTGGTGGGTGGGCGCGGCCAGCGCCTGCCGCGTCATCTGGAGCAACTGGCCGGGCGCCGGGTGGTGCTGCCCCAGGGCAGCGCGGCCGGTCCGGCCCTGGCCCGGCTCAACGCCCAGCTGGAGAAGCGCAGACTGCGGCCGGTGCAGGTCGAGTGGGCCGATCCGACCCTGGCGGTGGAGGACGTTCTGGAGCTGACCCAGGCCGGCATCTATCCGCTCAGCGTCGTCGAATCCGGTCTCGCCCATCGCTGGGCGCGGGTGCTACCGCGCCTGCGGGTGGCCGATCGAGTCGTGGTGGCCCATGACCAGGCGCAGCTCTGGTATCTGCGCGCCCCGGCGCACCAGCTCGCCGAGCGGATACGCACCTTCGCTCGGCAACCCCAGGCGCGCGACGACGACAAGGCCTTTCGCCAAGCCTACGCGCGCCGCTACCAGGTGCGCGATCCACTGCAGGCCCATGACCGCAAGCGCCTGGCCCAGGTGCGGCCGCTGCTGCAGCGCTACGCCAAGGCCTACGACTTCGACTGGCTGACCCTGGCCGCCATGGCCTACAAGGAATCCGGTCTCGATCCCCATGCGCGGGGAGCGGGACGCGCCGCGGGGCTGCTGCAGATCACCCCGCGGGCGGCGCGCAGTGTCGGGGTACGCAACCTGCATTCCGCCGAGGACAACGTCAAGGCGGCCACCCGCTATCTGGCGCGCCTGCGGCGCGAGTTCTTCTCCAGTCCGCGGCTCGCCGAGCGCGAGCGCCGCGCCTTTACCCTGGCGGCCTACAACCTGGGGCCGGAGCGCGTCCAGGCGCTCAGGGCCAAGGCGCGCAAGCAGGGACTGGACGGCGATCGCTGGTTCTTCCAGGTCGAGCGCATCGCCGCCGAGGAGGTGGGTATCGGGGTGGTCAACTACGTGGCCAGCGTCAACAAGTACCGGGTGGCCTTCAGTCGCGAAAGGGCCCGCCTGGAAGCGCCGGCCGTGGCGGCGACAGGTGCCAGGGAGACCGGACGCGGGGACGGTTGAAGCCCGCTTGACAGGGCGGCCGAGCCCTCCCTAGGATGATCCTGCGCCGATTTAAACAGCAACTTGCGGGGCGCTCCCAAATACCGCTAAAGCGCTGGACGGAACAGGCCTCGTACTACCGCCCAGCTGGATCTACGAGGCGGAATTTCGTCCATGCTACCGCTCCCGCTACGCCTTACTCCCCTGACCCAGGGCAAGCTCGCCAGTCATCCCGCCATCCTGCTCGGCGGTCCCGACCAGCCCACACTGCTGCGTTATCTCGAAGGCTGGCCCAAACGCTGGCCGCACAGCCGCACCCTGCAGATCCGCTTCGCCGATCAGGCCGAACAGCTGCGCGCCTTCGGCAACGACAGCTTCGACTTCGCCGTGGTGCAGTCGCCGGGCCAGGCCGCTCTCGAACCCCTGGTGCGGGAACTGACCCGGGTGGCGCGGCAAGGGGTGATCACCCGGCGTCGCTAGCGCGGGTATCAGCCAGTCTGAAGCCGCCCTTGCCGGCCAGCTTGGAGGTGTAGAGCGCCTGGTCCGCCCGCGCCAGCAGGGCCGGGCTGTCCTCCGTGGCCCGCTGCAGGGCGATGCCGATGCTCGCGCTCGTGCCCTGGGGCATCAGACGTCCGAGAATACGCTGTGCCAGCTCCCGAGCCCCTTCTTCGGTAGCGTCCTGCATCACCAGCAGGAACTCGTCACCGCCAAGGCGGCCGGCGAAGTCGCTCTGCCGCACGCTCAGGGTCAGCACCTCGCCGCAGGTTCGCAGCAGACGATCGCCCGCGGCATGGCCCCGGGAGTCGTTCACGCCCTTGAAGTCGTCCAGATCGATATAGAAGACCGCTACGCTCCCCGGCCATGAGCGAGGCCGATGCAGGGCGCCCTCGAGCAGCGCGAGAATGCCAGCGCGATTGTAGAGTCCGGTCAGGTTGTCATGAGTGGCATGCCAGCGGCTATCGGCTTCGGCCGTCAGCGCGCGCACCAGGGTGCGGTTGAGAGCGTGCAGCAGTATCCAGTTGGCCGTCAGATAGAGCGGTGCCTGCAGCAGGAACAGCCGCAGCAGGGGTTCGGGCTGGAGCAGGGTGGCCAGTTTCATCGGGACGTCGGTCAGCAGGATCTGCAGAAAGGCATAGCGCGGTATGCCCTGGTTGCGCATGGTGACGGCCCCGTTCATGGCCACCGCCGAGGTACAGCCCAGCACCTGCAGCACCACATCGCCACTGAGTACGCAGGCGGCCGTACCCAGGCCCAGGGTGGCCGTCCAGAGCAGTCCGAGCAAGAGTGAGACTTCGCTGAGCCACGGCGGCGCCAGGCTGTCCATCAGATGGATGCAGTGCAGCAACACCAGGCGGGTGAGCCAGATCAGGGTATCGAGAATCATCCAGCCGATGAATATCGGCGTGGGATGCAGGAAGGCACAGGTCCAGCTGATCAACAGACTGTTCAGGGCGCCGACGAACATGGCGCCGCGGGAGGAAAACGGGCCGGCCATGAGCTGCCGCAGCAGGTCTTCACCGAGCGGTTCGCGAGTGGTCACGAGCCAGCGCAGGACGCGCTGGTTGGGCAAAGCGTAAAGCGTCGGCGCTCTCATGCCGCGAATCCTTGCGTGAGAAGGTGGCGGGCCTCCGCCAAGTTGCGCCATGGATTTTGCCTGAATTTTGTGACTTGAATCGCATTCTTTGAGCGGAAGTAATCTGCAGGAAGATCAATTATCGAGATATTCGATCTCGACGATATACCAGCGCTGCTCGCCGGCTGGCGTCTGCAGGCGAACCTCCGCGTCCAGCGCCTTGCCGACCAGGGCCCGCGCCAGGGGCGAGTCGATGCTGATGAGGTTCTGCCGGAGATCCAGTTCGTCAGGGCCGACGATGCGGTAACGCTTTTCCGCGCCCTCGTCGTCTTCCAGGGTGACCCAGGCGCCGAAATAGACCTTGCTCGGATCGGCCGGGCGGTCGCGGATCACCTTGAGATTCTCCAGCCGCTTGCGCAGGAAGCGCACCCGGCTGTCGATCTCGCGCAGCATCTTCTTGCCGTAGATGTATTCGGCGTTTTCCGAGCGATCACCCAGGGCGGCCGCCTCGCTCACCGCCTGGGTGACCTGGGGCCGGCGCACGTTCCACAGTTCGTGGAGTTCGGCGCGCAGCCGGGCTTCGCCGGCAGCGGTGATCAGGGGCGTGCCGGCGGTGCGCGGCGGACGGTAACGACTCATGGATCAGCTTTCTCTCAGGATCAGTAACGGACTGGCGGTGAGTGCCCGCCGCGTGCCCAACAGGCCCGCCGCGCCGACCAGCAGGGCGCCCAGCACCGGCAACAGCAGCAGCCAGGGATGGGGCTGCCAGTCCAGGTCGAAGGCGAGCCGGTAGAGCAGGGCGCTGACGATCTCGCAACCGAGCGCCGCGAGCAAGCCACTGGCGCCGCCGAGCAGGATGAATTCGGTGCGCCGCGCCCGTTGCAGCAACTCGCGCCGGGCACCCAGGGCACGCAGCAGGGCGCCCTGGCGGATGCGTTCGTCGAGGGTCGCCTGCAGGCCCGCCAGCAGCACGGCGATGCCGGCGGCCAGCACGAACAGCAGCACGAACTCCACCGCTACGCTGACCTGGCGCAGGATGCTGCGCAGCTGGTCGAGCAGGGCGTCGATGGGCAGCAGGGTCACCGCCGGGAATTGCCGGGCCAGGGCCAGCAATTCGCGGTCGTGGCCGGGCGGCAGGTAGAAGCTGCCCAGGTAGGTGACCGGCACGCCTTCCAAGGCGCCTGGAGCGAAGATGACGAAGAAGTTGGGCTGGAAATTGTCCCAACTGACCTGCCGCAGGCTGGTGACCCGCGCCTCGACCTGGCGATCGCCGATGACGAAGCCCAGGGTGTCGCCCAGGCCGACGCCGAGGCTGCGCGCCAGCTCGCTTTCCAGGGAAACGCCGGGCAGATCGCTGGCGGGCAGCGCTTCCCACCATTGACCGGCTTCCAGGCGGTTGCCGTCCGGCAACCCAGCCGACCAGGTCAGGTTGAGATCGCGCCGGGTGGCACGGCCACCGCGGGAGTCGTCTTCCAGGCCTTCCTGCGCCGGATGCCCCTTCACGCTGACCAGGCGGCCCTGCACGATGGGATAGAGCGGACTGGCGTGGGGCGAGAGACCGGCCACCGCCGTGGCGAAGGCCTGGCGCTCGTCCGGTAGGACATTGAGGGCGAAGTGGTTGGGCGCCTCGGCCGGCAGTTGTGCCTGCCAGCGTTCCAGCAGCTCGCCCCGCAGCAGCACCACCAAGCTCATGGCCAGCAGGATCAGGCCGAAGGCCAGGGTCTGGCCCACCGCCGCCAGGGGATGCCGGAGCAGCTGGCCCAGTCCCAGCCGCCAGGCCAGGGGCGCACCCTGCATGCCCCGGCGCAGGCCGCGCAGGGCCAGGTACAGCAGACTGCCGAACAGCAAGCCGGCGACCAGGCCGCCTACCAGCAGCGCCAGGGTCAGGCGCAGATCCAGCGACAGGCGCCACATGATCAGTCCCAGGGCGAGCAGGGCGCAGCCGTAGACCAGCCAGGTGCGCAGGGGCACGGGTTGCAGATCGCTGCGCAACACCCGCAGCGGCGGGACTCGTCCCAGGGCGGCCAGCGGTGGCAGGGCGAAGCCGACCAGGGCGACCAGGCCGGTGCCCATGCCGGCCAGCGCCGGGCCGATCCCGACCGCCGGCAGGCGCTCCGGCAGGAGGCCGTGCAGGAGCTCGAACAGCACCAGCTGCGCCAGCCAGCCGAGCAGGGCGCCGAGCAGGCTCGCCGCCAGCCCCAGCAGCCCCAGTTGCAGGCCATAGAGCACCAGGGCATCGCGACGGGTCAGGCCCAGGCAGCGCAGCAGGGCGCTGGCATCGAAGCGCCGCGCGGCGAAGCGATTGGCCGATAGCGCCACGGCCACGCCGGCCAGCACCACCGCCACCAGGCTGGCCAACCCCAGATAGCGCTGGGCGCGCTCCAGGGCGTTGCCCAGTTGGCGATTGCCGTCGCCCGGTCCCTCGAAGCGCTGGTTGGCGGCCAGGGCCGGGGTGAGCGCCTGACGGTAGGCGGCCAGGACCTGAGGTTCGCCGCGCCAGAGTTCGCGATAGCGTACCCGGCTGCCGGGCTGGATGACTCCGGTGGCGGCCACGTCGTCGAGATTGATCAGCACCCGCGGCGTCAGGCTGTAGAAGTCACCTGCCCGATCGGGTTCGTAGGTGAGTATCCGGGTGATGGTGAGGGCCTTGCGCCCGATGTCCAGGCGATCACCGACCTTGGCGTCCAGGGCCAGCAGCAGGCGCGGCTCGACCCAGGCCTCCCCGGGCGCCGGAGCGCCGCCCGGCTGGTCGGGCGCGTCCGGCGCCGCGGCGCTGCGCACCTCGCCGCGCAGGGGAAAGTTGGCCTGGACCGCCTTGACGCTGGCCAGCTGCAGGGTCTCGGCACCCGCCGCCATGGTGCTGAAATTGAGCGAGCGGCTGTGTTCGAGGCCGAGCCGCAGGCCGGCGTCCACCTGTTCCGGACGGGGCGGTTCGCTGCCCAGCAGCACCAGGTCGGCGGCGAGGAATTCACTGGCGCGATTTTCCATGCCCGCGCCCAGGCGGGCGGTGAAGTAGCCGATGGCGACGCTGGCGGCGACGGCCACCACCAGCGCCAGGCAGAGCATGCGGATCTCGCCAGCGCGGAGTTCTCTCAGGCTCTGGCGCCAGGCCAGGCCGAACAGCCGTGTGAAGGGCAGACCGGTACGCCTCATGCCGCGACCTGCCGGCCGCCTTCCAGGCGCAGTTGGCGTGCGCAACGGGCGGCCAGGCGCTCGTCATGGGTCACCAGCACCAGCGTCGTGCCCCGCTCGCGATTGAGTTCGAACAGCAGGTCACTGATATGGGCGCCGGTACGGCTGTCGAGATTGCCGGTGGGTTCATCGGCGAAGAGGATGCTGGGCCGCGGCGCGAAGGCGCGGGCCAGGGCGACCCGCTGCTGCTCGCCGCCGGAGAGCTGCCGGGGATAATGGCGCAGCCGCTCGCCCAGGCCGACCCGTTCCAGCAGGGCCACCGCCTGTTCGCGCGCCTGGCGCACGCCGTCCAGCTCCAGCGGCAGCATGACGTTTTCCAGCGCCGTGAGGCTGTCGAGCAGCTGAAAGGACTGGAACACGAAGCCCACCCGTTCCGCGCGCAGGCGGGCGCGGGCGTCTTCGTCGAGGGTATCCAGGCGCTGACCGGCGAGATGGACCTCGCCGCCGCTGGGCAGGTCGAGACCGGCCAGCAGGCCGAGCAGGGTGGATTTGCCGGAACCCGAGCTGCCGACGATGGCCAAACTGTCGCCGGCCCGCAGTTGCAGATCCAGCGCCTGGAGGATCGGCAGCGCGCCTTCCGCGCCCGTGACGACCTTGCTAAGGTCGCGTGCCAGCAGTATGACTTCGCTCATGAGGTATCCGATGCCGTATTCGAAGGGCCCGCACGCGGGCGGCTGTGGCGAGTTAGAGTCAAAAAGCCGGACGAAGTCCAGTGCGCCTTTGCGCCAAGGCATTGCCTGGCTGCTGGCGTTGCTCTGTCTGACCCTCGCGCCCCTGGCCATGGCGCGTACCCTGCTGGTGGTGGGCGACAGCATCACCGCCGGCTACGGCCTCGCCGAAGGGCAGGGCTGGGTACGCCTGCTGGAGCGGCGCCTGCAGGAGCAGCAGCTCGACTACCAGGTGGTGAATGCCTCCATCAGCGGCGACACCACCGCCGGCGGCCTGGCGCGACTGCCGCGGTTGCTGGCTGATCATCGACCCGAGGTGGTGGCCATCGAACTGGGTGGCAACGACGGCCTGCGCGGCCAGCCGCTGGCCCAGTTCGAGCGCAACCTCACCGCCCTGGTGGAGCAGGCCAAGGCCAGGGGGGCACGCGTCCTGCTGCTGGGCATGCGTCTGCCGCCCAATTACGGACCGCGCTATACCGATGGCTTCGCCCAGGTCTACACGGACGTGGCCAAGGCCCAGCAGGTGGCCCTGGTGCCCTTCCTGCTCGAAGGAGTAGGGGGTGATCCGGCCTATATGCAGCCGGATGGCATCCACCCCCAGGCCAATGCCCAGCAACGCCTGCTGGACAACGCCTGGCCCCAGTTGCAGCCGCTGTTGCGCAACTGAACGTCGGACTTTTCCCCGGCGGGGCTTTCCGCTAAGGTTGCGCGCCCCGCCGGTCCGGCCAATCGACCGCCCGGCGGAACCGCCTCTGGAGTATCCCGATGTCCCGCCTTTCCCGGTCCATGCATGGCTATCAGCTGATCCAGCCCGATGCCCAGCTCGACCTGTTCGCCTGCCGCGAGGGTCGAGTCCATATCGTCGCCCGGCAGCTGGAGCTGGGCTCGCCGACCGACCGGACCTTGTGCGGTACGCTGTTGCCGGCACGGCCCCGCCTGCATCCGCTGAATCGCCGGGCGCTCGGCCTCAAGACCCTCTGTCCGGCCTGCATGCAGCGGCTGCAAGGCGCCAAACGAGGGCTGCCGAATCCACTACAGGTCTTTTGAGAGCCTGCCCAAAGTCTGCTGCGCGTCGGCCAAACGGTGTTGAAAACCCCTTCGGAATGCTCATTTACCCCTCGTAAACTCCGCTTCCCCGGGCCTTTTCGCCTAGTTTGGCGCTAGCTCGCGAGCCTTTGAGCAGATTCCAGGCTCTGCCGGACGCGGATCGAGGCGTGTACAATTCGCGCCGTCACCTTTTTGCTCCTTGCAAGGATTCATCCCATGCCCGCGCGCGTTTCGACCCTGGTCGGTTCCCTCTCGCTGTTTGGTCTGTTGAGCGCGGGTACGGCGCAGGCACTGGAGTTGCCGCTGCCGCCACCCGGTGAAGACGTGGTCGGCGAGGTTCAGGTCATCAAGGCCGCCTACGAAGACACCTTTGCCGACCTCGGCCAGAAGTACGATCTGGGCTACACCGAGATGGTAGCCGCCAATCCGGGCGTCGATGCCTGGCTGCCGGGTGCCGGCACCGAGATCGTGTTGCCGACGCGCTTCATCCTGCCGCCCGGGCCGCGCGAGGGCATCGTCATCAACATCGCCGAATACCGCATGTACTACTACCCCAAGGGTGGTCACTCGGTGTTCACCTATCCCCTGGGCATCGGCCGTGATGGCTGGGGCTCACCGGTTGGGGTGGCCAAGGTGGTGGACAAGATCAAGGACCCGGCCTGGTATCCGCCGGAATCCATCCGTGCCGAGCACGCCGCCGAAGGCGATCCGCTGCCCAAGGTCGTCCCGCCTGGTCCGGACAACCCCCTCGGTCCCTACAAGATCCGTCTGACCCTGCCGGGCTATCTCATCCACGGCTCGGACAAGAAGTTCGGCATCGGCATGCAGGTCAGCCATGGCTGCTTCCGCATGTACAACTTCAACGTGACCGAACTGGTCGGCATGCTGCCCATAGGTACCCCGGTGCGCATCATCGACGAGCCCTACAAGTTCGGCGTGAGCCAGGGCAAGCTCTATCTGGAGGCGCACCAGCCGGTCAACCTCAAGGGCGATCCGACCGACATCGACCGCCAGGCCGCGGTGGTCAATGCGCTGATCAAGCGTGACGACCTGCTGCAGGCCAACAGCGCGGTGAACTGGAACACGGTGCGTGACGTGGTCCAGGGTCAGGACGGCCTGCCGGTGGAAATCGCCGACCTGCCGGCCGGGATGACGCCGGGTACGGTGGCCAAGGCGCCCGCCAAGAGCCTGTGATCGCAACCGGCCGAGCACGCTCGGCCGGTCAGACAAACAAAAAGCCCGCCATCTGAGATGGCGGGCTTTTTGTTTGCTCCGGGAAAGGCGACTGTTGCCACCCGCCTTTCCAGCCGAGGCGCTTACTTGCGGCTGGCTTTTTCCAGCATACGCAGGGCGCGCTCGTTGGCTTCGTCAGCGGTCTGCTGAGCTTTCTGAGCGGCGGCCAGGGCCTCGTCAGCGTGACGGTAGGCTTCGTCAGCACGAGCCTGAGCGCGGGCAGCGGCGTCTTCGGTAGCGGTCAGGCGAGCTTCGCTTTCCTTGTTAGCGGTGCTGCAACCAGTGGCCAGAGCAGCGGCCAGAGCCAGGGCGGCGAATTTCAGAGCGTTGTTCATCGTAAACCCCTTGAGGTAGACATCCTGTTTTAAGATCAATTTTCCAGGGGGAAAATTGCGGCTACATACTACTCATTACCGGTCGTAAGTAAACTGAGCGAACCCGTTGAAGAAAGATTTTTTGCGGAAAATTCTTCTCCGCTCCCCGGGTTCGTCCCGAAATCCCTGCGCACCGGTATCAGCAACTGCTTGGATGGCTGAAAGTCGCGAACGTTTCAAAACGTTAGAGGATGACGGGAAGTTGTCAAGCGCTAAGCCGCGCCTGCTCCCGCACGGGCGGCCCTGATATAGTGTGATTTCTCGGTGCGACGGCTGGTCAGAACCTGCTTGTTCCGGAAGGGTCTGACGCGCTGTGGCTCAGTCCCGCACAGGAAGGGTGCGTTCTCGTCTTCGGGTATCATCGATAACAATGGATAAGGCGGAGCCAAACCGCCAAGGAGTAGTCATGAACGAGTCCCTGCACGTGGAACACGATGAGGCCAATCATCAATTCCATCTTTCTGTCGACGGCCAGCGCGCCTATCTCGCCTACATGGATCTGGGCAAGCAGACCATGGATTTCTATCGTACCTTCGTCCCCGATGCCCTGCGTGGGCGCGGCCTGGCGGCGCGGCTGACCGAGCACGCGCTGAAATACGCCGAGAGCCGCGGCTACAGCGTCATTCCCTCCTGCTCCTATGTGGAGCACTACCTGGAACGTCGTGGCCAGGTGACGCCGCTGGCCTGAATGGCCGTACCAAGAAAAACGCCGGGCTGAGCCCGGCGTTTTCGTATCCGCTGCTGGATCAGCTGCGCGCGCGGCGCGGCAGCACATCCTTGAGCTTGCGGTGCATGTCGAGAATGCTCTTCTCGGTCATGGCCCAGTCGATGCAGGCGTCGGTTACCGAGACACCGTATTCCAGCTGCGACAGATCCGCCGGAATCGGCTGGTTGCCGAAGCCCAGGTGGCTTTCCACCATCAGGCCGACGATGGAATTGTTGCCCTCGACGATCTGGTTGGCGACGTTGTCCATCACCAGCGGCTGCAGGGCGGCGTCCTTGTTGGAGTTGGCGTGGCTGCAGTCGACCATGATGTTCGGCTTGACCTTGGCCTTGACCAGCGCTTGCTCGCACAGGGTGACGCTGACCGAATCGTAGTTGGGCTTGCCGTTGCCGCCGCGCAGCACCACGTGACCATAGGCGTTGCCCTTGGTCATGACCACCGACACCTGGCCGCGCTGGTCGATACCCAGGAAGCGGTGCGGGCTGGACACCGACTGCAGGGCATTGATGGCCACGGTCAGGCTACCGTCGGTACCGTTCTTGAAGCCGACCGCGGAAGAGAGGCCCGAAGCCATTTCCCGGTGGGTCTGGGATTCGGTGGTGCGGGCGCCGATCGCCGACCAGCTGATCAGGTCCTGCAGGTACTGGGGGGAAATGGGGTCAAGCGCCTCGGTGGCGGTGGGCAGGCCCTTTTCCGCCAGGTCCAGCAGCAACTGGCGACCGATGTGCAGGCCGTCCTGGATCTTGAAGGAGTCGTCCAGGTAGGGGTCGTTGATCAGGCCCTTCCAGCCCACGGTGGTGCGGGGCTTCTCGAAGTAGACGCGCATGACCAGATAGAGACTGTCGCTGACCTGGGCGGCCAGGGCCTTGAGGCGCTCGGCATACTCGTGAGCGGCCTTGATGTCATGGATGGAGCAGGGGCCGATCACCACGAACAGGCGGTGGTCCTTGCCGTCGAGGATGTCGCGGATGACCTGGCGGCCCTGGGCGACGGTGTCGGCGGCGAGATCGCTCAGCGGGATCTCCTGCTTGAGCTGCTCGGGAGTGATGAGCGGCTCGTTGGCTTCGATATTGAGGTCGTTAAGGCGGGGCTGTGCGGCCATGGTGCTACTCGTCGGTCACGGCGCTGCGACAGGTCAGGGCCCGTGCAGGCAAAATACGGTGGAGAGGGTGGGGCACCTTAACGCGTGTCCCGCCCGCTCACAATGGCCATGACGCTATCGGCGCGCCCGAGGGCGCGCTTTGGCGATGATCGCGACGAGGAATCGATGGAATTGGACGATGGGACGGCGGATGCCGTCCTGCTGGCGGCGCCGGGGCGCTCCCTGCTGATCTTCACCAGCGCCGGCTGCGCCTCCTGCCGCCTGGCGCGCCAGGTGCTGCCCGCCGCGGCGCTGCCGGTCGAGCGGCTGTACTGGGTGGATGCCGAGCGCAGTGGCGGTCTGGTGCAGCGCTATGGCGTCTTCCACCTGCCGGCGCTGTTCCTGATCGGGGATGGCGATTTTTTCGGCCCGGTGCAGGCGCCGCTGCGCGAGCCGGCACTGGTGGCGGCGATCCTGGCCGCGGCGGCGCGCGAGCCCGAGGAAATACCCTGAAAGGCCTCTAACGCGCGCTTCGCAGCGCAAACGCCTTTCCCCTGCTACGCTGGAAGAGGCTATCCCGCGTTGCACCGGTCAGGTCGCCTGATCTGGCCAGGAGGAATCGTGATCCGCTCGCTGCTCTATGCCACGGACCTGGGCCTGTGTTCGTCCTATGTCTTTCAGCATGCCTTGAATCTCGCCCGTATCCATCAGGCCCGGCTGTATGTCGTCCATGTGGTGGAGCCACTCGGCCTGCTGGCCTCCACGCTGCTGCAGCAACATCTTGATGGAGAATCCCTGGATCGCCTGCGCAATGGCGGTCTGGAGCTGGTCCTCGAGACCATCGAGCAGCAGGTGTTCGAGTCGCTGCGCGAGGACCTGCTGGAAACCCCCGCCACCGTGGGCCTGGTCCGGGCCGTGCGGGTGGTGCAGGGCGATCCGCCAGCCGCCATTCTCAAGCAGGCCCAGGACTTCGCCGCGGATCTGCTGGTGATCGGCAGTCGCAGCCAGGGCGATGCCCAGGTCGCGCCGCTGGGGCGTACCGCCAGCCGCCTGCTGCAGACCGCGCGCATCCCGGTGTATCTGGTGCCGCTGCGTCAGGGATGATCCGCCAGCGTCAGGGCTTGCCTCTCCACGACTTAATTCGATTTCGGTCTAGAAAAACCTTGAGGCCTGCTTTACTGTTATATGCTTGCGCATGGGTCAGAAGGCTTGTCTGAAAAATCGCCGAGCGAAGGTCAGACAAGGCAAGAATCCGTGAGGAAGCGGAGTTTACGAAGGGTAAATGAGCATTCCGAACGGCTTTTTAACGCAGTATGACCGAGCGCAGGCACTTTTCAGACAAGCCTAGGAGCCGGCATGAAACTGCAACAGTTGCGCTACATCTGGGAAGTCGCCCACCACGATCTGAACGTTTCCGCCACCGCCCAGAGCCTCTATACCTCGCAGCCCGGCATCAGCAAGCAGATTCGCCTGCTCGAAGACGAGCTGGGGGTCGAGGTCTTCGCCCGCAGCGGCAAGCACCTGACCCGGGTGACGCCCGCTGGCGAACGCATCATCCAGACCGCCGGCGAGATCCTGCGCAAGTGCGAGAGCATCAAGCAGATCGCCCAGGAATTCTCCAACGAGCGCAAGGGCACCCTGTCCATCGCCACCACCCACACCCAGGCGCGCTATGCGCTGCCGGACGTGATCAGCGAATTCATCAAGCAGTATCCGGACGTGGCCCTGCACATGCACCAGGGTTCGCCGACCCAGATCGCCGAGATGGCCGCCGACGGCACCGTCGACTTCGCTATCGCCACCGAGGGTCTGGAGCGCTTCAACGACCTGGTGATGATGCCGTGCTATCGCTGGAACCGCTGCGTCATCGTGCCCCAGGGCCACCCCCTGGCCAAGGTGGAACACCTCACCCTGGAACACCTGGCGGAACAGCCGCTGGTGACCTACGTCTTCGGCTTCACCGGCCGCTCCAAGCTCGACGAGGCCTTTGCCCGCCAGGGTCTCGAGCCCAACGTGGTGCTGACCGCCGCGGACGCCGACGTGATCAAGACCTATGTGCGCCTCGGCCTGGGCGTAGGCATCGTCGCCGACATGGCGGTGGATCACAAAGCCGATGCCGATCTGGTCTGCCTGGACGCCAGCCACCTCTTCGAAGCCAGCGTGACCAAGATCGGCCTGCGCCGCGGCACCTTCCTGCGCGGCTTCATGTGCGACTTCATCGGCCGCTTCGCGCCGCACCTGACCCGCGAGGTGTTGACCGAGGCCATGCAGACGCCTTCGCGGCAGGAGCTGGAGACCCTGTTCCACGGGGTGACGCTGCCGACGTATTGAGGTCGGGTTTCTCCAATGGTTGATCGCGGCCATGGCGGTCCGCCGATGCGGCCGCTCCTACAAAAGCATCACGCCCTGTAGGAGCGGCCCATGGCCGCGATGTTTTAACCCACCCCCGCCAACCGCCACTGCTCCAGCAGCAGCTGCGCGGCCGCCGACAACCCCGCGCCCTGGCGCGCCAGGATCGAATAGGGCTCGTTGCGGGTACGCTGGACCACCGGCAGGCGGCGCAGCAGGCCGTGTCTTTCGCCGAACTGGGCGATGTCGCTGGGCAGCATGGCCACCTGGTTGGCGTCTTCCTGCAGCAGGCCGAGCAGGGTGAAGGTCGAGGAGGTTTCCACCGGATAGCGGGGAAACTCCAGCTCCGCCGCGCGAAATTCTCGCTCCAGGGTCAGGCGCATGGGCAGGTTGGCCGGATAGACGATCCAGCGACTGTCGACCAGCTCGGCCAGGCTCAGCGTCTCGGACTCCGCCAGCGGATGGCGGGGATGGCAGACGATCTCCAGCCGCTCTTCGCGCACTTCCAGACAATCATAGGCATCCGGCCGGCGGCTGACGCTGCTGCGGCAGATGGCCAGTTCGATGCGACCGGCGTCGAGCAGGTCGAGCAGGCGCACGCTGGTGTCCTCGATGATCTCGATCCCCAGCTGGGGCTGCGCCGCACCCAGGCGCGACACCGCGGCGATCAGCCGGGGCACGGCGCCCATGATCACCCCCACCGCCAGGCGACCGCCTTCGCCCTGGAGAATGCCGAGCATTTCTTCGCGCAGATGGGCAAGGTCGCTCTCGATCAGCCGCGCATAGCGGATCACGCAGCGGCCCAGGTCATTGGGCTGCAGGCCCTGGTGGGTGCGCAGGAAGAGGGTGGCGCCCAGGGTGCTCTCGATCTCGTGCAGGGCCTTGGTGGCGCCGGGCTGAGAGATGGCGATGCGTTCGGCGGCCTTGTGCAGCGAGCCTTCCTCGTCGAGGGCGATCAGCAGGCGCAGTTGCCGCAGGCGCAGACGAGAGGCGATGGAGCCCAGGGATGGCAGCATGGGAATAACCGTTGGTTATCATGGGATAGGGAGCTCTCATTAGGCAGGCCCCATGGCGCCGAGTAAAGTCTCCTTCAGGCGATAACCAACAAGGAGAAGGCCATGCACCTGATTCAGTTCGAAGACCAACAGGGCCAGCGCCGCGTCGGCGTGGTCGAGCGCGGTGAAGTCCAGCAGGTCCGCGGCGCGACCAGCACCCGGACCCTGGCGCTGCAGGCCATTCGCGCCGGCGTTTCGCTGGAGTCTCAGGTGCAGACCCTGGGCCTTGAGTCCGGACCGGCCTATGCCGAGCTGCTCGACGCCGGTCGCCTATTGCCGCCGCTGGACCACGAGGATCCGGCCCACTGCCTGGTCACCGGGACCGGTCTGACCCACCTCGGCAGCGCCGCCACCCGCGACAAGATGCACCAGCAGAACAGCCAGGAGGAGGCCAAGTTGACCGACTCCATGCGCATGTTCAAATGGGGCGTGGAGGGCGGTCGGCCCGCAGCGGGTAGCGCCGGTGCCCAGCCGGAATGGTTCTACAAGGGCGACGGCGGCATTCTGGTGCGTCCGGGTGCCGACATCCCGCTGCCGGAATTCGCCGAGGACGCCGGTGAAGAGCCCGAGCTGACCGGGCTCTATGTGATCGGCGACGATGGCAAGCCCTATCGCCTGGGTTATGCGGTAGGCAACGAATTCTCCGATCACGTGATGGAACGCAAGAACTATCTCTACCTGGCCCATTCCAAACTACGCTATTGCAGCTTTGGTCCGGCGCTGCGCACCGGTGAGCTGCCGCGCCATCTGGCCGGTACCAGCCGAATTCGTCGCGGTGAGCAGGTGGTGTGGGAGAAGGAGTTTCTCTCGGGCGAGGACAACATGTGCCACAGCCTGGAGAACCTCGAGTATCACCACTTCAAGTACGCGCAGTTCCTGCGTCCGGGGGATGTTCATGTGCATTTCTTCGGCACGGCGACCCTGTCCTTCGCCGATGGCGTGCGCGTCGAGCCGGGCGACAGATTCGAGATCGCGGTGCCGGAATTCGGCGAGCCGCTGAGCAATGGCGTCAAGGCCGGCACGGCAGCCTTCCAGCCCGGGCAGGTCCGCCAACTCTGATAGTTGTATGATGACTGCTGACTATGCGAATGCTAGAGTGGGTATCGCACAGGCTGGCCCGGCCGCTTCGAGATTAAGCGTGCCACCCTTTCGAAGGCCGCCCCAGGCGGGCGGTCTTCCCTGAACCCCTAGGTATAAGGAGTCGAGAACAATGCAGATCCAAGGCAAGAACTACATCGGTGGCGCTCGCAGCGGCGAGGGCGAGGTGCGGGTCTACAGCATCGACGCCACGACCGGCGAAAAGCTGCCCTACGAATTCTTCCAGGCGTCCACGGCCGAGGTCGATGCCGCCGCACGCGCCGCCGAGCAGGCCGCGCCCCTGTACCGCAAGTTGAGCGCCGAGCAGCGCGCCACCTTCCTCGACGCGATCGCCGACGAACTGGATGCCCTGGGCGATGACTTCGTCCAGCTGGTCTGCCAGGAAACCGCGCTGCCGGCGGGTCGCATCCAGGGTGAGCGGGGCCGTACCAGCGGCCAGATGCGCCTGTTCGCCAAGGTGCTGCGCCGCGGCGACTTCCACGGTGCGCGCATCGACACCGCGCTGCCCGAGCGCAAGCCGTTGCCGCGTCCTGACCTGCGTCAGTACCGCATCGGTCTGGGTCCGGTGGCCGTGTTCGGCGCCAGCAACTTCCCGCTGGCCTTCTCCACCGCCGGTGGCGATACCGCCGCAGCCCTGGCCGCCGGTTGCCCGGTGGTGTTCAAGGCCCACAGCGGCCACATGGTCACCGCCGAATACGTGGCCGACGCCATCATTCGCGCCGCCGAGAAGACCGGCATGCCCAAGGGCGTGTTTAACATGATCTATGGCGGTGGCGTGGGCGAGCAGCTGGTCAAGCACCCGGCCATCCAGGCGGTGGGTTTCACCGGCTCCCTGCGCGGCGGCCGCGCCCTGTGCGACATGGCCGCGGCTCGTCCGCAGCCGATCCCGGTGTTCGCCGAGATGTCCAGCATCAACCCGGTGGTGGTCCTGCCCGAGGCGCTCAAGGCCCGTGGCGACGCCATCACCGGTGAACTCGCGGCCTCCGTGGTCCTGGGCTGCGGTCAGTTCTGCACCAATCCGGGCCTGGTCATCGGCCTGCGTTCGCCCGAGTTCAGCACCTTCCTCGAGGGCCTGGCCGCTGCCATGAACGAGCAGGCGCCCCAGACCATGCTCAATCCGGGCACTCTGAAAAGCTACGAAAAGGGCGTCGCGGCGCTGCTGGCCCATTCCGGCGTGCAACACCTGGCCGGCGCCAACCAGGAAGGCAATCAGGCACGTCCGCAGCTGTTCAAGGCTGACGTGAGCCTGCTGCTGGAAAACGACGAGCTGCTGCAGGAAGAAGTCTTCGGCCCCACTACCGTGGTGGTCGAGGTGGCCGACGAAGCCCAGCTGCACCAGGCGCTGCAAGGCCTGCACGGCCAGCTGACCGCCACCCTGCTGGCCGAGCCGGCGGACCTGCAACGCTTCGAGGCCATCATCGGCCTGCTGGAGCAGAAAGCCGGGCGCCTGCTGCTCAATGGCTATCCCACTGGCGTGGAAGTCTGCGACGCCATGGTCCACGGCGGTCCCTATCCGGCGACCTCCGATGCCCGTGGCACCTCGGTCGGCACCCTGGCCATCGACCGCTTCCTGCGCCCGGTGTGCTACCAGAACTACCCGGACGCCTTCCTCCCGGAAGCCCTGCAGAACGCCAACCCGCTGGGCATCCAGCGCCTGGTGAACGGCGAGAACACCAAGGCCGCGATCTGATCGCGTGGCCCTGAGTGGTAGAGAACCCGGCGTCGCGAGACGTCGGGTTTTTTATTGGGCGGTGGGAAGGGGAGTGGCAGGGCAGTGGAAAAGGCTGCGCCGTTTTCCACGCTACTGAAGAGTTGAGCGCGCGTGCCGGAACAACCTCCTCGCCCTCCGGGAGAGGGCTGGGGTGAGGGAAGCAGCACGCACAATGCCCAAAGAAAAGGCCGCTCCTGGGAGCGGCCTTGCTTCTACCGGAAACAACCTTACTTGGCGGCGAACTTGAAGATCGTCGTCTGGGTGTAGGTCTGGCCGGGATCCAGGCGGGTGGTGGGGAAGTTCGGCTGGTTGGGGGCGTCCGGATAGTGCTGGGTTTCCAGGGTGAAGGCACCCCAATGGCCGTAGGTCTTGCCGGCCTTGCCCTTGATATTGCCTTCCAGGAAGTTGCCGGTATAGAACTGCACGCCCGGTTCGGTGGTGTAGAGGGTCAGGGTGCGACCGGAGCCCGGATCGGTCACCACGGCGGCGGCCTTCTGCAGATCGCCAGCGGTGTTGAGCACCCAGTTGAAGTCATAGCCACCCTGCTTGGGTTCGGCGTACTTCAGCTGCTGGTTGTCGTCGGCGATGTGCTTGCCGATGGCGGTCGGCTTGCGGAAGTCCATGGGCGTGCCGGCCACGGGCGGCAATTCGCCGGTGGGGATCAGCTTGGCGGTCACCGGCGTGTATTTGTCGGCATTGAGCATCGCCACCTGCTTGAGCACGGTGCCACTGCCGGCGCCCGCCAGGTTGAAGTAGCTGTGGTTGGTCAGGTTGAGCACCGTCGGCTTGTCGGTGGTGGCGCGGTACTTGAGGGTCAGCTGGTTGTGCTCGTCCAGCTGGTAGGTCACCTGGGTAGTCAGGGTGCCGGGAAAGCCCATCTCGCCATCGGGGGATACATAGCTCAGGGTCACGCCGACCCAGCCGTCGCCCTTGGCCGGCTCGGCCTTCCACACCTTGGTGTTGAAGCCCTGGGGCCCACCGTGCAGGGCGTTGGTCTTGTCGTTCTGCGGGATCTGGTAGCTCTTGCCGTCGAGACTGAAGCGGCCCTCGGCGATGCGGTTGCCGAAGCGGCCGATGGTGGCGCCAAAGAACACCGTGGGGTTGTCGAGATAGCCCTGGACGTCATCGAAGCCTAGTACCACGTCTTCGCTGTGGCCCTTGCGATCGGGCACCTTGAGCGCCTGGAGCACGCCGCCGTAGGTGATGACGGTGGCCTGCATGCCGTGGCTGTTGGTCAGGACGAACTTCTCGATGGGGGTGCCATCGGGCAGCTTGCCAAAGCTCGACTGCTGGCTGCTGAGGCCGGCCGCCTGGGCGGTAAGGGTGCTGATCATGAGTGACAGTCCAAGTCCGGTGAGGGCTAACGTGCGTTTCATCTCGACCACCTTTTCGGTTTGTTGTTGTACAGGGAACAGCGGGTTGCGGCTTGTTGGGCTTCGCTGCGCTCAACCCAACCTACGGAGCTGCGTAGGTTGAGCAGCGCGAAGCCCAACGGTAGAAGCGGATCAATGCGAGTGGCGGGGTACCTCGGCGCCGCGGCAGCCGACCAGGAAGTCGAAGTCGCAGCCTTCGTCGGCCTGCAGCACGTGGTTGACGTAGAGGCGGCGATAACCGCCGGCCAGCAGCTGATCCGCCGGCGGTTGCCAGTCGGCCAGGCGCGCGGCCAGTTCTTCGTCGGGGATATCGAGGTGCAGGCGGCCGGAGGCGCAGTCCAGTTCGATCATGTCGCCTTCGCGAACCACCGCCAGCGGGCCGCCGGCCGAGGCCTCGGGCGCGACGTGCAGCACCACGGTGCCATAGGCGGTGCCGCTCATGCGGGCGTCGGAGATGCGCACCATGTCGGTGATGCCCTTGGCCAGCAGCTTGGGCGGCAGGCCCATGTTGCCGACCTCGGCCATGCCCGGATAGCCCTTGGGCCCGCAGTTCTTCAGCACCATCACGCAGGTCTCGTCGATGTCCAGGTCCGGGTCGACGATGCGCGCCTTGTAATCTTCCAGGTTCTCGAACACCACCGCGCGACCGCGATGCTGCATGAGCGCCGGAGTGGCGGCCGAGGGCTTGAGCACCGCGCCCTTGGGCGCCAGGTTGCCGCGCAATACGCAGATGCCACCGTCGGCGCGCAGGGGGTTGTCCAGGGCGCGGATGACCTCGTCGTCACCGTAGATGGGCGCCTCGGCGCAGTTGGCCCAGATGCTCTTGCCGTTGGCGGTCAGGGCCTCGGGATGGGGCAGCAGATTGGCCTCGCCCATGCGGCGGATCACCGCCGGCAGGCCGCCGGAATAATAGAACTCCTCCATCAGGAAGCGCCCGGAGGGCTGCAGATCGACGATGGTGGGGGTGCCACGACCGACCCGGGTCCAGTCGTCCAGCTCCAGGTCCACGCCGATGCGGCCGGCGATGGCCTTGAGGTGGATCACCGCGTTGGTGGAACCGCCGATGGCGGCGTTGACGCGGATGGCGTTCTCGAAGGCTTCCTTGGTGAGAATCTTCGACAGTCGCAGGTCTTCCTCCACCATCTCGACGATGCGCATGCCGGACAGGTGCGCCAGCACGTAGCGCCGCGAATCCACCGCCGGAATGGCGGCGTTGTGCGGCAGCGAGGTGCCCAGGGCTTCGGCCATGCAGGCCATGGTGGAGGCGGTGCCCATGGTGTTGCAGGTACCAGCCGAACGCGACATGCCGGCTTCGGCGGAGAGGAATTCGTTGAGGTCGATGGCGCCCGCCTTGTAGGCCTCGTGCATCTGCCAGACGATGGTGCCGGCGCCGATGTCGCGGCCGTGGTGCTTGCCATTGAGCATGGGGCCACCGGTGACGACGATGGCCGGCACGTCGCAGCTGGCGGCGCCCATCAGCAGCGCCGGCGTGGTCTTGTCGCAGCCGGTGAGCAGCACCACGGCGTCCACCGGGTTGCCGCGAATGGCTTCTTCCACGTCCATGCTGGCCAGGTTGCGGGTCAGCATGGCGGTGGGTCTGAGGTTGGATTCGCCGTTGGAGAACACCGGGAATTCCACCGGGAAGCCGCCGGCTTCGTAGATGCCGCGCTTGACGTGTTCGGCGATCTTGCGGAAGTGGGCGTTGCAGGGGGTCAGCTCGGACCAGGTGTTGCAGATGCCGATGACGGGCTTGCCCTGGAATTCATGGTCCGGGATGCCCTGGTTCTTCATCCAGCTGCGGTACATGAAGCCGTTCTTGTCGTTGCTGCCAAACCACTGGGCGGAGCGGAGCGGGCGTTTGGGCGTGGTCATTGTCTTGTCCTCGGGCATTTCACGGGCAAAGCGGTCCCCGGCACGGCGCGCCTGGCGCCGTGGGGGAGGGCAGAGTCTGGGTTTAGCGCTGCTTGAAGCGGTCGATGACCACGGCCAGCAGCAGGATGGTTCCGCGGATGACGTACTGGTAGAAGGTGTCGATGTTCTTCAGGTTCATGGCGTTCTCGATGATCGCCAGGATCAGCACGCCGGCGATCACGTGGCGGATCATGCCGATGCCGCCGGCCAGCGAGACGCCGCCCAGCACGCAGGCGGAGATCACCGTGAGTTCGAAGCCCTGGCCGATCATCGGCTGGCCGGAGGTCATGCGCGAGGCCAGTACCACGCCGGCCAGGGCGCCGATCACCCCGTGCATGGCGAAGATGATGATCTTGGTGCGGTCGACGTGGACGCCGGCCAGCAGCGCGGCTTCCTCGTTGCCGCCGATGGCCATGGTGTTGCGGCCGAAGGTGGTGTAGTTGAGCAGCCAGCCAAAGAACAGGATGCACAGCAGGGTGATGACGATGGGCACTGGCAGGCCGAACAGCTGGCCGTTGCCGAACACGAAGAACTGCTCCTGGGAAACGCCCACGGCCTTGCCGTCGGAGAAGATGTAGCCCAGGCCGCGTACGATCTGCATGGTCGCCAGCGTGGTGATCAGGGCGTTGATCTTGAGCTTGGCGATCACCAGTCCGTTGATCAGGCCCACCACCAGGCCCATGGCCAGGGCGGCGGCGACGCCGAGAAAGACACTGTCGAAGTCGCGCATCACCACCGCGGCGACCACCCCGGCACAGGCGATGACCGAACCCACCGAGAGGTCGAAGTGGCCGGAGGCCAGGCAGAACAGCATGGTGCAGGCGGCGATGCCCACGGTGGAGATCGCCAGGCCCAGACCGCGCATGTTCAGCGGCGAGAGGAAGTTCTGCACGAACAGCGCGCAGAGGGTGAAGATGACGACGGCGGCCAGCATCATGGCCCAGTCGTCGAGGAAGCGGCGGGTGTCGAAACCGCGGCGCGGCGGGGTCAGGCTGTGGGGTTGGGCGGACATGGACGTGACCTCTTTTCTTGTTTTCATCAGGCCCGGGTACGGGGCAGGGCGAGCTGCAGCAGGCGCTCGTCGTTGAACTCGGCGCGGGCCACCTCGCCGGTGATGGCGCCTTCGCTCATCACCAGGATGCGATCGGCCACGCCCATGACTTCCATCAGGTCGCTGGAGACCACCACCACGGCGATGCCGCGGGCGGCGAGGTCATGGATGATGGCGTAGATCTCCGACTTGGCGCCCACGTCGATGCCGCGGGTGGGTTCGTCGAGCAGGAGCACCTGCATGGGCATCGACAGCCAGCGACCGAGGATGGCCTTCTGCTGGTTGCCGCCGGAGAGATTCTTGATCTTCTGCCCGGCGTGGGGCGTCTTCACGTTCAGCGCGCGAATCTGTTTTTCGGCGTTGGCCTTTTCCCAGCGACCCTGGATCAGGCAGCCGAGGCTGGCGTGATGGGCGCGGGCGCTGATGTTGATGTTCTCGGCCACGCTGGCCAGGGGCACGATGCCTTCCTTCTTGCGATCTTCCGGGCAGAGCAGGATGCCGGCGGCGATGGCGTCACGCGGCGACCTGAGGCTGACCGGGGCGCCCTTGAGGCTCAGGTTGCCGGCCTTGTGCTTTTCCAGGCCCGCCAGCAGGCGCAACAGCTCGGTGCGACCGGCACCGACCAGGCCGAACAGGCCGAGGATCTCGCCCTGGCAGACCTCGAAGCCCACCGGTTGCTGCAGGCCCTGGCCAAGCAGCCCCTCGACCTTGAGGCAACCGCCGCCGATCTCGCGCGGACGGTAGTCGTAGATGTCGGCGAGATCGCGGCCGACCATCAGGGTGATCAACTGGTCGGGGGTGATGTCGGCCAGGCGCTCGATGGTGCGCACGTGGCGGCCGTCCTTGAACACCGTCACCGCGTCGCAGATGCGGAAGACCTCTTCCATGCGGTGGGAGACATAGAGCACCACCCGGCCTTCGTCGCGCAGCCGGGCGATGATGGTCATCAGCCGATCGGTCTCGCGGGCGGACAGCGAGCTGGTCGGCTCGTCGAAGGCGATGACGCGGGCGCCACGGGAGAGCGCCTTGGCGATCTCCACCAGTTGGCGCTGACCGAGCGACAGGCGCCCGACCTTGGTGTTTGGGTCGATCTCTTCGGCCAGGCCCTTGAGCAGGTCCAGGGCCTGGCGGCGCAGGTGGCCGCGATTGACGATCCCGTAGCGCGCCGGCAGGTGCCCGAGAAAGAGGTTTTCGGCGACGGTCATCTCCGGCACCAGCTGCAGTTCCTGCTGGATCACGGCGACGCCGGCGCGGATGGCTTCGGCGGTGCTCTTGAACACCAGTTCCTGGCCGTCGATGTTGAGGTGGCCGGTGGTGGGGGCGTGGTAGCCGCTGAGGATCTTCAGCAGGGTCGACTTGCCGGCGCCGTTCTCGCCCATGAGGGCATGCACCGAGCCGGGACGCACGCTGAAGGAGATGTCGGCGAGCGCCTTGACGCCGGGAAAGGTCTTGCCGATACCGACGAAACCGAGACTGTCGGCGCTCTGGGCGGTGGTTTGTTCCAAGGCTGCCATGAGGCACTCCTGTCACAACCTTTTTACGATCTGCTGCGCGTCGGCCAAACTGTGTTGAAAAGCCTTTCGGAATGCTCATTTACTAATCGTAAACTGCGCTTCCTAAAGCCTTTTCGCCCTGTTTGTCGCTAGCTCGCCAAATCGTAATAAAGGCTCCAATATGAAAGGGGGCGGCGCCAGCTCGGGCGCCGCCGGGGTCATCACTTCCAGAGGCCGATCTTTTCCAGCTCCTGCTGGAAATTGGCGCGGGTGATGAGGGTGACCTTGTCCATCGCGGTGTACTTGGGCGGCTCCTTACCGGTGGTGACCCACTCGTACATCATGCTGGCGGTCTGATAGCCCTCTTCGTGGGGGCTGGGCAGCATGGAACCGAAGAAGCCACTGTTGGGTTTCTTCAGTTCGCCGATGGCATCGGTGCCGTTGATGCCGATGCCGATCACCTGCTCGGCCTTGAAGCCGGCGCTTTCGGTGGCGCGGACGCCGCCCAGCACGGTGTTGTCGTTCATGCCGCCGATGATCAGGTGCTTGGCGCCCGAGGGCAGCTTCACCAGTGCGGAGGTGGTGGAGTCCATGCTGCCGGGCACGTCCAGGGTCTTCTGCGGTGCGAAGATGATGTGGTCGGCGGGCAGGCCGGCCTTCTTCAGGGCTTCCACCGAGCCGTCGGTGCGCTTCTTGCCGGTGTCCAGCTCGTTGTAGGTGTTGATCACCGCATAGGTGTCATCCCACTTCCAGCCGCGCTTCTCGGCTTCGGCGGCCATGGCGGCGCCCTGCTGCTGGCCAACTTCGAAGGCAGCCATGCCCAGGTAGGGCACGTCTTCCATGAACTTGCCCTTGGCGTCGACGAAGCGATCGTCCACGGCCATGACCTTGAGGTCGTTGAGCTTGGCCTTGGCCACGATGGCCGGGCCGAGGGACACGTCGGGCGGGCAGATCACGAAGCCCTTGGCGCCATTGGCGGCCAGGCTGTCGATGGCGGCGAGGGTCTTCTCGCCATCTGGCACGGCGATCTTGAGCAGGGTGAAGCCCTTGTCCTTGGCGGCTTTCTCGGCGAAGGCCCACTCGGTCTGGAACCAGGGTTCCTCGGGTTGCTTGACCAGGAAACCGATCTTGACCGGATCGGCAGCGAAAGCGGAGAGAGACAGGCTGACGGCACCGGCGGCGAGGGCGGCACGCAGCAGAGAACGAACTCCCGGAACACGGAACATAGCTGGAACTCCTTGTTTTTATTGGTGTGGCCAGGCAATGCAAGGCGGCGGGCTGCCGTCGTGGAGGTCAGACGACGCCGCTCTTCATTGATATTATGATTGGACGGGTGCGGGCGCAAGGAAAAGGTGACGAGATTTTTCATCACCTCTGTCACCAAGCTGTTACATAGGCCCTGGAACGGAAAGGCGCCGCAGAGGGGCGCCAGGACCGGTAGGATGAATCAGCCAGCGAACCTGTGGCAGGGCATGCCGGCTACCGGCGCGGTGGCCTTGAGCAAGGCGCCGTCGAGGACGCCATCGGCGGCGGCGCTGGTGACGTACAGGGTGCGCAGGTCCGGTCCGCCGAAGACGCAGCTGGTGGGGCGCTGGACGGGCAGTTCGACGATCTCCAGCAGGTCGCCTTCCGGCGAGAAGCGCAGCAGGCAGTTGCCATCCCAGCGTGCGTTCCACACGCAGCCTTCGCTGTCGATGGCCGAGCCGTCCGGCGAACCGCGCTCATGGGGGCCGGCCCAGACGGTGGGGGTCCCCAGGTTGCCGGCGGCATCCAGCGGATAGCGATAGAGGGTGTCTTTCAAGGTGTCGGCGCTGATGACGTGATTGTCGGCTGCGCTCCACACCAGGGTGTTGGCGATGCCGAGATCGCTGGCGTGACGACTGACGCTGCCGTCCGGATCGATGCGAAACAGTCCGCCCGAGTGCCGGTCGATGGCCACATCGCCACCCTGGGCATCGAGATTGTTCTGCATGGTACCCAGCCAGAGTCGCCCCTGGGCATCGCAGCGGGCTTCGTTGCCGCGGTTGCCCGGATCCGGATCGGCGACGCAGAACAGCTCCAGCGCGGGGCGGTCGTGCGGGGATTCGAGATCCAGGCGGAAGACGCCGTCCGGCAGGGTCACCAGGGCATCGCCGCGCACGGTAGGTACGAAGGCGGAGCAGGGACGATCCAGCTGCCATTCCTGGTAGTGCTCGCCACGCAGGCGGCAGGCCTTGAAGCCGGCGATGTCCACCCAGTAGAGCGCCTGGGTTTCCTGGTCCCAGAAGGGGCCCTCGGCCAGTTTGAAGCGCTGGGGAAGCAGCGGCTGCCAATCCATCGTTCACCTCTCTTGTTGTGGCAGTACGAGAAATCCAGGCATGGGAACCTGGATAGACGCCAAGGTTGCCGACCGAAACGTCAGTCCGTATAGCGCGCCAGGGTCACTGCCGCGCTGTCGATCAGCATCATGCAGGCCCAGACGGCGCGCGCCGCATCGCGCGAGGCGATGCCGTCGGCGAGGGTCTTGTGCAGGGGGAGGGTACGTCGCAATTCGTCGGGATCGGCCGACGACAGGGTGAAGGAGGCCGCCAGCAGGGCGCCCAGGGCGGGCACCATCTGCTCGATGAATTGATTGTGGCTGGCGGCCAGGACGCACTCGTGAAAACGTTGGTCGGCGGTATTGTAGTCACCACCGTTGAGAGAGGCTTCCAGGTGCTGGTAGGCGACCTGGATCGCCTGGACCTGCTCCGGCGTGGCTCTTTCGCAGGCCCAGCGCACCGCCGCCGGCTCGATGGCGTGACGCAGATCCAGCAGGTCCTTAACAAAATGAGCGGGCAGACCGCCCGTGGCCAGCCAGCCCACCACCTGGGTATCGAACAGATTCCAGCGGCTGAGCGGCAGGACTCGGGTACCGACCTTGGGGCCGACTTCCAGCATGCCCTTGGCGGCCAGGGTCTTGATCGCCTCGCGCAGGATGGTGCGGCTGACGCCCAGTTCCTGGCAGAGATCCGCCTCTACCTTGAGCGCACTACCCGGCGGGAATTGCCCGGCCGCGAGACGCTGACCGAGTTGTTCTACGGTAGAGGCATGGTAGCTGCTGGACATGAGGGCATACCGCGAAGGAATTATTGCCCTCAATGATCATACGAAATTTCCCTTTCAGACAAGGGCTGCGGCCGGAAGGCTTCAGCGACCATGTCATCGACACCGGCCAGCTGGGCGATGGCGGCGTGTCGAGCGGTGAGGGGGTCACGGTGCTGGATCGCGGTGAGGATCGCCTTGTGGCGGGAGACCAGCAGGTTGAGGCTGTCTCCGGCGGCGAACAGCGCCGAGGAGCGTTCCAGATAGTCCCGCACCGGCAGTAACATGATGCTGTAGAGGTGAGTCAGCAGTTCGTTGTGAGTGGCAGTGGCGATGGACAGGTGAAAGGCCATGTCCGGCTCGGCCATGTTGGCGAGGTCCGCCGCCTGCTCCATCCGCTCGTAGGCATCCTCGATGGCCTTCACGTCTTCGGGCTGGGCATTGGCAGCCGCCATGGCGGCCACCTCCGGCTCGATGATGTTACGCACCTTGACCAGGGTCTCGTAGAAGCTGTGCCGCGAATCGCTCTGCAGCAGCCAGTGGAGCACGTCGGGATCGAGCAGATGCCACTCATTGCGTGGTTTGACCACGGTTCCGACCTTGGGCTTGGATTTGACCAAGCCCTTGGCTACCAGCACTCGGGTGGCCTCCCGGAGGACGGGTCGGCTTACCTCGTATTCTTCGCACAGCTGTGCCTCAGGAGGCAGGCGCTGTTCCGGCAGGAAGTGCCCAGACACGATCTGGGTACCGAGCTCATGGACGATGCGAGCATGTCTGCTTTTGCGCGGCAGCGGTGTCTTGTAATTCATCGAAAGGCATCCGAAGTCGTCGTGCCATCACTATAACACCATCAGCGCGATAACCGAGGCGGCAACGGGCTCGACGGCTCTGGAATAGGGATCAGCGGATAGCAAGTTATCTGTTTTCTGACTTCGTAACAATTTTTTAGTCGTATCAAATGTGCTGATGGAGGCAAAACGAAGCGTTTTTTGGCTATTTGGCGATTCAATGATACTACGTTAGACTTTTGCCTGATTTGCGCTCGACCCGCACAACAACAACAAGTCGGAGAACGCCATGCACCCCGAATCCGTGCTCATCCGCCGGATCACGCGCAAGCTGATCCCCTTCCTCGTCCTGCTCTATCTGGTCGCCTACATCGACCGCTCTGCCGTGGGCTTCGCCAAGCTGCACATGGGCGCCGACGTCGGCATCGGCGACGCCGCCTACGGCCTCGGTGCCGGCCTGTTCTTTATCGGTTACTTCCTCTTCGAGGTACCCAGCAACCTGCTGCTGGAACGCTTCGGTGCCCGCCGCTGGTTCGCCCGCATCCTGATCACCTGGGGGGCCATCACCATGGGCATGGCCTTCGTCCAGGGCCCCACCAGCTTCTATGTCATGCGCTTTCTGCTGGGGGTGGCCGAGGCCGGCTTCTTTCCCGGGGTGCTCTACTACCTCACCCAGTGGTTCCCGGTGCGCCACCGCGGCAAGATCATGGGGCTGTTCATCCTCTCCCAACCCATCGCCATGCTGGTGACGGGGCCGCTGTCGGGCATGCTGCTGCAACTGGATGGCGCGCTCGGCCTGCACGGTTGGCAGTGGCTGTTCCTCTGCATCGGTGCCCCGGCGGTGCTGCTGGCCTGGCCGACCTTGACCCGGCTGCCGGATGGTCCGCAACAGGTCGCCTGGCTGGACGCCGAGGAAAAGCGCTGGCTGGCCACGGAGCTGGAAAAGGACCTGCACCTCTTCGACCAGACCCGCCATGGCAACCCCCTGCATGCGCTCAAGGATCGCCGGGTGCTGTTGCTGGCGCTCTACTATCTGCCGGTGACCCTGAGCATCTATGGCCTGGGGCTGTGGCTGCCGACGCTGATCCACCAGTTCGGCGGCAGCGATCTCACCACGGGCTTCATTTCCGCCATTCCCTATGCCTTCGGCATCCTCGGCCTGCTCATCGTGCCGCGCAGCTCGGATCGCCTGGGCGATCGCTACGGTCACCTGGCCGTGCTCTATGCCGTGGGCGCCCTGGCCATGGCCGGCAGTGCCTGGTTCGGCACCGCCGTGCTGCAACTGGCTGCGCTGTCGGTGGTGGCCTTCTGTCTGTTTTCCCTCACCGCGCTGTTCTGGACCCTGCCGGGGCGCTTCTTCGCCGGAGCCAGTGCCGCCGCCGGCATCGCCCTGATCAATTCGGTGGGCAACCTCGGCGGCTATCTCGGCCCCTATGGCATCGGGGCACTCAAGGCGGCGACCGGCACCCTGGCCTCGGGCCTCTATCTGCTGGCCGCGGTGCTGGTGTTCGGCCTCTTGCTCACCGGCATCGTCTACACCCGCCTGGAGCGCAAGAGCCGTCGGGAAGAGGGTTATGCCGCGGAGCGTTCCGCCGGCTGACGCCCTGGGCAGGTCTCGGCGGCGAACCAGGCGGCGCCGAGACAGACCAGATTGGCCGCCAGCAGATAGGCGGCCGGCGCCATGCGATCCCCGGTGGCGCCGATCAGCCAGGTCACCACGATCTGGGCGGTGCCGCCGAAGGCCGCCACCCCCAGCGCATAGACCAGCGAGAAGCCGGTGGCCCGCACCCGCTGCGGAAAGCTTTCCACCAGGAGCACGATCAGTGCCGCGCCGCTCATGCCGTGCAGGCCGGAGAGCACGGCCAGGGTCAGCAGGAAGGTGCCCGGACCGGGCGCCTGGGTGATGAGCTCCAGCGCCGGATAGAGCAGCACCAGCAACAGCAGCCGCGGCAGGATCAGCACGATGCGCCGGCCATAGCGATCGCTGAGCGCGCCGCCCAGGATCGAGCAGACCGCCATGGCCGCGCCCATCACCAGGGTGGCGAGCATGGCGATCCCGGCGGGTAGCTTGAGCTCCACCAGGGCGAAGGTGGTCATGTAGTTGAGGAAATACTGGGTGATGGTGCTGCCGGAGAGGATCAGCAGGCCCAGCAGCAGCGGGCGGCGCTGGGTGGCCATTACCTCGCCCAGCACCGCACCGGTACCCCGGGTTTCACCGACGTGGGTATCCACCAGTCCGCGGCGGATGTAGAGGCCGATGGGCAGGATCGCCAGACCCAGCAGGAAGGGCAGGCGCCAGCCCCAGGCCAGCAGCTGTTCCGGCGTCAGCCAGAGGGTCAGGCCATAGCCGATCAGGCCGGCCGCCATTGCCGCCAGGCCCTGGGCCACCACCTGCCAGCAGGCGTAGGTACCCCTTTTGTGCAACGGCGCCGCTTCCAGGATGTAGGTGGTGGCCGGGCCGGCTTCGCCACCCCAGGCCAGGCCCTGCAGCAGCCGGGTGAGCACCAGCAGGATGGGGGCGGCAATGCCGATCTGCTCGTAGCCCGGCAGCACGGCGATGCCGCCGGTGCCCAGGGCCATCAGCACCATGGTCAGCAGCATCGCCGGCTTGCGCCCGACCCGATCGGCCCAGGCGCCGATGAGGATGGCGCCCAGCGGACGGACGACGAAGCCGACGCCAAAGGTGATGACGCTGGCCATGAGGCTGGCGAAAGCATTCTGCGAAGGAAAGAACACCTGGCCGATCAGCACGGCGAAGGTGGCGTAGACGCCGAAGTCGAAGAACTCCACGGCGTTGCCGAGCACCACGGCAAAGACGCCCTTGCGGGAGTGGGTAGGGCGAGAAGCGGTCATGGGCGTTGTTTCGGCAGTAGCAGGGCGCGCGCCCGGGAGCGGGCGCGCGAAGGGCATCGACTCAGTGGGCGAGGTGCAGACCGCACTCGCGGTTTTCGTCACCCTTGGTGGGGTCGAAGTAGTCGAATTCGTTGGGCAGGTCGTGGGCGGTAAGGTACTGGTAGAGATCCTTGGAGGTCCAGTGCAGCAGCGGCGCGACCTTGATCAGGCCGTCCGGATTGACGCTGACCGGGTCCATCTGGGCGCGTACCGCGGTATCGGTGGCACGCAGGGCGGTGAACCAGACCTCGGGGGCGGTCTCGCGCAGGGCGCGGGCGAAGGGCTCTAGCTTGACCTCTTCGGTGAAGGCGGCGTGGCGCGGATCGTCCAGCCCCGGTACCGGCCCGTCGATGGCCTCGCGGTGGGCGCGGGAGCGCTTGGGCAGGTAGGTCACCAAGTTGAGCTTGAGCTTGCGCACGATCTCGTCGGCGCAGCGGTAGGTGGCGGGGGTGTTGTAGCCACTGTCCATCCAGACCACCGGGATGTCCGGCTTGACCTGGCTGACCAGGTGCAGGATCACCGCCTCGAAGGGGCGGAAGTTGGTGGTGACGATGGCGCTCTTGCCCAGGCCCAGGGCCCAGGCGACGAGCTTTTCGGGGTCGCGGCCGAGGTCGGCGTTGATGCGGGCGAGATCGAGAGACATGGCGGGCTCCAGCCGGGGAAGAGATGAGGCCATGGTAGCAAAGCCGGATCAGCTGTGGGCTTCCAGCGTCTCCAGCAGCACCCGCACCTTGGCCAGGGATTCGGCGTATTCGTCGGCCCAGTGGGAATCCATGACGATGCCGCCGCCGCCCCAGCAGCTGAGCGTGCCGTCTTCGGCCAGCAGGCTGCGGATCAGGATGGAGCTGTCGCTCTCGCCGCGTACGTCCAGATAGAGCAGCGAGCCGCAGTAGGGACCACGCCGGGTCTCCTCCAGCTCGTCGATGATCTGCATGGCGCGGATCTTCGGTGCCCCGGTGATGGAACCACCGGGAAAGCTGCCAGCCAGCAGGTCCAGGGCGTCCAGGCCCGTTGCCAGTTCGCCGGTGACGGCGCTGACCAGGTGGTGGACGTTGGGGTAGCTCTCCAGGGCGAACAACTCGGGCACCCGCACCGAGCCGATGCGGCAACTGCGACCCAGGTCATTGCGCAACAGGTCGACGATCATCAGATTCTCGGCGCGATCCTTGGGGCTGGCCAGCAGGGCGCGGGCTTCGGCGGCATCGGCACCGGCCTCGGCGCGCCGCGGCCGGGTGCCCTTGATCGGACGGGTCTCCACCTGGCCGCGACTCACCCGAAGGAAGCGCTCCGGTGAGTGGCTGAGCAGGGCGCCTCCGTCCAGTGCCAGGTAGCCGGAGAAGGGCGTGGGGCAGGCCGCGCGCAGGGCCTGGTAGGCGCGCCAGGGCGAACCCTGGAAGGGCGCGCGGAAGCGCTGGGCGAAGTTGACTTGGTAGCAATCGCCAGCGGCGATATAGGCCTGGATGGCCTCGATGCTCTGGCGATAAGTAGCGCGGTCGATGTCGGCGGTGAAGGGAGCGGTCAGGCTGAACGCTTCGGTTTCGGGCGCTTCCTCGGCTTCGAACAGGGCGATCAGCCGCTGCCGTTCCCCTTCGTCCAGCGCCGGATGGCAGACCAGCTGACTGTTCCGCGCCTGGTGATCGCTGACCAGTGCCCAGGCATAGAGGCCCAGGCGCGCATCGGGCAACGCCAGGTCGGCGCGGGCGCCCTGGGGCAGGCGCTCCAGGCGTCGCCCGAAATCGTAGCCGAGATAGCCCAGCAGACCACCGGCGAAGGGCAGGTCCGCGCCTTCCGGCAGGTCGGCGCGACCCAGGCTGGCCAGGGCGGCGCGCGTCCGCGTGAAAAAGGCGCGCCCGCTCTCGCCGGAGGCGGGTTGCAGCACCTCGAGTGGCCAGGCCGCCATGAGGTCGTAGCGACCGCGCTGGGCCATCGGCCGCCCCGAATCCAGCAGCACCGCGCCGGGCTCGCCCTGCAGCAGGGCGAAGCGTGCCGTGGGATCGGCGTGGTAGGGCAGGGGATGCAGGTGGCAGAGGGGCATGGCGAGGTCGGCTGGGAGGGGCGGCGCGCTAGTGTAGCGAACCGCTCCCGGCGGGGCGAGACACAGGCTGTCACAGCCGAATTGTCGACAAATATTGACGGGAAAGACGTTCAGGCGTAGTTATTCAGCCCATAAACACAAAAGGTGTCGACAATGATCGATAGCCCCCTTCAGGCCGAAGCGCCCGAGACCGACAGCGGGACCCTCTCCGAGCAGGTGTTCCGCCGGATCCGCGAGGCCATCGTCCGCGGCGACGTGGCGCCGGGCAGCAAGATTTCCGAGCCCGAGCTGGCCCGTACCTATGGCATCAGCCGCGGGCCGCTGCGCGAAGCCATCCACCGCCTGGAAGGCCAGCGGCTGGTGGTGCGGGTGCCCCATGCCGGCGCCCGGGTCGCCGCCCTGAGCCTGGCCGAACTGGTCGAACTCTACGAGATCCGCGAATCCCTCGAAGGCATGGCCTGCCGCCTGGCGGCCGAACGCCTCACGCCTCAGGGCATCGACGAATTGCGCCAGCTGCTGGATACCCACGAGCGCGACCCGGCGTTCCAGGCCGGTACCGGCTACTACCTGCAGGAAGGCGACCACGACTTCCACTACCGCATCATCCAGGCCAGCGGCAACGGCATGCTGGTGCGGTTGCTCTGCGGCGAGCTCTATCACCTGGTGCGCATGTACCGACTCAAGGTCTCCGCCACCCCCAATCGGCCGCGCCAGGCCTTCGCCGAGCACCATCGCATCCTCGATGCCCTGGCCGAGGGCGACGGCGAACTGGCCGAACTGCTGATGCGTCGCCACATCGCCGCCTCCAAGCGCAATCTGCAGCACCATCCCCTAGTCCAAGATCAGTCGAGGTAACGCCATGCCTGCCGTCAGTCCCGGCCAGAAATTCCGTGCCGCCGTCGCCGCCGAACGCCCGCTGCAGGTGGTCGGCACCCTCAATGCCAATCATGCGCTGCTGGCCAAGCGCGCCGGCTTCCAGGCCATCTACCTGTCCGGCGGCGGGGTCGCGGCTGGCTCCCTGGGGCTGCCGGACCTGGGCATCAGCGGTCTGGAAGACGTGCTGATCGACGTCCGCCGCATCACCGACGTCTGCGACCTGCCGCTGCTGGTGGACGTCGACACCGGCTTCGGCGCCTCGGCCTTCAACGTGGCGCGCACCACCCGCGCCCTGATCAAGGCCGGCGCGGCGGCCATGCACATCGAGGATCAGGTCGGCGCCAAGCGCTGCGGCCATCGGCCGGGCAAGGAGATCGTCAGCCAGCAGGAGATGGTCGATCGCATCAAGGCCGCGGTGGATGCCCGCACCGATGCGGACTTCGTCATCATGGCGCGCACCGATGCCCTGGCGGTAGAAGGCCTGCAGGCCGCCATCGACCGCGCCTGCGCCTGCGTCGAGGCCGGCGCCGACATGATCTTTCCCGAGGCCATGACCGAGCTGCCCATGTACCGCCAGTTCGCCCAGGCGGTGGGGGTGCCCATCCTGGCCAACATCACCGAATTCGGCGCCACGCCGCTGTTCACCACCGAGGAACTGGCCGGGGCCGATGTCGGCCTGGTGCTCTATCCACTGTCGGCCTTCCGCGCCGCCAATCGCGCCGCCGAAAACGTCTACACGGCGATCCGCCGCGACGGCAGCCAGCAGGCGGTGGTCGACACCATGCAGACCCGCGCCGAGCTCTATGACCGCATCGACTATCACCGGTATGAAGACCAGCTGGATCGCCTGTTCCAGCAGCAGAAATCCTAACGATCTGCTGCGCGTCGGCCAAACTGCGTTGGAAGTGGCCTGGGTCGCCAGCCCGGTCGGAAT
This sequence comes from Pseudomonas sp. JUb52, assembly GCF_004341115.1. Classification (NCBI taxonomy): domain Bacteria; kingdom Pseudomonadati; phylum Pseudomonadota; class Gammaproteobacteria; order Pseudomonadales; family Pseudomonadaceae; genus Pseudomonas; species Pseudomonas sp. JUb52. The sequence goes on from NZ_SLYS01000001.1 coordinate 330,911, forward strand.
GCTCATTTACCACCCGTAAACTCGAGCGCGAGTCCGATCCGCTTCTTCAGCCACTTCCGCCTTGTTTGTCGCTAGCTCGCGAGATCGTAAAGACGCTTTGAACGCCCGCTTTTTCGCACAACAACTCCAAGAGGAGCGAGACGATGGCAGACAGCAAAACCCTCGGCGGCGCCGGCCTGCGTGGCCAGGTCGCCGGCCGCACCGCGCTATGCACCGTCGGCAAGACCGGCGCCGGCCTCACCTACCGGGGCTACGACATCCGCGAACTGGCCGCCGGGGCCGACTTCGAGGAGGTCGCCCACCTGTTGCTCTATGGCGAGCTGCCGACCCAGGCGCAACTGGACGCCTATCGCCAGCGCCTGGCCGCGCTGCGCGACCTGCCGCAGCCGCTCAAGGAAGGCCTGGAGCGCATCCCCGCCAGCGCCCACCCCATGGACGTGATGCGCACCGGCGCCTCCTTGCTGGGTACCCTGGAGCCGGAGCACAGCTTCGCCGACCAGCAGCAGGTGGCCGATCGTCTGCTCGGCGCCTTTCCGGCGATCCTGCTCTACTGGCATCACTTCAGCCAGAGCGGCACCCGCATCGACTGCACGAGTGACGCCCCGGACATCGCCAGCCACTTCCTCACCCTGCTGCACGGCAAGGCGCCCAGCGAACTGCACGCCCGGGTGATGAACGTCTCGCTGATCCTCTATGCCGAGCACGAATTCAACGCCTCCACCTTTACCGCCCGGGTCTGCGCCTCGACGCTGTCGGATCTCTATTCCTGCGTCACCGGCGCCATCGGCTCCCTGCGCGGGCCGCTGCACGGTGGCGCCAACGAGGCGGCCATGGCGCTGATCGAGCGCTTCGCCTCGCCCGAGGAGGCGGTCACCGGCCTCAAGCAGATGCTCGAACGCAAGGAAAAGGTGATGGGCTTCGGTCACGCCATCTACCGCGACAGCGATCCGCGCAACGAGGTGATCAAGGACTACGCCCGCCAACTGGCGGCGGAGGTGGGCGATCAGGTGCTGTTCCCGGTCTCGGAAGCCATCGACCGCACCATGAAGGAGGAGAAGGGGCTGTTTCCCAACGCCGACTTCTACCACGCCTCCGCCTATCACTTCCTCGGCATCCCGACGCCGCTGTTCACCCCGATCTTCGTTTGCTCGCGCACGGCTGGCTGGTGCGCCCACGTCTTCGAGCAGCGCGCCGACAACCGCATCATCCGCCCCAGTGCGGATTACATCGGCGTCGAGCAGCGGGCCTTCACGCCCATTGCCAATCGTTGATTTTTTGATCGCGGCCATGGGCCGCTCCTACGGGAGCGCCCAGGCCAAACCTGTAGGAGCGGCCGATGGCCGCGATAGACGCGATAAAAAGGAACATTCATGAGCGCCAACGTCGATCTCAACAACAGACCCGATTACGACCAGGTCATCCAGGACCTGGCCGACTATGTGCTGACCTACCAGGTTACCTCCCGCGAGGCCCTGGACACCGCCCGCAACTGCCTGATGGACACCCTTGGCTGCGGCCTGCTGTCCCTCCGGTTCCCCGAGTGCACCAAGCTGCTCGGCCCCCAGGTGGAGGGTACCGTGGTGCCCCAGGGCGCGCGGGTTCCGGGCACCAGCTATCGCCTGGACCCGGTCAAGGCGGCCTGGGACATCGGCTGCATCATTCGCTGGCTGGACTACAACGACACCTGGCTGGCCGCCGAATGGGGCCACCCCTCCGACAACCTCGGTGCCATCCTGGCGGTGGCCGATCACCTTTCCCAACGCCGCGTGGCCCAGGGCGAGGCGCCCCTGACCATGCGCCAGGTGCTGGAGGCCATGGTCATGGCCCACGAGATCCAGGGCGTCTTCGCCCTGGAGAACTCCTTCAACCGAGTCGGCCTGGACCACGTCTTCCTGGTCAAGCTGGCTTCCACCGCGGTCAGCGCCAAGCTGATGGGCGCCAACCGCGAACAGCTGCTGGCGGCGCTTTCCCATGCCTTCGTCGATGGCCAGGCGCTGCGCACCTATCGCCATGCGCCCAATGCCGGCAGCCGCAAGTCCTGGGCCGCCGGTGACGCCTCCAGCCGCGGCGTGCGCCTGGCCGACATCGCCCTGCGCGGCGAGATGGGCATCCCCGGGGTGCTCAGCGCACCCCAGTGGGGCTTCTACGACGTGCTGTTCAGCCATACCAACAAGGACCTGGCCACCAAGCCGGCCGACCAGCGCCAGTTCCGCTTTCCCCAGGGCTTCGGCAGCTACGTGATGGAACACGTGCTGTTCAAGATCAGCTTCCCGGCGGAATTCCACGCCCAGACCGCCGCCGAGGCCGCGGTGCTCCTGCATCCCCAGGTGCGCGACCGGGTGGACGAGATCGAGAAGATCGTGGTGACCACCCACGAATCGGCCATTCGCATCATCTCCAAGCAGGGCCCCATGGCCAACGCGGCCGACCGCGACCACTGCCTGCAGTACATGATCGCCGTGCCGCTGCTGTTCGGCGACCTGGTCGCCGAGCACTACGAGGACGCCTTCCACCAGGCCCATCCGCGCATCGACCAGTTGCGCGAGAAGATGGAGATCGTCGAGGACGAGCGCTACAGCCGCGAGTACCTGGAAGCCGACAAGAGATCCATCGCCAACGCCCTGCAGGTGTTCTTCACCGACGGCAGCAGCACCGAGAAGATCGCCGTGGAATATCCCATCGGCCATCGCCGTCGCCGCGAAGAGGGCATTCCGCTCTTGGAGCGCAAATTCCAGAGCAACCTGGCCACGCGCTTCCCGGCTGGTCGCTGCGCCCAGATCTTCGCGCTGTGCAAGGATCAGGCGGGACTGGAAGCCACCCCGGTGCATCGCTTCGTGGATCTGTTCGTGCTGTAAACAGAAGAGGCGACTCGACCGAGCCTGCAGGGCCATGCAGGACCGGACGAGTCGCCTCGAAGATGGGGCAGGGCGCGGCGGGAGATCATCTACCTGTCGCGCCCTTTTTCATGGCTAGCAGTAGCGATCCACATAGGCCGGCCGTTGCTGCCGACCGGCCAGGCGCCAGTGCTCCTGCAGGGCGGCGTGGACGCTCCTGATGAAGTTGTCGTCCGCCGCGGCCGACTTGCCGACGTAGCCGCCACCCTTGTTGTAGGTCTTGAAGCGGATGCGCAGGCTGGGATGGCGCTCCTCGAACTGCTCGGGCGTTTCGCCGCCGGGCAGGCGGTCGACATGCACCGCGCCGCTCTCGCAGACCCAGAGGATATGGTTGTGGTTCTTGTCCTTGAGCCGGCCGAACAGCTGCTTGAGATCGTCCAGGTTGGGGTTGTCGTTCAGGTTCATGAGCGTGTCCTCCGCGGTGGCCGTGATCAATGGAACTGGTTCATGGTGTTGTCCTTGCCGGCCGCCTTGAGCGCCGCCTCGCCGGCAAAATATTCCTTGTGGTCGTCGCCCATGTCCGAGCCGGCCATGTTCTGGTGCTTGACGCAGGCGATGCCCTGGCGGATCTCCTGGCGCTGCACGCCCTTGACGTAGGCCAGCATGCCTTCCTCGGCGAAGTAGCCCTTGGCCAGGTTGTCGGTGGACAGGGCCGCGGTGTGGTAGGTGGGCAGGGTGATCAGGTGGTGGAAGATGCCCGCTTCACGCGCGGCGTCGCGCTGGAAGCTCTGGATCCGCGCATCGGCCAGGCGACCCAGTTCGGTGTCGTCGTAGTCCACGCTCATCAGCTTGGCGCGGTCGTAGGCGGACACGTCCTTGCCCTCGGCCTGCAGGGCGTCGAACACCTGCTGGCGGAAGCTCAGCGTCCAGTTGAAGGAGGGGCTGTTGTTGTAGACCAGCTTGGCGTTGGGCACGACCTCGCGGATGCGGTCGACCATGGCCTTGATCTGGCCGACGTGGGGCTTCTCGGTCTCGATCCACAGCAGGTCGGCGCCGTTCTGCAGCGAGGTGATGCAGTCCAGCACCACTCGGTCCACGCCGCTGCCGGCGCGGAACTGGAACAGGCCGCTGGCCAGGCGCTTGGGCCGCAGTAGCTTGCCGCCACGGCTGATCAGCACGTCGCCGTTGCCCAGCTGGCTGGCATCCACCTCGTCGCAGTCGAGGAAGCCGTTGTACTGGTCGCCCAGGTCGCCCGGCTGCTTGCTCACGGCGATCTGCTTGGTCAGGCCAGCGCCCAGGGAGTCGGTGCGGGCGACGATGACGCCCTCGTCCACGCCCAGTTCGAGGAAGGCGTAGCGCACGGCGTTGATCTTGGCCAGGAAGTCCTCGTGGGGCACCGTGACCTTGCCGTCCTGGTGGCCGCACTGCTTCTCGTCGGAGACCTGGTTTTCCAGCTGGATGCAGCAGGCCCCGGCTTCGATCATCTTCTTGGCCAGCAGGTAGGTGGCCTCGGCGTTGCCGAAGCCGGCGTCGATGTCGGCGATGATCGGCACCACGTGGGTTTCATGGTTGTCGATCTTGGCCTGGATGGCGGCGGCCTTGGCGTTCTCGTCGGCGGCGCGGGCGGCGTCCAGCTCGCGGAACAGCATGCCCAGTTCGCGGGCGTCGGCCTGGCGCAGGAAGGTGTAGAGCTCTTCGATCAGCGCCGGCACGCTGGTCTTCTCGTGCATGGACTGATCCGGCAGCGGGCCGAATTCCGAGCGCAGCGCGGCGATCATCCAGCCGGACAGGTAGAGGTAGCGGCCCTGGGTACTGCCCAGGTGCTTCTTGATGGCGATCAGCTTCTGCTGCCCGATGAAGCCGTGCCAGCAGCCCAGCGACTGGGTGTAGGCGCTGCTGTCGGCGTCGTAGGCGGCCATGTCCCGGCGCATGATGGCCGCGCAGTGGCGGGCGATGTCGAGACCGGTCTTGAAGCGATTCTGCAGGCGCATCCGGGCGGCGTATTCCGGATTGATGGCGCTCCAGTGATTGCCGGTGCTGTTCTTGAGGGCGGCGATGGCCTGAACGTCGTTCTCGTAAGCGGACATGAGTCGATCCTTCTCGATGAGGTTGGCTTGGGTACCAGTCTTTTCCCAACGTCCGGCAGCGGGATGGCGGTTGCCACCCGGATGCCGGTCGCGAAGGCGAAAGGTCAGCCCAGCTGTCGAGTCATGTCGCCGTACGTACCTGCATGGATCCGGACGTCACCTCTGGCGACGCTGCCTCGAGCAGCGCGGCATTTCAGTCGTCTTCTCTTGTAGTGCCTCTTGAGCATCACTACGCAAGACGGCCCGAGGGTCACCCGGAGCCCAGGCGCGACCCGCATGGATAGGGGGTTCGCGTCCGGTGCAGCTAGAGATTTGCAGGAGATCGGAGTGTCGTCAACCAGGTTTTGTAGTGCTTTCGTATAAGCACTACAAAAGTCGTAGACGCGGCTGGGAGCGGGTTTGGGGCGTCTATTGCTGACCCATGGGTCGCTGATGGGAGCAAAACAGGGCCGCAAGCCACGGCGCTGGCCGTGACCCTGCGGTCACTCGGCGGGAGATCCGGTGGCCGCTGGTCTTTGCCTTTGGTGGGGGGCGGAGGCAGGGGAGGAAGCTGGGACTTGCCGGTCAGTGCCGACGAACGGTAAGTCCCCCGTGGCTCAGGACGACGTGGCGGCGGTGAGGCCGGTCAGGGTGTCCGCGATGTCCTTGGTGCGATGTGAGGTCTGGGCGGTGAGGCGACCGGACTCGCGCAGGGCGGCCAGCAGCTCCTGCAGCGAACCCACGTCCTGGGCCTGGCCGGCGATATGGGCGCCGACCTCGCTGATGGCGCGGGACAGCTGGTCGATGTCGGCGCCGATCTCGGCGGCGTTCTTGTGGGTGATGGCCGCCAGGTTGCGCACCTCGTCAGCCACCACCGCGAAGCCGCGACCGCTCTCGCCGGCGCGCGCCGCCTCGATGGCCGCGTTGAGCGCCAGCAGGTTGGTCTGGCCGGCGATCTGCTGGATCACCTGGACGATGGACTGGATGCGCAGACTCGACTGGCTCAGCTCGTTGGCGCTGCGCACCACCTCCTCGGCCTGGTCGGTGAGGTGCTGCACGGTGCTGTCGGCCTGGCGGGTGACTTCGCCCTGCTGCAGGATGTTGCCCGTCAGGTCGTCCATGCTGCTGTGCAATTCGCCGGAGTAGTGCCGCAACTGCTCGCCGATCTCCTGGCGACTCTGGTGGGCCTGGCGCAGCACCTGGCCGAGGTCGGCGAGGCCGCCGAACACCGCCTGGATGGAGTCGTCGAGGCCCTGGGCATCCACCACGCCGGTGAAGTTCTGCCGTTTGAATTCGTTGATCTGGTTGACCACCACCTGGCTCAGGCCGGCCAGCTTCCTGATCTGCCGCCGCAGGAAGAAGGCCTTGAATTCGCCATAGTGGGCGGCGAAGTTGTCGACGTAGTCGTCGCGGAAGGGCGCACCTTCGGGGGTGCGGAAAAAGAACACCGCGGTGAGGGTCTGGTTGAGATTCAGGCCGAGGATCTCGCCAAAGGTGGAAAAGCCCACCACTGGCGTCTGGCCGAACACCTCGCCCATGCGCGGTAGCTCGGCGCCGTTGTTGGCGCGGCGCAGGATGCAGTCGTTGAGCACGCCCACCAGCGGGGTGCCGCTCTTGCCCTGCAGGAAGCGGGCGAAATCCTCGCGGGTGGTGTCCACCAGCGAGGTGCGCTTGACCATCACCAGCTCTTCGCCGGGCGCCACGTCGCAGAACAGGTGGATGCGCTCGCGCTCGTAGTCGATGCGGGCGATGGAGCGGACGAACAGCTCCTCGCCCACGCGGATGGCGAAGGAATAGTCCGCCAGGCGCTGTTCCAGTTGCTCGGCGCGGCAGCTCAAGGCCTCGCAGAGGGCCGCCACCATGCTCTTGATCTGGCCGCGGCTGTCGACCACCTGGCTGATGTAGCGCTCTTCCAGGGAGGCGGTGAGGACACTGAGACTGAGCGGCGTGGCGCTGAAATTCTGGCTCTTGAACACCCCGAAACGGGTGTTCCTGGCCATCTTCAGGAAGACCAGCTGGGCATGGTTTTCATAGGCCTTGCGGCCATCGTGCAGCAGCGTCTGGCGGAAGTCGCCCTTGCCGCCGGCGGAGCCGCCGACGAACAGGCAGGGAAAGCGGCCGGATTCGTACAGCGCCTCCATGAAGAAGGATTCCGAGGCGGACAGGCCGTCGAACAGCACGAAGGCCAGGGTATCGCGGTGATCGATGGGCGTGCGTACCTGCAGGCGCTTGAGCGATTCGGTCAGGCGGGCCAGGCGTTCCTTCATGCTGCGCCGCGGGCCGCCCCGGCGGATGTCCTCGCTGTCCAGCGGGACGTGCACGACCTCGGCCGAGGCGATCACCGAGGCATCGAAGAATTGCAGCACCAGCCGATCCCAGGCGCCATCAGCGGCGCAGTACAGCCGCTGTTCGCTGCCGCAGAGTTCGCCGGAGGTGGTACACAGGCTGATGGAGGCTTCGGGAAAGCGCGCCACCAGTTGCCGGGCGATGGCGTCCAGGTCCAGGTGCGGCGAGACGAAGCCGGTGATGAAGGTGGGCTTGAGGGCGACGCCGCCAAGGCGGTCGCTCAGTTCACGTGCGGCGCAGGTCAGGCTGAACACGCCGCTGCTGCTCGTGCGGGCGCCTAAGCGTTGTAGAAACCCCATGATTGTTCCTCTTGTGGGCAGGCTGGGAAGGGAGCTCACAGGGACATCGGCGCTTTTGGCGGTGGCTTGATAGGGGTGTGCGCCCAGGCCGCAGGCGACCGGACCCGGTAGATCAGGGGTGCGGCAGAGCCTGGAGCTCTGGGATGAGCCTCGGCGTGATGTCGATCGTGCGCAGGATCCCGAGGTCGCCCGCAGCGAGGCGACCGGTGGTCATGGCTGGCGCCGAAAGGCGACTGCGGGCGACTAGTCCTGTTCGCCGTGCTCGGCGAGGGCCTCGGCGCCGGTCAGCTGACGCCGCGAGTGGCCGAAGCAGTACCAGGCCGGCTTTTCCTCGATGAAGATCTCACTGTCCAGCAACCAGTCTTCGCCTTCGAGCAGGCCCACCGGAATGGCGTAATGCGGTTCGGCCTTGAGGCGATAGAACAGGTGGGTGCCGCAGTGGCGACAGAAGCCGCGCTCGGCCCAGTCGGAGGAGGCATGGACGGCCAGGGCATCGCCGCCACCGATCACCGGCGGCTGGGCGCATTCCACTGCCAGCAGCGGGCCACCGCCCCAGCGACGACAGGTCCGGCAGTGGCAGGCCGAAACGGCAAGGGTGTCGAGGCGGCAATCCAGCTGAACGGCGCCGCACAGGCACTGGCCGTGGCAGGAAAGGGGAGTGGACAAGGCACTATCCTCGCAAGGGCAGGGGAAGCTGCAGGATAGTCGGTAATGCGGAAGGCGGAGGGCGCTCCTGCAATGAGCGGGAGCGCCGGCGCGATCAATCTTCGCGGCTGGTGACTTCCACCAGGTGATAGCCGAACTGGGTCTTTACCGGACCCTGAACCTGGTGCAGCGGAGCGCTGAACACCACGGTGTCGAATTCCTTGACCATCTGGCCCGGGCGGAAGGTGCCCAGGTCGCCGCCCTGGCGGCTGGAGGGGCAGCTGGAGTTGTCCTTGGCCACCTGGGCGAAGTCGGCGCCCCCTTCGATGGCGGCTTTGAGTTCGTTGCACTTGGCTTCGCTGGAAACCAGGATGTGGCGGGCAGAGGCTTTGGCCATGGGAGAGACTCCTGTTGAATGAGCCGGCGAGCCTACTCCAATCACCCTTGCAAGCAAACTGCCATCCGTTCCTCGGCTGGCCACCGGTCTGGCTTGCGCCCTGGATTCAGGCCGGGTACATAGCGCTTCCGTCTTTTCCGGATCCGCTCGCGCATGTCCCGTTTCCCTGCCTTGTCCCTGCTGCTGACCACGACCCTGCTGACCCAGGCCGCCCTCGCCGCGACGCCCGAAGAGGCGCGCCTGGTCAGCCTGATCAATGCCTATCGCGCCGCGCCCCAGGGCTGCCCCGGCACCCGCGCCGCCGCGCCGCTCGCGGCCGATAGTCGCCTGGCGGCGGTGCGCCTGACCGGTCGCGATCGGCTGCAGAGTGATCTGCGCGCCGCGGGTTATCAGGCCTCGGCGGTGCAGGTGATCATGCTGGCGGGCGCGCCCACCGCCCAGGCGGCCATGGCCGGGCTGCGCCAGCAATATTGCCGGCCGCTGGCCAGCAGCGACTATGCGCAGGTCGGGGTGAGCCAGCAGGGACCGCGCTGGCAGCTGGTGCTGGCGCGTCCGGTGGTGAGCGCCGGCCTGGGCGACTGGCAGACTGCGGGCAAGGCGGTCCTGGCCGAGGTCAATCGGGCCCGGGCGCAGGCGCGCACCTGCGGCACCCGCCGTTTTGCCGCGACCACGCCGCTGCGCTGGAATCCGGCGCTGGCCAATGCCGCCCTGGCCCACAGCCAGGACATGGCCGGTCGCGACTACTTCTCCCACACCGCGCCCGGCGGCGGCACCGTGGCCGAGCGGGTGGCCAAGCAGGGCTACGGCTGGACCCGCATCGGCGAAAACATCGCCGCGGGCGCAGGTTCGGTCACCCAGGCCATGCAGGGCTGGCTGGCGAGTCCGGGCCACTGCGCCAATCTGATGAATCCGGAATTCACCGAAATGGGCGCGGCCTATGCCCTGAATCCGCGCAGCACCCACAGCCTCTATTGGACCCAGGTGTTCGGCCGGCCGCGCTAGGCCGGGTACTCGGCGATCTCGATCAGGTTGAGGTCGGGATCGCGGACATAGACTGAGCGAATCGGTCCGGTGGCGCCGGTGCGTGCCACCGGGCCTTCGATGATCGGCCAGCCCTCGCGCTGCAGATGGGCGATCACCTGGTCCAGCGGTTCACGGGCGATGAAGCAGAGGTCGAGGGCACCCGGCACCGGCAGGTGCGCCTTGGGTTCGAATTCGTGCCCCCGCTCGTGCAGATTGATCTTCTGGTTGCCATAGCGCAGTGCCTTGCGCCCGGCACCAAACGTCTCCAGGCGCATACCCAGCACCCGAGTGTAGAAATCCTCGCAGGCGGCGAGGTCCGTGGTGGTCAGGACCAGATGATCCAGATGGTCGATCAGCATGGCGGTCTCCGCGACGGGACTGGCGTCTCACTGTGCCAGTCCCGGACACGGTGCGCCATCACTTGCCGTGGGCCTTGATCCAGCGGTTGAGCTGATCGATTTCCTTCTGCTGGGCCTGGATGATGTCTTCGGCCAGCTTGCGCATCTCCGGATCCTTGCCGTGCTGGAGCTGGTAACGCGCCATGTCGACGGCGCCCTCGTGGTGGGCCAGCATGCCCTTGGCGAAGGCCAGGTCGGGATCCTTGGCCTTGAGGCCTTCTTCCATGCCCTGGTGCATGGTCTCCATGCTCTTCTGCATGTCCTGGTGGGCCGGGTGCTGGGCTTCGGCGGCCTGGGCGACGCCGCCCGCCAGCAAGGTGAGGGCGAGCAGGGTGGAGGTGAGGACGATACGCATGTCATAGGCTCCTGACTGGGCTGGTGACGCCGAGGCTAGAGCTTGACCCTGGGGTAAGGTCAATCGTCCGGCGCGTTTCGCTCGGAGCCTCGCCCAGGCAAAAGGTTTCGCGATGTTTTGTCGCAGCGTCCGACGGCTACCCAGCCGATCCCGGGGCGAAAAAGCGCAGCCGATCAGGCAGTTGGGTGCCATGACCTGTTGATCGCGGCAGCCTGGCGCAACTGCGGGTGGTTGTGATGGTCCGAAGCGGCAGCGTAGAATTTTTACCACATCCAATTCCAATCCCTACCTACAGCAGACTTCTCGCTCGCGACCAGGCGTCGCAGGCGCGCCAAGCCTTTGCTCGTGGGTTTTTCGTCGTCGGCTTCTTGCCCGGAAGTCGCTGTCCACCCTTTCGCTCTGGAGTAGAAGACCCCCCATGGATGCTACCGCCGAAGCCCGGAAATCCAGCTGGTCCGGTGTCATCGCCCTGGCCCTGGCCGCCTTCATCTTCAACACCACGGAATTCGTCCCGGTGGCGCTGCTCAGCGACATCGGCCGCAGTTTCGACATGCGTCCCTCGCAGGTCGGGTTGATGCTGACCATCTATGCCTGGGTGGTCGCCCTGATGTCGCTGCCGATGATGCTCGCCACCCGTTCCATCGAGCGGCGTCGCCTGCTGGTGTTCGTCTTCATCGTCTTCATCGCCTGCCACGGTCTCTCCGGGGTGGCCTGGAGCTTCGAGGTGCTGGTGGCCAGCCGCATCGGCATCGCCTTCGCCCATGCGGTGTTCTGGTCGATCACCGCCTCGCTGGCGGTGCGCATCGCCCCGGCCGGCAAGCAGACCCAGGCGCTCGGCCTGCTGGCCACCGGCACCTGCCTGGCGATGGTGCTGGGCATCCCGCTGGGTCGGGTGCTGGGCGAGCTGCTGGGCTGGCGCTACACCTTCGTCGCCATCGCGGCGCTGGCGGTGGGCACGGTGCTCTGGCTGGCGCGCAACCTGCCGCTGCTGCCCAGCGAGAATTCCGGTTCCCTGGCCAGCCTGCCGGTGCTGTTCAAGCGTCCGGCGCTGCTGTGCATCTACCTGCTCACCACCCTGGTGGTGACCGCCCACTTCACCGGCTACAGCTACATCGAGCCTTTCGCCGTGGAGGTGGCGGGCATGGGCGGCATGCAGATCACCGCCTTGCTGCTGCTGTTCGGCGGCTCCGGCGTCATCGGCTCGCTGCTGTTCAGCCGCTACAGCTTGAGATTCCCCAACGGCTTCCTGATCGCGGCCATCGCCGGCATCGCCCTGTCGCTGCTGTTGCTGCTGCCCTTCGCCTGGAGGAGCTTCACGCTGGAGGGCCTGAGCGTGGTCTGGGGCATCGCCATCATGAGTTTCGGCCTGGCGCTGCAATCCAAGGTGCTGGCCCTGGCCAAGGACGCCACCGACGTGGCCATGGCGCTGTTTTCCGGCATCTACAACGTCGGCATCGGCGGTGGCGCCCTGCTGGGCAGCGTGGTGGGCACCCATGTCGGCATGCCCTACGTCGGCCTGGTGGGCGGCAGCCTGGCGGTGGCCGGTCTGCTGTTCGCGGTGTTCATGACCCGGCGCTACGCCGAGCAACTCAACGCCAATCCGCTGTAAGGCGGGCGGGGCCCTCCGCGGCGAGGTGCCCGGCCGCGCGACCCAGGGGTCGCGAACTGTCTACCGGGCCGCGTCCATCAGCCGTGGAGCGGCCCGGGACGAAGCGCTAAGCTGCGGGCACCTGGCCCTCCGGCCAGGCTGCCGGATGCGCTCGCCATGAATCGACTGCTGTTCAATGTCTTCGTCTGGACCAAGGTGCCCATCGCCAAGATCGCCGGCCTGCGCCTGCGCCACCTGGACGATGTCGGCTGCCAGATGCAGGTCACCCATGGCTGGCTGAACCAGAATCCCTTCAAGAGCATGTTCTGGGCGGTGGAGGGCATGGCGGCGGAATTTTCCACCGGCATCCTCGCCGACCGGCACATCCGCCGTTCCGGCCAACGCTACGCCATGCTGGTGGTGGCCATGAGCGCCCGCTTCACCAAGAAGGCCGTGGGCACCATCGTCTTTCGCTGCGACCAGGGCGAGGCCATCGCCGCGGCGCTGGTGCTCGCCCGGGAGACCGGTGAGCCGCAGCAGGTCGAGCTGCGCAGTGTCGGCACCGACGAAAGCGGCGAGCAGGTGGCGGAATTCCTCTTCACCTGGAGCTTCAAGGCGCGGGCGCCGCTGGCGAAGTCCCTGTAGAAGCAACTGTCTGAGCCACCGAAGACGAACCTCCGCGCAAGGCGCGCCCTCTCGCCTTGGGAGAGGGCTGGGGTGAGGGAGTCCCTCGCGGCGCACTCCCCGTGGAACAGGCTGCGCCGTTTTCCACACTACGATCTGTAGGGGCAACTGTCTTTATCGCGGCCATGGCGGTCCGCCGACGCGGCCGCTTCTACGGGAGTTGCAGGGGTTGATGCCTTGTTGGACCGCCCTGCCGCATTGCCGTAGCGTGGAAAACCGCGCAGGGCTTTCCACTGGCCGGTTGCCTCGACCGGTGGATGATGCTGTGCCGTCATCCAGGCTACAGGGCTGCCGGCGCCAGGCGGCGAGTCCCGCGCCGCCTAGCGCCCGAAGCGGCCTCCGCGCCGCTCGCCGCGACCCTGGCGCCGGCCGCCCTTGCCGTGACCCTTTTCCTGGGCACGTGGCCGGCGGCGGCGCGACAACTCCCGGGTGATGGCGTCGTTGAGCAGGTCGCGATGGTCCTGGCCGCGTTCCAGGGCCGGAAACAGCTCGGGCAGGCTGCGCGCCAGGTGCAGATAGGTCTCCACCACGTGCAGGGCGCTTTCCAGTCCGGCGAGATCGGTGCCCATGGGGATGCGCGGCAGATCCACCGGCTCGCCACGGGCGACGCTGCGCAGCCAGCGCTGGGCCTGGCCACTGGCCGGGCCTTCCAGGCCGCCGCGGATCGGCGTGCAGGCGAAGATCCAGCGCAGCTGGAAATCGATGCCGGGCAGGTCGATCAGCTTGATCCACTCGGCCAGCTCGTCGGGCAATACGGAGACGAAGGCGTCGCCATAGTTGATGTTGCGATTGAAGGTCAGCCAGGTGCGCAGCAGGCTGGGCTCTTCCATGAAGTCGGAGAGGGCGCGCAGGTGTTCCAGGCTCGGTCGTACCTGGAACTGGTGCAGGTCCACCGGGTCGTCCGGGCTGTGGAACAGCCGCTTGATGTTGCGCAGCACATGGGGCTCAAGGGCGGTGATCTCCCCCTCGGCATGATGACCGAAACGTCCGGCGCGCCCGCCGATCTGCTTGACCTCCTGTACCCGCAGCGGCCGATTCTCCACCCCGTCGAATTTCTCGTCGGTGTAGAAGCACAGGGTATGGGCCGGCAGGTTGAGGCCCATGCCCACGGCATCGGTGGCGACCATGATCTCGGTCTCGCCTTCGCGGAAGCGCCGCGCCTGCTCCCGCCGTACCTCCGGCGAGAGGGCGCCATAGACCACCGATACCCGGCGGCCGGCCATTTCCAGCAGGCCCTTGAGCTCCAGCACCACCCGGCGGCTGAAGGCCACCAGCAGCGAGCCCGGTTCCAGGCGTTCCAGGGTGGTGGCGTGACGCGCTACCGTGACCGGTGACAGGCGCTCGGTGGGCTTGATCTCCAGGCGGTCCTCGCACAACTCGCAGAGGGTGCGCAGCGAGGGTTCGATCAGCGCCGGGCCGGTCATCAGCAGGCGTTTGGTATGAGCGCTGACCAGGGCATCGACCCACGCCCAGCCACGCTGCGGATCGGCCAGCATCTGCACCTCGTCGACCACCACCACCTCCCATTGCTGGCGGCGGAAGCGGGCGAATTCCTCCACGGTGCAGCAGAAGTGGGTGGCGCCTGGGCGGATGATCTCCTCCTCGCCGGTGACCAGCGAGCAGGGCACGCCGAGGGACTCCAGGCGCTCCTGGTTTTCCAGGGCCATCAGCCGCAGAGGCGAGAGGTAGATGGCATGGGTCACCGCCGCCATGGCCTCGATGGACCTGTGGGTCTTGCCGCTGTTGGTGGGGCCGAGCAGGGCGGTCCAGGTACGGGTCAGGCGGCGAGCCGGATAATTCTGGTGGTACTGGCCGAAGCGCGGATTGTTTTCCAGCAGCACGGCGAAGGCCATCTTCTCGCGCTGCTGGGTCACGGCGTGGCGCAGCGCGCGGCGCAGCTTGTCGGCTTCCAGGCGCATCAGCTCCTGCAGGCGCGGCGTGCCCAACTGGTGCAGGTCGAAGTCCAGGGCATCGGCCTCGCCCACCAGCACGGCGAAACGCTCGCGGAGGTCCCCCTCGGCCTCGGCCCTGAGCGCGGCGACATCGGCGTCGCCGAGCAGGCGGCCTTGATTGGCCGCCAGCCGCCGGGGGATTTCCAGGCGGATGTCCTCGTGGGTCAGCACCACGTTGAATCTCAGCTCGTGTCGCGTCTCGTTGAGCACCTCCACCGCCCGTGGCAGGAAGTCGTCCAGGCGGATCAGCGCCTGGGGCACCCGCTCCAGCACCCGCTGGCGATCCTCGTCGGCCATCTCGGCGAAGGGCGCCGCCAGGATGCCCAGACGCTCGCGCACGGCATCGCCCAGGCGTTCGCCGACCGCGGCGGCGAAGGCTTCGGCGGAAGCGCTATCGGCCAGATTCAGCGCCCAGTGGGGTTCGAGCAATTCGCTCGCCGCCCCGCCGGTAAAGAGCTTTTCGCTGCCGAAGACATCCACCGGATAGCCGAACGTCTTGCCGGCATTGAGCAGCGCCTGGCCCAGCAGGCTGTCGGGGTCGGGCGCGCTGCCCGCAGCCACCGCGGCGGCTTCGTCGAGACCCAGCCAGAAGGCCTTGGCGATACGGCCCAGGTGCGGCAGGGGATAGCCCGAATAGGGCTTGAACCAGAGTTCCTGGTGCTGTTGCCTGGCGACGAAGTCCGGATGGGTGCGGCCGGCCCAGTCGAGGAAGCGCTGCAGGCGTTCGAGGCGGCGTTGCTTGCGGAGGCGGTGATCGCTCATGCGAGGAGAGATTTTCCTTAGGGACTGTAGGACATGGGACCCCGGCCAGGGGCTCGGGGTCACTGCTGCGCGCGCCATTCGGCAGATGGGGGGCACCGCGGCTGCGTTGGCGCAGTCTCCATCACAAGGGTGGCGTTCGCTACCCGCGCTCCTTCTTCTGTTCTGGATCACGCTACCCACATGACTTTTCTCGTCTGGGTCGGGGTATTGGGATCGCTGTTGATGATCCTGGCCCTGACCTCCGCCTATCTGCGCTGGCTGCCGGTCACCACCTCGGTGGTCTGCCTGGCCTTCGGCATGCTGATCAGTCCCATCGGCCTGGGCCTGGCCGAGGTCAACTTCCAGCAATCGGCGACCTGGATCGGCCACCTGACCGAGGTGGCGGTGCTTTTTTCGCTGTTCGTCAGCGGTCTCAAGCTGCGGCTGTCCTTTCATCGTTCCTCCTGGCACGGCGCCTATCTGCTGGCCGGACCGGTGATGATCCTCAGCATCGCCGGGGTCTGCCTGGTGGCCCACTACCTGCTCGGCCTGCCCTGGGGCGTGGCCCTGCTGATCGGTGCCATCCTCGCGCCCACCGACCCGGTGCTGGCCGGCCTGGTACAGGTCAACCACGCCCAGGATTTCGACCGGGTGCGCTTCGGTCTCTCCGGCGAGGCGGGCCTCAACGACGGCACCGCCTTTCCCTTCGTGCTGCTTGGCCTGCTGCTTCTGCAGCACGGCGAACCGCAATGGAACTGGACCCTGGAGTGGTTCCTGAAAAGCGTGGTCTGGGCGGTGCCGGCCGGCCTGTTGCTGGGCTACAGCATGGGCAAGGGAGTCGGGAGGCTGATGATCTTCCTGCGCACCCGGCATGGCGACAGCACCATCTCGCCCAATGACTTTCTCGCCCTCGCGCTGATCGCCCTGTCCTATGTGCTGGCCGACGAAATCGGCGGCTACGGTTTTCTCGCGGTATTTGCCGCCGGTCTGGGCCTGCGCCAGGCCGAGGTGCAGACCTCGGGCAATGCGGAGACGCCCTCCGAGCAACTGGCGCAGCCGGTGATCGGTCATCTCACCGGAGCGCCCGAGCAGGCCACCGTCGCCAACGCGGACGATATCGAGGAACCCCGGATGGCGGCCGGCGTGATGATGGGCGACATGCTCGCCTTCGGCAGCCTGGTGGAGCGTTCCTTCGAGGTCCTGCTGGTAACCCTGCTCGGCGTGGTGCTCATCACTCACTGGGACAGCCGAGCATTGCTCCTGGGCGCCTTGCTGTTCATGGTGATCCGCCCGCTGGGCGTGGCCACCATGCTGCCCTTCACCCGCATCGATCGCCACCAGGGTGCGCTGATCGGCTGGTTCGGCATCCGTGGCATCGGTAGCCTGTATTATCTGTGCTACGCGCTCACGCATCACGTCACGGCCGACTGGGCCGGGACCATCGTCGACCTGACCCTGTCGGTGGTGGCCTTGAGCATCGCGGTCCATGGAATTTCCATCCAGCCGTTGCTCGACCGCTACGAGCGCCTCACTGCCCGTCGCGAGGGCTCGGCGAGACCCTGAGCCCGCTTGCGACCTACACTGGAGGACGCATGTATCACGGCGAACGTCTCAATGCCTGGACCCATCTGGTCGGTGCCCTGCTGGCCCTGGCCGGCGCCATCACCCTGGTGGTGCTGGCCAGCTTCCAGGGCGATCCCTGGCGCATCGTCAGCGTGGCCATCTACGGGGTCGCGCTGGTGATCCTCTACAGCGTCTCGACCCTCTACCACAGCGTGAAGGGCCGGGCGAAGCGCCTGCTCCAGAAGCTCGATCACCTGTCGATCTACCTGCTCATCGCCGGTAGCTACACGCCGTTCTGCCTGGTGACCCTGCGCGGTCCCTGGGGCTGGACGCTGTTCGGCATCGTCTGGGGCCTGGCGCTGATCGGCATGGCGCAGGAACTCAAGCCACGTTCGGAGGCGCGCATCCTGTCGCTGGTGATCTACGCCACCATGGGCTGGATCGTACTGGTGGCGGTAGGGCCGCTGCTGGACCGCCTGGGCGGCGAGGGCTTCGCCTGGCTGGTGGCCGGCGGGGTGCTCTATACCGTCGGCATCCTCTTCTTCGTCTTCGACGATCGCTTTCGCCATTGGCATGGCATCTGGCACGGCTTCGTCATGGCCGGCAGCGCCCTGCATTTCGTCGCCATCCTCAGGTACGTGCTGCCGGTGCCCTAGCACGGTCTTGAGCGGCTCGTCACAGATAGGCTGGCCGCTGGCCATCCCGGGCGAACCTCCCGGGGGCGTCCGGGTTCAGAGCTAGCTGAGTCCACTCCCCGAGCGTTGCTTTCCCGAAAACCAAGAAAAAGAGGAAGGTGAAACGTGTTCATCCGTCCCAGATCCCTCGTGTTGCTCCTGGTACTTGCCTGCACCGCCTGCCAGGAAAAGGACGCCAAGACCGTCGCGGCGCCGGTCAAGAAGGAAGCCAGCTTCGAACAGCGCGGCAAGGCCTCCTTCTACTCGCGCAAGTTCCACGGCAAGGAAACCGCCAGTGGCGAAACCTTCAACAACAACGAACTGGTCGCCGCCCACAAGACCCTGCCGCTCGGCACCCGGGTCAAGGTGACCAACCTGGAAAACGATCGCGCCGTGGTGGTGCGCATCAATGATCGCGGACCCTATATCCGCGGCCGCATCATCGATCTCTCGCGCGCCGCCGCCAGGCGGGTGGACATGGTCGATGACGGCACCACCGCGGTGAAGGTGGAAAAGCTGGAGTAGGGCGTCAGGCGGAGCGCCATGTCCGGGCGGCGCTTCCGTTCGGCGGCTGCATCACGCCCTTGCCGCAGGCGCCGGCCGGGAGCGTGCGCCCAGGCTGTATGGGCACCTGGGCGCCGCGCTGTATCTGGTGGGCGGTGCAGGCGGGAGGCAGAATCCGGGCTTCCCAGCCGCAGGAGTCCTGCCATGCACCTCGCCATCCTCACCTTCGACGGCTTCAACGAACTGGACTCCCTGATCGCCCTGGGCATCCTCAATCGCATCAAACACCCGGACTGGCGGGTCTCCCTGATGGCGCCCACGCCCTGTGTGACTTCCATGAATGGTGTCCGCCTGGAGCGCCAGGCCGGCTTCGACGAGCTGGTCGACTGCACGGCCGTGCTGGTGGGCAGTGGCAGCCGTACCCGGGAACTGGCGCGAGACGCCGCCCTGCTGGAACAGCTGGCGGTGCTCGATCCCGCGCGCCAGCTGATCGGTGCCCAGTGCTCCGGTACGCTGCTCTTGGCGCGCCTCGGCCTGCTCGACGGCGTACCCGGCTGCACCGATCTCACCACCAAGCCCTGGGTGCAGGAAGCCGGCATCGAGGTGCTGGCGCAGCCCTTCTTCGCCCGCGGCAACCTGGCCACCGCCGGTGGCTGCCTGGCTTCCAGCTACCTGGCGGCCTGGGCCATCGCCCGGCTGCTGGGCCGCGAAGCGGCGGCCGAGGCGCTGCATTACGTGGCACCGGTGGGCGAGAAGGAGGACTATGTGCAGCGCGCGCTCGGCAATATCGAGCCCTATCTCAGCCACCAACCCCTGGAGGTCGCTTCAGCATGCTGAAAGTCTTGGGTCGCGTCTCTTCCATCAACGTGCGCAAGGCGCTCTGGTGCCTCGACGAACTGGGCCTGGGCTACGAGCGCGAGGACTGGGGCGCCGGTTTTCGCTCGGCGCAGTCCGCCGAATACCTGCAGTGGAATCCCAATGGCCAGATCCCGGTCCTGCTGGACGGCGATTTCGTGCTCTGGGAATCCAACAGCATCCTGCGCTATCTGGCCAACGCCCATGGCGGCGAGGCGCTGTATCCCACCGCACCGCGCGCCCGGGCGCGGGTCGATCAGTGGCTCGACTGGCAGGCCTGCGAACTCAATCCGGCCTGGAGCTACGCCTATCTGGCCCTGGTGAAGCAGCAGCCAGCGGAGCCCGATCCGCAACGCCTGACGCAAGGCATCGCCGCCTGGAACGGACGTATCGCCATTCTGGAAGCGCACCTGGCGCAGCACGGCCCCTATGTGGCCGGCGACCACTTCAGCCTGGCCGACATCGCCCTGGGCCTGTCGCTGCACCGCTGGCGCAGCACCCCGATGGAGCGCATCGCGGCGCCGGCCATCGAGGCCTATCTCGAACGCCTGGCCACGCGCCCGGCCTGGACCTGCTATGCCAGCGACGCCACGCCCTGAGAGGCGCTGCCTGGTCTAGTTGGCCGACTCGTTCTGCCCATTCGTCCCGGACCGGGGAAACAGCGGGCTGCCGCAGCGATTGCAAAAGGAGGAGTCGGGTTCGTGGGTGGGCTTCTGGCAGTGCGGACAGTCGCGCTGCAGGGTGGCGCTGCGCATGGCGTTGGCCAGCTCGGCGGTAAAGATCCCGGTAGGCACGGCGATGATCGAATAACCGGTGATCATGATCATGCCCGCCAGGGTCTGGCCCAGGGCCGTCTTGGGCACCATGTCGCCAAAGCCCACGGTGGTCAGGGTCACCACCGCCCAGTAGATGCTGCGCGGGATGCTGGTGAAGCCATTGGCCGGTCCTTCGATGACGTACATGAAGGTGCCGAACATGGTCACCAGGGTGCAGATGGCCAGCAGGAAGACGGTGATCTTCTGCCGGCTGCTGCTCAGCGCCACCATGAGGAAATCCGCCTGGCTCAGGTAGGGCGTCAGCTTGAGCACCCGGAACACCCGCATCATCCGCAGCACCCGGATGACCAGGAAATACTGGGCATCGGGAATCAGCAGGGCGATGAAGGCCGGCAGCACGGCCAGGAGATCGATCAGCCCATAGAAGCTGGTGACGTACTCCCGCGGTCGGGGCGCACAGAGCACTCGGAGCAGGTACTCGAGGGCGAAGAGGGCGGTGAAGATCCATTCCAGCCCATAGAGCCAGCCGCCGTAGCGCAGGTGGATGGCCTGGATGCTGTCCAGCATCACCACGGCCAGACTGGCCATGATGACCGCCAGGAGCAGGGTATCGAAGAGTTTTCCGGCCGGGGTGTAGGTGTGGAAGATGATGATGTACAGGCGCTCTCGCCAGGTGCCAGGGCGAGGGTAGGGATCCATGGGAGCTCCTTAGCGGGGATATCCGGCGGACAAGCATAGCAAGACGCCTCCCACCGACAGAGTGAATACCCCCTAGAGCCGCGCGGCCACCTCGGTGGTCGCCAGCAGATGCTGGAAGCCTTCCAGCAGCGCCGTTTCCGCCTGGGTCATGCGCTGCTCGCGGTGCCAGAGCAGGTGCACGTCCACATCGGCCACGCCCTCGCTGGGGGGCAGGCGCCAGAGTTCGCCCGCAGCCACATCGTCGGCCACCACATGCTGGGGCAGACAGCCGATGCCATAGCCGGCGCCGACCAGGCGGCGGATTTCTTCGAGGCTGGGTGAGGACGCCACGATGCGTCCGGTGAAGCCCTGCTGATCGCGGAAGATGGTGAGCGGCGAGAGGCTGCCACCGATCTGGTCGCTGGTGAAGCTGACGAAGTTTTCGCCTTGCAGATCGGCCAGTGACAGGCCACTGCGCCCGAACAGGGGATGGCGGCGGCCGCAGAAGAAGGCGTAGCGCTGCTGCAACAGCACGCGCTGTTCCAACTTGGGCTGAGGAATCCGGCAGAGGGCGAGGCCCAGGGTCGCGGTCTTCTGCAGCAGGGAGCTGATGATGTCGGAGCTGCGCATCACGTCGATCTCCAGTTCCACCCGCGGAAAGCGGCGGTGGAAGTCGGCGAGGAACTCATCGTAGCAGCGCGACTGGATGCGGCTGATGGTGAGCATCCGCACCTTGCCCACCACGGTTTCCGTGGAGCGCTCCAGCGCAGCGCCGAGCCGGGAGACGTTGCCATAGAGATCGCTGGCGATCCGGGCCACCTCTTCGCCAGCCTCGGTGAGGGCGAAGCGCGGCCCCCGGCGAATGATCAGCGCGCGATCGAGTTGTTCCTCCAGCCGCTTGAGCGCCTGGCTCACCGCCGGCTGGGTCAGATGCAGCCGCGCGGCGGCCCGACTCACGCTGCCTTCCTGGACGATCACCAGATAGGTGCGCAGCAGATTCCAGTCCAGCCGATCGTTGAGAAAACGGCGACCGTCCGGCAAGGACGCGGGGGAGAGCGGTTCATCCTGATTATTAGCCATGCTTATAGATAAGTATAAGAATTAGAAAATTGACTAATCTTAGCCCGCCAAGGGATAACGAGGTCAAGGCACCTCAGAGCGCCCTTCATCCTTCCTTCTCTCCTGCCCAACAAGAACGACATCCCAGGAGTGCTGCGTCCATGTCTCCCTGATCGCGCCAGCCCACCGCCCTCCGTGCGTCCGGCCTTTCAATCCGCCGCGTCGCCTCTCTTTCCGGCAGTCGATAGGAGCACCCCTGCATGCCGTCCACCTCACCGCGTCGCCAACCCAGGCGCGCCGCCGCCGCCGCCTTCGTGGGCACCACCATCGAGTGGTACGACTACTACATCTTCGCCACGGCCGCCGCGCTGGTCTTCGGCCAGTTGTTCTTTCCCTCCGAAGACCGGCTGCTGAGCACCCTGGCTGCCTTCGGGACCTTCGCCGTGGGGTTCTTCGCCCGGCCATTGGGTGGCCTGGTCTTCGGCCATGTCGGCGACCGCATCGGCCGCAAGAAATCCCTGATCGTCACCCTGCTGATGATGGGCGTGGTCACCGTGCTCATCGGCGTGCTGCCCACCTATAGCCAGGCCGGTGTCTGGGCGCCGATCCTGCTGATCCTGCTGCGGGTGGTGCAGGGCATCGCCGTGGGTGGCGAGTGGGGTGGGGCCGTGCTGATGGCCGGCGAGCATGCACCGGCTGGTCGCCGTACCTTTTTCGCGTCCTTCGCCCAGTGGGGCAGTCCGGCCGGTCTGATCCTGTCGATCATTGCCTTTCGGAGCGTCACCAGCCTGCCGGAAGAGGACCTGCTCAGCTGGGGCTGGCGCCTGCCGTTTCTGGCCAGCGCGCTGCTGCTGGTGGTCGGGTTGGCCATCCGCCTGGGAGTGGACGAATCCCCCGAATTCGCCGAGATGAAGGAGCGCCAGGAAACGGTCAAGGCACCGGCGGCCGAAGTGCTGCGCAGCGCCTGGCGTCCGCTGCTGCTGTGCATCGGTGCCAATACCCTGGGCATCGCCGGCGTCTATTTCACCAACACCTTCATGCTCAGCTACACCACCCAGGTGCTGGAGCTGTCGCGTTCGCTGATCCTCGATTGCCTGCTGTTCGTCGCCCTCATCCAGTTCCTGGTCCAGCCACTGGCCGCGCTGCTCGCCGAGCGACTGGGCAGCGCCCGTTTCCTGCTTCTGATCTCGGCTCTCGCCATGGCCTCGCCCTATCCGATGTTCGTGCTGGTCAAGACCGGCTCGGCGCCGCTGATCGTGCTGGGAATCGCCCAGGCGGCGGCCTGCATGGCGTCCTTCTATGCGGTGATCGCCGGCTTCGTCAGTGGCGTCTTCGCCACCCGGGTGCGCTACACCGCCATCTCCATGGCCTACCAGATCTGTGGCGCCATCGCCGGTGGCCTCACGCCCATGATCGGCACCCTGCTGGCTCACCGCTTCACGGGCGAGTGGTGGCCGCTGGCGGTCTTCTACTCCCTGCTGGCCGGGCTGTCGCTGCTGTGCGTGGCGGCCCTGGCCCGCCGTCGGGAGGCGACCGCCCATGTCTCTCCCGCCTGATCACGAGGAACCCCACATGTATCGAATCGATGGCGAACGCCTCTGGCAGAGCCTCGCCGCCATGGCCGAGATCGGCCCTGGCGAGGCCGGCGGCAGCAGTCGGCTGGCCCTGAGCGAAGAGGATCGCCAGGGACGGGCGCTGTTCAGTCAGTGGTGCGCGGCCGCCAGCCTCACCTTGATGGTGGACCCCATCGGCAACCTGTTCGCCCGTCGTCCGGGCCGTGATGCCCAGGCCGCGCCGGTGGTCATGGGCAGTCATCTGGACACCCAGCCCAAGGGCGGGCGCTTCGATGGCGTCTATGGGGTGCTGGCTGGCCTCGAAGTGATGCGCAGTCTGAACGATGCGGACATCCAGACCGACCGACCCCTGGAAATCGCCGTCTGGACCAACGAGGAGGGTGCCCGCTTCACGCCGGCCATGCTGGGTTCCGCGGTCTTCACCGGGCAATTGCCGCTGGCCGATGCCCTGGCGACCTGCGACCGGGACGGCATCTCGGTGGCCACCAGCCTGGAGCGCATCGGCTATGCCGGCGACCAGCCGCTGGGGCGGACCTTTGACGCCTATTTCGAGGCCCATATCGAGCAGGGTCCGGTCCTCGAAGACGAAGGCCTGGCCGTGGGGGTGGTGACCGGGGGCCAGGCGATCTGCTGGCTCGACGTGTGCGTCCGGGGCACCGCGGCCCACGCCGGCACCACGCCCATGGCTCGACGCCGGGATGCCCTGTTCGGGGTCGGCCGGATGCTGGCCGCGCTGGAGGATCTCGCCTCTCGCTTCGTCGACGGGCTGGTTACCGTGGGGCAACTGGACGTGGCGCGCTCCTCGCGCAACACCATCGCCGGTGAGGTGCACTTCACCCTGGACCTGCGCCATCCCCAGGACCAGACCCTGGCGGCGCTGGAAGCCGCCGCGCGGGAATGCCTGGCCGCCGTGGCCGACGAGCGCGGCTTGTCGCTGGACGTCCAGCGGCACTGGCTGAGTCCTGCTACCCCCTTCGCCGCCGACTGCGTAGCCGCCGTGCGCGATGCGGTCCAGGCGCTGGGCTATCCCCATCGCGACATCATCAGCGGCGCCGGTCACGACGCCATCCACCTGGCCAAGCACTGTCCCACGGCGATGATCTTCATCCCCTGTGCCGGCGGCCTGAGCCACAACGAGGCCGAGTCGGCCAGCTTCGATGACGTCCGCCGCGGCGCCGACGTCCTGCTCAATGCCGTGCTGGCCCGCGCCGGCCACCAGGAGAGATGACATGAAGACCTTCTTCCATCCCGATCAGCGCCTGCACCATCCGCGCAGCTACCTGTCCCGTGGCCAGATGCGTACGCCCCAAGAGGTGCCGGCCCGCCTCGACGCCCTGCTGGCCGCGGTGGAGCGGCTGGGCTATCCCCTCGAACAGCCGGCGGATCACGGCCGCGCGCCGCTGCATGCCGTGCACGGCGAGGCCTATGTGACCTACCTGGAAAATGCCTATCGCGACTGGCACCAGGTGCCCGAGGACTGGGGCGACGAGGTGATGTCGAACATCTATGTCCGCGAAAACAATCCCTTGCGCGGCATCCTCGGCCAGACCGCCCGCTACCTGGCGGACGGCAGTTGCCCGATCGGCGCCCAGACCTGGGCCGCCGTCTATGGCTCCGCCCAGAGCGCGGTCGCCGCGGCGCGCTGCGTGCGGGACGGCGCGCCAGCCGCCTATGCGCTCTGTCGCCCACCGGGGCATCATGCCCGCGCCGAGGCGGCGGGTGGTTTCTGCTACCTGAACGGCGCCGCCATCGCGGCCCAGGAGCTGCGCGCGCGCTTCGCCCGGGTCGCCATCCTCGATACCGACATGCACCACGGCCAGGGTATCCAGGAAATCTTCTATGACCGGGACGACGTCTTCTATCTGTCGATCCATGGCGATCCGACCAACTTCTATCCGGTGGTGGCCGGTTTCGCCGACGAGCGCGGCAGGGGGTGGGGCGAGGGCTGCAACCTCAATCTGCCGATGCCCCATGGCGCCTCGGAAGCGGACTTCTTCGCCCGGCTGGACGAGGCCGAGACGGCGCTGCGCGAGTGGGCGCCGGACGTGCTGGTGCTATCCCTCGGCTTCGACATCTACGAAAACGATCCGCAGTCCAAGGTGGCGGTGAGTCAGGCGGGGTTCGGCCTGCTGGGCGAAAGGATCAGGGCGCTGGGGCTGCCCACGGTGATCGTGCAGGAGGGAGGTTATGACCTGGAAACCCTGAGCGACAACGCCGAGCGCTTCTTCCGCGGTTTCGACGGTCGCTGAAGCCTGAGCCCCGGCCTTGGCGCCGGGGCCTGGCCGGATCAGGCGAAAACGAAATACTTGCGCACCGTCTCGACCACTTCCCAGGTGCCCTTCATGCCGGGTTCGACGACGAAGATGTCGCCGGCTTTCAGGTGGATGGGGTCCTGGCCATCGGGGGTGATGATGCAGTAGCCCTCCTGGAAGTGGCAGTACTCCCACTTCACGTAGTCGACGCGCCACTTGCCGGGGGTGCAGATCCAGGTGCCCATGATCTTGCTGCCGTCATCGGAGGTGTAGGCATTGAGGTTGACGGTATGGGGCTCACCCTCGATGCGCTCCCATTTGCAGGCATCGACCACGGGCAGGGGTTGGGTGTCGCGCAGAACGGTGATGGGCGGGTTGGCCATGGCGGCTCTCCTGGTGATGGAAGCCGCCAAGGGTGAAGGGTCGCCCCGAAGCTGAGTTGTCCAGGGTCGACACCTATCGGCGCATTTGCGCTATCCGGCCGACTAGCGCTCCACCTGCCGATTCCAGCGGGCGTTCCATTGCGGTCGCACCTTGTTGACCTCGTCCCAGTCGATGGTCACGGCGGTCTTCAGGTAGTTCTGCATGGCCTCCACCTGGCCGCGGGTCTTGTCGGTGGTGGGGGTGTTGGGATTGGACGGGATCTGGTCGCCCAGTTCCAGCGCCGGCGCCTGGGCCTCGGGGGTCAGCAGGTATTCCGCCAACTGCTGGGCCAGTTCCGGCTGGTCGTTGTTGGCGGTCACGCATTCGGCGACGTTGAGCACCACGGCGCCTTCCTTGGGCGGCGCGTATTCCACCGGGATGCCCTTGAGCTTGAGCGCGGTGACCTGGGTGGGCGTCAGCGGAAACAGCGCCGCCTCGTCGGTCTGCACCATCTCCGAGAGCTTGGCCGAGCTGGGGATGTACTCCAGCACATTGGGGCCGACGGTGGTGGGCCAGGCCTTGAAGCCGGGGTCGACATCCTGCTCGGTGCCGCCTTTGAGGCGGTTGAACATCAGGAAACCGTGCAGCCCGAAGGTGGACGAGGACAGCGACTGGAACACCACCTTGCCCTTGTACTTGGGATCGGCGAGGTCCGCCCAGGAAGTCGGCGCGGCCCAGCCCTTTTCCTTGAACAGCCGGCTGTTGTAGGCCAGACCCGTCACCCCCAGGCTGACGGCCGCCGCCTGGTCCTTGATCTTGGCCTTGTCGGGGATCTGTGCCAGGGCCGCGCTGGGCTTGAGCGGGCTGCACAGATTCATGCCGATGGCGCGGTACATGATGCCGTCGTCGAGAAACATCACGTGGATCGGCGGCTTCTGCGGGCTGGCCTGGACCTTGGCGAGGATGTCCGCCGAGGTGCCGGGCACGATCACCACCTTGACGTTGTGCGCCTTCTCGAAGGCGGGCAGCACGCTGTCGGCATAGAGGCGCTCCATGGTGCCGCCATTCATGCCGAGGTAGAGCGTCGGTTCGGCCACGGCGGCCAGGGGTAGGCCGGCGAGGGCCACGAGCAGGGCAGGGGTCAGGCGCATGATTGGGAACTCCTGGGCTGGTGAGGGAAACGGGCGATGGAAAAGGCCTGCAGGCTGTGCCGGGGGGCGCCCTGCAGGATGCACTCGGCCAGGGCTTCGCCAGCCGCCGGCCCGATCTGGAAGCCCGCGCCGGCAAAGCCGAAGCCGTGCAGCAGGCCGGGGGTGGTGAGGCTGGGGCCGAGCACCGGCTGGTGATCCGGCAGATAGCCCTCGACGCCGCTCCAGGTGCGGATGGCCTGGGCACCGGCGAGAGCCGGATAGAGTTCGGCGGCGTTTCTCAGGATGTCGAGGATGGCCAACTGGCCGGGACGGGCGCGGTCGGCGTCGAGGGCGAAGCCGCGCCCGCCACCCAGCACGCAATTGCCCCGCGCCACCTGGCGGGCATAGATGCCGCCGCCTTCCACGCCGGTGCTGGCGGTCATGAACAGGGGTAGCGGCTCGGTCACCAGCATGGCCGGATGGGCTGCGGTGAGGGGCACCGGCTCGCCGAAGCAGGCGGCCAGCTCCGCCGCCCAGGCACCCGCGCAATTGAGCAGCCAGGGCGCGCTCAGGGTCAGGCCGCTGTCGGTGCGGAGCTGGAAGCGCTGGCCATCGTGCTCGACCGCGGTCACGGCGGTCCGTTCGAGGATGCGGGCGCCGGCGCGGGCAGCCGCCTGGGCGAAGGCCGGGGAGACCAGGCGCGGATTGGCGTGGCCGTCCTCCGGGCAGAAGGAGGCGCCCACGGCGATGTCGCCGACCCAGGGAAAGCGTCGGCGCAATTCGCCCCGGTCGAGCAGTTGCAGATCGAGGTCGAAGCCCTGGCTGGCCTGGGCATAGGCCTGCAGGGAGGCGAAGTCGGTGTCGCTGCGAGCCAGCTTCAAGTGGCCGGATCTGAGGTATTCGCCATCGGTACCCAGAAGGTCCCGCAGACCGCCCCAGAGCTGATGGGCGCGACTGGACAGCGGCAACTGCACCAGCGGGCGGCCCTGGCGGCGCACCCCGCCGTAGTTGACGCCACTGGCCTGGGCGCCGCAGAAGTTGCGTTCCAGCAGGGCGACGCGCTGGCCGCCCTGGGCCAGGAACAGCGCCGCGCTGCTGCCGACGATGCCGCCGCCGATGATCAGGACATCCACGTCCAGCCGACTCATGGCGCCAGCTCCACGCCAAAGGGCAGCGGCTTGATCGGCGCCTGGGCGCGCAACCGGCCGATCTGGTCCAGCGGGCGACCACTGGCGCAGGCGATCAACTCGGCCGCCGCGGCGCCACAGATGCGCCCCTGGCAGCGACCCATGCCGACCCGGCAGGTGGCCTTGACTCTGTTGATCTCCCAATGGCCCTGGGCCACGGCGGCGCGGATCTCGCCGGCGCTGACCTGCTCGCAACGGCAGACCATGACTTCGTCCGGCGCCTCGGCCGCCCAGTCCGCGGGGAAGGGAAAGGCCCGTTCCAGGCCCTGGCGAAACACCTCGAAGCGCGCCAGGCGTGCTTGCAGGGTCTGGATGCGCGTCCTGTCCACCGCTACGCCGCGATCGTCCAGCAGACTCAGGGCCGCCAGTTCGCCCGCCAGTTCGGCGGCATCGGCGCCCTGGATACCGGCGCCATCACCGGCCAGGTAGACCCCGGTCTGACTGCTGCGCCCACCCGGATCCCGTACCGGCAACCAGGCACGATTGAGAGCGCTCCAGGCGAAGTCGCAGCCCAGCAGGTCGGCCAGCTGGGTCTCGCTGCGCAGCGTCTGGCCAAAGCCCAGGGCATCGCATTCCAGCCGGTGCGCCTCGCCATCGGCGGCGCGCCAGCGCACGGCAACCACTCGGCGCTCGCCTTCGACGGCCAGGAGCTCGGCGCCCTGGTGCACGGGTACGCCGTGCAGCGCCAGCCAGCTGCGGTAGTAGAGGCCCTTGGCGAAGGTGGCCGGCTGGCCCAGCAGCGCCGGGGTGGCCGCGGCCTGGTCGCGGAAGGGGGCGCTGTCCAGCACCGCCAGCGGCTTGGCCCCGGCCTTGGCGTATTGATAGGCGACGAGATAGAGCAAGGGGCCGGTACCGGCCAGCACCGGGCGACTGCCGATGGCGCAGCCCTGGAACTTGAGCGCGACCTGGGAGGCCCCCAGGCTGTAGACGCCGGGCAGCGTCCAGCCCGGCACCGGCAGGATGCGGTCGGTGGCGCCGGTGGCGACGATCACCTGGTCGAAGGCCAGGCGATCGACATAGCGGCCCTGGCTCAGGGTATCCAGGGCGCGCGCTTCGGCATTCCACACCAGGGTGTCGGGGCGATAGTCCAGCGCTGCTTTCAGGTCTTCCAGCGCGCCGTGCAGCGCCTGGGCCTTGCCCGCTTCGAAGCCGTACAGCGCCTTGATCGGACGCTGGAAATTGCCCGGTTGCTGGCGATAGATCTGGCCGCCGCCACGGGCGCTTTCGTCCAGCAGCACCGGTTTAAGGCCATGGGCGACCAAGGTCTGGGCCGCGCGAATGC
Source organism: Pseudomonas sp. JUb52 (assembly GCF_004341115.1). Lineage (NCBI taxonomy): Bacteria > Pseudomonadati > Pseudomonadota > Gammaproteobacteria > Pseudomonadales > Pseudomonadaceae > Pseudomonas > Pseudomonas sp. JUb52. The sequence goes on from NZ_SLYS01000001.1 coordinate 360,136, forward strand.
CCGCCGGTCCGGCACCCACCACCACGACGGCGCTCACAGCGGCCGCCCCGGATCGCGGCTGACCTGCTGGCCCGCTTCGAGAAAGGTGGCGCAGGCGCGCACCCGGCGGCCATCGGCTAGGCGCACCCAGCAGTCCTGGCAGGCGCCCATCAGGCAGAAACCGGCGCGGGGTTCGCCGCCGAAGTCGCTGCCGCGCAGGTGATCGCTGTGGGTCAGGATGGCGGTGAGCAGGGTATCGCCCTGCAGGCCCTCGGCCGGCTGGCCGTCGAGGGTGAAGGCCAGGGTCGGGCGGTCGCGTTCGGCCACCCGCTTGAGCAGTGCCATGGAGGGGTCTCGGCTATTCATTGTTTGCCCACCAGCACGCGATCCAGGCCATAGATGCGGTCGAGCAGGATCATGGTGGCCGCGGTGAGGGCGATCACCAGGGCCGACACCGCCGCCATCATCGGGTCGATGGATTCGGTGGCGTAGACGTACATCCGCACCGGCAGGGTCTGGGTCGCCGGGGAGGTGACGAAGATCGACAGGGTCACCTCGTCGAAACTGTTGATGAAGGCCAGCAGCCAGCCGCCGGCGACGCCGGGCAGGATCATCGGCAGGGTGATGCGGCAGAACAGCGTGGCGCGACTGGCGCCCAGGCTCTCGGCGGCCTGCTCGGCGCTGCGGTCGATGCCGATGGCGGCGGCGATCACCAGGCGCAGCACATAGGGGGTGATCACCACCACATGGGCCAGCACTAGCCAGCTGAAGCTGCCGTTCACCCCCAGCAGGGCGAACAGCCGCAGCATGGCCACGCCCAGCACCAGGTGCGGGATGATGATCGGCGAGAGGAACAGGCCGTTGAGAAAGCCCTGGCCGGGAAAGCGGTAGCGGGTGATGGCCAGCCCCGCCGGCACCGCGATCAGCGTCGCCAGGGTGGCCGACAGCGCCGCCAGCTGCAGGCTGTTGTAGAAGGCGGTGAGGAAGTCCGCCCGCTCGAACACGGCGGCGAACCAGCGCAGCGAGAAGCCGGCGGTGGGCAGGCTGAGGGTGTTCTCCTGGGTGAAGGCCACCAGGCAGACCACCACCAGCGGCGCCAGCATGAAGACCATCACCAGGGTATGGAAGGCGAGCCCGAGCGGGCCGTTGCGGGTCATGAGGTCAGACTCCCAGGGCACGTTTGTAGCGGCGTTCCACCAGGCGATTCCAGCCCAGCATCACCAGCAGGTTGAGCAGCAGCAGGGCCACCGCCAGGGTGGCGCCCATCGGCCAGTTGAGTTCGGCCAGGTACTGGTCGTAGATCAGGGTGGCGACCATCTTCAAGCGGCGTCCGCCGAGCAGGCCGGGGATGGCGAAGGAGCTGGCGGCCAGGCCGAAGACGATCAGCGTTCCCGACAGCACTCCGGGCATCACCTGGGGCAGCACGATGCGGCGCAGCACCGTCAGGTGACTGGCGCCCAGGGACAGCGCGGCCTGTTCGGCGGCGGGGTCGAGTTTCTGCAGCGAGGTCCACACCGGGATGATCATGAAGGGCAGCATCACGTGGACCAGGCCGACGACTACCGCGAAGGGGGTGTAGAGCAGCTTCAGCGGGCGCCCGCCCAGGGCCACGATGGCCTGGTTGACCAGGCCATCGTGGCCCAGCAGCAGACTCCAGCCGAAGGCGCGCACCACCACCGAGATCAAGAGCGGCGTCAGCACCAGGATCAGGAAGATCGAGCGCCAGGGCGCGCCCATGCGACTGAGGACGATGGCCTCCGGCACCCCGATCAGCACGCAGAGCAGGGTGACCAAGGCACTGATCCAGAAGGTGCGCAGGAAGATCTCGTAGAAATAGGGATCGCCCAGCAGGCTCAGGTAGTGCGCCAGGGTATAGCTGCCTTCCTTGATCCCGGTCTCGTAGTCGAAGACGTTGAAGGACAGCGCCAGGGTCAGGGCCAGGGGCGCCAGCAGCAGCCCGGCGAACAGCACCAGGGCCGGGGCGCTGAGCAGATAGGCGCGACCGGTGCCGCGCAGCAGGGTGCTCATGCGGCGGCCTCCGCGGCTTCCAGGCGGCGCAGCAGACCGTCGTCCCAGTGCAGCCCGACGCGCTGGCCCTCGTCCAGCGGCGGCAGCCCGTCGTTGCTGCGCAGCACCGACACCTCGCCCAGCGCCGTCTCCAGGCGGTACAGCCACTGGCTGCCAAGGAAGAAGCGGGTCAGCACCCGCCCTTGCAGGCGACCCTCGCCGGCGGGGCGCAGCTCGATCTTTTCCGGCCGCAGCGAGATCGCCAGGGCGCCGCCGGCGGCGATCTGCGGCCGACCCTGGGCATCCAGGCTGCCCGGCAGCAGGTTGGCCTTGCCGACGAAATCGGAGATGAATCTGTTGCGCGGATGCTCGTAGAGCCGATAGGGCGCATCCACCTGGGTGATGCGCCCGGCCTCCATCACCACCACCCGGTCGCTGATGGACAGCGCCTCGGACTGGTCGTGGGTCACCATCAGGGTGGTGATGCCCACCTCGCGCTGGATGCGGCGGATCTCGAACTGCATCTCTTCGCGCAGGTGGGCATCCAGGTTGGACAGCGGCTCGTCCAACAGCAGCACCGGCGGGGCTATCACCAGCGCCCGCGCCAGGGCCACCCGCTGGCGCTGGCCACCGGAGAGTTCGCGCGGATAGCGCTCGGCGTGCTGGCCCAGGTGCACCAGGCCCAGGGCCTCCTCGACGCGGCGGGCGAGCTCGGCGCCCGCCACCTTGCGCATGCGCAGGCCGAAGGCGACGTTGTCGCGCACCGTCATGTGGGGAAACAGCGCATAGCTCTGGAAGACCACCCCGAGGCCGCGACTGGCCGGCTTGGCATGGGTGATGTCCTGGCCGTCGAGCAGGATGCGTCCGCTGCTGACCTCGACGAAGCCGGCAATCATCTGCAGGGTGGTGGTCTTGCCACAGCCGGAGGGGCCGAGCAGGGAGACGAATTCGCCGCGCTCGATGGCCAGGGTCGAACCGGCCACCGCGTAGCTGTCGCCGTAGCGCTTGCTGAGATTGTCGAGAGTCAGGAAAGCCATGGCCGCAATGCTCCTCCGGTCGCGCCCACGGGGACGGTGGGCAAGGTATTGGCAGGGCGAAAGACAGCCTGGATCTGGGACGTTGGCGCTCGCTCGAATGGCGGCGTCCGGTGATTGTGAGTATCGCCCTATGGACCTGAAGGTAAGGGCGACCTAGGATGCAGGACAAGCATGTTTTTCACTGAATGAACTCTTTTTTCGGATTTATTCATTGAGTGAAATATTTTGGAGCAAGGCAGTTGGAAGATTCCAGTGAAAGAAAGGCAGCGGCAGGCGAGGTAGGCGTCGGCGCCATCAGCCGGGTGTTCGCCGTGGTGCGCGCCCTGGGCGAAGGCGATCCCGAAGGGGAAAAGGTCACCCGCCTGGCCGAACGCGTGGGCCTGTCGCAACCCACCACCCACCGGCTGCTGCGCGGCCTGGTGGAAGAGGGCATGGTCGAGCAGTGCGCCCGCAGCAAGAGATACCGCCTGAGCCTGGACTTCTTCGCCCTGGCGGCCCGCGCCGGCCAGGTCGGCAACCTGCGCGACCTGGCGCGGCCGAGTCTGCTGCGGCTGTCGGCCTCCTTGGGTGATTCGCTGTTCCTGCTGGCGCGCAGCGGCTTCGACGCCATGTGCCTGGACCGCAGCGAGGGGCCCTATCCGATCCGCACCTTCACCGGCGACATCGGCGGTCGCGTGCCTCTGGGCGGCGGCCAGGGCGCCCTGGCGATCCTGGCCTTCCTGCCCGAGGAAGAGCGCGAAGAGGTGATCCGCTACAACCTGCCGCGCCTGCGCGACGCCCATCATTACGACGAGGTGCTGCTGCGCGCCGAGATCGACAACGTCCGCCAGCAGGGCTACGCCGCGCGCAACACCGGGGTGCTGGCCGGCATGGCCGGCCTTGCCGTACCCATCCTCGACCGCAACGGCCGGGCGGTGGCGGCCCTGAGCGTGGGCACCCTGAGCGAACGCCTCAACCCCCAGCGCCTGCCCACGGTGATCGAACTGCTCCGCCGCGAAGCCGGGGTGATCGCCGCGCGCATCAACCCCTTCGATCCGGTCTTGCGCCGGCCGACCCAGGGGTTTGGTTAAAGACGTTGGGACTTGTCTGAAAAGTCGCCGAGCGAAGGTGAGGCAAGGCGCAACGACCAACGGGAGTAACAGCCGAAGCTTGGCCCGAAGGGTGAGCGCCAGCGAATCAAATCAGCGAGGAAGCGGGCCGGGCTCGCGCGCGAGTTTACGAGGGGTAAATGAGCATTCCGAGCTGATTTTTAACGCAGCATCACCGATGCGCAGGCAGTTTTCAGGCAAGGCCTAGAAGAGCGGACCGGAGCGGGTGTTATTACCCTTCGCCAGGCGGTCATAGAGCACCACGTTGACCGTGGCCGCCAGATTCATGCAGCCCTGGGTGGGGATGTACACCACGTCCTCGCACCAGTCGCGCAGCTCCTGGCTCAGGGAGCCGTCCTCGGCGCCGAACAGGTAGAGGGCGCGATCGGGATGGGTGTACTCGGGCAGCGGCCGGGCGCCGTCCACCAGCTCCACCGCCACCGGCACGCAACCCAGCGGCAGGATGCGGCGCAGGTCGTCGATGTTGATTAGCGGGATGTCCTGGTGGACCTTCTTGGTGTCGGTGACGAAGTCCTTGGCACGGTCGTAGCGGGTGCCGGTATAGAACACCGAGGCCACCCCGTAGCAGCCCGCCGCCCTCATGATGGACCCGACGTTGGACGGCGACTTGGGGTTGCTCAGGCCGATGCAGGCGTATCTCTTGTTGCTCACGTCAGGGGACTCTCGGGAAAACCGGCAGTATAAGGCGTCCATCATCGCGAAAACCGACTAAGATGCGCGCCCGCGTCTCCAGCCCCGAGCCCCCGCGATGTCCGCCACCGCCCTCTACACCGACCTGTCGGCCTACTACGACCTGCTTTGCGCCGACATCGACTACCAGGCCCAGAGCCAGGCGGTGCTGCGCCTGCAGCGGCTGTTCGGCAACGGCGGCAGCCGCCACCTGGATCTCGCCTGCGGCACCGGTCCCCATGTGCGGCATTTTCTCGATGCCGGCTTCCAGAGCAGCGGGCTGGACCTCAATCCGCCGATGCTGGCCCAGGCCGCACTGCGTTGCCCGGAGGCGGACTTCTCCTGCCAGGACATGTGCGCCTTCGAGCTGGAGCAGCCGGTCGATCTGATCACCTGCTTTCTCTACTCCCTGCACTACAGCGGTAGCCTCGCACGGCTCCAAGCGTGCCTGGCGCGGGTCCAGGCCGCCCTGACCCCGGGCGGCCTGTTCTGCTTCAACGCCGTCGACAAGCGCCGCATCGACAATGCCTCCAGCGTCGGCCATAGCGTCGTGCGGGCCGATGGTCACTTCAGCTTCGCCTCCGCCTGGCACTACCCGGGCGAGGGCGAGCACCAGCAGCTGCGCCTGCGCATCGAACGCCGCCACGCCGGCCAGCAGCAGACTTGGCAGGACGAACACCCCATGGTGGCGGTGGCCTTCCCCGAATTGCTGGCCCTGCTGGAGCCGCACTTCGAGGTCCAGGTGCTGGAGCACGACTACCAGCGCATCGAACCCTGGGCCGGCGAGGCGGGCAATGCGCTGTTCGTCTGCGTCAGGCGCTAGTGGGCTAAGGGCTACCGTAGCGTGGAAAACGGCGTAGCCTTTTCCACTAATACAGCCAAGGCTTGATCCCAGGTGGACAAGCTGCGCGTTGTCCACCCTACGGCGCTGCGGGAGGCGCTAGTGGGCTAAGGGCTGCCGTAGCGTGGAAAACGGCGCTAGCCTTTTCCACTAATGCAGCCAAGGCTTGACCCCGCGTGGACAAGCTTCGCGTTGTCCACCCTACGGCGCTGCGGCAGGCGCTAGTGGGCTAAGGGCTACCGTAGCGTGGAAAACGGCGTAGCCTTTTCCACTAGTGCAGCCAAGGCTTGACCCCGCGTGGACAAGCTGCGCGTTGTCCACCCTACGTCGTTACTCACCCCAGCGTCCTGTCTCTACCGCAAAGTCCCCACCCCAATCGTGCGGATACAGCCCCTCCCGCACGGCCCGATGAAAGCTCGAATAGGGCCAGTCCTTCACTGCGCCAACGTGGCCATGCTTGACCGGATTGAAGTGGATGTACTCCACATGACGCTGGTAATCCTGCTCGTCTCTTAGCAGATGCTCCCAATACCGCCGCTGCCATATCCCACGCTCACCCCGGGCCCTTTGCGTCGCCGTACGCGCTTCACCTACCGGCAGGCGCTTCGAGAAACCGAACTTGATGACCTTCCAGCGCAAGGCGAAATTCGCATCGCCCTCCGGCAGGGTCCAGATGCAATGCAGATGATCGGGGAGGGTGACCCAGGCATCGATATGAAAGGGATGGCGCAACTGCGTCGCCCGTACTGTCTGGCGGAGCAGGTCGACATGGCGCGTCAGCAGATCGCTACGTCGATCCGCCAGGACAACGGTGAAAAAATAGGAAGCCCCCGGAACACGGGCACGACGAAATCGAGACATGGCAGCTCTTCCTTGAACATAAACAGAAACGATAGCTCACCCGTAGCGTGGAAAACGGCGCAGCCTTTTCCACTCACGCCACCAACGCAAGGCTCCAAAGCTCCCGCGTGGACAAGCTTCGCGTTGTCCACCCTACAAAACCCGTGCGTGGAAAACGGCGCAGCCTTTTCCACTGACGCCGCCAACGCATGACCCCAAAACTCCCGCGCGGACAAGCTGCGCGTTGTCCACCCTACGCTCCTAGCCGCTTCTCCATGAACACACTCAACGGATCCTCCCGATACGCTCCAAAAGGACCACGCCGCCGATACCCCGTAGACTCATAGAGCCTCAAGGCCTCCGGCTGATAAGGCCCCGTTTCGAGTCGTGCCAGTTCACACCCACGGCCTGCCGCTTCACGCTCCAGCTCCGCCAGCAGGCGACCACCCAGCCCTTGCCCACGATCCCTGGGGCTCACATACATCCGCTTGATCTCGCCATAGTCGTCCTGCAGCACCATGGCCCCACAGCCCAGGGCAGTGCCGCTGTCATCGCGGGCGACCAGGAACAGCACGTTCGGCTGCATGAGCGACGTCAGATCCAGGGCATGACGACTCTCGGGCGGATAGAGGCCGTCCTGATAGGCATCCAGTTCGGCGATCAGGGCGATCACCTCGGGTTGGTCGGGGGATTCGAGGGCGATGGGCATGGCGGCTCCGGTCAGGCGATCGCCCAAGCCTAAGCCATCAGCGCGGCCTTATCCCAGGCTCATCCGCAATCCATCCCGCCCGCCGCGCTTGGCGGCGTAGAGGGCACCGTCCCCGCGTTCCAGCAAGGCCGCCAGACTTTCCGGCGGCTGATCGAACAGCACGGCGCCGATGCTCAGGGTGACGGGCTCGGGCGTCCGCAGGCGCTGCGCCGCCAGCTGGTTGAAGCGCTGGCGCAGGGTGTCTGCCAAACGCACGACATCCGCATCAGCCGCTTCACCCAGCAACACCACGAATTCATCACCCCCCAGCCGTGCGGCCAGCGCCTGGCGGGGCAGGGTGGTGCGCAGCAGGTCGCTCAGGGCGATCAGCAGGCCGTCACCCGCCGCATGGCCATGGAGGTCGTTCACCAGCTTGAAGTTGTCCAGATCGATCAGCAGCAGGGCGCCGGGTCGAGCCGGTGTCGCCTGGCCGAACAGTTGCGGCGCCTCGGCCTCCAGTGCTCGGCGGTTGTGCAGGCCGGTCAGGGGATCGCTGCCGGCCAGGCGCTCGATATGCTGCTCGCGGCGATAGCGCACCGTGCCGGTCATCGACAGGGCGATCAGCATCACCGCCATCACCCCTTCCACCAGGGAGATCTGGATGATGGCGCCGCGATAGACCGCCAGATCGATCAGGGTGCCGGGGGTGAGCGGCGGGATCATCTTGGTCAGGTAGAAGAGGCCATGGATCAGCAGCACCGCGCGCAGCTGCCGTTCGCCGGCATTGCGCCGCCGCAGCAGCAGGCTCGCCCGTATCGCCAGGATGCCGATCAGCAGCGACTGCACCACCAGCATCACCTTGGACCACCAGGGCTCGCTGGGCAGCAACAACAACCCCAGCCAGAGGGCGGCGATGGCCCACCAGCCCAGACTCAGGCGCCGCCCGGTGAAGCGCGCCACGCCGAGCAGAAAGAGGCCATGCACGAAGATCAGCAGCCCATTGGCGAACCAGATGCCCACCAGCAGCAGCCCCTGGCTGCGCAACAGCGCCAGGATGCAGCCCACGCTGATAAGCGCAAAACCCAGGCTCCAGTACAGCAGCGCCGACTCGCGCACCGACCGCCACTCGATGGCCAGATAGCCCGCCGCGGCAGCCGCCAGGGCGATGGTGAGGGTCAGCATGGTGGGGGCATCGAGTGCCATGGGCGAATCGGACCTGTCTGGATACGAGAAGGGCGCTCCCTGCCTGGGACGAGCACCCGCCAAAGCGGAGCCGCACCGCAGTCTTATCGACACGGCAGGCGCGGGCTTGAGGCAGAGGATTGCGCGCCATGATGACGGGCAGATAACCGTAATTCAAACCTGACCTTCGGCTGGGTCAGGCCGGCCGCCCGTTAATGGGTTTCACCAGAGCCCGAATCGCCATGGTCGGCAACCGCGCCGTACTGCCATCCGCCAGCCGCAGCACGAAGGCCTCACCCAACGACCAGACCACCTGCACGTCCTGCAGCACGCACTGCGCGGTGGTGGGGAGCACCCTGGCCTGTTCCTTGGCGCAATAGGAGGTATCGAGCACGATGGCCTTGGCCTGGTAATTCCCCAAGCCAAGCGTCTTGACCATGGTCTCGGGGAGGGTGGTGAGCACACCGCTATAGCCGGCCAGAAAGAGGGCGAAGAACAGCGAAAACATCATCGCCGCCTTCCAGCCAGCGATGAACAGCATGGAAGTCATGGTCGTGACGAAGGCAATGATGAAGGGGGCGATGGCCAGAGCGCCCCACTTGAAGAGCGGCTGCCAATCGCTCACCAACGGATAGGCCTGGGCCAGCATCCAGACAATGAACAGGCCGACGACCATCGTCGACAGGTAAGCCTCCCAGACGAACTTCAGGAAGCTAAAGCGACGCAAGTCGAACAATCCCTGTACGGCCATGCCCGCCAGTAGCGTGATGGGGATGGGCGCAAGCAAGGCAACGCTGACGAACAGTTCAGGATCGACAAAGAGAATGGCCGCATTACTGAACCCCGCCAGCAGATAGGGCACGAAGAACACCAGCGTCATCAACAGCATGATCTTGCGAAAGCGCCCCTCGCCGCGATAGGGCAGGGCGTAGGTGATGTCTTCCTTGATCGCCGCCGTATTGATGAAGCGGTAATAGACCCAGGCCCCAGGCACGAATAGTGCGGCGACGAAGGCGCCAATGGTCAGAAAGCCGAGGCAGGCAGCGGCGAGCAGTAGCGACGAAAACTGGAAGAGATCGAAGCTGGGATAAAAGTGGTTACGGGCGAAATAGGCCAGGAACATCCCGAAGCCCAAGGTTGGCGGCAGCCCCTTGGCCAACAGCGACGCATGACGCCGCAGGAAGGTGCCGGAGAACTTGAGGATGAAATCGAAGACAGCATCCGTGTCGGTGGCGGGTTGGTCGGTCCAGCGGTTATGTACAATTTTATACTGTATCACTGTGCATCTGCCGTCAGACCCTTTTAGGCCACAAAGGGAAATACATTTCTCGAAAATTATGTTTTCTGATAAGGAGGAAGTTCTTTTTCTTTTTCTACTTCAATGATTGGCTTTGCTTTTTCGCTAGCTACGCTTACGCATTTTTTTGAGTATTTGTAAATCTCCTTTAGTTCTATGTCTGAGTACTTAGAGGGGCATAGTAGAAGTATGTTTCCAAATTTGAACTGTCGGAATCCCAATACGGTATAAAACCCTTCGGTTTTTACTTTGGTGTTCCAGTCGTTTTCGGGGAACATGGTGGTTGGGTAGTCTTTTGAGTCTATTGCGTATAGAAAAACTCTATTGTCTCTGATTTTTATTAAATTGGCTGCAGCATATGCCCATATATCGAGTAAGCTAGGCATGAATGCAAAGTTTAAAATAAGTGCTGTAATCATGACTACAGCGGACTTTTTCATTTTCTCAATTCTGCCTCCTTCGAATAAGGAGTAGTAGAAAATGGCCGGCAGAAGATAGATGTACATGGCGGCAAGTGTGGCAATTATTGAAATCGCGGCTATTACACCGTGTTCTGCACCTCTCCAGGCCTTAAGGACTAATTGCATCGGGAAAAACAGACAACACATTGCTGTGAGGTTGGCTAAGAAGGCAAAGGCAGAGAAGTTGTAGATGGCAGATATTCTATTTATCTTTTTTGTGTCGGCTAGTTCCTTCAGTAAATAATTTGTCAGGTCTATGTTTCTTTTTGGTAGCTCATAGAATAGATAGATAAAGGCACTAAAAATGCTTACTAGACATGTGACGTAAACAGGAGGGTGTAGATCAATAAATAATAAAATTATACTCAGTAGAAATATTGAAAAACAAAGGGCGCTGCATTTTGCAAGTGTTTTTGCTAAATCTTTTTCATCTGCTTCCTTGTTGCTGAAAAGTTGCATGCCTAGCGTGAAACACAAGGACGGCATTACAAATGAAAGCAACATTATCATTAGTGTTATTAAGACGTAGGCTAGCCAGATAAAAATGTTGGTCGGATTCGATATCGAGTCAAGCATTAACTCAGGATGGCCTATTATCCATAGGTATTTTGATATGAAGGATAGAGACATGAACGCAGCTGCTAGTGTCAATAGCCATTTGGCCTTCTCTATCAACTCTATATTTTTCAAAATATTCTCTTTTGGTTTTTAGCTATTATTCGGATCGTATTGCATGGCCTGGTTTTCATATGTGCTTTGAGTTCTGTTAATTTTTTATGCATTAAAATAGATATAAATTTCTATTTAGGTTTATATATTTTTCGCTCTCGATTTTCGTATTCATAGCATACTGAGAAAGCCATAATAACTTCTGTAGAATATCTTTTGTAGAATTTTGAAAATCCAAGATAGAATATTGAAAAAATCGCTATTAATGCAAAAAAAGCAATGGATTTTTCTATGGAAAAAGAGGGTGTTTTACTTTGAGATAATGCTATTGCAAAAAAATAGCCTGAATTAATCACGATTCCCCACGCAGATATCACGCAAACGTAAGCGGTGTTTCTCATTAGCCCATATAGTGCAACATAGTTTTGGATTTTTGATAGATGGTTGGGTGAGTTTTCTACGCAATAGTGATATATATGGTGAAAATACTCTATTTTTAAAATTTCGTCCGTATCTTTGGCGCGATGATGTTTTACGAAATAATCTTTTATTTTGTTCTCTATAATATCTATTACTGGTTTTTCTAGAGTGTTAGCGCTGAGTGATTGATCGGGCACTATTAGTTTAGAAAATTTTTCAGCTATCGATATATGAGTATCCCAGAAGAACTCAATTTTTTTGGTGGGGCGGCTTTCGCCTGTTGGCTTGTGGCCCAAAAGCTTTCGAGAAGGATAGCCGTGTTTTCTTATATAGCTTTTTTCAAGTGTAAATGAAGATGCTACGCCTAGTAGCTGCCCCAGCATGTAGGCTGCGATCAGTGTTAACGCAGCTTGGTAGGTTATTGCTATGCTTTTTATTTGAGTGCTTAAAAGACTTTCTAGTGGCTCCGGGATGATTAAGCAAAAAAAATATAGCAGTAGCGCTCCTGGTATTAGATAGCCGAGAAAGTCGTATAAGGAAAACGGGTTCTGTTTTGTTGGCATTTAGAGTTGCTATCCCTGCATTTAAAAAAATGCCCCGCAATGCGGGGCTTCTTCTTTAATCCCAGCTCAACGCCCCACCCGTCTGATACTCGATCACCCGCGTCTCAAAGAAGTTCTTCTCCTTCTTGAGGTCCATGATCTCGCTCATCCAAGGGAAGGGGTTGGTGGCGCCCGGGTATTCTTCCTTGAGGCCGATCTGGGTCAGGCGGCGGTTGGCGATGAACTTGAGGTAGTCCTCCATCATCGCCGCGTTCATGCCCAGCACGCCGCGGGGCATGGTGTCGCGGGCATATTCGATCTCCAGCTGGGTGCCCTGGAGGATCATCTGGGTGGCTTCGTCCTTCATCTGGGCATCCCACAGCTGCGGGTTCTCGATCTTGATCTGGTTGATCATGTCGATGCCGAAGTTCAGGTGCATGGACTCGTCACGCAGGATGTACTGGAACTGCTCGGCGGTGCCAGTCATCTTGTTGCGGCGGCCCATGGAGAGGATCTGGGTGAAGCCGCAATAGAAGAAGATGCCTTCCAGCACGCAGTAGTAGGCGATCAGGTTCTTGAGGAACTGGCGATCGGTCTCCGGGGTGCCGGTCTTGAACTCGGGGTCGGAGATGGAGCGGGTGTACTTCAGGCCCCAGCTCGCCTTTTTCGCGACGCTCGGGATCTCGTGGTACATGTTGAAGATCTCGCCTTCATCCATGCCCAGCGACTCGATGCAGTACTGGTAGGCGTGGGTGTGGATCGCCTCTTCGAAGGCCTGGCGCAGGATGTACTGGCGGCATTCGGGGTTGGTGATCAGGCGGTAGACGGCCAGCACCAGGTTGTTGGCGACCAGGGAGTCGGCGGTGGAGAAGAAGCCGAGGTTGCGCTTGACGATGCGACGCTCGTCCTCGGTGAGGCCGTCCGCGCTCTTCCAGGTCGCGATGTCGGCGTTCATGTTCACTTCCTGGGGCATCCAGTGGTTGGCGCAACCATCCAGATACTTCTGCCAGGCCCAGTCGTACTTGAAGGGCACGAGCTGGTTGAGGTCGGCGCGGGCGTTGATCATCTGCTTGTCGCCGACGTGGACGCGCGCGGAGGAGCCTTCCAGGTCGTCCAGGCCTTCCTGGATGTCCAGCTCGTTCAGCGCGGCCTTGGCGCGAGCCACGGCGTCGGAATCGTCGGCGGACAGGGCGCGGGCGTCATGGACCAGGGCGTCGCCCTCGGAATCCAGGCGCTCGGTCTGAGCGGGCGCCTGCTGGCCGGCGGCCTGTGCGGGCTTGGCGGTGGCGGTGTCGTCGTCTTTGTCGAATTCTTCCCAGTTCAGCATGGGGTGTCTCCTGGGTGGCTGTGTGGTGGGGGCGGGGCGGCGTGGCCCTCACCCTAGCCCTCTCCCGGAGGGAGAGGGGATAAAGAGCAGCCCTCTACTGGGAGAGGGCTTGGGGTGTTACTGGCAGGCTTCGCACTCGGGATCGTCGAGGCTGCAGGCCTTGGGCACCGGAGCCGGTGCCGCGGCGGGCGCCGCTTCGACCTTCTGCGCCGGGGCGGGGGCCGCGCTGGCCTGGACGCCGGTGATGGGATCGGCGCTCACGGCGTTCAGCTTGCCGGTGTTGATGGTGGACTTTTCGGTGCTGGTGGCGGCCAGGGCACGGAGGTAGTAGGTAGTCTTCAGACCGCGGAACCAGGCCATGCGGTAGGTCACGTCGAGCTTCTTGCCCGAGGCACCGGCGATGTACAGGTTCAGCGACTGTGCCTGGTCGATCCACTTCTGGCGACGGCTGGCGGCCTCGACGATCCACTTGGTCTCCACTTCGAAGGCGGTGGCGTACAGGTCCTTCAGATCCTGCGGGATGCGCTCGATCTGCTGCACGGAGCCGTCGTAGTACTTGAGGTCGTTGACCATCACCGAGTCCCACAGGCCGCGCGCCTTGAGGTCGCGTACCAGGTAGGGGTTGATGACGGTGAATTCGCCCGAGAGGTTCGACTTCACATAGAGGTTCTGGTAGGTCGGCTCGATCGACTGGGACACGCCGGTGATGTTGGCGATAGTCGCGGTCGGCGCGATGGCCATGATGTTGGAGTTGCGGATGCCTTTCTTGGCACGCTCGCGCAGCGGGGCCCAGTCCAGGGTCTCGGACAGGTCGACCTCGATGTACTTGGCGCCGCGCTCTTCGATCAGGCGCTTCTCGGAGTCGATCGGCAGGATGCCCTGGGACCACAGCGAACCCTGGAAGCTGGAGTAGCTGCCACGCTCTTCGGCCAGGTCACAGGAGGCCTGGATGGCGTAGTAGCTGATCACTTCCATGGAGGTGTCGGCGAACTGCACGGCGGCATCCGAACCGTAGGCGATGTGCTGCAGGTACAGCGCATCCTGGAAGCCCATGATGCCCATGCCGACCGGACGGTGCTTGAGGTTGGAGTTCTCCGCCTGGGGCACCGAGTAGTAGTTGATGTCGATGACGTTGTCGAGCATGCGCACGGCGGTCTTGACGGTGCGGGCGACCTTGGCGGTGTCCAGCTTGCCGTCGACGATGTGGTTCACCAGGTTCACCGAACCCAGGTTGCACACGGCGATCTCGTCCTTGTTGGTGTTCAGGGTGATCTCGGTGCAGAGGTTGGAGCTGTGCACCACACCCACGTGCTGCTGCGGGCTGCGCAGGTTGCACGGGTCCTTGAAGGTCAGCCACGGGTGGCCGGTCTCGAACAGCATGGACAGCATCTTGCGCCAGAGGTCCTTGGCCTTGATGGTCTTGTGCAGCTTGAGCTTGCCGTACTCGGTCAGGGCTTCGTAGTACTCGTAGCGCTCTTCGAAGGCCTTGCCGTAGAGGTCGTGTAGATCGGGCACGTCGGCGGGGGAGAACAGGGTCCAGTTGCCGTCCTCGAAGACACGCTTCATGAACAGGTCGGGGATCCAGTTGGCGGTGTTCATGTCGTGGGTACGACGACGGTCGTCACCGGTGTTCTTGCGCAGCTCGAGGAATTCCTCGATGTCCAGGTGCCAGGTTTCCAGGTAGGCGCAGACCGCGCCCTTGCGCTTGCCGCCCTGGTTGACCGCCACGGCGGTGTCGTTGACCACCTTGAGGAAGGGCACGACGCCCTGGCTCTTGCCGTTGGTGCCCTTGATGTAGGAGCCCAGGGCGCGCACCGGGGTCCAGTCGTTGCCCAGGCCGCCGGCGAACTTCGACAGCATGGCGTTATCGTGGATGGCGCCATAGATGCCGGACAGGTCGTCGGGCACGGTGGTCAGGTAGCAGCTGGACAGCTGCGGACGCAGGGTGCCGGCGTTGAACAGGGTCGGGGTCGACGCCATGTAGTCGAAGCTGGCCAGCAGGTTGTAGAACTCGATGGCGCGGGCTTCCTTGTCCTGCTCCATGTGCGCCAGACCCATGGCCACGCGCATGAAGAACAGCTGCGGCAGCTCGAAGCGGGTGCCGTGGCTGTGCAGGAAGTAGCGGTCGTACAGGGTCTGCAGACCCAGGTAGGTGAATTGCTGGTCGCGCTCGTGATCGATGGCGGCGCCCAGCTTGGCCAGGTCGAAGGTGGCCAGTTTCGGGTCCAGCAGCTCCAGCTCCACGCCCTTGGCGACGTAGGCGGGCAGGGCCTTGGCGTAGAGGTCGGCCATCTCGTGGTGGGTGGCGGACTCGGCCACGCCGAGGAAACTCAGGCCTTCGGCGCGCAGGCTGTCCAGCAGCAGGCGGGCGGTGACGTAGGAGTAGTTGGGCTCGCGCTCGACCAGGGTGCGGGCGGTCATCACCAGGGCGGTGTTGACGTCCTTCTCGGCCACGCCGTCGTACAGGTTCTTCAGGGTTTCCTTCTGGATCAGCTCGCCGTTCACCTCTTCGAGGCCTTCGCAGGCTTCGCTGATGATGGTGTTCAGGCGGCCCATGTCCAGCGGCTGGGTGGTGCCGTCGGCCTTGGTCACGCGGATGCTCGGGTGCGGCTCGGCGATGTCGCTGGCGGCGCCTTGCTTGCGCTCCTGGCTGCGGGCTTCACGGTAGATCACGTAGCTGCGGGCGACCTTCTGCTCGCCAGCGCGCATCAGGGCCAGTTCGACCTGGTCCTGGATTTCCTCGATGTGGATGGTGCCACCGGAGGGCATGCGGCGCTTGAAGGTGCTGCTGACCTGGTCGGTGAGCTGCTTGACGGTGGTGTGGATGCGCGAGGAGGCCGCGGCGGTACCGCCTTCCACGGCGAGGAAAGCCTTGCTGATGGCCACGGTGATCTTGTCGTCGGTGTAGGGAACGACGGTACCGTTGCGCTTGATGACGCGCAGTTGACCGGGGGCGGTGGCGCCCAGGTCCTGGCTGGCATCTTGCGCCGGGCGGCCCTGCTGGGCTTGCTCGCGGGTCAGGTCGGTGTGCATGCGGAACTCCCTTGATCGGAAAGAGGGGATCGTCGGCGCGCCGGCGATCCGGAAGAGTGTCGGCCTGGGGCCTGCGCGACGACTGCCTGTCGCGCCATTACCAATGAAGATTCCAACGAAAAGCCGTACCAGCGCCGATTCCCGCAGGAGCCGGCGTTCGGGGTCAGGGACCCTGGAAATTCATAATTCGGGCGACAGGATAAGCCCTCCTCGTTAGGGAAGACAGTCTTGACAGAGGGGTGTTTCGCCGTCCCAGGCCATGCCGACGAACTGCTATATATGGTGGTGCGGGGATGCGAGGGCCACTAGATGTCGCGTTTGTCACGTTTCCGGCTGTGGATAAGACGTGGATAAGCTGTTCGGGACTGGGGGGTATCCTGGGGGTGGTGCCCAGCCAGTGCGCGTGAAGGCTGGGATCAGAGCCAAGTGGTCAAATAACGTACAACGCAGCAGGGCCGGCGCGACAAAAGCGTCAAGGGATATACCGGTTCGCTATGAGCACTTTCTCCACCATAAGAAAACGTTCGATGGCCGCTGCGACGTTCTGCCCCGGTCGGCGTCCGCGCACCGGATGATCCTTCCTCTATATAAGGGGCCTCAGCGACGAACCGCGATCAGCGTGAGCAACCGCCGTTCCTCGTCCAGGCGATAGTGACCGCGTAGCGAGGTCCCTGCGGACCAGCGCGGCGAGAGCTCGATCAGCAGCCGAATATCGAAGGTACCGCCGGGATCGGTGCCAAGGATCTCGGCGTCCTGAAAGAAGAACATCTGCCCGACCTGGGGGTGCAGCGCCTTGAACAGGCTCTCCTTGGCGGAAAACGCCAGGGTAATGGCAAAGGCCTGCTGTCTTTCGTCCAGCAACTGCAATCGCTCGCTTTCGGCCGGGGTGAGGATCTGGTCGGCCAGGCGCAGGGCCTTGGCCGGTTCGAGCAGGGTTTCCACGTCCAGGCCAAGGCCCAGGTAGTCACGGGCGCTGCCCACCACCGCGGCTGCCCAGCCGTGACTGTGGGTGATGGCACCGACCCAGCCGGAAGGCCAGGCGGGGCCACGGTCCGTAGTGCGATGGCCGGGGACGGCGGCGGTGCCGCTCAACTGTCGCAGGGCCTCGCGGGCGCAGAGACGCCCGGCCAGGTATTCGGCCTGGCGCTTGGCCACGGCGCGGCGGATGTTGTCCGGGGGCAGGGCGCCCAGGCGCAGGGCGTCGCGCTCGAAACTCACCAGGGCGGGATCGAAGCGGCAGTGCAACAGGGCCAACGTTTCGGCTTCCGCAGCGGGCGGTGGCAGCCGCTCGGGCGGGCTGCAGCACCCCGGCAGGTCGGCGGATAACAAAGAAGACATCTCAGCCGAATACTCTTGAAGGGCAGCGACGGATCACGACAGGCTCCCAGGGAAAGGCGCGCACAGGATAGCCGACTGCCGGCGCGGGCTGGCGGAAAACCGCCTCGAAGGCGGGGGGATTTCCGCCCGCTGTTGTCGGGTGGCGGGGTTCCGCCCAGCAACAGCCACTAGACTTTCGATTGAAAGGTGCATGAAAGCTGGCCCTTTGATTGCGCACCAAGAAGTGGA
Organism: Pseudomonas sp. JUb52; assembly: GCF_004341115.1. Lineage (NCBI taxonomy): Bacteria > Pseudomonadati > Pseudomonadota > Gammaproteobacteria > Pseudomonadales > Pseudomonadaceae > Pseudomonas > Pseudomonas sp. JUb52. The sequence continues at coordinate 377,803 of NZ_SLYS01000001.1, forward strand.
ACGGCGATTGCTTATATCCAGCCAGATGCTGGTGTCACCGTCGCGCGGCCGCCAGATCCACAACAAAAAGCTCTCAGGATGAGAGAGCCACTTTCAGTCAGGTGCCCACTCAGACAGGACGTCAGGCAGTGGCCACAAGGGAAAGAGCCATGACAGCAACCGTCGACACAACAACTACTACAGCTCCTGCGCCCAAGCGTCCCGTCAAGCAGCCGCTCTACAAGAGTCTCTACTTCCAGGTGATCGTGGCGATCGTCCTGGGTGTGCTGCTCGGCCACTTCTATCCCCAGACCGGCGCTGCCATGAAGCCCCTGGGTGACGGTTTCATCAAGCTGATCAAGATGGTCATCGCGCCCATCATCTTCTGCACCGTGGTGACCGGCATCGCCGGCATGCAGAACATGAAGGCCGTGGGCAAGACCGGCGGCATGGCGCTGCTGTACTTCGAGATCTTCTCCACCATCGCGCTGCTGATCGGCCTGATCGTGGTCAACGTCGTCCAGCCGGGCGCCGGCATGAACGTCGACGTCAGCACCCTGGACACCAAGGGCATCGCTGCCTACGCCGCGGCTGGCGAGAAGCAGAGCACCATCGACTTCCTGATGAACATCATCCCGTCGACGGTCGTCAACGCCTTCGCCACCGGTGAGATCCTGCAGGTCCTGTTCTTCGCCGTGCTGTTCGGCTATGCCCTGCATCGCCTGGGCGAGACCGGTCAACTGGTGTTCAACTTCATCGACCGCATCTCCCACGTCTTCTTCAACATCATCAACGTCATCATGAAGCTCGCCCCCATCGGCGCCTTCGGTGCCATGGCGTTCACCATCGGCAAGTACGGCGTCGGCACCCTGGTGCAGCTGGGCTACCTGATGGCCTGCTTCTACATCACCTGCCTGCTGTTCGTGCTGGTGGTGCTGGGTGCCGTGGCGCGCATGCACGGCTTCAGTATCCTCAAGTTCATCAAGTACATCCGTGAAGAACTGCTGATCGTGCTGGGTACCTCGTCCTCCGAGTCCGCCCTGCCGCGCATGCTGACCAAGATGCAGAAGCTGGGCGCCGAGAAGTCGGTGGTTGGCCTGGTGATCCCCACCGGCTACTCCTTCAACCTCGACGGCACCTCCATCTACCTGACCATGGCCGCGGTGTTTATCGCCCAGGCCACCAACACCCAGATGGACATCACCCACCAGATCACCCTGCTGCTGGTGCTGCTGATCTCCTCCAAGGGCGCTGCGGGCGTCACCGGTAGCGGCTTCATCGTGCTGGCCGCCACCCTGTCCGCCGTCGGTCACGTACCGGTTGCTGGCCTGGCGCTGATCCTGGGTATCGACCGCTTCATGTCCGAAGCCCGCGCCCTGACCAACCTGGTCGGCAACGGCGTGGCCTCCATCGTGGTCGCCAAGTGGTGCGGCCAGCTGGACGAGCAGACCCTGAAGACCGAACTCGCTCGCGGCCCGAACGCCGTCGAAGTCGAGGAAGCTCGCCAGCCTGCCTGAGCCTGATGCGAGGCCGCTCCTGGAGCGGTCCCTGCCGCAACGACGAGACGCCCGTATCGAGAGATACGGGCGTTTTCTTTTGCGCAGGATTCGGTGCGGGGAGGGCGTCGGTGGCGCGCCTGGCTGAGAGTGCCGGGCGGTTTATAGGCGGGGGCTCAGTTGACGGCCAGTTTGTCAGGGCGGCAGCTCCACCATGCGGTTGAGTGCCAGCCAGGCAGGCTATGGCGAAAGGCGGCAGGGCACCGTGGCAGGTCTTGCGAGCGCTCTTTCGCCGAAGGGCTGGTTGGGGCTGAGGGACTGACCCCCGGGCGTCGGACAGGTGCGTACGGCCCACCAGGCAGGATGGTCGTAGCCGGGTTGTCGAGGAACAGGGATAGGGGGGGCGGGTAACAGCAGGAGGGGTGAAGCGCTGGCAGGACGCCAGCGCTTCGGGGTGGATCAGCGACGCAGGGTGGGGCGATAGCCCATCACGCCGTAGAACAGGATGTAGAGGTAGCAGACCAGCGGGATCAGGAAGGAGGGCAGCAGGCCGATGGTGTCGGCGAAGTAGCCCTGGATGGCCGGCACCAGTGCGCCACCGACGATACCCATGCACAGCAGGCCCGAACCCTTGGAGGTGAACTTGCCCAGGCCCTTGAGTGCCAGGGAGAAGATGGTCGGGAACATGATGGAGTTGAAGAAGCCGATGGCCAGCAGCGCCCACATGGCGACCTTGCCGCCCTGCAGCACGGCCACGGCCAGCAGCACGCCAATGGCGATGGCATTGAAGGTCAGCACCAGGTTCGGCCGCACCTTGGTCATGATCACGCCGCCGATGAAGCGACCGACCATGGCGCCACCCCAGTACAGGGACAGGTACTTGGCGGCGGTGGCGGCGTTCAGGCCGGCCACGTCCGGGCTTTCCATCAGGCTCACCAGGTAGCTGCCGATGGACACTTCCGCACCCACGTACATGAAGATGCCGACCACGCCGAGCAGCAGGTGGCGATAGGCCCAGACGCTGTTGGCGGTCAGGGCGTTCTCGTCGGTGGCGTTGTCCTGTTCGGTGTCCTTGATCTGCGGCAGGCGGAAGAGGCCGATGATCACCGCCAGGGCGACCAGCATGCCGGCCAGGATCAGGTAGGGCAGCTGCACCGAGTGGGCGGCGGAATCTTCACCGACCAGCGCCAGGATGGTCACCGCGCCCACCAGCGGGCCGACGGTGGTACCCAGGGAGTTGAAGGCCTGGGTCAGGTTGAGGCGCGAGGCCGCGGTTTCCGGCTTGCCGAGGATGGTGACGTAGGGATTCGCCGCCACCTGCAGCACGGTGATACCGGCGGCCAGCACGAACAGGGCGGTCAGGAAGAAGCCGTAGGAGTGGGCTCCGGCGGCCGGGTAGAACAGCACGCAACCGACGCCGGCGGTGAGCAGGCCGACGATGATGCCCTTCTTGTAGCCCAGGCTTTCCACCAGGCGACCGGCCGGGAAGGAGACGATGAAGTAGGCGGTGAAGAAGCAGAACTGGATCAGCGAGGCCTGCAGATAGCTGAGGGTGAAGACCGCCTTGAGATGGGGGATCAGGATGTCGTTCAGCGAGGTGATCAGACCCCACATGAAGAACAGCATGGTGAGGACGATCAAGGGTCCGCGGTAGCTCTGGTTTTGATTGTGCATTGGGGCTCCATGGGTACAACAGTTTCTTGTCTCTGTCCGGGGTTTCCGGACAGCGCTGTCTATGGCGGCTGCGCAGACACAGCGAAGCGGCGCGAGATTAAGCTATTCGCGCTGCTGAATCCATTCTTCCTGGAGGTTCGCAGGCGAAGTGCCGGCGCCTTCGACCGCGGGGCTCCTGACCGGTTCAGCGGGGCGGGGAGCAGAAATGAAAAACGGCGCCAGAGGCGCCGTTCGGGTCACACGAGCGAGGGCTATCAGCCCTGCCAGCGCTTGAGTACCAGGGTGGCGTTGGTGCCGCCGAAACCGAAGCTGTTGCTCATGATGAGATCCAGCTTGGCGTTTTCCTTGGTCTCGCGCAGGATCGGCAGGTCGGCGACTTCCGGATCCAGTTCGTCGATGTTGGCCGAGCCGGCGATGAAGTTGCCTTCCATCATCAGCATGCAGTAGATGGCCTCGTGGACACCGGCAGCGCCCAGGGAGTGACCCGACAGGCTCTTGGTGGAGCTGATGGCCGGTGCCTTGTCGCCGAACACGGCGCGTACGCCCTTGATCTCGGCCACGTCGCCCACCGGGGTGGAGGTGCCGTGGGTGTTCAGGTAGTCGATCTCGCCGTCGACGGTGGACAGCGCCTGCTGCATACAGCGGATGGCGCCTTCGCCACTCGGGGCGACCATGTCGTAGCCGTCGGAGGTCGCGCCGTAGCCGACGATCTCGGCGTAGATCTTGGCGCCACGGGCCAGGGCGTGTTCGAGTTCCTCGACCACCACCATGCCGCCGCCGCCGGCGATGACGAAGCCATCACGCTTGCTGTCGTAGGCACGGGAAGCCTTTTCCGGCGTCTCGTTGTAGTCGCTGGAGAGCGCGCCCATTGCATCGAACAGCATGCTCTGGGTCCAGTGCTCTTCCTCGCCGCCACCGGCGAAGACCACGTCCTGCTTGCCGAGCTGGATCTGCTCCATGGCCAGGCCGATGCAGTGGGCACTGGTGGCGCAGGCCGAGGCCACGGAGTAGTTCAGGCCCTTGATCTTGAAGGGGGTGGCCAGGCAGGCGGAGACCGTGCTGCTCATGGTCCGGGTCACGCGGTAAGGACCGACGCGCTTGACGCCCTTCTCGCGCAGGATGTCCAGGGCTTCCATCTGGTTGAAGGTGGAGGCGCCACCGGAACCGGCGATCAGGCCGGTGCGGGGGTTGGAGACCTGCTCTTCGGATAGACCGGAGTCCTTGATCGCCTGCTCCATCGCCAGATAGGCGTAGGCGGCGGCATCGCCGACGAAGCGCTTGACCTTGCGGTCGATCAGTTCTTCGAGGTTCAGGTCGATGGAACCGGAAACCTGGCTGCGCAGACCCATCTCGGCATATTCCGGATTGTGCCGGATGCCGGCACGACCCGCGCGCAGGTTGGCGGAAACGGTGTCTTTATCATTGCCCAGGCACGAAACGATACCCAGACCGGTAATGACGACGCGACGCATGCGAAAAGCCCTTAGAAGCTATCGGTGGAAGTGAACAGGCCGACGCGCAGACCTTCGGCGGAGTAGATCTCGCGGCCGTCCACGCTAACGGTGCCATCGGCGATGGCCAGAATCAGCGACCTGTTGATAGTGCGTTTGATATGGATATTGTAGGTGACCTTCTTGGCGGTCGGCAGTACCTGGCCGAAGAACTTCACTTCGCCAGAACCCAGGGCGCGACCGCGACCCGGATTGCCCTGCCAGCCAAGGTAGAAACCGACCAGCTGCCACATGGCATCCAGGCCCAGGCAGCCCGGCATCACCGGGTCACCTTCGAAATGGCAACCGAAGAACCAGAGGTCGGGACGGATATCGAGTTCCGCCACCAGTTCGCCCTTGCCGTATTTCCCGCCTACCTCACTGATATGCGTGATCCGATCGATCATCAGCATGTTCGGTGCGGGCAATTGGGCATTGCCCGGACCGAAGAGCTCGCCACGGCTGCAGCGCAGCAAGTCTTCGTAGGTAAAGGCGTGTTGTTTGGTCATGCAAGCTCCTGTAGCTGGCCTAGGTCCAGGCTCTGGCGACTCCGAAGGTCGCTCTGGGTATGGCTTCGTGTAGCAGTAGACTGCCGGGGCATCGGGAAAGTCACAGGCCAGCGCCCTGCTCGTTAACGGACCATTGTGCACTTTTCGCAGTCAATTCTCCATCCTGGGCGCCCGCTCGGGGTCGCGCGCGCCCTGGGGCAGCGCGGCGGGCAGCACCGCGAAAGGGGTGTTTGCCCACCCTAGATAAGTATTCCTCGGGCGTTTTCAATACCGTTCGGCCGATGCGCGACAGATCGTGAACGGGTCCTGAGGCCTGCGCGCGGCTACCGTATACTGAGCGCCGAGGCCGCGTGATTGCGGTGAAGCCGAGAGTTTCGATGACAGTCCAATCCCCCATCGCCGTCCTGGGCGGCGGCAGTTTCGGTACCGCCCTGGCCAATCTGGTCGCCGAGAACGGGCTGCCGGTACGTCTGTGGATGCGCGATCCGCAACAAGCCGAGACCATCCGCCGCGAGCGCGAGAATCCGCGCTATCTGAAGGGTATCAAGGTGCACGCCGCGGTCGAGGCCACCAGTGACCTGCAGGGCGCCATCCAGGGCTGCGAGCTGATCCTGGTGGCGCTGCCATCGAGCGCGCTGCGTCAGGCCCTGGCACCCATCGCCCAGCAACTGGAGGGGCGTTTCCTCGTCAGTACCACCAAGGGCATCGAGGCGCATTCCTTCATGCTGATGAGCGAGATCCTCGCGGAGATCGTGCCGCGGGCGCGCATCGGCATCATCTCCGGGCCCAATCTTGCCCGCGAGATCGCCGAGCACCAGCTCACCGCCACCGTGGTGGCCAGCGAGGACGAGGCCGTGTGCCGGCGGGTCCAGGCGGCGCTGCATGGTCGCACCTTCCGTGTCTATGCCAGTGCCGACCGCCTCGGCGTGGAACTGGCCGGCGCCCTGAAGAACGTCTACGCCATCATCGCCGGCATGGCCGCGGCCCTGGCGATGGGCGAGAACACCCGCAGCATGCTGATCACCCGGGCCCTGGCCGAGATGACCCGCTTCGCCGTGCAGCGCGGCGCCAATCCCATCACCTACCTGGGCCTGGCCGGGGTAGGGGACCTGATCGTGACCTGCTCGTCGGAGAAGAGCCGCAACTACCGGGTCGGCCATGCCCTGGGCCGCGGACTGACCCTGGACGAGGCGGTGGCCCAGATCGGCGAGACCGCGGAGGGCGTCAACACCCTGCGCGTGCTCAAGGAAAAGGCGGACGAGCTGGGCGTCTACATGCCCCTGGTCAATGGCCTCTATGCGATCCTGTTCGAGGGCCGCAGCCTGGGGCAGGTGATCGAGGCCCTGATGGGCGGTGAGCCCAAGACCGATGTCGATGTGGCGGACGCCCCTTTTAATTGAGCCGCTACACTGTCTGAAAAGAGGAATTCCCATGTCCCAACCTGAACATTCCCGCGAGCTGCTAGGCCTGCGCCTGATCTGGATGCTGCTGTTCCTGTTCGTCTGGCTGGGCGCGCAGTACGTGCTGGCGGTGGTGGTGCTGGTGCAACTGGTGGTGCGCCTGATCAAGGGCGAAGCCAATCCCGGTCTGACCGCCTTTGGCGCGGCCTTGGGCAGCTATCTGGCGCAGATCGTCCGCTTCGGCACCTTCGCCAGCGAAGTGAAGCCCTGGCCCTTCGCCGACTGGCCGCCCACCGAGCAGGCCGACGACCGTTCCGCCACCGCGCCATGAAGTTATGGCTGCTGCGGCATGGCGAAGCCGAGGCGCGGGCCCCTAGTGACGAGCTGCGCGAGCTGACCGCGGCCGGTCGCGCCGAGGTGTTGCGCAGCGCCCTGCAGCTGCAGGATGCAAGGCTGCAGCTCATCCTGGCCAGTCCCTACGTGCGTGCGCAGCAGACGGCGGCCCTGGTGCAACAGCAGCTGGGCTGGTCGGGCGAGTTGCACAGCGTTTCCTGGGCCACGCCCGACGGCGAGCCGGAACGCGCCCTGGCGGAACTGGCGCGACTGGAGGTGGAGGAGCTGCTGTTGGTGACCCACAATCCCTTCGTCGGTGAACTGGCCGGCTGGTTGCTGCACGGTCATCGGCAGGCGCCGGTGGCCATGGGCACCGCGTCCCTGTTGTGTCTGGAGGCGCCGCTGCCTCTGGCCGGCGGTTTCGATCTGGTCAGTCGCTTCCACGGCTGACGCCCTTGCAAGGAAAGTACATGAGCATCTGGCAGACCCTTCCTGATCCTGAGGACCTCGGGCATGCGCTCGAGAACACCCTGGCCGAACACCTGGACATGCGGATCGAAGCCTGGGACGACGGCAGCCTGACCGCCAGCATGGTGGTCGATCGGCGTACTCATCAGCCAATGGGGCTGCTGCACGGCGGCGCCTCGGTGGCCCTGGCGGAAACCGTGGGCTCGATCGCCAGCATGCTCTGCGTGGATCGTTCGCGCTTCTATTGCGTGGGTCAGGAAATCAATGCCAACCATCTGCGTGGCGTGCGCTCCGGGCGGGTGACAGCGGTGGCTCGCCCGCTGCACCTGGGGCGCAGCAGCCATGTCTGGGATATCCGCCTGAGCGATGAGGAGGGGCGCCTGACCTGCGTATCGCGGCTGACGGTAGCCGTGGTGCCCTTGCAGCGGGATGCCTCCCCGGCATGAAGTGCGCACGGGCACCCGCGGAGTGGAAATCATGACCGCCCAGGTGCAAGAATTGCGGCTGGAATTGCCTCATATCGAGTTGAGTGCCCGAGTCTTCGGCCCGGAGGACGGCTATCCGGTGCTGGCGCTGCACGGCTGGCTGGACAATGCCATGACCTTCGCCCAACTCGCGCCACGGCTGCACGGTCTGCGCATCGTCGCCCTGGACCTGCCGGGTCATGGTCTGTCGGCCCATCGTCCTGCGGGCGTCGGGTATGCGATTCAGGACTATGTGCTGGATGTGCTCGCTGCCGCCCGGCAACTGGGCTGGACCCGCTTCGGCCTGCTCGGGCACTCCATGGGTGCCATCGTCGGCGTCATCGCTGCCGCGGCCCTGCCGGAGCAGATCGAGCGCCTGGCGCTGATCGATGGCCTGCTGCCCTATACGACGCCGGCAGAGGAGATCGCCGAGAAACTCGGCAAGGCGCTGCTGGCGGAACTGGAGCTGCCCAACCGGCGCAAGCCGGTCTACGCCACGGTGGAAGACGCCGTGGCGGCGCGGCTGAAGGGCGCCCTGACGGTCAGTCGGGAAGCCGCCGAGCTGCTTGCCGAGCGTGGCTTGATGGCGGTGCCCGGTGGCTACACCTGGCGCTCTGATCCCCACTTGAGGCTGCCCAGTCGAATGAGGTTCACCCCGGAGCAGGCCGAGGCCTGTCTGCGCGCGGTGCGCTGCCCCACAGCTCTGGTGGTGGCCGCGGGTGGCCTGGTGGCGCCCCATGCCGAGGCCATGCGCCTGGCGCGAGAACAGCCGAACTTCAGCCTTCACGAATTGCCAGGCGGACACCATCTACATCTGGACGATGCGGCGGGCGCCCAGGCCGTCGCAGATTGTTTCAATGCCTTCTTTGCCGCCGGCACCGGGCACGACGAATAATGCGGCATGCCTAGCCGTCCGTTCTGCCCGCGCTCCCGCTCCCTGCGACGCCTCCTGCTGATCGGCCTGCTGCTGTCCCTTGGTACGACGCAGGCGGAGGTGCTGCCGGAGATCGCACCCATGGACCATGCCCAATTGGTGCGCGAAAGCGGACCGGCCAGCGCCGAGCGCCTCTATCCGCTGGGGCCGGTCAGTCGCATCGGCGGTCGCCTGCGCCTGGAGGATTCGCTGCAGGTGGAGGGCCAGCTCCAGACCCAGACCTTCGAGCTGGCCAGCGGCCATCCGCCGCTGGCGCGGCTGGACAGCGAGCGCCAGCGCCTGCAGCAGCAGGGCGCGACCCTCCTCTATTGGTGCGAGGGGCGCGATTGCGGTGCCAGCAACGTCATCGCCAACAGCCTGCTGGGCGAGGCCATGCTCTATGGGCCGGACGATCAGCAGGGGCTGCTGGTGCTGCAGCTGGCGGAGTCGCAGACGGTACTGACGCTCTATGGCATCACCCGCGGCAATCGCCGCGGCTATCTGCATGCCGAGCGGCTGCAGGCCGGCCAGCCACTGCCCGAGCTGTTGCCGAGCGCCGCCACCCTGCTCAAGGAGTTGCAGCGCGACGGCCAGCTGCTCCTGCCCGTCCTGGCGCGCGCACCGGAGCAGCGCTGGACTGCCCGGCTGGCGGCGGCCCTGGCGCTCAATGGCGATGTGGCGGTGACCCTGGGCGGCGACCAGGCCGAGGCCTGGCAGAGTGCCCTGCGCGAGGCGGGGATCCGCGCGCCGCGGCTGCAGACCGATGGTAGCCGAGCCGCCGGGCTCTATCGCCGCTAGACGTCGTTGACGTAGCGGGTCCGCCCCGCGCCCAGCCCGAACAGCGTGGCCAGCACGGCGATCAGGGTGAAGAGCACACCCATGGGTGCCCAGCCATGGGTGGCGTCGTGGATGATGCCGACCAGCAGCGGGCCGAGCGAGGCCAGGCTGTAACCCGCGCCCTGGGCCATGCCTGACAGTCGTCCGGCGGTTTCCGCATCCCGCGAGCGCAGCACCAGCAGGGCGAGCGCCAGGCTGAAGGTCCCGCCCTGGCCCAGGCCGAGCACGACGGCCCAGAGCCACAGACTGCCCAGGGGGGCATAGAGGCAGCCCAGCAAACCGGCGAGGGTCAGGCCCATCACCACCACGATGGCCAGGCGCTGGTCCTGCCCCCGCGTCGCCAGCCAGGGGGCGGTGAGGGCGCTGACCAGCTGGGTCATCACCGAGCCCGACAGCATCAGGCCAGCCTGCACCATGCCCAGCCCGCGATCCATCAGCAGGGTCGGCAGCCAGCCGAAGACGATATAGGCCAGTGACGACTGCAAACCCATGTACAGAGTGATCTGCCAGGCCAGCCGATTGCGCCACAGCGAACCGCCAGCACCTCGGCGCGGTGGCGCCGTGGGCGGCTGGCGCAGTTGCGGCAGCCAGACCACCAGGGCCACCACGGCGACCAGGGCCCAGGTGGCGAGAGCAGGTTGCCAGCGACCGTCGAAGGCCTCGGCGAGGGGCGCGGTCGCCCCCGCAGCCACGGCGGCGCCGATGCACAGCATCATGGTGTAGAGCCCCATCAGCTGGCCGGCCTGGGCGGGAAAGTCGCGCTTGACCAGGGCCGGCAAGAGCACGCCAAGGATGCCGATGCAGGCGCCGGCGATCAGGCTGCCGAGAAACAGCCCCAGCGGCGGCAGCAGGCTGCGCAGGACGATACCGCCAGCGAGCAGAGCCAGGATGGCGCCCAGGGTGCGTTCGCTACCCCAGCGGCGCGCCAAACGCGGGGCCAGAGGTGCGAACAGGCCCAGACAGAGCACCGGCAGGGTGGTGAGCAGACCGATGGCGCTGCTGGACAAGCCCGTGCTGCCTTCGATCTGCCGCAGGAGCGGTGCCAGGCTGGAGAGGGCCGGACGCAGGTTGAGGGCGATGAGCATGAGGCTGGCGAGCAGCAGGCCGCGCTGCCAGGGCGTAACGGGGGAAATGGCTGGAGAGGACATGAGCACTGCTAAGACCGGAGAAACCGCCAATGCTAGCGCACCCTGGCCATAACGCACGCCGCTTCTGTCCGCTACCCTCGAACGGGAAAAAATAGTTGGCGGACCGGCTAAAAAATCGCCAGTTCGTCCATCGCCGCACCGCCGCTCGCTTGTCCGGGGTCGGTTGGAGGTTTTCCACGAGGTTATCCACAGCAACTGTGGATTACCGCCAGAAAACAGCCCTTTTGCTTTGGCTGGCGATCTGTTAGGCGCGGCCGGCGCCCGCCGGTTGACGGGCATTTGCTACTATTACGCCCCTTCGCGCTGGCTGTCGAACCAGCGCCACCGCTGAACCGGAGTAACGATGACCGATCCCATTCGCCTCACCCAATACAGCCACGGCGCCGGTTGTGGTTGCAAGATCGCCCCCAAGACCCTGGAGACCATCCTCGCCGGCAGCGGCGCCCAGCACCTGGATCCGCGGCTGTGGGTGGGCAATGCCTCGCGTGACGATGCGGCGGTCTATGGTCTGGACGACGAACGCGGGGTGGTCTCCACCACCGATTTCTTCATGCCCATCGTCGATGATCCGTTCGATTTCGGCCGCATCGCCGCCACCAATGCCATCAGCGACATCTATGCCATGGGCGGCGATCCCCTGCTGGCCATCGCCATCCTCGGCTGGCCGGTCAACGTGCTGCCGCCGGAAGTGGCACGCGAGGTCATCGCCGGCGGTCGGCGGGTCTGCGACGACGCCGGCATTCCCCTGGCCGGCGGTCATTCCATCGACGCCCCCGAACCGATCTTCGGCCTGGCCGTGACCGGGATCGTGGAAAAGCGCCACCTCAAGCGCAACGACACCGCGACCCTGGGCAGCCGCCTCTACCTGACCAAGCCGCTGGGCATCGGCATCCTCACCACCGCCGAGAAACGCGCCCTGCTGCGCCCTGAGGATCGCCATCTGGCGCGCGACACCATGTGCCAGCTCAATCGTCCCGGCAGCCGCTTCGGCCGCCTGGCCGGGGTGACGGCGATGACCGACGTCACCGGCTTCGGGCTGCTCGGCCACCTGGTGGAGATGGCCGACGGCAGTGGCCTCACCGCCGAACTCGACTTCGCCGCCATTCCCCGCCTCGAAGGCGTGGATTTCTATCTGCAGCAGGGCTGCGTGCCTGGCGGGACCGAGCGCAACTTCGACAGCTACGGCAGCCGTATCGCCCCGCTGGACGAAGGCCGCCGCCAGCTGCTGTGCGACCCCCAGACCAGTGGCGGCCTGCTGGTGGCCGTGGCGCCGGCAGGCGAAGCGGAATTTCTCGCCGTGGCCGCGGAGCTGGGCCTGGCCCTGCAACCCATAGGGCGGCTGGTGGACCGGCGCGCCCATGCGGTCGAGGTGGCCTGATGAGTCAGCGTGAGGATGCCCGCGACCTAAGGGCGCTGTTCCTGAGCGATGTTCCCCTGATCGATGTCCGCGCCCCGGTGGAGTTCGCCAAGGGCGCCTTTCCCCAGGCGACCAACCTGCCGCTGATGAACGACCTGGAGCGCCAGCGCGTCGGTACCCGCTACAAGCAGCAGGGCCAGCAGGCGGCGCTGCAACTCGGTCATCAACTGGTGTCCGGTGCGGTGAAGGAGGCGCGCATCCAGGCCTGGGCCGACTATGCCCAGGCTCATCCGGAGGGCTACCTCTATTGCTTCCGCGGTGGCTTGCGCTCCCAGATCAGCCAGGAATGGCTGCGCAGCGAAGCCGGCATCGCCTATCCGCGGGTGGTGGGTGGCTACAAGGCCATGCGCACCTTTCTCATCGAGACGCTGCAGCAGGCGCTCGCCGAGTGCGGCTTCGTGGTGGTGGGCGGCATGACCGGCACCGGCAAGACCGAGGTGGTGGCCCAGCTCGACAACGCCGTCGATCTCGAAGGTCATGCCAATCACCGCGGCTCCAGCTTCGGCAAGCGGGCCACGCCCCAGCCGGGCCAGATCGATTTCGAGAACAGCCTGGCCATCGACCTGCTCCGCCGTCGTCATGGGGGGCAGGCGCAATTCGTGCTGGAAGACGAATCACGCCTGGTCGGTCGCTGCTCCCTGCCACTGGAATTGCACCAGAGCATGCAGCAGTACCCACTGGTCTGGCTGGAAGACAGCCGGGAAAACCGCATCGAGCGCATCCTGCGCGACTATGTCATCGACCTGGCGGCGGAATTCGTGGCCCTGCACGGTCCCGAGCAGGGCTTCGCGCTGTTCGCAGAACAGCTGCGCAAGAGTCTTTCCGGCATCGCCAAGCGCCTGGGCGGCGAACGCTTCCAGCGCCTGTCGGCCATTCTCGAAGACGCCCTGGCCGAGCAGGAGCGCTCGGGCGACGTCGCGGCGCATCGCGGCTGGATCGAGGGCCTGCTGGCGGAATACTACGATCCCATGTACGCCTATCAGCGGGAGAGCAAGGCGTCCCGGGTGATCTTCAGCGGCGACCAGGCCGCGGTGGTCGAGTTTCTGCGCAACCGGCGCTGAACAGCGCCCGGGGTTGGCGGTCTACGCTGCGGTTATCCGGCCGTTCCGGCCGGTTGCAGGTCGCAAGGAGAAAGAGAGATGAAAGCGAAACTGGTTCCCGTCCTGGCCGCTACCCTGGCTGCCGTGGTGCTCGCAGGCTGTTCGGGCAAGGTGGTCAATCGTGACAGCTGCGCCACCCAGACCCGTTCCGCCTGGCAGGAACTCGACCTGGCCAAGGCCGAAGGCTTTTCCGGCACGGTGAGCTATTCCAAGGCGCTGGCCTTGCTGTCCACCGCCAAGACGCAGCAGCAGGTCGAGGCCTACACCGGTTGCGTGAAGAACGCCGAAAAGGCGCGCTTCTACATTCGCGAGTCCCGCGCCGGTCGCTGATCGCTCGGCCCCCTGGCCAACGGCCGCCATCCAAAGCGACGCCGACATAACCGCGCGCGACGGATAGCGGTGGTTTGCTCCGCACCCCCTCAAGAATCGGCTTCTGCAGACGAAAGCGTCGGTAGAACTCATTTTGTCGGGGTGCGGTATGAAAGGGATTGCACGCTATCGCCTGGCCAATTGGCGAACCGCGACCAAGCTGGCGGTAGGCTTCGGGCTGGTGCTGCTGCTGACCCTGGTCGTGGCCCTGCAGGGCGGGCTCGCACTCAAGGATGTCGAGCATAGATTCGGCTCCCTGCGCGACATGGCGGCGATCAATCGACAAGTGATGCAGGTCCGCGCCCTGGAGCAGGGCTTTCGCCTGAGTGGCGAGGCCGCCCAGGCCGAGCATCTACGGCAGGCGCTGCCGGCAGTGCTCGAGCGGCTGGGACAGCTGGAGGCCGAGGTGGGCAGTGCCAACGCCATCGACCTCGACGCCGCCCGCGAGGCCACCCAGGCCTATGGCACCGCCTTCGCCGACTTCGAACGGCTCAACACCTCGCGCCGCCTGGCCATGGAAGGGGCCGCCTTTCTGGTAGAGGGCGCGGCCAACAGCCTGGACATCCTCCAGTCCGGTCTGCTGGATGACGGCGCCTATGCGCTCAAGGATTCCGGTGGCAAGCAGGGCGCGGAACTCCTGACCCTGTCGCAGCAGGTCGGCGAACTCTATCGCCTGATGCTCAAGAGTCTCGACGAAGCCCAGGCACGCGCCGGCAAGAGCACGGTGGACGACCAGCCGCTGCCCTCGGCCAGTGCCGCCCTGGAATTGCTGGCCAAGGTCGAGCCGCAGCTGAGCGATCCGGCCTATTCCTCGGTCATCCAGGACGTCTCCACCAATATCAAGGAATTCATCCGCCGACTTGGCGACTATGCCGCCGCCCTGGCCCAGGAGCAGGTCGCCGGCGCGCGGATGACCAGCCTGGCCGAAACCGCGGTGCAGCGGGTCGATGCCCTCTACGGGCAACAGGAAACCGAACTGCAGGCGATGATGACCAAGCGCCTGCTGACCATCGGTGGCGTGGCCCTGCTGGCGCTGATCGTTGGTGCCCTGGCCGCGCTGATCATCACCCTGGCCATCGTCCGGCCGCTGCGCAAGGTGATCGCCGCCGCCGAGCGCATCGCCCAGGGCCAGCTGGATGTCGAGTTGACGGTGGATCGGGGCGATGAAATCGGCCAGTTGCAGCGCTCCAGCGCCAGCATGGTGGCGGCGCTGCGCGGCATGGTCCTGCAGCTGCAGGCCGGTATCGGCCGGCTCGGCCAGTCCGCCGCCGCCCTGGCCGAACAGGCCCGCGAGGCGCAGCTGGGGGTGACCCGGCAGCGTGAGGAAACCGATCAGGTGGCCGCGGCCATGGCCGAACTGGCCGCCACGGCCCAGGGGGTCGCCGCGGATGCCGAAGCCGCCGCCGGTGCCGGCGATCAGGCCGAGCGCCAGGTCAGCGATGGCCAGGCGGTGATCGGCCGCAGTCTGGCCGGCATCGAGACCCTGGGGGTGGATGTCCGGTCCGCGGCCGAGCGGCTCGACGGCGTGTCCCACGACAGCCAGGCGATCAGCAGTGTGCTGGACGTGATCAAGGCGGTGGCCGAGCAGACCAACCTGCTGGCGCTCAACGCGGCCATCGAAGCGGCCCGCGCCGGTGAGCAGGGGCGGGGGTTCGCCGTGGTCGCCGACGAGGTCCGTGCCCTGGCGCGTCGTACCCAGCAGTCGAGCGTCGAGATCGAACAGCTCATCGTGGTGCTGCAGAAGGGCAGTGGGGAAGCGGTCGCACGGATGCAGCAGAGCGAGACCCTGCTCGTCGACACCCTGGGCAGTGCCGGCGATACCCGGCGCGCCTTTGCCGGCATCGCCACGGCGGTGGCCAGCATCCAGCAGAAGAACCAGCAGATCGCCGCGGCGGCGGTGCAGCAGCGCGGGGTGGCCGAAGAGGTGGCGGTCAATGTCACCCGGATTCGCGACGGCGCCGATCAGTCCAGCCAGGCGATGGCGGCCACGGCGTCAGCCAGCCGGGAGCTGGCCGAGCTGGGTGACGAACTCTCGCGTCTGGTGCAGCGCTTCCACGTCTGATCGACTCAACTACTGGGCGTTGAGCGCCTGGCCGGTGGTGCCCCGGCTGGCCGGGCCGAGCAGATAGAGATAGACCGGCAGGATGGCCTCCGCCGCGGGCACCCGGGCCGGATCCTCCTCGGGATAGGCCGCCGCACGCATGGCGGTGCGGGTACCGCCCGGGTTGACGCTGTTGACCCGGATGCCGGCTTCCGCCAGTTCCTCCGCCCAGACCTGCATCAGGCCCTCGGTGGCGAACTTGGACACCGAATAGGCGCCCCAGCCGGCGCGGCCCTTGCGACCGACACTGCTGGACGTGAAGATCAGCGAGGCCTCACCGGCCGCCCTGAGCAGCGGCAGCAGGGCCTGGGTCAGGGCGAAGCCGGCCTGGACATTGACCTGCAGCACCTGCGCCAGGGCGCCCGCGGGCGTTTTTTCGAGCAGTACCCGCGGGCCCAGCAGGCCGGCGTTGTGTACCAGACCATCCAGGCGCCCGTGGCGTTGTTGCAGGCGCTCCGCCACGGCGGTGTAGGCGGCCGCATCCGCCTGCTCGAGATCCAGCACCAGGGGCTCGGCCAGGCCACCGCTGGCCAGGATCCCCTGGCATACCTGATCCAGCGCCGCGGCATCGCGACCCTGAAGGATGACGGTGGCGCCCAGGGCGGCACAGCCCTTGGCCAGGGCGGCGCCGATGCCGCGATTGGCACCGGTGACGAGGATGGTGCGGTCCTTGAGCAGCTCGGCCGGAGCCTGGTAGTCGAACATCTGAACCTCTAGCAGCCGCACAGCGCGCGATCGAGCAGCGCGCGCAATTCCAATGGGTGATCGATGATGGCGTCGGCGCCCCAGTGCTCGGGGCGGTCGTCTGGATGGATATAGCCGTAGCGCGCCGCCACCGTCTTGCTGCCGGCCGCCCGACCGGACTCGATGTCGCGCAGGTCATCACCGATGAACAGGGCGGCTTGGGGATCCACGTCCAGTTGCCGGCAGGCCAGCACCACCATCTCCGGATCCGGCTTGCTGTGCGCGACATGATCGGGGCAGACCAGGCAGGCCGAGCGTTCGGCCAGGCCCAGACGCTGCATGATCGGCTCGGCGAAGCGCACCGGCTTGTTGGTCACCACGCCCCAGCGCAACCGGGCGGCATCGAGATCGCGCAGGATCTCGTCCATGCCGTCGAACAGCCGGGTGTGGACCGCGCATTGCGTCTGGTAGCGCTCGAGAAACTCCAGGCGCAGGGGTTCGAGTTCGGCACCCAGGGGATCGATCTCGAAGCCGGCCAGGATCATCGCCTTGGCGCCACCGGAGATGACGCCGCGCAGGCGAGCTTCATCGGCAGGTGCCAGGCCCCTGTCCTGGCGCATGGCCTGGATGATGGCGATGAAATCCGGCGCCGTGTCCAGCAGGGTGCCGTCCATGTCGAAGAGGACCGCTTGCAGACGCATGGCCTAGTCCTCGCGCTGCGTGCGCACCATGTAGTTCACCGTCACGTCGCCTTCCAGCTTGTATCTCTTGGTCAGCGGGTTGTAGGTGAGACCGATGACGTCGCGCAGGTTGAGGCCGGCGGCACGGGCCCAGGCACCCAGCTCCGAGGGGCGGATGAACTTGCGGAAATCGTGGGTGCCACGCGGCAGCAGGCGCAGCACGTACTCGGCACCGACGATGGCGAACAGGTAGGCCTTGGGATTGCGGTTGATGGTGGAGAAGAACACCTGGCCGCCCGGCTTGACCAGGTCGTGGCAGGCCTTGATCACCGACGAGGGGTCCGGCACGTGTTCCAGCATCTCCAGGCAGGTCACCACGTCGTAGGTGCCGGCGTGCTTGCGCGCGTGGTCCTCGGTGGTCTCCTGGATGTATTCCACCGGCACCCCGGATTCCAGCTGGTGCAGGCGGGCCACCGCCAGGGGGGCCTCGGCCATGTCGATGCCGGTCACCTGGGCACCACGCTGGGCCATGGCCTCGCTGAGGATGCCGCCACCGCAACCCACGTCCAGCACCTTCTTCCCAGCCAGGCCGGCGTGCTGGTCGATCCAGTTGACGCGCAGCGGGTTGATGTCGTGCAGCGGCTTGAATTCACTCTCGCGATCCCACCAGCGGTAGGCGAGGGCCTCGAATTTGGCGATCTCGGCGTTATCGACGTTGGACATGGTGTTCTCCAGAGGCAAGAAAGCGGGGCGCGTCAGGCGCCCTGCTGGATACGGGTGGCCCACTGCTGCGCATTGGCTATGAGTTCGGCCTCGTCCAGGCGCACGAGTTCGCTCTGGCGCAGCAGCGGCACGCCGCCGACCCAGACGTCGCTGACGCGATCGCGGCCGGTGGCGTAGATGAGTTGCGAAACGGGATCGTAGAGCGGTTGCTGGGCGAGACCGCTGAGGTCGACGGCGGTCAGGTCGGCCGCCTTGCCGACTTCCAGCGAGCCCAGGCAGCGCTCCAGGCCCAGCGCGCGGGCGCCGTTCAGGGTCGCCATGCGCAGCGCGCGGTGGGCATCCAGGGCGGTGGCCGAGCCGGCGACGGCCTTGGCCAGCAGGGCGGCGGTACGGGTCTCGCCGAGCAGGTCGAGATCGTTGTTGCTGGCCGCGCCGTCGGTGCCGATGGCGACGTTGACGCCGGCCTGCCAGAGGCGCTCCACCGGGCAGAAGCCGCTGGCCAGCTTGAGATTGGACTCGGGGCTGTGGATGACATGGCTGTTGGTCTCGACGAGGTTTTCCAGGTCCTCGTCGTCCACCTGGGTCATGTGCACGGCCTGGAAGCGCGGCCCGAGCAGACCCAGGCGGCGCAGCCGGCTGAGCGGCCGTTCGCCGGTCTGCTCCAGCGCCTGCTCCAACTCGAAGGCGGTCTCGTGCACATGCATCTGGATCGGTGCCTGCAGCTGCTCGGCCAGTACCAGGATCTCTTCGAGCTTGGCGTCGGCCACGGTATAGGGCGCATGGGGCCCGAAGGCCACGCTGATGCGCTCGTGCAGCTTCATGTCGTCGAACAATTCCAGGCCGCGCCGGATCATGTCATCCGCGGTGCGGGCGCCAGGAATGGGGAAGTCGAGGATCGGCAGGCAAACCTGGGCGCGCACCCCGGTGCGATGGATCGCCTCGCAGGCCACCTGGGGATAGAAGTACATGTCCGAGAAGCAGGTGATGCCGCCGCGGATCTGCTCGGCGATGGCCAGGGTGGTGCCGTCGCGGACGAAGTCCTCGTCGACCCAGCGGCCCTCGGCTGGCCAGATGTGATCCTGCAGCCAGGTCTGCAGCGGCAGGTCGTCGGCCATGCCGCGAAACAGCGTCATGGCGGCGTGGCCGTGGGCATTGATCAGCCCCGGGATCAGCGCCTTGCCCGGCAGCTCCAGGGTTTCCTTGGCCGGCTGGCGCAGGGCCTCGGCGCGCGGCGCGAGCAGGGCGATGCAACCGTTGCGTACGCCCAGGGCGTAATCGCGCAGGACCACCCCGGCAGGCTCCACCGGCACGATCCAGCTGGGGAGCAACAAGAGGTCCAGGGGCGCGGGGGTGGGCATCTGCGGCGGTTCCAAGAGGGGCGAGCCGGCAGTATAGCGGTCCTTGCGGCGCTACCGCTAAATCCGCACGCCGATGCCGGTATACTGGCGGGCTACAGATTCAGGTCGAGGAGAGATCATGCGAGAGCGTCTGCTGGCGGCGGAAAAGATCAAGGCGATCGAATGGCGGGACGGTGCCCTGCACCTGCTCGACCAGCGCCTGTTGCCGCTGCGCGAACACTGGGTCGCCTGTCACAGCGCCGCCGAGGTGGCCCAGGCCATCCGCGACATGCTGGTACGCGGTGCCCCGGCCATCGGCATCAGCGCCGCCTACGGCGTGGTGCTGGGTGCCCGTCAGCGCGCCGCGGCGGGCGAGGACTGGCAAGCCACCGTCAGCGCCGACTTCGAACTGCTGGCGGCCTCGCGGCCCACCGCGGTCAATCTGTTCTGGGCGCTCAACCGGATGCGCGAGCGCCTGACGCGAGCGGCCGGGGAGGGCGCCCTGGCGGCGCTGGAGGCCGAGGCCGTGGCCATCCACCTGAGCGATCGCGAGGCCAATCTGACCATGGCCCAGCTGGGCGTCGAGCTGATCCGCAAGCACGACGCCAGCAAGCAGACCTTCCTCACGCACTGCAACACCGGCGCCCTGGCCACCGGTGGCTTCGGTACCGCCCTGGGGGTCTTGCGCGCCGCGCATCTGGATGGCCTGGTGGAATGCGTCCATGCCGACGAGACCCGCCCCTGGCTGCAGGGCTCGCGCCTGACCGCCTGGGAACTGGCCGGGGAGGGCATCCCGGTCAGCCTCAACGCCGATGCCGCCGCCGCTCACCTGATGAAGACGCGCAACGTCGCCTGGGTGATCGTCGGCGCCGATCGCATCACCGCCAACGGCGACGTGGCCAACAAGATCGGCACCTACAACCTGGCGGTCATCGCCATGCACCACGGGGTGCGCTTCATGGTTGTGGCGCCCAGCTCCACCATCGACATGAATCTGGCGTCCGGTGACGACATCCCCATCGAGGAACGCGCCGGTCACGAGTTGCTGGAAGCCGGTGGCCAGCGCATCGCCGCCGAGGTCGAGGCCTTCAATCCGGTGTTCGACGTCACCCCGGCCGATCTCATCGATGCCATCGTCACCGAGCGCGGTGTGGTGGAGCGTCCGGACGCCAAGAAGATGGCCGAGCTGATGAATCGCCGACGCCTGCACTGAGGTGATCGCCAGGGGCGGATACATCCCTGAATGTGTTAGAATTTCGCTCTTTGCACAGGCTTTGTCCGAAAGCCCTCGGTAGGCGGTGATGCAGTGCTGAAAACCGGCTGGAGCGCCTTCGCGCTGCCGGTGGCAGGCGCCGCCAGACGGGCTTTCGCCTCTCCTATATCAGGCTCGGCCGACATGCGGGCGAGCCCTAGCGCTTTTCAGATCAGAAGGAACCAGGCTTCTCATGGGTGAACTGGCCAAAGAAATCCTCCCGGTCAATATCGAAGACGAATTGCGGCAGTCGTATCTCGACTACGCGATGAGCGTCATCGTCGGCCGGGCCCTGCCGGATGTGCGCGACGGCCTCAAGCCGGTGCACCGGCGCGTGCTCTACGCCATGAGCGAGCTGGGCAACGACTGGAACAAGCCGTACAAGAAATCCGCCCGTGTGGTGGGTGACGTCATCGGTAAGTACCACCCCCACGGCGACACCGCCGTCTACGACACCATCGTGCGGATGGCCCAGCCGTTCTCGCTGCGCTACATGCTGGTGGATGGCCAGGGCAACTTCGGTTCGGTGGACGGCGACAACGCCGCGGCCATGCGTTACACCGAAGTGCGGATGTCCAAGCTCGCCCACGAGCTGCTGGCCGACCTGGACAAGGAAACCGTCGACTGGGTGCCCAACTACGACGGCACCGAGCAGATCCCGGCGGTGATGCCCACGCGCATCCCCAACCTGCTGGTCAACGGCTCCAGCGGCATCGCGGTCGGCATGGCCACCAACATCCCGCCGCACAACCTCGGCGAGGTGATCGACGGCTGCCTGGCGCTGATCGAGAACAGCGAGCTGACCGTCGACGACCTGATGCAGTACATCCCTGGTCCGGACTTCCCGACCGCGGGCATCATCAACGGTCGCGCCGGCATCATCGAGGCCTATCGCACCGGTCGTGGCCGCATCTATGTGCGGGCCCGCGCCGAGGTCGAGGACATCGACAAGAGCGCCAATCGCCAGCAGATCGTCATCACCGAGCTGCCCTACCAGCTCAACAAGGCACGGCTGATCGAGAAGATCGCCGAGCTGGTGAAAGAGAAGAAGATCGAAGGCATCACCGAGTTGCGCGACGAGTCCGACAAGGACGGCATGCGCGTGGTCATCGAGCTGCGTCGCGGCGAGACCCCCGAGGTGGTACTCAACAACCTCTATGCCCAGACCCAGCTGCAGACGGTGTTCGGCATCAACGTGGTGGCCCTGCTCGACGGCCAGCCGCGCACCCTGAACCTCAAGGAACTGCTGGAAGCCTTCATTCGCCACCGTCGCGAAGTCGTCACCCGGCGGACCGTCTACGAACTGCGCAAGGCGCGCGAGCGTGGCCACATCCTCGAAGGCCAGGCGGTCGCCCTGTCCAACATCGATCCGGTCATCGAGCTGATCAAGAGCTCGCCGACCCCGGCCGAAGCCAAGGAACGCCTGATCGCCACGCCCTGGGAGTCCAGTGCGGTACGCGAGATGGTCGAGCGCGCCGGCGCCGATTCCTGCCGTCCGGACGAACTGCCCGAGCAGTACGGTCTGCACGAGGGCAAGTACCACCTCTCGCCGGAACAGGCCCAGGCGATTCTCGACCTGCGCCTGCACCGCCTGACCGGCCTGGAGCACGAGAAGCTCATCGCCGAGTACCAGGAGATCCTGCTGCAGATCGGCGAGCTGATCCGCATCCTGACCAACCCCGAGCGGCTGATGGAAGTCATCCGCGAGGAGCTGGAAAAGGTCAAGGCCGAGTTCGGCGACAAGCGTCGCACCGAGATCATCGCCTCCCAGGTGGACCTGACCATCGCCGACCTCATCACCGAGGAAGACCGCGTCGTCACCATCTCCCATGGCGGCTACGCCAAGTCCCAGCCGCTGCACGCCTACCAGGCCCAGCGCCGGGGCGGTCGCGGCCGTTCGGCCTCGGCGGTCAAGGAAGAGGACTACATCGAACACCTGCTGGTCGCCAACAGCCATACCACCCTGCTGCTGTTCTCCAGTCTGGGCAAGGTCTACTGGAAGCGCACCTACGAGATCCCCGAGGCCTCCCGCGCCGCCCGTGGCCGTCCGCTGGTCAACCTGCTGCCGCTGGCCGAAGGCGAGCGCATCACCGCCATGCTGCCGGTCGATCTGGAAGCCGTGCGCCAGCAGGCGCCCATCGGTGAAGAAGACCTGGGCGAGCAGGACGACAACCTGGACATCGAAGACGCCGTGCTGGTGGAAGACGACGTCGAGAGCGAAGGCGAAGAGGGCGAAATCCTCGACGCCGACCAGGACGAGCCCACCGGCGCCTACATCTTCATGGCCACCCGCAACGGCACCGTGAAGAAGACTCCGCTGGTGCAGTTCAGCCGTCCGCGCAGCAACGGCCTGATCGCGCTGAAGCTGGAAGAGGGCGACAGCCTGATCGCCGCCGCCATCACCGATGGTGCCCGCGAGGTCATGCTGTTCTCCGACGGTGGCAAGGTCATCCGCTTCAAGGAGCGTCATGTGCGCACCATGGGCCGTACCGCCCGCGGTGTACGCGGCATGCGTCTGGCCGAGAACCAGCGCCTGATCTCCATGCTGATCCCCGAGCCGGGCGCCGAGATCCTCACCGCCAGCCTCAATGGCTTTGGCAAGCGCACCGCCATGGCCGAATACCCGCAGCGTGGTCGCGGTGGCCAGGGCGTGATCGCCATGGTCATCAACGAGCGCAACGGTCCCCTGATCGGTGCCATCCAGGTGCTGGACGGCGAGGAGATCATGCTGATCTCCGACCAGGGCACCCTGGTGCGGACGCCGGTCGAGGGTATCTCCCGTACCGGCCGCAACACCCAGGGCGTCACCCTGATCAAGCTCGGCAAGGGCGAGAAACTGGTGGGCCTGGAGCGGGTGCAGGAGCCTTCGGTGGACGAAGAGCTGCTGGACCACGAAGCCGAGCTGGACGACGAGGTGCTCGACAAGGAACTGCCGGTCGACAGCCACGAACCCGACCAGGACGATGTGCTGCCCGGTGCCAGCGACGTGCCGAGCGATGACCTGCCCAACGAGGATGACGAGTGATGAGCAAGCGTGCCTACAACTTCTGCGCCGGCCCGGCGGCCCTGCCTGAAGCTGTGCTGCGCCAGGCCCAGGCCGATCTGCTGGATTGGCAGGGCCGTGGCCTGTCGGTGATGGAGATGAGCCACCGCGGTGAAGACTTCACCGCCATCTCCAACCAGGCCGAGGCCGACCTGCGCGAGTTGCTGGCCATCCCCAGCAACTACAGGGTCCTGTTCCTGCAGGGCGGCGCCAGTCTGCAATTCGCTCAGCTGGCGATGAACCTGATGCCCGAGGGCGGCAAGGCCGACTACATCGATACCGGCATCTGGTCGCGCAAGGCCATCGAGCAGGCGCGGCACTATGGCACCGTCAACGTCGCCGCCAGTTCCAAGGGCTACGACTACTTCGCCATTCCGGGGCAGCATGAATGGCAGCTGTCCAAGGACGCCGCCTACGTCCACTACACCCCCAACGAGACCATCGGCGGCCTGGAATTCGACTGGATTCCGGACGTGGGTGACGTGCCCCTGGTGGCGGATGCCTCTTCCGACATCCTCTCGCGTCCGCTGGACGTCTCGCGCTTCGGGCTGATCTACGCCGGGGCCCAGAAGAACATCGGGCCCAGCGGCCTGGTGGTGGTGATCGTCCGCGAGGACCTGCTGGGTCGCGCCCGCGCCGCCTGCCCGACGCTGCTCGACTACAAGGTCGAGGCCGACAACGGCTCCATGTACAACACCCCGGCCACCTTCTCCTGGTACCTGTCGGGCCTGGTGTTCAAGTGGCTGAAGGAGCAGGGCGGTCTGTCCGCCATGGAGCGCCTGAATCGCCAGAAGAAGGAGCTCCTGTACGGCTTCATCGACGCCAGCGACTTCTACAGCAACCCCATCGCCAAGAACGATCGTTCCTGGATGAACGTGCCCTTCCGCCTGGCTGACGAGCGCCTCGACAAGGCCTTCCTCGAGGGCGCCGAAGCGCGCGGCCTGCTGTATCTGCAGGGCCACCGTTCGGTAGGCGGCATGCGCGCTTCCATCTATAACGCCGTGACCCTGGAAGCCGTCCAGGCGCTGGTGACCTATCTGGCCGAATTCGAGAAGGAGCACGGCTGATCATGTCGGAACACGAGCTCAAGGCCCTGCGCCTGCGTATCGACAGTCTGGACGAACGCATCCAGGAGCTGATCAGCGAACGTGCCCGCTGCGCCCAGGACGTGGCACGGGTCAAGATGGGAACGCTGGCGGAGGGCGAAAAGCCCGTGTTCTACCGGCCCGAGCGCGAGGCCCAGGTGCTCAAGCGGGTCATGGAGCGCAATGGCGGTCCGGTCCGCGACGAAGACATGGCGCGGCTGTTCCGCGAGATCATGTCCTGCTGCCTGGCCCTGGAAGAGCCGCTGCACGTGGCCTACCTCGGCCCGGAAGGCACCTTTTCCCAGGCCGCGGCGCTCAAGCACTTCGGCAAGGCCGTGGTGACCCGGCCCATGGCGGCCATCGACGAGGTCTTCCGTGAGGTCGCCGCCGGCGCCTCCAACTTCGGCGTGGTTCCGGTGGAAAACTCCACCGAAGGGGCGGTCAACCACACCCTGGACAGCTTCCTCGAGCACAACCTGTCGATCTGCGGCGAAGTGGAGCTGCGCATCCACCACCACCTGCTGATCGGCGAGAACACCAAGGCCGACAGCATCACCCGCATCTATTCCCACGCCCAGTCACTGGCCCAGTGCCGCAAGTGGCTGGACTCCTACTACCCGAGCGTCGAGCGGGTGGCGGTGGCCAGCAATGCCGAAGCGGCGCGGCGGGTAAAGGGGGAGTGGAACAGCGCGGCCATCGCCGGCGACATGGCGGCCTCGCTCTATGGCCTGACCCCGGTGCAGCAGAAGATCGAGGATCGCCCGGACAACTCCACGCGCTTCCTCATCATCGGCAACCAGGAAGTGCCGCCCAGCGGCGACGACAAGACCTCCATCATCGTCTCCATGCAAAACAAGCCGGGCGCCCTGCACGAGCTGTTGCTGCCGTTCCACACCAACAACATCGACCTCAGCCGGATCGAGACGCGGCCCTCGCGCAGCGGCAAGTGGACCTATGTCTTCTTCATCGATTTCCTCGGCCACCAGGCCGATCCGCTGATCCGCGATGTGCTGGAGCGCCTGTCCACCAGTGCCGTGGCGCTCAAGGTCCTCGGTTCCTACCCCCGCGCCGTGCTCTGACACGGTGTCAGCCGGTTGCGGGCGTCAACGTCGACGCACGCAACCCTGGTCATCGAAGGTCACCAGGCGCGAGCGTTCCTTGCGCTGGCGCGCCTCGTAGTGATAGCGAGTCAGCGCATCCAGCTGGGAAATCCGCTGCGGCGGTCCCAGGGCGTTCTCCACGTCCGCCCGGCTCATGCCGATCTTGACTTGCCCCCGGATGATCGCCTGCCGCCTTTCGCTGGGGCTGAGCAGATCGCCGCACCCATCCGTCCTGGTAGCCACTACCGTCGGTGCGCGTGGGGCCTCCTTGCGCGGAGTGGCTTTCGGTTTCGCCATCAGCGTGGGCCTGGCGCCGCCCGGGCGGGGATTGTCCGCGCGTTGCAGGCGGCTGTCGCTGTCCGAGGCACAGCCGCTGGCGGAAAAGGTGAGGTGGCCGGCGGCATCTTCGCAACGATAGACCGTGGCCGACTGGACAGAGGCGCAGCCCAGCAACAGGCCGAGCACGACGAGCTTCTTCATGGGACGTCCTCCTTGACGTAGCGCTCAAGCTTAGCGGAGTAACGACCGCTGGACGAGCGTTGAAATCGCGGCTTCGACACCGGCCCAGAGCCCTTGTAAATAGCTGTTTTGAAAACCTTTTGCATTCGCACCTGCAACCGGTCCGGTGTATCATCCCCGCCGTCAGCCCCGCCGGGGCAGTGGTCATCCCCCCTTATGGACTTACCCAGTCAACACTCAATCGCCTTTTTCGTCCCGTTGTTGAGATAGGGTTCGTCGGTGCGCTCCGCCGGCGGGCCGGAGTGCGCTATGACCGTAGTGAACGAAGCAGAAATCAGAAAGCCCCACGAGACGCTGCAGGAGCGTCTCGCCCAGGTCGTCGAGTTGCTGGAGCGCTACGACCTCGCCGTCGAGGCGCGTGAAGACCACGACCGCGTCCCCGTAGCTCCCGCCGATATTCCCGAAGAAGGCCTCGAAGAGCTGCGTGCCCGGCTGGACGAACTGCATCCGGCCGACGTCGCCTTCATCCTTGAAGCCCTGCCGCAGGAAGACCGCCTGACCGTCTGGGGGCTGGTCAAGACCGAGCGCGATGGCGAGATCCTGCTGGAAGTCTCGGACGCCGTTCGCGAGACGCTGATCGCCGACATGGACGATCAGGAAATCCTCGCGGTAGCCGGTCAACTGGACGCCGACGAACTCGCCGATCTGGCGCCGGACCTGCCGCGCGACGTCGTCCATGAGCTGATGGAAGCCCTCGACGCCCAGCAGCGCGAGCGGGTGCGCTCCGCGCTGTCCTACGAAGAGGACCAGGTTGGCGCGCTGATGGACTTCGAGATGGTGACCATTCGTGATGACGTCGCCCTGGAAGTGGTGCTGCGTTATCTCCGCCGGCTGAAAGAACTGCCCGATCACACCGACAAGCTGTTCGTGGTCGACAACGACAGCATCCTCAAGGGGGTGCTGCCGATCAAGCGACTGCTGGTCAACGATCCGGAAAAGCTGGTGGTCGAGGTCATGGCCAAGGAGGCGGTGGCCTTCCATCCGGACGGCGACGCCTACGACGCGGCCCAGGCGTTCGAGCGCTACGACCTGGTTTCGGCGCCGGTGGTGGACAAGAACGGCAAGCTGATCGGCCGTCTCACCATCGACGAGATGGTCGACCTGATCCGCGAGGAAAGCGAAAGCGAAGTCCTCAGCATGGCCGGTCTGCGCGAAGACGAAGACGTCTTCGCGTCGGTGTGGAAATCGGTCGGCAACCGCTGGACCTGGCTGGCCACCAACCTGATCACGGCCTTCATCGCCTCGCGGGTCATCGGCCTGTTCGAAGGTTCGATCGAAAAGCTGGTGGCCCTGGCCGCGCTCATGCCCATCGTCGCCGGCATCGGTGGCAACTCGGGCAACCAGGCCATCACCATGATCGTGCGCGCCATGGCGCTGGGGCAGATCAGCGTGACCAGCACCGCGCGCCTGCTGCGCAAGGAAATGGGTGTCGCCCTGTGCAATGGTGTCATCTGGGGTGGGGTGATAGGGCTGGTGGCCTTCTATCTCTACAGCAGCTGGTCACTGGGCCTGGTGATGATGGGTGCCATGACCCTGAATCTGCTGCTGGCGGCGTTCATGGGTGTGCTGATTCCCATGACGCTGCAGCGCTTCGGTCGCGACCCGGCCATGGGGTCGAGCGTCCTGATCACCGCGGTCACCGACAGCGGCGGTTTCTTCATCTTCTTGGGGCTCGCCACCCTGTTCCTGATGTAGGGCAGGGCGGGGTGCAACGGGCTACCCAGGCGCAGGGCAGCCCGGACGCCGTCAGGATGCGGCGTCGATGTCGTGGGCGATCAGCGAGATCAGAGCGTTCTGCTGGCGACCCGAGAGTTGCCGAAAGCGCTGCAGCAACTCCCGCTCACTGGCGGTGATCTCCGGACTGTCCAGGCGAAGCCCGGGTTCGTCACCAAGGGCGCCCTCTTGCTGCAAGCTCTGCTCGAGTCGCGCGATGATTTCGGAGTTCATGCTGCGATGATGGTTGCGGGCCACATCCGCGATGCGCTCTCGCATGCCCTCGGGCAGACGCACGACGAATTTGTCAGCGGTACGGCTTGAGTAGGATCTAATGGCCTGGGTCATTGAGGTACTTCATCTGGAGTCAAAAATCAGTGAAGGCGTAAGCCCTCGTCTCGTTCCGCTAGCACTCACGGCACCTTGGACTCTGTAACCACCTGTCCCTAGGTATCTGTTTTTATTGACGTCAATTTACCGACGTACAGAACAAATTACAAAGCTGCCGAAGAACTTCCTGCCTATGCCAGTCCTTGCGCACTGCAGCGCTACTTGAACCGGAACATGACAAACCTTCCGCTGCTCGTTACCATGAGCGCCCTTTCCTGTCCCAGTAGCTCAATTGGATAGAGCATCCCCCTCCTAAGGGGAAGGTTGGTGGTTCGACCCCACTCTGGGACACCAGATTCCTTTCCAGTACCTCTCCTCACGATTCGACGCCTTGAAGTGCCCTTGCCGAACCGATACAGCAGTTTGGAGGATAGGGCAAAAACGGCGACCTTGTCCGACTTCCAAGCTCTTCCAGTAGCGATTTGTGGCTGTGATCACAGCATAGAGCAGCAGACGAAAACCTGCCGAATTTATCTGTACTCTCCGTTGGCTAACCGTCTGCATTGCATGAATCTGGAGCGCCTCTGGAGGTTCGCGTCATGGCCTTTTATCCCGTCCTACTTTCAGTCGTGTTCGTTGTGCGTAATCAGGCTACCGAGTTGCAGAGCGTCCTGGAGCGCGCCGCAACTGTCATCGGTCCCTTGGTAAGTGACTACGAACTTATCATTGTCGACAACGCCTCTTCTGATGACAGCGTAGCTCGATTGAAGCAACTCACCAGCATCAATGGCCTGCCCAATCTGCAGGTATATGCCCTGACCAAGGAAGTGGACTCCGATACCGCTGCCTGGGTGGGACTGGAGAATGCGCTGGGGGACTTCGCGGTCGTCATAGATCCGGAAACCGATGACATCGCTTTCTTGCCCGACATGTTGCAACAGGCTGCCGGTGGCATCGACGTGGTGTTCGCCAACAATCAGCAGAAAGTTCGGCAGACCCTGCTGTACAGTCTTTGCTCCAGAGGCTTCAACAGCCTCTACAAGCAGTTCAACGGCGTCGATCTGGCCAAGGATGCGCCTCAGTACCGGATGCTCAGCAAGAAGGTCATCAACTACATCCTGCGCCATCCCGCGCCGGCGCTGACCTACCGCCATCTGCCGGCGACGGCGGGCTTCTCGCGTATCAATCTCGAATACAGCATGCCGCCGCGCAGCACCAAGCCCAAGCGGCTGTCCGGCAGTTTCGATCGCGGTGCCCGGCTGCTGGTGTCCTCCACCCGCAAGCCCATGCGCATGGTCAGTTTCCTGTCCATCGTCGGCGCCCTGTCCAATCTGCTCTATTCGATTTACGTCATCGCCATCGGCCTGTTCAAGGATGACGTCGCGCCGGGTTGGGTGACGATTTCATTACAGCAGTCCGGCATGTTCTTTCTGATTTCGCTGGTCCTGCTGGTCCTCGGCGAATATGTCCTGCAGTTGACCCACAGAGTCAACGAAGGGCCGCTCTATCATGTTGCCCAAGAGTTCACGAGTGCGGTCATGACGCGTCGTGACAAGCTCAATGTCGAAGTAGTGCAGGGCGGTAATGCCGCAAGGCCGGCCACTCAATCCGGCATGGCCTGACGATCATGAGAGATGCGATCGTCATAGGTGGCGGATTTTACGGGGCCATGACGGCCCTGTATCTCATGCGCGTGAGAGGCTTTGCGAAAGTCACTCTGATCGAGCGGGAGGACGGGCTGTTGAAGCGTGCCTCTTATCACAATCAGGCACGTGTCCATAACGGTTATCACTATCCGCGCAGTTTCGTCACGGCTTTTCGCAGTCGGGTCAACTTGCCGCGCTTCCTGCGCGACTATCCCGATGTGGTGGTGCGGGACTTCACCAAGTTGTATGCCATTGCCCGCAACAACTCCAAGGTAACGGCCAAACAGTTCGAACGCTTCTGTCAGGGAATCGAGGCTTCCCTGCAGCCGGCGTCCGAGGAATTAAGTCGATTGTTCGACGATCGACTGATCGAGGCGGTTTATCTCACCGAGGAATATGCCTTCAACTCCGCCGTACTCGCCGCTGAAGTGAGCCGCGAACTCGATGCCGTCGGCGTCGAGTTGCGCTTCAAGAGCCGGGTGACGGCGATCCGCGGTGAAACCGGAGGCCTGGGTGTCGACGTGGTGGATGAAGCCGGAGGGCAGGAGGAGATGCATTGCCGTTATCTCTTCAATTGCACCTACAGCGGCCTCAACCAATACGGTGGCGATTTCCCCGGCACCGCCACCCGGTTGCGTCATGAAATCACCGAGATGGCGCTGGTGGAGATGCCGCCGGAACTGCGCAATCTCGGCGTGACGGTCATGGATGGTCCGTTCTTTTCCATGATGCCGTTCCCTGCGCGGGGTCTGCACACGCTGTCCCATGTGCGCTACACCCCGCACCTGAACTGGGAAGACGCCAACGGCACCGACCCCTATGCGCTGCTCGACGGCTATGACCGCGCCTCGCGGGCGGACTGGATGGTGCGGGACGTGGCCCGCTATATGTCGGCTGCGGCCCGGGTGGAGTACCGGGATTCGCTGTTCGAGGTGAAGACCATTCTGATGAAGAACGAAGGCGACGACGGCCGTCCCATCCTCTTCGAACAACATCCCCAGTTGCCCGGCTGCTATTCGATGCTGGGCGGCAAGATCGACAACATTTTCGATGCCCTGGAGCGCCTCGATGCCGAACCCTTCCACTGAAGCGACACCCAGGGGGGTGTCCGGCGTCGCCGGCTTCATCAGCGTTCTGGTCTTTTCCATCATCAATTTCTTTCTGTTCGGCAAGGGCGTCATCCTCGACCCCTTCCACCAGGGGGAATATTTCGCCACGCTGCCGACGCTGCTGCACAGTCAGCCGGGCGCCCATGCCTTCACCATCCATGGTGGGCTGGATTTCATCCCGGTATGGCTGGCGGAGATCTGGTTCGGCGCCCAGCACACCTTCCTGGTGACCCAGATCCTCTATGGGCTGTGCAACACCGGTGCGGCACTGCTGCTCTGGGGAACGGCCGTGTTGCTGTGCCCGGTGCCGAAGGGCCGCGCGCGCCTGATCCTGCTGGTCGCCGTAGGGGCCGTGGCGACGCAGGTGGTGGGCTATCGCGATCTCTTCCTGCTGCTGTCGCTGTTTCTCTTCTGCCTGCATCGCAAGGTGGAAACCACGCCGCGGCGACTGGTCTGCGAGGTGCTGCTGGGCCTGGCGGCCGGCTTCAATCTGTTCTGGTCCTATGACCGCGGCATCGCCGGGGTGCTGGCCATCGGCTCGGCGGTGCTGCTCACGCTGCTCCTGCAACGACGGCATTTCCTGTCGCTGCTGAGCTTCGTGGCGACCGTCGGCTGGCTTGGTTTTGGTACCGATTTCTTCGCCCTGACCGATTACGTCAAGAACCTGACCTTCCTCCTGGAGACTTCGTCCCAGTGGGGCTACGGCCTGAGTGCCCGTCCGCTGGCGCTGAGCCTGCTGCTGGCGGTGCCGACGGCCCTGGCGGGTTTCGCCCTGATCCGCTGTCTGCCCTGGCCGTGGCGCTGGAGCGAAGATCTGCCACTGATTGGCGCTCTGGCGGCGCTGCTCGCGATCTTCTTCAAGATCGGGGTCAATCGCGCGGACTTCCAGCACATCCAGATGGGCTTCTGGGTACCCCTGCTGAGCCTGCTCTATGCCGCCCGGCGGCAGCGCCTCGCGCGCAATGGCGGCTGGGATATCTCGGCCCACCCGCGCGCGGCCGCCGCAGCCATTGCCGCTGCCGTGCTGCTGGGGCTGGTTGGACTTAATCCTTCGCCGTTCTTCGCGGTGCTGCTGGCCGGGGCACTGCTGGCCTTCAGCCGGCGGCTGCTGGTGCCGGCCCTGGCGGCGCTGCTGGTACTGCTCGCCGCCTTCAACCTCTACAAGTCACCGGTGGAACGGGTGTGGGCCGAGGGACTCGCCTGGGTACCAGAGCTGACCGCCTTGCCGGATGACGCGGCCCTGGCGACGCCCGGGGTGCAGTGGGCGTCACGACGCCTGCTGGAAAGCGGCGCCCAATGCGTCTTCGATCTGGCCAATAACGGAGTCATCAACGGGGTGACCGATCTGCCGGCCTGTACCAAGTACATCTATCCGGTCTATGCCACGCCGCCCTACGAGGCCGATCTGCTCAGCGACCTGCAGCGCGCCGATCCGCCAGCGGTGGTGTATTCGACGACCTTCTGGTCTTTCAACCTGAACAACATTTCCATGCACGACAAGTTTCCACGACTCAAGGCCTACCTGGACGAGCGTTATCCCGTCGAGGAGTGCCAACCGGACTATTGCCTGAGATTCAAGACCAAGGGGTGAGCAACATGAAGACCGACGCATTGATAGGGTACAGCGGCTTCGTGGGGTCGACGCTGCTCAAGCAGAAAGCCTTCGGCGCGCTGTTTCGCTCCACGAATATCGACCAGATCGGCGACCAGCCCTATGGCCAGGTCATCTGCGCCGGCGCCCCCGCACAGAAGTGGATCGCCAACCGGGATCCCGAGGCAGATCGCCAGAAGATCGATGGCCTGATCGGTCATCTGTCGCGGATCCAGTGCGATTCCTTCGTGCTGATCAGCACCGTGGACGTCTTCAAGCAGCCGCTCGGGGTGGATGAGACCACCGCGGTGGACGAAGAGGGACTGCATGCCTACGGTGCCAATCGCTATCGACTAGAACAGTTCGTCCGTGAGCATTTCGCCAATGCCCTGATCGTCCGCCTGCCGGGCCTGGTCGGTCCTGGCCTGCGCAAGAACGTGATCTACGACCTGCTCAACGACAACAACCTGCACGCGGTGGAAAGCCGTGGTGTCTTCCAGTTCTATCCGATGGTCAACCTCGGCTATGACATCCAGGCCGCCCAGGCCGCCGGGCTGGAGCTGGTGCACCTGACCGCCGAGCCCATCAGTGTGGCGGACATCGCCCGCCAGGGCTTCGGACGCGACTTCGGCAACACCCTGGAGGGTACGCCGGCGCGCTACGATTTCCGCAGCGTGCATGCCGAGGTCTTCGGCGGTCGTGACGGCTACCAGTACAGCGCCCGCGATACCTTGCTGGCCGTGCGCGCCTATGCGCAGTCGGAACCTCCGGTCATCAAGGCGGAGGCTCAGTGATGCGCATCGCCATCTCCAATATCGCCTGGGATCCGACCGATGACGCCATGGTCGCCGAGATCCTGCAGCAACACCGGGTGGATGCCATCGACATCGCGCCCGGCAAGTATTTCGCCGATCCCAAGACGGCCACCGCCCGGGAGATCCAGGCGGTGCGTCAGCAGTGGCAGGCCCGCGGCATCGAGATCACCGGCATGCAGGCCCTGCTGTTCGGCACCACCGGACTCAATGTCTTCGGCGCCGACGACATTCAGCGCGCGCTGCTGGCGCAGCTGGAGGGCGTCTGCCGGGTCGCCGAGGGGCTGGGCGCGACGCGCCTGGTGTTCGGCTCGCCGCGCAATCGCGATCGCTCGGGATTGAGTGACGACCAAGCCCTGGCTCAGGCACGGGATTTCTTCCGCCGTCTGGGCGATGTGGCCGCGACCCATGACGTGCAGATCTGCCTGGAGCCGAATCCGCCGCGCTATGGCGCCAACTTCATGATCGACAGCGACTCCACCGCCGCCGTGGTGCGGGCGGTCGAGCATCCGGCGATCCGCATGCAACTCGATACCGGCGCCCTGACCATCAACGAGGAAGATGCCGCGCGGGTGCTCGAAGAGCATGCCGAGCTGATCGGCCACGTCCATGCCAGCGAGCCGGACCTGGTGACCCTGGGGGAGGGCGGTACCAACCACGAGGGCATCGCCTTCGCCCTGACCCGGCGGCTGCCGGAACAGGTCGTCAGCATCGAGATGCTGCCGGCCAAGCAGGGCTCCAACCTAGCCGCGCTGGAGCGTGGCGTCCGGGTCGCGGTCAAGGCCTATCGAGACCTGCCGGAGGCTGCCGCATGAAGTGGCTGATCCTGATCCTGGGTATCGCGTCCAACGCCTCGGCCAGCGTGCTGGTGAAGCTGGCCATGCTGCCCCCGCGGCGCTTTCCCAGCCTGAGCGATCCCATGGGCGCGCTGGCCAACTGGCCGTTCTGGCTGGGGCTGTTCATGTATGGCCTGGCCTTTCTGCTGTATGCCGCCGCCCTCGCCAAGCTGCCGCTGAACGTGGCGCATCCGGTACTGACGGCCGGGGCCATCGCCAGTGTCGCGCTGCTGTCGGTGGTGATCTTTCGCGAAGCCTTTCCCTGGACCACGGCGGCAGGCATCGTCCTGATCATCGCCGGCGTCGCCCTCATCACGGCCCGTGTCGGTTGAACCTGGAGGACCTATGACTACTGCAATTCCCGCCACCGAGCGCGCCCTCTGGCAGGTGCCCAGCTATTCGACGACCTTCTGGAACGGCCGTAGCCGCCCGCACTGCGTGGTGATTCCGGTCATCAACGAAGGCGAGCGCATTCTCAACCTTCTGCGGCGCATGGCGGCGGTCAAGATCGCCGATATCGCCGATGTCATCATCGTCGACGGCGGCAGCACCGATGGCTCGTTGGAGCCGCAACGGCTGCAGGAGCTGGGCGTCCGCGGGCTGCTGGTCAAGACCGCGCCGGGCAAGCTCAGCGCCCAGCTGCGCTGCGCCTATGCCTTCGTGCTCGACGAGGGTTACACCGGCATCGTGACCATAGACGGCAACGACAAGGACGATCCAGACGCCATCCCGCGGTTCATCGAAGCCATCGAGCAGGGTTACGATTTCGTCCAGGCCTCGCGCTTTCTGGCCGGCGGCGTGGCGGAAAACACCCCCAAGTCCCGTGACTTCGCCATTCGCTTCATCCATGCACCCATGCTGAGCCTGGCCTCGGGTTTCCACTGGACCGACACCACCCAGGGTTTCCGCGCCTACAGTCGGGCCATGCTGCTGGATCCGCGCGTGGCACCGTTCCGCGACGAGTTCACCACCTACGAGCTGCTGGCCTATCTGTCCTACCGGGTACCGAAATTGGGCTATCGCTGCGTGGAACTCCCCACCGTGCGGCGCTATCCGAAGGGCGAGGTACCCACCAAGATCAGTAGCGTCAGAGGTAATCTGTCGGTGCTGCAGGTACTGATGAAGGCCTGTGCAGGCCACTACAACCCACGCCTGGGCGAGGATGCCCAGCTGGCGGCGCAACGGCGAAGCTGATCCCGTCGCGCTCGCCTGATGCGCAAGAGACGATGGAGTAGGCAATGGTGCGTGTGCTGTCGGCGTTTCGCGGGCTCTATTTCGCGACGCTGTTGATGTTGATCGGGACCGGTCTGCTGAGTACCTATCTCGGCCTGCGACTGGCCGCCGATCAGGTGCAGGGACTCTGGGTCGGCGCCCTGACCGCCGCCTATTACGCGGGACTGGTGATAGGCGGCAAGTTGGGGCATCGGCTGATCGCCAAGGTAGGCCATATCCGCGCCTATGTGACCTGCGCCGGGGTGGTCGGCGCCGCGGTGCTGGGCATCGGCCTGCTGCCCTGGCTGCCGGTGTGGCTGGCGCTCAGGGTGCTGATCGGCATGGGCATGATGTGCCAGTACATGGTGCTGGAGAGCTGGCTCAACGAACAGGCCGGCCCTGGCGAGCGTGGCAAGGTCTTTTCCGGCTACATGACCGCTTCCTACCTCGGCCTGACGCTGGGGCAGGTAGTGCTGGTGCTCTCGCCCGATCTCGGCGTCGACAAGCTGATGCTGGTCGCCATCTGCTATGCCCTGTGCCTGGTGCCGGTGGCGGTCACCGGCAAGATCCACCCGGCACCGCTCAAACCGGCGCCACTGGAACCCACCTTCTTCATCCAGCGGATTCCGCAGTCCCTGACCACGACCCTGGTCGCGGGGCTGGTGATCGGCTCCTTCTATGGCCTGGCACCGCTATATGCCAGCGCCCAGGGCCTGCCCACCGAGCGCATCGGCCTGTTCATGGCCTGCTGCATCTTCGCCGGCCTGATCGCCCAGTGGCCGATCGGCTGGCTCTCGGATCGGCATGATCGCAGCTGGCTGATCCGGGTGGTCGCCATCGCCCTGACCCTCGCCGCCCTGCCACTGGCCGTGCTGCCCCATGTGCCGCCGGTGGTGCTGCTACCCCTCGGCCTCATCGCCAGCCTGCTGCAATTCGTGCTCTATCCCCTGGCGGTGGCGCTGTCCAATGACCATATCGAAGGAGAGCGGCGGGTATCCCTGAGTGCCATGCTGCTGGTGACCTTTGGCATCGGTGCCTGTATCGGTCCGCTGGTGGTGGGCGCCCTGATGAATCTGGTCGGCCCCAATATGCTCTATGCCTTCGTCGTGCTCTGCGGCGGGATCCTGATCTGGCGCATCCGTCCGGATGCGGTCACGGGCAAGCATCTGGTCGACGAGGCGCCGCTGAGTCACGTGCAGATGCCCGAAGGGTCGACCAGCTCGCCGCTGGCAGCAGCCCTGGATCCGCGGGTCGACAGCCAGGTCGTGCAGGAGCAGATGCACACCGAGCCGGTGGTAGAGGAAGAACCTGCCGAGGAAGGGGCACCTCTGCAGGAAGAGATCGAGTTCCCGCAGATTCCACCTGAACCCAAGGCGACCTGAGCGGTGAAGGAGGGCGTCCAGCAGCCGCGGGCGCCCGGTCGGTCACTCGAACCGGCGGTTTTCCCGCTGCAGCTGATAGACGAAACGCTCGATCTGGCGTTGGGCCGCGCCGCTCAGGTTGTCAAAGCAGACCCCTACGTCGCTGTATTCCAGGCGGTCCGGGCACGCCACGTGACGGATGGTCACCGGCGTGTTGATGGCGCCTATGGGTAGCTCGGCGGTAAAGCTCTGGACCCGCTGCCCGGGTTGCAGCAGATGGGTGACGTTGCCGGGAAAGCGCAGCTTGCAGCCCGTGGCCGACAGGTCGATCAGTTGGCCCCGCAGCTGGATCTGGGTGTTGCCTTGACTCAACTCGGCCGTCGCCGGCTGTGTCAGCAGCAACTTGACCCGGTAGGCGTTGCGCCGCTGATGATAGGTGAGTTCGGTGGGCAGGCCGATCCAGTAGCAGCGATTGCCATCCAGTTCGCTGAACTCGACCGGCCGATCGATCTGCCAGGTGACCTTGATGCCTTCGTGAAAGCTGTCCACCCGAAACGACTGGCCCTGTTCGAGCAGGCGTTCGGCCTCGCGTGGAATGAATTCGTCCAGCGCGATCAGCCCCTTGGCCTCGTCGATCTCGACGACAAAGCTCTGGAATTGCTGCCCCTGGCGATTGAAGGTGATCCGCAGTGGAATGTGCTGCTGTTGCGCTGGCCGCAGACAGGCCAGGATCTCGCCCTTGGAACGATAGACCTGGGGTGGCTGAGCGGCATTGTCGCTAGCGGAAGAGCCTTGCACCTGGAAACTCCTGTAGACAGCGGTCAGCAAGAATACTGGCTAAACGCCATCTGTACAGCGAAAAACGCGTTGGCGTGAGAAGGTCCGTGCTCAAGCCGAACTCAGGGGACGCTGATAGCCGCCGCCGGTCTGGCCACCGCGACGGTTGTACAGCGTAGGCGCCGAGGTACCCTGCAGCACATTCAGCAATTTGCCGACCACGAAACGATTGGCCTGGATGATCTGGCCATTGCGGACATTGCGGGTCTTGCATTGCTCCATGAGCTGCGCGAGCTGACTGGAGAGGGCCAGCAATTCTTCGCCATCGGACTGCTGGGCGGCCAAGGCTTGCAGGCCCTGCAAATCCGCGCGCAGGCCGTGGGCCTGGAGCAGGGCGGTGCGCTGCTGGGCATGCTGGTCGAGCTGCTTGAGCAGGATCTGCTTGGTGCCCAACAGGGCTTCCAGCCGATCGAGCTGACGCTCGCTCAAGGCCTGGAACTCCTGCTCGATCAGGGCCAGCAGCTGCTCGCTCAGGTCGATGTCGTGACGGGTGATCTCGAGCAAGGTGGCATTGGGCATGGCACGGTTTCCTTTCGAACGTTAGTGGCGATCGTCAGAAAGGCCATGCCGAACCGGACGTCAGGACTCGAACGCCATCAGTTTGTCGGCCACTTTCTGGCTGTCGACCTTGTAGGAGCCATCGGCGATGGCCTGTTTCAGGCGGTTGACCTTGTCACTGTCGACCACCGGCAGATCCTTGAGCCCTGCCGTCAGGGAGCTCAGTTGCTTGGCTTCAGCGCTCAAGCTGACCGACTCGCCGGAGGCGGTGCTCTTGGTGGCCTTGACGTCGCTGGTCTGAGCCGTGGACACGTCCTTGGTGGACGCAGCCTTGGTATTGCCTATGCCCGCAGTAGAGGACGAATTCAGGCGATTGATATCTAGAGCCATGAGTGGAGATCCTCGTGTCGTCTCGTTCGCATGTCCGGCTTATCGGCGTGGTGGACCGAAACTTTAGCCGTAGACCTGTGCGCCCCGTCACATCCTTCGACAGGATGACGCGCAGAGGTTCAGGAAGCAGACGTTCAAGGTACCTCTTTTGGCTCCTGCGCTAAAGGGCTACCTCCACCTGGCCCTGATCGACGACCCGACCGTGGATGACCCGGTTGGAGCTGAGGTTGCGGACCCGGATTTCTTCGTCCTTGGCGCCGGCGCTGAGGGCTTCGCCCTGCATGCGGATGCTGAAGGAGGCGCTGCGGGCATTGATGACCACCTGCTCGCCCTTGCGAATGAGTTCGGCCTGCTCGATAAAGGAAGGCGCCAGGACCTGCTCGCTGACCACCTGACGCTTCAGCTGGGTACCTATCACCTGTTCCAGACTGGTCAGGTAGCCCTGGGTCAGGGTGCCGACATCGCGCTCCACCAGCCCCACGTTCTGGTTGTCCAGCACGGTGCCGCGCAAAAGGGGCTGCAGCGTGACCACCACCGGCCGATACAGCTTGACCTGGGCGGGCACGAATACCGTCCAGGGACTGCCGCCCTCGCAGCGCACCTTGACGTTGATCCGACCCACCGGCGCCGGGTTGCCCTGTTGCGACAGCGTCAGGGGTTTGTCGCAGGCAGCCAGGCGCAAGCGGGAATCCAGCGAGTTGATCTGGGTTTCATGGCGAGCGTTGGAATTGGTCTCCAGCAAATATTCCTGCACGCGCTCCTCAAGAAAACTTTCGACAGCGCCGATAAGTTCGTCAGATGAGGTGTAGTCGCCTTCTGCATAGGCCTTTCCGCCCAGGCATGTCAGGATCAACAAGAGATTCGCGGCCCAGCGGCAAGAGGTCTTCATAGGTCGGAAACACGTCGCTTCGATCTTCATGAGTCACATCTAAGCAAGCCCTGTGCCGAGTTTTCCAACCGGTCCGTGGCAACGAGAGGAGTCGCCAAATGGCTGGTGTATTGGACGCGGTCAACCAACGTACCCAACTGGTGGGCCAGAACCGTCTGGAACTGCTGCTGTTCCGCCTGGACGGCTCGCAGCTCTATGGCATCAACGTCTTCAAGGTGAAGGAGGTGCTGCAATGCCCCAAACTCACCGTGATGCCGAAGTCGAGTCCGGTGGTCCGGGGCGTGGCCAGCATTCGCGGCGGCACCTTTCCCATCATCGACCTGGCCATGGCCACCGGTCGCCGTGGGCTGGAGGACATCAACAACTGCTTCGTGATCATTACCGAGTACAACACCAAGGTGCAGGGTTTCCTGGTGCGCTCGGTGGAACGGATCGTCAACATGAACTGGGAAGGCATCAACCCGCCGCCCAAGGGCACCGGTCGTGATCACTACCTGACCGCCGTCACCCGGGTCGACAACCAGCTCGTCGAGATCATCGACGTGGAAAAGATCCTGTCCGAAGTCGCACCGTCCGTCGAGACCGTATCGGCCG
This sequence comes from Pseudomonas sp. JUb52, assembly GCF_004341115.1. Classification (NCBI taxonomy): domain Bacteria; kingdom Pseudomonadati; phylum Pseudomonadota; class Gammaproteobacteria; order Pseudomonadales; family Pseudomonadaceae; genus Pseudomonas; species Pseudomonas sp. JUb52. Next base: position 417,742 of record NZ_SLYS01000001.1, read on the forward strand.
GCGTCATCAGCGAAGTGGTACAGGCCAAGGCCGTCACCAAGCGCGTCCTGATCGTCGACGACTCCTCGGTGGCCCGCAAGCAGGTGAGCCGTTGCCTGGAAACCGTCGGGGTAGAGGTCATCTCCCTCAACGACGGTCGCCAGGCGTTGAATTACCTCCAGGCCATGGTCGCTGAAGGCAAGCGTCCGGAAGAGGAATTGCTGATGATCATTTCCGACATCGAGATGCCGGAAATGGATGGCTACACCCTGACGGCGGAAATCCGTCATGATTCGCGGATGCAGAAAGTGCATATACTGCTACATACCTCCTTGTCCGGCGTCTTCAATCAGGCGATGGTCAAGAAGGTCGGTGCGGACGACTTCCTGGCCAAGTTCCGTCCCGATGATCTTGCCTCCCGGGTAGCCGAGCGCATCAACGCGGTCGACAGTCACTAGGTGAAGGCGTCTCTATCCCGGTATCCAGAAGGCGGAGCGGCAGTGTCAGCAGTCAACGCGGATTTTGTGCTTTTTCGTGATTTCCTCGAGAAATCCAGCGGGATCCTGCTCGGTGACAACAAGCAGTACCTCGTCTCCAGTCGGCTCAACAAGCTGATGGAGACCGAGGGGATCAAGACGTTGTCGGAGTTGGTGCAGCGCATCCAGATGCAGCCCCGTGGCGGGTTGCGGGAAAAGGTCATCGATGCGATGACGACCAACGAAACCCTCTGGTTTCGCGACACCTATCCCTTCGAGGTGCTCAAGAATCGCCTCCTGCCGGAGTTGACCAAGAACACTTTCGGCCAGCGCCTGCGGGTCTGGTCGGCGGCCTGCTCCTCGGGTCAGGAACCCTATTCGCTGTCCATGACCATGGACGAATTCGAGCGCAGCGCGGCAGGGCAGGGGCGTGGCGGCATGCAGATCGTGGCGACCGACCTGTCCGGCGCCATTCTCACCGCGGCCAAGTCCGGCGAGTACGATTCGCTGGCGATCGGTCGAGGGCTGTCCCAGGAGCGCCTGCAGCGCTACTTCGACGTGCAGCAGCCGGGGCGCTGGGCGGTCAAGCCGGCGATTCGCAGCCGCATCGAATTCCGCGTGCTGAATCTGCTGGACAGCTATGCCAGCCTCGGCAAATTCGACATGGTGTTCTGCCGTAACGTGCTGATCTACTTTTCCGCCGAGGTGAAGAAGGACATCCTCACGCGCATCCACGGCACTCTCAAGCCGGGTGGTTATCTGTTCCTGGGCGCCTCCGAGGCCCTCAATGGTCTGCCGGATCTCTATCAGATGGTGCAGTGCAATCCGGGCATCATCTACAAGGCCAAGTAGGCCGGTCGATGGATACCGCAAGGGCAGACCCAGGTCTGCCCTTTCTTTTGCGCCAAAGTTTTGCCGCCCCCGCCTCGGGGTCCGGCAAGGACGGCGGAAAAACCTTGCCGCTTGCCGTCGTTCTGACTGCCACCTTGCGCTAAACCCTTGATTTAGATGGATGCTGGAGACTGGCACGGGGCTTGCTAAATCGCTTGCAAGCCACGTCAAAGGTCTCTCGACATGAGCATCAGTTTCGAAAAGGCACTCGGGTTGCACGAGCAGGCGCTGAACTTTCGTTCGCAGCGCGCCGAGGTGTTGGGCAACAACATCGCCAATGCCGACACCCCTGGCTACAAGGCACGGGATCTCGATTTCAGCGCCGTGATGGCAGAGCAGGCGGCCAAGAGCGCGCCGGGGGCTTCCGGCCACTATCAGCTGGAAACCACCAACAGCCGCCATATCGCCGCTGAAGGCTTCGACATGGGCATGGGCGACTCGGCGTTGAAATATCGCATCCCCACTCAGCCATCGGTGGACCAGAACACCGTGGATGCGCAGGTCGAGCAGGCCAACTACGCCGAAAACGCGATGAATTTCCAGGCCAGCTTCACCCTGCTCAATAGCAAGTTCAAGGGGCTGATGTCGGCCCTGCGCGGAGAATAGCCATGTCCCTGAGTTCGCTGTTCAACATCGCCGGCAGCGGGATGAGCGCCCAGAACGTTCGCCTCAATACCGTGGCCAGCAACATGGCCAACGCCGATTCAGTGTCTTCCAGCGTCGACCAGACCTACAAGGCGCGGCACCCGGTGTTCGCCGCCCAGCTCAACGACGCCCAGGGCGGCGCGTCGCTGTTCGACGACCAGGGTCAGGCCGGGGTTGGAGTGGAGGTCAAGGGCATCGTCGAGGACCAGAGCGAGGTGCAGAAGCGCTATGAGCCCAATCACCCCATGGCGGACAAGGACGGCTACGTCTACTACCCCAACGTGAACGTGGTGGAGGAGATGGCCGACATGATTTCGGCCAGTCGCGCCTTCCAGACCAATGCGGAAATGATGAATACCGCCAAACAGATGATGCAGAAGGTACTGACCCTCGGTCAGTAAGGAACCGGCGCCATGGCCATAAGCACGACCAATTCCACCGCTCAATCGGTGCTCGACAAGTACTCCGTCAACAAGACCGGCACTACCGCCGAGACTACCGCCAGCGATGGCCAGAAGGGCGGCAAGCTCGGCAAGGACGAGTTCCTCAAGCTGATGGTCGCCCAGATGAACAACCAGAATCCGCTGGAGCCCCAGGGCAATGGCGAATTCATCGCGCAGCTGGCGCAGTTCAGTACCGTCGAGGGCATCACTAACCTCAACACCAGTGTCAGCTCGATCCTCTCCGGCAGTCAGTCTTCCCAGGCGCTGCAGGCGTCCACCCTGGTCGGCCGCAAGGTGATCGTCGATACCGACAAGGTCAAGGTGGACACCAGCGCGGATTTCAAGGGCGCGCTCAACCTGACCGCGTCCAGTCCGAACGTCTGGGTCAACGTCTACAACGACGCGGGCAGCCAGGTGAATCGTCTGAACCTGGGGCAGCAGTCCAGCGGCCTGGTGAACTTCACCTGGGATGGCACCGATGCCAGCGGCAAGAAGCTGGATGCCGGCACCTATCGCTTCGAGGCCCAGGCGAACGTGAACGACACCACCACGGCCATGAAGACCAGTCTGCCGGCCAACGTCGACAGCGTGACGCTGGGGCAGAACGGCGGCGAAATGACACTCAACCTTGCCGGCGTCGGCAGCATCGGCATTTCCAAAGTCCAGGCGGTCGGCCAGTAGGGCGCGGCACACGAGAGGAATCCAGCATGTCTTTCAATATCGGTTTGAGCGGCATCAAGGCCGCGTCCAGTGACCTCAACATCACCGGCAACAACATCGCCAACGCCAGCACCGTCGGCTTCAAGCAGTCGCGGGCCGAGTTCCAGGATCTCTATGCCGCCTCGGTACTGGGCACCGGCAAGAATGCCCAGGGTAGCGGCGTGCTCTTGGGCAACGTCGGACAGCTGTTCAACCAGGGCACCATCGACTCCACGCAGAACGCGCTGGACATGGGCATCAACGGCAACGGCTTCTTCGTTACCAGCAACAATGGTGCTATCCAGTACACCCGCGCCGGTTACTTCGGGACCGACAAGCAAGGCTATATCGTCGACAACAACGGCTACAAGCTGCAGGGCTATACCACCAACGACCAGGGCCTGCTGCAGCCGGGCGTGCGCAGCGACCTGCGCATCGAGACCGCCAGCCAGGCGCCCAAGGCTTCCAGCTCGATCAAGCAGACGGTCAACCTGAACTCGACCCAGACGACGCCGACCACCACCCCGTTCAACCCGTCCGATCCGACCAGCTACAACTCTTCGACCTCGGTGAACATCTACGACAGCCAGGGCAACGCCCACGTCCTGTCGCAGTATTTCGTCAAGGGCGCGAACAACTCCTGGACCATGAACGTGCTGATCGACGGCCGCAACCCGGGCGACCCCACGAAGGAAGATGCGACCACCAAGGTCGCCACGCCCTACACCGTGACCCTGCCGTTCACCAGCAGCGGTGCGCTCGACGGTGCCAATGTGGCCTCGACCGATCTCAAGCAGGTCAACAACGCCAGCACCAACGCTTTCGAGGGCGTGCTCAAGCTGGACAACTGGGTGCCGGCCATCTCCAACGGTGGCACTCCGGCTACTTGGGCCTCCAACGGCGCCGTGGCCAACCCGGCCGGCATCACCCTGGACATGCGCGGTTCGACCCAGTACAGCAGTGCCTTCGCCGTGACCAGCGTCAACCAGGACGGCTACACCACCGGCCAGCTGTCCGGCCTGGAGATCGACGATACCGGCCAGATCTTCGCGCGCTACACCAACGGTCAGTCCAAGGTGCAGGGCCAGGTCGTGCTGGCGAACTTCGCCAACGTCCAGGGGCTGACGCCCATGGGCAAGACCTCCTGGACCGAATCTTCCGAGTCGGGTCAGCCAGTGGTGGGCACGCCGCGCTCTGGCACCCTGGGGGCCCTGCAGTCCGGAGCGCTGGAAGCCTCCAACGTGGACATCTCCACCGAGCTGGTCGACATGATCGTGGCGCAGCGCAACTACCAGGCGAACGCCAAGACCATCGAGACCGAGAACGCCATCACCCAGACCATCATCAACCTGCGTTGATGTCGTTTCTCTGACGGCTTTCCACTCAGTCGTCAGGAAAAGCCTCCCTCGGGAGGCTTTTTTATTTTCAAGCCTTTGATTCAGCTGGTTTTTCTTTTTCTGGAACGGGCCTTGCTAAAGAACCTTCGAACGCAAGCTTGGCGGCAATCTGCCGCCGTCGGAGGATCAGATGGACAAGCTGCTGTACGTCGCCATGACCGGCGCCAGCCAGAACGAGATGGCCCAGCGCGCCCATGCCAACAACCTGGCCAACGTCTCGACCTCGGGATTCCGCAAGGATCTCGAACAGGCGCGCTCGATGCAGGTGTTCGGCGAGACCATGCCGTCGCGCGTCTACTCCATGAGCGAGCGGCCGGCGACGGACTTCACCCCCGGCGCGCTGCAGGAAACCGGGCGTGACCTGGACGTGGCCATCCAGGGCCCGGGCTTCGTCGCGGTCCAGGATCCCTCCGGCAAGGAGGCCTATGTGCGTACCTCCAGTCTGCAGATCGATCCCCTCGGCATGCTGCGGACCGGCAGCGGTTTGCCGGTGCTCGGCAATGGCGGACCCATCGCCGTGCCGCCCGCTTCCAAGGTGGAAATCGGTCAGGACGGCAGCATCACCGTACGCGGCTCCGGCCAGGCGGCCAACGCCCTGGCCCAGGTCGATCGGATCAAGCTGGTCAATCCCGACACCAAGCAGATGGAGAAGGGGCTCGACGGCCTGCTGCACATGAAGCAGGGCCAGGCGGCGCCGCCCATGGATGCCAACGTGTCCCTGGTGTCCGGCTTCGTCGAGTCGAGCAACGTCAATGCGGCGGAAGAGATGACCTCGATCCTGTCGCTGTCCCGCCAGTTCGAGCTGCAGGTGAAGATGATGCGCAGCGCCGAAGACAACGACGCGGCGCTGGCAAAGGTTTTGCAATTCTCCTGATCAAGGCTAGCGCCGACGTAAAACCGGCACTTCGAGGAATACCATCATGATGTCGTCACTGTGGGTCGCCAAGACCGGTCTGTCCGCCCAGGACATGAACCTCACCACCATTTCCAACAACCTGGCCAACGTGTCCACCACGGGCTTCAAGCGCGACCGCGCCGAATTCCAGGACCTGCTGTACCAGATCCGGCGCCAGCCGGGTGCCCAGTCCACCCAGGACAACCAGCTGCCCTCCGGCCTACAGCTGGGTACCGGTGTGCGCATCGTCGGCACCCAGAAGAACTTCACCGAGGGTTCGCTGCAGACCACCGACCAGCCGCTGGACATGGCCATCAACGGCGACGGTTTCTTCCAGGTGACCATGCCCGACGGGACCATCAACTACACCCGTGACGGCACCTTCCACCTTAATGCCGATGGCCAGCTCGTGACCGCCAACGGCTTCGCCCTGCAGCCCGCCATCGTGCTGCCGGCCGATACCAAGACCTTTACCGTCGGCGAAGACGGCACCGTGTCGGTCACCACCGCCGGCCAGGCCGCGCCCCAGGTCATCGGCAACCTGCAGATCGCCCAGTTCGTCAACCCGGGCGGTCTCCAGGCCGTGGGCCAGAACCTGTTCAGCGAGACCGCTTCCAGCGGTGCGCCCCAGGTCGGCACCCCCGGCCTCAACGGCCTGGGCACCGTCCTGCAGAGCACCCTGGAAAACTCCAACGTGAGCACTGTTGAGGAGCTGGTGAACATGATCACCACCCAGCGCGCCTACGAGATGAATTCCAAGGTCATCAAAGCGGCCGACGACATGCTCGGCTTCGTCAGTCAACAGCTCTAATCCCCTGTGAGGAAGCGCTCCATGAAACCTCTGTTCGCCGTCGCCCCGCTCCTGGGAGCGCTCGTACTCGCAGGATGCGTAGCCCCGGCCGCCAAGCCGGACGATCCCTATTACGCCCCGGTGCTGCCGCGCACGCCGGTACCGGCGGCGCAGAACAACGGCGCCATCTTCCAGTCGGGGTTCGAGCAGAATCTCTATACCGACCGCAAGGCCTTCCGCGTGGGCGACATCATCACCGTCACCCTGCAGGAGAAGACCCAGGCCAGCAAGAACGCCAGTTCCGACGTCGCCAAGAACAGCAAGGCGACCCTGGGGCTGACCTCGCTGTTCGGTGCCAAGCCGAAGATCCCCAATCCCCTGGCCGACGGCGACCTGAGCCTGGACGCCGGCTTCTCCGGCAACCGCTCCAACACTGGCAAGTCCACGGCGGCCCAAGGCAACAGCCTGTCCGGCTCGCTGACCGTGACCATCGCCGAGGTACTGCCCAACGGCATCCTGGTGGTCCGCGGCGAGAAGTGGCTGACGCTAAATACCGGCAACGAACTCATGCGCATCCAGGGCATGGTCCGCGCCGATGACATCGCCACCGATAACACCGTGTCGTCCACCCGCGTGGCCGATGCGCGGATCACCTATTCGGGCACCGGCGCCTTCGCCGATGCCAGTCAGCCGGGCTGGCTGAGCCAGTTCTTCGGCAGCCCGCTGATGCCCTTCTGAGGATGAGCGCCATGTTCAAGACCCTCATCGCCGCTGCCGCCCTGGCCCTGGTGATGCCCCTGGCCCAGGCGGATCGGCTGAAGGACATCGCCAGCATCCAGGGCGTGCGGACCAACCAGCTGATCGGCTACGGCCTGGTGGTGGGTCTGCCTGGGACCGGCGACCAGACCACCCAGACGCCCTTTACCGTGCAGACCTTCAACAACATGCTGGCCCAGTTCGGGATCAAGGTGCCGCCGGGTACCACCGCGCAGCTGAAGAATGTCGCCGCGGTATCCATCCATGCCGATCTGCCGGCCTTCGCCAAGCCCGGCCAGACCATCGACATCACCGTGTCCTCCATCGGCAACTCCAAGAGCCTGAGAGGCGGCAGCCTGCTGCTCTCGCCGCTCAAGGGGATCGACGGCCAGATCTACGCCATCGCCCAGGGCAACCTGGTGGTGGGTGGTTTTGACGCCGAAGGCCGCGACGGCTCGAAGATTACCGTCAACGTTCCGTCGTCCGGGCGCATTCCCAATGGCGCCACCGTCGAGCGACCGGTGCCGAGCGGCTTCGACCAGGGCAACAGCATCACGCTGGACCTCAATCGCAGCGACTTCACCACCGCCAAGCGCATCGTCGACAAGATCAACGAGACACTTGGCGCGGGTGTTGCATCCGCTATTGATGCCGGATCGATTCGCGTCACGGCGCCGGTGGATCCCAGCCAGCGCGTCGACTACATCTCGATCCTGGAGAACATGGAAGTGGATCCGGGGCAGGCGGTGGCCAAGGTCATCGTCAACTCCCGCACCGGGACCATCGTCATCGGCCAGAACGTCAAGGTCTCGCCGGCGGCGGTGACCCAGGGCAGCCTGACCGTGACCATCAGCGAGGACCCCCAGGTGAGCCAGCCCAATCCCTTGTCGGGTGGGCAGACGGTGGTGACCCCCCAGTCGACCGTCAAGGCCAAGCAGGAGGCCAAGCCGATGTTCAAGTTCGGTCCGGGTACCACGTTGGACGAGATCGTGAGAGCGGTGAATCAGGTGGGCGCTGCGCCCAGCGACCTGGTCGCCATTCTCGAAGCGTTGAAACAGGCCGGCGCCTTGCAGGCCGATCTGATCGTTATCTAAGGAGAACGGGCGATGGAATCTCGTCTGGGTGGCAACTACGGCAACGTCAAGGATTCGGGGGCCTTCACCGACCTGAATCGGTTGGCCCAGATGAAGGGTAAGGATCGCGACAGCTCGGAAAACGTCAAGAAGGTCGCCGGCGAATTCGAGTCGCTGTTCCTGAGCCAGATGCTCAAGTCCATGCGCAGCGCCAACCAGGCGCTGGCGGACAAGGACAGCCCCTTTTCCAGCGAGACCACCAAGCAGTACCAGGACATGTACGACCAGCAGCTGGCCGTCTCCCTGTCCCGGGATGGCGGTGGTATCGGCCTGGCCAACGTGCTCGAGCGTCAGCTGAGCAAGACTGCCCAGCCGTCGAGCCGTCCCAATCCCTTCGCCCAGGTCGGCCAGGCTGCGCCCACCGAAGGCCAGCTGGCGGCCGGCCGCAACGCCAAGCTCAACGATGTGGCGAGCCACGGCCTCAAGCCGGCCACTGCGGTGGCGTCCGGGCGTGACGATTCCAGCGCGCTGAATTCGCGCCGGCTGGCCCTGCCCGGGCGTCTGGCCGAGCGTACCGCCGCCAATATTTCCGACGCGGCGGAGCAGGGCGCCACCCTCAAGCAGAGCTTCCAGGACGTCGTGGCCGCCCAGAGCGCCTGGCGCCAGCAGGCCACGCAACCCGGCAGCAAGCCGGCCGCCGCGACCGACGCCGTCGCCGGCGCGGACGGCGCCGCTGCCACCGGCAAGACCCGTTTTCGCACCCGTCAGGAGTTCGTCGACACCATGATGCCCATGGCCGAAGCCGCGGCGAAGCGCCTGGGCGTGGACCCCAAGTACCTGGTCGCCCAGGCGGCGCTGGAAACCGGCTGGGGCAAGCACATGGTCAAGCAGGCCGATGGCAGCAACAGCAACAACCTGTTCGGCATCAAGTCCCACGGCTGGGACGGCGGCAGCGCCCCGGCGGTGACCCAGGAATTCGTCAACGGCAAGGCCGTGACCGAGACCGCCAAGTTCCGCACTTACGATTCCTTCGCTGACAGCTTCCACGACTACGTGAACTTCCTGCAGAGCAACGACTGCTACGACAAGGCGCTGTCCACCAACGGCAACTCCGAGCGCTTCATGCAGGGGCTGCAGCAGGCCGGCTACGCCACCGATCCGCAGTACGCACGCAAGGTGATCCAGATCGCCCGCAACATGAATACCTATCAGACGGTCGCCTCCCTGGGCACCAGTCCGTCCCGCGGTTGAGGTGAGCCATGGCTGATCTACTTTCCATTGGTCTGTCGGGCCTGCGCACTACGCAGAACGCCCTGACCACCACTGGCCACAACATCGCCAACGTCAACACGCCCGGCTATTCGCGGCAGGAGACCATCCAGCAGACCAACATCGCCCAGTTCAACGGTTCGGGTTATGTCGGTTCCGGCTCCCAGACGGTGGATGTACGCCGTCTCGCCAGCGACTTCCTCACCAACCAGGTGCGCTCGGCCAACAGCCAGAACAGCGAGCTGCAGACCTTCAAGAGCCAGATCTCCCAGCTCGACGGCCTGCTGTCCGACAGCACGACGGGTATCACCCCGGCCATGCAGAAGTTCTTCGCCACCCTGCAGACCGCTGCCCAGGATCCTTCGTCGATCCCGGCTCGGGAGGCCGTGCTGGCACAGGCCCAGGGCATGGCCAAGTCGTTCAACACCCTGTACGACCAGATCGACAAGCAGAACGGCCAGATCAACGATCAGCTGTCGGCCCTGACCAATCAGGTCAACGCCCTGGCCAAGAGCGTTGGCAGTCTCAACGACGCCATCGCCCGTTCCAAGGCCGCCGGTGGTGCGCCCAACGATCTGATCGACTCCCGTGAACAGGCGATCAAGCAGCTGTCCGGCATGGTCGGGCTGCAGGTGGTGGAACAGGACGACGGCGCGCTGAACCTGTTCGTCGGCACCGGCCAGCCGCTGGTGGTGGGCAATACCGTGTCCAGCATGACGGCCAAGCCCGGCACCGACGATCCCTCGCGTTTCCAGATCGTCCTGACCTCCGGCTCGACCGAGCAGAATGTCACCAGCCAGTTGAGCGGCGGCGAGATGGGCGGCCTGCTGTCCTATCGCGACACGGCGCTGGACCACGCCTACAACAGCCTGGGCCAGTTGTCCCTGACCCTGGCGGATACCGTCAACAAGCAGCTGGGACAGGGCCTGGACCTGTCCGGCAATGCCGGCTCGGCACTGTTCGGCGATATCAACGACACCCAGAGCATCGGCCTGCGGGTGATGGGACGGGCGTCCAACACCGGCTCGGCCAGCGCGACCCTGAGCATCACCGATACCAGCAAACTCTCGCCCAGCGACTACCGCCTCGATTACAACGGCACCGGCTTCACGGCGCGTCGCGCGAGTGACAACGCGGCGCTCACGGTCAACAAGAGCGGTACCGATCCGGTCACCCTGACGCTGACGGATGCCAATGGCAACGACCAGGGGTTCAAGGTGCAATTCAGTGCCGCCGAGCTGGCCAAGGCCCAGGCCGGCGACGTCTTCAGCCTGCAGCCGACGCGTCGCGGCGCGTCCCAACTCAAGGTGGATCTGGCGCAAGCTGATCAGCTGGGCTTCGCCGGCACCGCCAAGGCCGCGGCCACGACCAACAACCGCGGTACGGGAGCCATCACCCAGCCGGCGTTGACCACGACGGTTTCGCCGGTCAACACCGCCGACGTCGGGCGGCTGTTCGGAGCCAATGGGCTGAAGCTGAGCTTCAACAGCACTACCAACCAGTTGGATGGCACTCTGCCAAACGGTGCGAAGCTCAGCTACGTGTCGCCTTCAACGACCGGTCTTACCAGTGGCCAGACCAACGCTGTTCGCCTCACGTATACCGACCCGACCACCAACAACAGCTACACCTACGATTTCAATATAAGCGGCGTTCCCCAATCCGGTGACAGCTTCACCCTGGGGACCAACACGGGCGCGGTCTCGGACAACCGCAATGCGCTGAACCTGGTGGCCTTGCAGACCAAGCCCACCATGGGCGGCTATGGCAATACCGGCACCACCTACAACAACGCCTACGGCGGCCTGGTGGAGCGGGTCGGTACCCTGACCGCCCAGGTACGGGTGGATTCCGCCGCCAGCGAAACGGTGCTCAAGCAGTCCCAGGACAATCGTGACTCCCTGTCGGCCGTCAACCTCGACGAGGAAGCCGCCAAGCTCGTCCAGTTCCAGCAGTACTACGGTGCCTCGGCGCAGGTCATCAAGATCGCCCAGTCGCTGTTCGATACCCTGCTCGGCGCCTTCAGATAAGGAAACCGCCCATGCGTATCTCTACCGTCCAGGCATTCAACAACGGCATCAGTGGCCTGCAGAACAACTACGGCAGCGTCACCCGTACTCAGGAAGAGATCAGCACGGGCAAGAAGATCCTGACGCCAGCGGACGATCCGGTGGCCTCGGTCAAGCTGTTGCAGATCAGCCAGGAAGAGGCGCTCAACGGTCAGTACAACACCGGCATGACCGCCGCCAAGAACAGCCTCAACACCGAGGAGTCCATGCTGACCTCGGTGGAAACCGTGCTGACGCGCATCCGCGAGATCGCCGTCCAGGCCGGCAACGGTGCCCTGGATCCAACCGATCGCGCATCCCTGGCCAAGGAGGTCGGTCAGCGCGAAGACGAACTGATGAATCTGATGAACAGCAAGGATGCCAGTGGCAAGTACCTGTTCTCCGGCTCCATGGGCGACACCCAGCCCTATGTGCGCAATGCCGACGGCACCTACAGCTACAACGGCGACGAAGGCCAGCGCAGCGTGCAGATCGCCAGCTCCACCTTCGTGCCCATCAACGACAGCGGCAAGGACGCCTTCGAGAACAACTTCAACGCCAATCGCGTCGCGACCACGCCGGTGCCTGGCAACACCGGTACCGGGCGGATCTCGCTCGGCCTGGTGGATGACAAGAAAGCCTACGACGCCACCTTTCCCGCCAGCAATCCGCCGGTCGCTACCGATGGCGTCGGCATCCATTTCCTCGATGACAAGAAGTACGTCATCTACGACCTGTCCAAAGCGCCTACCGCTGCCGAATGGGCGGCCTACGATCCCACCAAGCCGCTGCAGGCACAGCTACCTGGTGGTTTGGTCGCTGATAGTTTGGACAGCAATACGACCTCCAGTCACTTTATCAATTATGGGGGCGTAAAGGTCCAAGTCGATGGTGCTCCAGCGAAAGGTGACGAATTCAAGATCACCCGCAACACTGCCAATGAGAAGCGCAGCCTCCTCAACGTAGTGTCCGATCTGCGGAAGGCGCTGGAAAGTGGTGATGGCAGTACCGAGGGCGTCTATCGGATGCGTGACAGCGCCGCTGTGGCATTGAGTAATCTGGATACGGCATACACTCAAGTTGACGGTATCCGCGGCAAAGTAGGGGCGCGACTCAATACCATAGATTCCACCAGCGACTTCATTGCCGACGTAAGTCTGGTCAACAAGGCAGTGCAGTCAGATCTACAGGATCTGGATTATGCCGAGGCCTTGTCGCGCTATGCGCTACAGAACACTGTGCTACAGGCGACTCAGCAGAGCTTTGTGAAGGTATCCCAGTTGAGCTTGTTCAACTATCTCGGATAGAGCACCTCCACAAGCCTAGACAGCCAAAAAAACGCCGGATCTTCCGGCGTTTTTTTCTGGCTTAAGTTTTTTTCACGGTTACCGATAACTTGCCTAGCACTTCTGCAGCACCTTGCGCCATAGCGTCGCAAAAAAAATTGCGAATGGCTCTAAAGATCCTGCAGGGGGCGCCGATAAAGATATCGAATGCGAAATACAGGGGCGCCTGAGCAAGCAGGTCCCATTCGCATGCTCAGGCACACACGGTTCTACTGGAGGACGCCACCATGGCCCTTACCGTCAATACCAACATTGCTTCCTTGAACACCCAGCGCAACCTGACCTCGTCGTCCAACTCTCTGGCGACTTCCATGCAGCGCCTGTCCACCGGTAGCCGTATCAACAGTGCCAAGGACGACGCCGCTGGTCTGCAGATCTCCAACCGTCTGACCAACCAGATCAACGGCCTGAACCAGGCGACTCGTAACGCTAACGATGGCATTTCCTTGGCGCAGACTGCTGAAGGCGCCCTTCAGCAATCGACTAACATTCTGCAGCGAATTCGCGATTTGTCTGTTCAGGCTGCCAACGGATCGAACAGCGATGCTGACCGTGCTGCTCTGCAAAAAGAAGTATCGGCTCAACAATCCGAGTTGACTCGGATTGCAGATACTACCACCTTTGGTGGCCGTAAGTTGATTGATGGGTCTTTTGGTACTTCGAGCTTCCAAGTGGGCTCTAACTCTTACGAAACTATTGATATTCGTTTGGGTAGTGCTGCGGCTTCCGATATTGGTTCATATCAGCTGGGTAGTAAGCAAGGCTCTACTAATACTGCTAAGGTAGCTACAGATCCAACTGCAGTATTCACCGCGGGAGATGTAAGTGTAGTTGGTGGTGGTCAAAAAAAGGATATCACAATTGCAGCCACGGACAGTGCTAAGAGCATAGCTGCAAAGTTTGATGGTTCTATACCTGGAATGACTGCTACCGCTAGAACTATTTTTACTGCAAGTGTTGATGCCACCAAAACCTCCAACTTTACTATTAAGGTTGGTAGTGGTGATGCAGTGAACATGGTTGGTGTTACCTCTAACAAGGATCTTGCTGATCAAATCAATTCCAATGCTGCTAAGCTTGGTTTGACTGCCAACTTGGATAAAGATAACAATCTAACTATCCAATCCAGTACTGGCGAAAGTGTACAGTTTGGTGGTGCCGATACAGCGAATGTGAGTGTTCAGGTTCAAGATGCCGACGGAAATCTCACCACTTCTGCTGCTTTGGCTGATAAGGCTACCGTAGTCGGTTATGTACAGCTAAATTCTCCTACTTCCTATGCCATGGTTGATGGGACTGGAAAGAGTGCTGAGCTTTTTGGTGCCACAAAGTCAGCACAAAAATCTGTTGCCTCGGTGGATATTTCTACCCAGGATGGGGCTCAGCGTGCCCTCTCTGTTATCGATAACGCGTTGGCAGGTATTGATTCTCAGAGAGCGGATCTGGGTGCTGTGCAAAACCGATTCACCAATACCATCGATAACCTGACCAACATCGCTGAGAACGCCACCTCTGCTCGTAGCCGTATCAAAGATACTGACTATGCCGCTGAAACTGCGAACCTGTCGAAGAACCAGGTTCTGCAACAGGCTGGTACTGCGATCCTGGCACAGGCCAAACAGCTGCCGCAGTCGGTGCTCAGCCTGCTTCAGTAAGGCCAGGCAATCGGTTAGCTAAGGCAGGGAGAAGAGGGACGCCTCTTCTCCCTTTCATCCGTTGTGAGGACAAAACATGGACATCGTCAAGACATCGGGTTTTGCCGCGGTGCCCGCCTCCGGCGCTAAGCTGGGCGGAAACGCGATAGCTGCTGTTTTGCCGCCGGAAAAATCAGCGGCGAGCGATCAAGATAACACCAAGCAGTCGTCGGCAGCTGCTAGTCAGAATGACGTGGATACTGCCGTTTCTGGATTGAAGTCGAAGCTACAGAATGATCATCGCAATCTGGATTTTAGCGTCGACGACTCTACCGGTGAGGTAGTTGTCAAGGTGATCGATGGTGAATCAGGCAAGCTTGTGAGACAGATTCCGACTGAAGAGGTATTAAGGCTGTCCAAGCAGCTCGACGACTTCCGTAGTTTGATGTTCGAAGCGAAGGCTTGACTGGCACGGATCTTGTAGCTGGGGATCAGCAACGACGAAACGTTGACGGGGAGATTGGTGATATGGCAGGTATAACAGGCATTGGCGGCTCAGGGCTTGACATCGATAACATTGTTAAGACGATGGTGTCGGCTGAAAAAGCGCCTAAACAGAATCAGCTAACAAAGACTGAAAGTACCGCCGTAGCTCAACTTACAGCGGTGGGCTCGCTCAAGGGGGCCATCAGTGAGTTTCAGAGCGCGCTATCTACACTCAATAGCCCCTCCAGTTTTTTAGCACGCTCTGTCAGTGTCTCTAAATCAGATGTGCTGACAGCAACAGCTAGCCAAAGCGCTGGTCTTGGCAGCTATCAGGTCGAGGTCAAGCAACTAGCTGCTGGCAGTAAGGTCGCTCTCGCGGCCGTAAACGCCACGGGGGTCTTTAGCAAAGGCTCCTTGAATATCAAAGTAGGGGATACCTCTATCCCTAGCATCACCATTGACTCCACCAATAACACCCTTTCAGGCGTCCGCGATGCCATCAACGCGGCAGGCAAATCTCAGGGTCTAAGCGCTACAATCGTCAGTGATACCCAGGGCGCGCGTCTGGTTCTTAGCAGTAATCAATCCGGTGATGGCAACGATATTGCCGTGTCAGTTGCAAACGATGACGGCAGCGGCAGCCAAAGTCTTTCCAAATTGGCATTCACGCCTCCTGCCAAGCCTACTGATAGCAGTGTGGCGGACCCGCCGACGCCAAGCGATCCAGCTGCCGCACGAATGTTGACTCGAGCCCAGAGTGCGCTCATGACTGTCGACGGCTTGCAGGTTTCCAGCAAGACCAACACCGTCAGTGATGCTATCGAAGGTGTCAGCTTTACCCTTAAGACAAAGACGGACAAAGACTCTCCCTTGACCGTAGGAGTGAGTCAGGACGATGCTGGGGTGAAGGGCAACGTTAAAAAGTTCGTCGATGCATACAACAAGCTGATGGGTGTCATCAAGACGCAGACAGCAGTTACATCTGTTGGCGAGAGCAGTGCCCCTATCACTGGGGCATTGGTGGGCGACGCTACCACCCGAACATTGACCAGTACGATACGTAATGAATTGGTGAATATGCAGGGCACCGGTTCAATCAAGGCTTTGGCTGACCTTGGTATCACAACCCAAAAAGATGGAACGTTAGCAATCGATGATACCAAGCTAAGCAAGAAGGTTAGTGAAAATTTCTCCGACGTGGCTAGCTTCTTTACCGGCGACAATGGTCTTGCGGCGCGAATGAAGGGCAAGCTTGACGTCTATACTCAAGCCGGCGGAATTCTGGAGCAGAGGACGTCCTCACTCAGCGATGTACGAAAGAAGGTCGCTCAGCAGCAAACGGCGCTGGATGCTCGGATGACTTCTCTTCAAGAACGCCTTTACAAACAGTACAACGCCATGGATTCGACGTATTCACAGCTGTCCAGCACCGCGTCTCAGTTGGCCTCTTCACTGGCAGCCATGCCGTTCGCGACAAAGAGCTCCTGAAGCTAGAGAAATTGCTTGGTTAAGCGTCAAGTTCTGGCTGTGACGACCGATAAATAGCTATCGGAAACACACAGAGGTTGTGACATGAACGCAATGACAGCTATGCGCCAATACCAGCAGGTCGGCCTGCAGGCGCAGGTGTTCGAAGCCAGTCCCCATCAGCTGATCCAGATGCTCATGCAAGGCGCCCTGGATCGTCTGGCCAAGGCGCAAGGTGCTCTGGAGCGCGGTTGGCTGCCGGAGAAGGGTGAGCTGATCGGCAAGGCGGTATCCATCATCGCCGGTCTGAAGGACGTCCTGGATTTCGAGCAGGGTGGCGAGATCGCCACCAACCTGGATCGTCTGTATGACTATATGATCCGCCGGCTCAGCGAAGCCAACCGCAACAATGATCCTGTTATCCTTGAAGAAGTATCCGGCCTGATCCGCGAGATCAAATCCGGCTGGGATGCCATTGCCCCCTGATCTGGAGTCGACCGATGAACGTCGCCATGCAAAAGACCCCGGTGGAACGCGTCGAGCTCGTCTATGAGCAGATGGCCGCTGCGCTCAAGGCCGGAGACTGGACGCGGATCGCCGAACTGGATCTGGATTGCCGGCTGTTCGTCGACGAAGCGATGTATGCCACGGGTGACGAGGCCGTAGCCCTGCGTGCCAGCCTCGAGCGCCTGCTGGCGCTCTATGCCTCCCTGCTGCAGAGCTGCAAGGCAGAGCGGGACGCCACCGCCCAGGAGCTGACCAAGCTCAACAAGTCGAATCAGGCCGCCAAGGTCTATCAATTGTTCGGTTGACTGTCATCTGTTGGACGGTAATTCAAAGTTTGGATATTTCGCCGCCATAAAATTGACCCCGCATCACAATTTGTCTTAACTTGCGCAAGATGCCGACCAGTTGGCACTTGGATGCAGGCGACACCTGCGCGTAGCGAACCGACAAGCCGAATTGGGGCAGGGACATGTGGCGTGAAACCAAGATCCTTCTGATCGACGATGAAGCCGAGCGACGCAAGGCGGTATCGGTCATTCTCGATTTTCTCGGCGAAGCTCACCTCGCCTGCACCAGTTCCGATTGGCAAGCTACCCTCGAAGCGCTCGACAGCAGTCGACAGGTCAGCTGCGTGCTGGTCGGTCGCGTCGACAGCCGCGGCAATAGCGTCGAGCTGCTCAAGCAGGTGGTGGCCTGGGACGAGATGGTCCCGTTGCTGCTGCTGGGCGAGTCGGCGCAACCGGAGTGGCCGGACGATGTCCGCCGCCGAGTGCTGGTCTCCCTCGAATACCCACTGGCCTACAACAAGCTGCTGGACTCCCTGCACCGCGCCCAGGTCTATCGCGAAATGTATGACCAGGCCCGGGATCGCGGACGTCAGCGCGAGCCCGAGTTGTTCCGCAGCCTGGTGGGTACCAGTCGTGCCATCCAGGGCGTGCGCAAGATGATGCAGCAGGTGGCCGATACCGAGGCTACGGTGCTCATCCTCGGCGAATCCGGCACCGGCAAGGAGGTGGTGGCGCGCAACCTGCACTTCCACTCCAAGCGTCGCGAGGCGCCTTTCGTGCCGGTCAACTGCGGCGCCATTCCGGCCGAGCTGCTGGAGAGCGAGCTGTTCGGCCACGAGAAGGGTGCCTTTACCGGCGCCATCACCAGCCGCGCCGGCCGCTTCGAACTGGCCAACACCGGCACCCTGTTCCTCGACGAGATCGGCGACATGCCGCTGCCCATGCAGGTCAAGCTGCTGCGGGTGCTGCAGGAACGGACCTACGAGCGGGTGGGCAGCAACAAGACCCAGAGCGTGGACGTGCGCATCATCGCGGCGACCCACAAGAATCTGGAGCAGATGATCGCCGCAGGCACCTTCCGCGAAGACCTCTACTACCGCCTCAACGTCTTCCCCATCGACATGGCGCCCCTGCGCGAACGGGGTGAAGACATCCCCCTGCTGATCAACGAACTGATCGCGCGAATGGAACACGAGAAGCGTGGCTCCATCCGCTTCAACTCGGCGGCGATCATGTCGCTGTGCCGCCACGAGTGGCCGGGCAACGTCCGCGAGCTGGCCAACCTGGTGGAACGCATGGCGATCATGCATCCCTATGGCGTCATCGGCGTGGCCGAGTTGCCGCTCAAGTTCCGCTACGTGGAAGACGAAGCCGATCCCATGGTGGAGTCCCTGCGCGAGGAATTGCAGGAGCGCGAGGCCATGGCCGGGATCGGAACGGTCGAGGTGTCGTCCTCGGCGCTGTTGCCCAGCGAAGGCCTGGATCTCAAGGACTACCTGGCCAACCTGGAAAAGAGCTTTATCCAGCAGGCGCTGGACGATGCCGGTGGCGTCGTGGCGCGTGCCGCGGAGCGACTGCGGATCCGCCGGACCACCCTGGTCGAGAAGATGCGCAAGTACGGCATGGGCCGTCGCGACGACGAGTTCGACGAAGAGATCTAGCGCACCTTCAGCGGTGCCGAGCGTATCGGAGTAGGGTGGATGACGGCGCAGCCTCATCCACCTTTTATTTTGTAGTGCTGCAAGTGGAAAAGGCTGCGCCGTTTTCCACGCTACGGCGCTTTTGGCGCCAGGGCGGCATGGGTCTTGCTCCAGCCTGGACAATGTCAATTGTCCGTCGCGAGCCCCAGCCGATGCCTGCGCAAGCTCTTTCTTCCGCTGTCCCTGCCGACGCTGCCGTGGAGGCTTCCGCCTCCGCGCAGGCCCGTGAAGCCCTGGGGCAGATGTCGCGCCAGCTGAGCGAATCCTTCCAGTTGCTCGAAGCCCGGATGAATTCGCTGCAGGGCGAACTGGAGTGGGTGTCTGCCCAACGTCTGCAGGAGCTGGCGGAAAAGGAGCGCCTGGCCAGCCGGCTGCAGAATCTCCTCGACGTCCTGCCCGCCGGCATCGTGGTGCTGGACGGCGCCGGTCGTGTGCGCGACGCCAATCCAGTCGCCACCGCCCTGCTCGGCGAGCCCCTGGCAGGCGAGCTGTGGCGTACGGTGATCGCCCGAGCCTTTGCCCCGCGCCATGACGATGGCCATGAAGTATCCCTGCACGATGGTCGACGGATATCCATCGCAACCCGCTCCCTGGATGGCGAGCCGGGGCAACTGGTGCTGCTCAACGACCTCACCGAAACCCGCCATCTGCAGGGCGAACTGGCACGGCATGAGCGGCTGTCGGCGCTGGGGCGGACCATGGCCTCGCTGGCCCATCAGATCCGTACCCCGCTGACCGCGGCGCTGCTCTATGCCAGCCATCTGGAGGAGGGTGGCCTGGCCCTGGCGCAGCAACAGCGTTTCGCCAGCCGGCTCAAGGAGCGGCTGCACGAACTGGAAAATCAGGTTCGCGACATGCTGGTATTCGCTCGCGGCGAATTGCCCCTGGCGGATCGATTGACCCCCAGCGCGCTGTTCACTGCCTTGCGCGAGGCAGCGATCCCTCATCTCGGCGACTGCCCCGTGCGTTGGCAACTCGATGCCCAGGGCGGGCTGCTCGCCTGCAACCGCGACATGCTGGTGGGCGCCGCCCTGAACCTCATCCACAACGCCCTGCAGGCCATGGCGGGCAGCGCTGGCTCGGCGCGACTCAAGGTGCATCTCCATCGCCGTGACGGCGAGTTGCGCCTGGCGATCAGCGACAGCGGTCCCGGCATTCCGCTGGCGGTCCAGCAGCGCCTGGGCGAACCCTTTCTCAGCACCAAGACCACCGGTACCGGCCTCGGCCTGCCGGTCGCCCTGGCGATGGCCAAGGCCCATGGCGGCCGACTGACCGTGCGCTCGCGGTCGGGGCGTGGCACGGTGGTGACCTTCATCCTGCCGCTGCTGGCGCGCGAGGAGACCTCGGCATGACCCTGCCCATCCTGCTGGTGGAAGACGACCGCGCCCTGCGCGAAGCCCTGGCCGATACCCTGGCGCTCGGCGGTTACCGCTATCGCGCCGTGGACAGCGGCGAGGCGGCGTTGCTGGCGCTGGCTGAGGAGCCCTTCGCCCTGGTGATCAGCGACGTCAACATGCCGGGCATCGACGGTCATCAATTGCTGGCCAGTATCCGGCTGCGCGATCCGGCGTTGCCAGTGCTGCTGATGACCGCCTTCGGCAGCATCGAACGCGCCGTCGAGGCCATGCGCGGCGGGGCGGCGGACTACCTGGTCAAGCCCTTCGAGCCGCGCTTGCTGCTGGATACCCTGGCGCGCTGCTGCCCCCAGGCACGTCGTGCGCCCGGTGCACGTCAGCCGGTGGCGGCCGATCCCCAGAGTCGGCAACTGTTGGAACTGGCCAGCCGGGTCGCCCGGAGCGAGGCCACGGTGCTCATCACCGGCGAATCGGGCACCGGCAAGGAGGTGCTGGCGCGCTTCATCCACGATCAATCGGCGCGGGCGGATGGCCCTTTCGTGGCGGTCAATTGCGCGGCTATCCCCGATCACCTGCTGGAGGCCATCCTCTTCGGTCACGAGAAGGGCGCCTTCACCGGCGCCATCGCCGCCCAGCCGGGCAAGTTCGAACTGGCCCAGGGCGGTACCCTGCTCCTGGACGAGATCTCCGAGATGCCACTGGGGCTGCAGGCCAAGCTGCTGCGGGTCCTGCAGGAGCGCGAGGTGGAGCGGGTCGGGGCGCGCAAACCGCTGGCGCTGGACATCCGCGTGCTGGCCACCAGCAACCGCAAGCTGGCGGAGGAGGTGGCTGCCGGGCGCTTTCGTGAAGACCTCTTCTATCGCCTGTCGGTCTTTCCGCTGGCCTGGCTGCCACTGCGCGAACGACCGGCCGACATCGTGCCCCTGGCCGAACGGCTGCTGGCGGTCCAGGCCGCGCGGATGAATCGTCCGGTACCGGTCCTGAGCGCCGCCGCGCGCCAGGCCCTGGCCGAGCATCCCTGGCCGGGCAATGTGCGCGAACTCGACAACGCCATGCAGCGGGCGCTGATCCTGCAACCGGGCTACCAGCTCCAGGCCGAGGATTTCGGATTGCACTGGCTGGCGACCGGTGTCTTCCAGACGCCTGCTGCAGCGCCCGTGCCGACGTCGGGCGTGGCCGATGCTACGCGCCCGCTGGACGCCGATCTGCGCGATCGGGAATTCCAGGTGATTCTCGATACCCTCAAGGCGGAACGCGGTCGGCGCAAGGAGACCGCCGAACGCCTGGGCATCAGTGCCCGCACCCTCAGGTACAAGCTGGCGCAGATGCGCGATGCCGGGCTGGACGTGGAGCAGGAACTGCTCGCCGGTTGCTGAGCGCACAAGTCGATAGCCGGCTATCTACCAAGAGGGAACCAACCGTCTAAGGCGCTGTTCTAGAGAAAGGATCGCGACTGCGGCGTGGGGTCGCAGAGGAAGCTCGCCCCCGCCGTTCCGGACCCTGTCCGGCCGCTTTGCTTTCTTCTCCTAGGCGCTGCCTTTGCTGAAAACGGTTTCATGGACGGTGCTTGCCGTTTTTGCCGCGGGTGGCGCGCCTGCCAGCACGAGGACGCTTGCCATGGGTTCCACCGCACCTTCCAGCTCCAACGCCGACCTATTGACCATCAATACCATCCGGACCCTGTCCATGGATGCGGTACAGAAGGCCAACTCGGGCCACCCTGGTACGCCGATGGCCCTGGCCCCGGTCGGCCACACGCTGTGGAGCCGCTTCCTGCGTTATCACCCCGAGCACCCGGACTGGCCCAACCGCGACCGTTTCGTGCTGTCGGTGGGCCATGCCTCCATGCTGCTCTATTCGCTGCTGCACCTGGCTGGGGTCAAGGAGATCGACGAGCACGGCACCGCCACCGGCAAGGAAGCGGTCAGCCTCGACGACATCAAGCAATTCCGCCAGCTGGACTCCAAGACCCCGGGTCACCCCGAGTACCGCATGACCACCGGCATCGAGACCACCACAGGTCCGCTGGGGCAGGGCTGCGGCAACAGTGTCGGCATGGCGCTGGCGCAGAAGTGGCTGGCGGCGCGTTTTAATCAGCCAGGCGTGACCCTGTTCGACTATGACGTCTATGTCCTCTGCGGCGACGGCGACATGATGGAAGGGGTCACTGGCGAGGCGGCGTCCATGGCCGGCCACCTGGGTCTGGACAACCTCTGCTGGATCTACGACAACAACACCATCAGCATCGAAGGCCACACCGAGCTGGCCTTCAGCGAAGACGTGGCCGAGCGCTTCCGTGGCTATGGCTGGCACACCCTGCACGTCAAGGATGCCAACGACACCGAAGCCCTGGCCGCCGCCCTGCATAGATTCAAGGGCAACACCGGCAAGCCGACCCTGATCGTGGTCGACAGCCTGATCGGCTATGGCGCACCCAACAAGCAGAATACCGCAGCGGCCCACGGCGAGCCGCTGGGCGCGGACGAGATCAAGCTGGCGAAGAAAGCCTATGGTTGGCCGGAAGATGCCGACTTCCTGGTGCCCGACGAAGCCCGTCATCACCTGCGGGATGCCCTGCTGGAACGGGCCAGTGGTCTCTACGAAGACTGGAATCGCGCCTTCGACCGCCTGCGCCAGGACGATCCGCGCCGTGCCGACGAGCTCCAGCGCATGCGCGCCGGCGAGATGCCCGAGGGCTGGGACGCCAAGCTGCCCAGCTTCGACGCCGACGCCAAGGGCGTGGCCTCCCGCGAGTCCGGCGGCAAGGCGCTCAATGCCTTCGCCGAGCAGATCCCCTGGCTGGTCGGGGGGGCCGCGGACCTGGCGCCGTCCACCAAGACCAACCTCAAGTTCGACGGCGCCGGCAGCTTTTCCGCGCGGGAGCCTGCGGGGCGCAACATGCATTTCGGCATCCGCGAGCATGCCATGGGCTCCATCGCCAACGGCATGGCGCTCTGCTACCTGCGCAGCTTCACCGCCACCTTCCTGGTGTTCAGCGACTACATGAAGCCGCCGATCCGGCTGGCGTCCATCATGGAGCTGCCCGTGGTGTTCGTCTTCACCCACGACTCCATCGGCGTCGGCGAAGACGGCCCGACCCACCAACCCATCGAGCACCTGGCGCAACTGCGCGCCACGCCGGGTCTGCTGACCCTGCGTCCGGGCGATGCCAACGAGGCCGTGCAGGCTTGGAAGATCGCCCTGCAGCAGACCAACAGACCCTCCTGCATGGTGCTGTCGCGCCAGCCGCTGCCCACCCTGGATCGTTCGAAGTACGCGAGTGCCGAAGGCGTGGCTCAGGGTGCCTACGTGGTGGCCGAGGCCGAGGGCGGTAAGCCTGAGGTCATCCTCATGGCCACGGGTAGCGAACTGGGCCTGGCGATGCAGGCCTATGAGCAGCTCAAGGGCGAAGGGGTGAAAGCGCGGGTCGTGTCCATGCCCTGCTGGGAACTGTTCGAAGAGCAGGACGAAGCCTACAAGCAGTCCGTGCTGCCCGACGAGGTACTGGGCCGGGTCGCCATCGAGCAGGCCGGTCCCCTCGGTTGGGAGCGCTATATCGGTCGCAAGGGCGCCTCGGTGACCATGAGCACCTTCGGGGCCTCGGCGCCCATCGGCAAGCTGCAGGCCAAATATGGCTACACCGTGGAAAACGTGGTCAAGCTGGCCAAGGAGCAGGCGCAACGTCAAGGGAGCGCCCAATGAGCAATCCACTCAAACAGCTGACGGAGCAGGGCCAGGCGGTCTGGCTCGACTTCGTCAGCCGCGAGTTCCTCGCCAAGGGTGAACTGCAGAAGCTGATCGAGCGTGACGGCCTGACCGGCGTCACCTCCAACCCGTCGATCTTCGAGAAGGCGATGGGGCACGGCAGCGACTACGACGCCAGCCTGGCGGCCTTTCTGGAAAAGGCCGATGCCGAGCCGGTGGATGTCTACGAGCATCTGGCGATCGAGGACATCCAGCAGGCCGCCGATATCCTGCGACCAGTCTACGATCGCCTCGAAGGCCGCGATGGCTACGTGAGCCTCGAGGTCTCGCCCTATCTGGCGCTGGATACCCGTGCCACCTTGGAAGAGGCGCGTCGCCTCTGGCAAGCCGTGAACCGACCCAACCTCATGGTCAAGGTGCCGGGTACGCCCGAGGGTGCCGTGGCCATCCGCAAACTGATCGAGGAGGGGATCAACGTCAACGTGACCCTGCTGTTCGATCGCAACGCCTACATGGCGGTGGCGGAGGCCTATATCGCCGGTCTGGAAGCGCGGTTGCATCGTGGCGAGGACATTTCCCGCCTCGCCAGCGTAGCCAGCTTCTTCATCAGCCGGGTCGATGGCGTGCTGGACAAGCTGATCGACGAGCGCAAGGGCGAGGACGCCGAGCTGGGCGAGTTGCGTGGCAAGGTCGCCATCGCCAACGCGAAGTTGGCCTACCAGGATTACCTGCGGCTGATCCAGTCGCCGCGCTGGAAGGTCCTGGAAGCCAAGGGTGCGCGCCCGCAGCGTCTGCTGTGGGCTTCCACCGGCTCCAAGGATCCGGCCTATCCCGACACCCTCTATGTCGACCAGTTGATCGGCCCGGATACCGTCAATACCATGCCGCCCAAGACCATGGATGCCTTCCGTGACCATGGCACGGCGGCCCCCATGCTGAGCACCGATATCGAAGCCGCGCAGCGCGTGGTGGATGCGACCGTCCGTTTCGGGCTGGACCTGGATGGCGTGGCCAAGCGGCTGGTCAAGGACGGTGCCCGCCAGTTCGAGGACGCCGCCGATGCGCTGTTGGGCGCTGTTGGCCAGAAGCGTCTCGACTTCCTGGGTGAGCGCCTGAATACCGCAGACTATCGCCTGCCGGATGCCTTGAGTGAAGCAGTGGAAAAGCGTCTCGACGAGGCGCGTACCGAGGGCTGGTCGCGCCGCCTCTGGCAGGGCGATGCCTCGCTCTGGACCGGTCGCGACGAAGACCAGTGGGTCGGCTGGCTAGCCGCGGCCCAGGGGCGGCAGGCTGATCCCAAGGCCTTGGCAGCCCTGGCTGACGCTGCCCGCCAGGAAGGCCTGGATACGGTGGTGCTGCTGGGCATGGGCGGTTCGAGCCTGGGTCCGGAAGTGCTGGCCAGTACCTTGGGCACCGCGACGGGCGGTCTTACGCTCAAGGTGCTGGACTCCACCGATCCGGCGCAGATCGTCGCCCTGGAAGAGCAACTGGACCTGCACCGGACGCTGTTCCTGGTATCGAGTAAATCCGGCTCGACCCTGGAGCCGGAAATCCTGCGTGCCTACTTCCACAAGGCCGTCGAGCAGGCGCTGGGTGCGGAAGAGGCCCAGCGACGTTTCGTCGCCATCACCGACCCAGGGTCCAAGCTGGAAGCCAGCGCCACTGCCGAGGGCTACCGCGCTATCTTCCAGGGCGATCCCCATATCGGTGGCCGCTATTCGGTACTGTCGGTATTCGGCATGGTGCCCCTGGCGCTGCTCGGGCATTCGGTGGCCGATTTCTTCCAGGTGACCCAGCCCATGGTGCTGGCCTGCAGCCCCAGTGCGCCGCCGGCCATCAATCCTGGCATCCGCCTGGGCGTGGTCCTGGGCGAGGCGGTGCGTGCTGGACGGGACAAGGTCACCCTGATCGCCTCGCCAGGTGTCGCCAGCCTGGGCGCCTGGCTGGAGCAGCTGCTCGCCGAGAGCACCGGCAAGCAGGGCAAGGGCATCATCCCGGTGGACCTGGAGCCACTTGGGGAGCCAGCCGTCTATGGGGCGGATCGAGTGTTCGTCAGCCTGGTGCTGGCGGGCGAAGAAGACGCCGAGCGCGACCGTCGCCTGCAGGCCCTGGCCGCAGCGGGACATCCGGTGGTGGACATCCGTCTCGCCCGTGCCGAACTGATCGGTCAGGAATTCTTCCGCTGGGAGGTGGCGACCGAGGTGGCCGGTGCCGTCATCGGCATCAATCCCTTCGATCAGCCCGACGTGGAAGCCAGCAAGATCAAGACCCGCGCCCTCACTGACGGCTACGAGCGCGAAGGACGTCTGGCCGGCGACGAGCCGCTGCTGGAGGAGGGGACCCTGACTCTGTTCGGCGATGCCGACCTGCAGGGGCAGGATACTGCCCGCGCGGCGATCAAGGCGCACCTGGCGCGCCTGCAGCCCGGTGATTATCTCGCCGTGCTGGCCTATCTCGAGCGCAATGCCGTGCACGAGGAGGCCTTGAGCGCCATGCGTGATAGCATTCGCGACAGCAAGCGCGTAGCGACCGTCGGCGGCTTCGGCCCCCGCTTTCTGCACTCCACCGGACAGGCCTACAAGGGCGGTCCGAACTCGGGTGTGTTCATCCAGATTACCGCCGATGCCCAGAACGACCTGGATATTCCAGGGCGGAGCCTGAGCTTTGGTGTCGTCGAGGCCGCCCAGGCCAAGGGCGACCTCGAGGTGCTGGCCGAACGGGGACGGCGCTATCTGCGCGTGCATATCAAGGGCGGCGACATCGACGCCGGCCTGCAACAAATCGTCGAACTGGTCGAGGCGGCGGTCGCCTGACCTCAAGGAGTCATCAGCATGCAATTGGGAATCATCGGACTGGGCCGCATGGGCGGCAACATCGCACGGCGTTTGATGAAGCATGGGCATGAAGTCGCGGTCTATGACCGCAGTGCCGAAACCGTGGCCGGCCTCGGCAAGGAAGGCGCCGTCACCGCCGACAGCCTGGACGGTGTCATCGCCGCCCTGGCACAGCCGCGGGCCATCTGGGTCATGCTGCCGGCCGGCGAGCCGACCGAGCAGACCATCGCCGAGCTGGCCGACCGCCTGGCTCCCGGCGACGTCATCATCGATGGTGGCAACACCTACTACAAGGACGACATCCGTCGCGCCAAGACCCTGGCCGAGAAGGGCATCGACTATGTCGACGTCGGCACCTCCGGTGGCGTCTGGGGCCTGGAGCGCGGCTACTGCATGATGATCGGTGGCAAGTCCGAAGCCGTCGAGCGTCTGGAGCCGATCTTCGAAGCCCTGGCCCCCGGCTACGGCAGCATTGAGCGTACCCGTGGCCGCAACGCCCCGGACGAGCGTGCCGAGCGCGGTTTCATCTTTACCGGTCCGGCCGGTTCGGGTCACTTCGTCAAGATGGTGCACAACGGCATCGAGTACGGCCTGATGCAGGCCTATGCCGAGGGCTTCGACATCCTCAAGATGAAGAACAGCGACAAGCTGCCAGAAGACGAGCGTTTCGACCTGGATCTCGCCGACATCGCCGAGGTCTGGCGCCGGGGCAGCGTGGTGTCCTCCTGGCTGCTGGACCTGACCGCCCAGGCGCTGGCCGGTGACGTCGCCCTGGAGAAATTCTCCGGCTCCGTGGCCGACAGCGGCGAAGGTCGCTGGACCATCGAGGCGGCTATCGAGGAAGCGGTACCGGTCAACGTCCTGTCCGCCGCTCTCTATGCGCGTTTCCGCTCCCGCCAGCAAGCGACCTACGCCGACAAGCTGCTGTCGGCCATGCGCTTCGGCTTTGGCGGCCACGTCGAAATCCCGCAATAAAACCCCGGCCGTTCCCCTGTGGAGCGGCCACGGGCCGCGTCCCGGGGGACGGCATCAGCCGCCCTCGCGGATAAGGCCCTGTCATGACCGATTCTCCTGCCGTCACCCCCAGCACCGCCGCTCAGGAGCGCCGCTCCTGCACCAAGGCGCCCACCGCGCCGCCGGCCACGCTCTTTCTGTTCGGCGCCAATGGCGACCTGGTCAAGCGACTGCTGATCCCCTCGCTGTATAACCTCCTGCGTGACGGTCTGCTCGACGACCGCACCCAGATCATCGGCGTCGACCACAATCCCAACACCGACGAAGGCTTCGCCGACCGGCTGGAAACCTTCATCCGCGACCAGGCCGAAGCCAAGGGCAAGTCCCGGGACGAGGCGCTGGATGCTGATCTCTGGGGCCAATTGCGCGGGCGCATCCGCTATCTGCAGGGCGACTTCCTCGAAGACGCCACCTACCAGGCGGTGGGCGAGCGCATCGCCCAGGCCGACACCGACAACGCCGTCTTCTACCTGGCCACCGCCGCGCGTTTCTTTGGCGACGTCGCCGAGCGCCTGGGCAAGGCCGGACTGCTGGAAGAGCGCGAAGACGCCTACCGCCGGCTGGTGGTGGAAAAGCCCTTTGGCGCCGACCTGGCCAGCGCCCAGGCGCTCAACCAGCGCCTGCTGGCGAACATGGACGAAAAGCAGATCTATCGGATCGACCACTACCTGGGCAAAGAGACGGTGCAGAACATCCTGGTCAGCCGGTTCTCCAACGCCCTGTTCGAGTCGTTCTGGAACAACCACTACATCGACCATGTGCAGATCACCGCGGCCGAGACCGTGGGCGTGGAGTCGCGTGGCGATTTCTACGAGAAGACCGGCACCCTGAGGGACATGGTGCCCAACCATCTGTTCCAGCTGCTGGCCATGGTCGCCATGGAGCCGCCGGCGTCCTTCAATGCCACCTCGGTGCGTGACGAGAAGGCCAAGGTGGTCGGCGCCATTCGCCCCCAGACCACCGAAGAGGCCCTGGCCAATTCGGTGCGTGGCCAGTACGCCGCCGGAACGATGAACAGCAAGCCCGTCAAAGGCTATCGCGAGGAAGAGCGGGTCGATCCCGAGAGCCGGACCGAGACCTATGTGGCGCTCAAGCTGTTCGTCGACAACTGGCGCTGGGCCGGGGTGCCTTTCTACCTGCGCACCGGCAAGCGGCTGACCGCGCGCGATACCGAGATCGCCATCTGCTTCAAGCATGCGCCCTATGCCCAATTCCGCGACACCAAGATCGACCGCATGCGGCCCAACTACCTGATCATCCAGATCCAGCCCGACGAAGGCATGTGGTTCGACTTCCACGCCAAGCGCCCGGGACCCCTGGTGGAACTGGAGAACATCCGCATGGGCTTCGCCTACAGCGACTTCTTCGAGATGCAGCCCTCCACCGGCTACGAAACCCTGATCTACGATTCCCTGATCGGTGACCAGACGCTGTTCCAGCGCGCCGACAACATCGAGAACGGCTGGCGCGCCGTGCAACCCTTCCTCGACGCCTGGCAACAGGGCGGCGCGGTGGAAAGCTACGCCGCGGGCAGTGCCGGTCCCGCCGGTGCCGATGAACTCCTGCAGAAGGACGGCCGCTCATGGCATCCGCTGACCTGATCCCCATCGACCTGCTGGTGTCGGATATCGACGGCACCCTGGTGCGTGACGACAAGAGCTTGAGCGAGGCGGTGATTGCCGCGGTCAAGCGCCTGCAGGCGGCCGGCAAGGCCATTACCCTGGTCAGCAGCCGCCCGCCGCGGGCGCTGCTGCCGCTGGTGCGCCAACTGGGCATTCACCAGGCGGTGGCCGGTTTCAATGGCGGCAATCTGGTGGAAGCGGACGGCACCCTGATTCGCGCCCATCGCCTGGCCGAGCAGGTGACGCGCCAGGTGCTGGAGCGCCTGGACCGCGAGGCGTTCGAGGTCTGGCTGTTCGCCGACGACCTCTGGCTGACGCGCGACGGGGAGGGGCCCTATGTCCCCCGCGAGACCCGGGCACTGGGCTATGGACCGACCGTGGTGGATTCCTTCGAACCCTATCTGGATCGCGTCGACAAGATCGTCGCCGCCGGCGGTGATCACGCCGGCCTCGAAGCCCTGGAGGGCGAGTTGGGTGAGCGGTTGGGGGAGGGCGCCACGGTGCTGCGCTCTCAGCTCTATTACCTGGACATCACCCACCCCAAGGCCAACAAGGGCGACGCCCTGATCGAGCTGGCCCAGGCCGCGGGCGTACCCGTGGCGCGCACCGCGGCCATCGGCGATGGCAGCAACGACGTCCCCATGTTCCGCCAGGCGGGCCTCGCCATCGCCATGGGCCAGGCCGGGGCAGCGGTGCGCGAAGCGGCCGACCGGGTGACGGCCAGCAACCAGGAAGATGGTCTGGCCCAGGCCATCGATCAATGGATCCTGGGGAGTTGATGACTGGTTGCTGAGGTTGGGCTTCGCTGCGCTCAACCCAACCTGCAGGACGCCTAGGTTGGGTTGAGGTGACTCCACCGCCGAAGCCCAACAAGGGTGGCCTTCGCTCCAGGTGGAAAAGGCTGCGCCGTTTTCCACGCTACGCAGGGTCAGGCGAGCGCCCCCTCTCCCTCCGGAAGAGGGTCGGGGTGAGGGCTGCCCAAACCCCGCGCTACCTCTCGTTCTGCTCCCGAAAACTCCGCACATGCTCCACCAGCGCCCTCAGCTTCGGCGCCAGGTTGTGGCGGTTCGGATAGTAGAGGTAGAAGCCAGGAAAGGGCGGCAGATAGTCTTCCAGCACCCGCTCCAGTTCGCCACGCGCCAGATAGGGCCGGAAGGTGTCCTCCATGCCAAAGGTGATGCCGCCGCCGGCCAGGGCGGTGCGCACCATCAGCAGCATGTCGTTGGTGGTGATCCGCGGCGAAACGGCCACGTCGAAGGCGCGACCGTCCTCGCTGAATTCCCAGCGCCAGGGCGCCACCTCCGGAGCCGGACGCCAGCCGATGCAGCGGTGATCCGCCAGGTCGCGCGGGTGCCGGGGCCGGCCATGGCGGGCGAAGTAGACCGGGGTCGCCACGGCCACCTCGCGCTGCGCCCCGGTCACCGGGATGGCGATCATGTCCTGCTCGATCACCTCGCCCAACCGCACGCC
The DNA here is from genome assembly GCF_004341115.1 of Pseudomonas sp. JUb52. NCBI lineage: Bacteria > Pseudomonadati > Pseudomonadota > Gammaproteobacteria > Pseudomonadales > Pseudomonadaceae > Pseudomonas > Pseudomonas sp. JUb52. Next base: position 448,530 of record NZ_SLYS01000001.1, read on the forward strand.
GGCATCGAAACCGCGCGCGACGATATCGAATTCCTCGTCGGTGACGGTGATGTCCAGAGTCACCTCCGGATAGGCATCGACGAAGCTGGCCAGCAGCGGTCCGTCCAGAAAGCGCTCGGCGATGGAGGTGACCGCGACCCGCAACACTCCGCGCGGTGGGCCGGCGTGACTGGTGTCTTCCAGCGCGCCCAGCAGCCCGGCCAGGGGCCCGGCGACCTGCCGCTGCAGGCGTTCGCCAGCCTCGGTGAGACGCACGCTGCGGGTGGTGCGCTGCACCAGCGAGCTGCCCAGTTCGTCTTCCAGACGGCGAATGGCCTGGCTGACCGCAGAGCGACTGACGCCCAGGCGATCGGCCGCCACGCGAAAATTCTCGGCGGTGGCCACCACGGTGAAGACCTTGAGCAGATTCAGATCGGTAGGCATTGGTAAGTATGGCTAACCATGGCAGTCAGAGCGGTGGGAGTTATCACGACAATGGCCTCTCGCTAAGGTGGTGGCAAGTCTTATCGCCACCCGCAGGAGTTCATCATGAGTCCTTTCGCAACGTCCTACGATCTCTCCGGCAAGGTCGCGCTGGTCACCGGTGCGGGCCGCGGCATCGGCCTCGCCACCGCCGAGCTGCTGCGCAGCCGCGGCGCCTGCGTCGTCGCCAGCGATCTGTCCGAGTCGGTGCTGCAACTGGCCGACGACGACGTCCTGGCCCTGACCGGTGACGTTGCCGACGAGGCCTTCGCCGAACAGTCGGTGTCGGCGGCCCTGGCACGGTTCGGTCGCCTCGACATCCTGGTCGCCAATGCCGGCCGTACCCTCAATCAGCCCCTGGACACCACCGAACTCGCCGACTACGAACGGATCCAGCAGGGCAATGCCCGGGGGGTCTTTCTCGCCGCCCGCGCGGCCCTGGCCCCGATGCGCGAGGCCGGCGGGGGCGCCATGGTGGCGGTGTCCTCGGTATCGGCTCGGGTCGGCTTCGCCACCCAGGCCGCCTATGCCGCGTCCAAGGCAGCTGCCGCCCAGCTCATGCGCGTGGTCGCGGTGGAGCAGGGATGTCATGGCATTCGCGCCAATGCCGTACTGCCTGGGGTAATCGACACCGACATCCTGGATGGCATAGCCGACGACGGCCGGACGCTGCTGCGCAGCTACGGCCCGGCGCATCCGCTCGGCCGCATCGGCCAACCGGAGGAGGTGGCCGAGGTCATCGCCTTTCTCGTCTCGCCCGCGGCGAGCTTCATCACCGGCGCCGAGGTGCTGGTGGACGGCGGCTATACCGCTCAGTGATCCCCAACCCCGCAAGAGGAACATCTCATGGCTATCGACAAGGTCGTACTCGTCACCGGCGCCTCCAGTGGCATAGGCGCGGGCATCGCGCGCGAACTGGGCGCGGCCGGCTGCAAGCTCCTGCTCGGCGCGCGCCGCAGCGAACGGCTGGAGGCCTTGGCGGCCGAGATCAACGCCACGGGCGGCGAGGCCGCCTGTCGTCGGCTGGACGTCACCGACAGCGCCGACGTGGCCGCCTTCGCCCAGGCCGCGCGCGAACGCTGGGGCCGGGTGGACGTCATCGTCAACAACGCCGGCATCATGCCGCTGTCGCCCCTGGCTTCGCTCAAGACCGAAGAGTGGATGCAGATGGTCGACGTCAACATCAAGGGCGTGCTCAACGGCATCGCCGCGGTGCTGCCGGAATTCACCGCCCGCGGCGCCGGGCACATCATCAACCTGGGCTCCATCGGCGCCCTGTCGGTGGTACCCACGGCGGCGGTCTATTGCGCCACCAAGCACGCGGTGCGGGCGATCTCCGAGGGACTGCGCCAGGAGCGCGACGATCTGCGGGTCACCTGCATCCATCCGGGCGTGGTGGAAAGCGAGCTGGCGTCCACCATCACCGATCCGGCCGCCCAGGCGATGATGGACAGCTACCGCGCGATCGCCCTGCAACCCGATGCCATTGGTCGCGCGGTGCGCTACGCCATCGAGCAGCCGGACGACGTGGACGTCAACGAGATCGTCGTCCGCCCGACCCGCAGCGCCAACTAGACCGTTTCGGCCAGGGCTTCGAGAAAGCGTTCCAGCACCAGATTCGGTCGTCGACCCTTGCGGGTGACGGCGGCCAGGGTGGTGTCGAAATGGAAGCGCTCGGGATTCAGAGCGCGTAGCTGGCCCTGCACCACCCAGGGCTGGGCGACGTGGTCGGGCAGGTAGCCGATGTAGCAGCCGGTGAGGATGAGAAAGGCCACGCCTTCGCGATCCGAGGCCCGCGCCGTGCAATTCAGCGCGGCATGGCGCTCATGGCCGTCCTGGTTGAGCAGATGGTTGGGGCCGACAGCGTCCTGGGCGGCCAGGAGGTCTTCGTCCAGCGCCGCGTCGGCCACCGCGAACAGCGGATGGCTGCGGCTGCAATAGAGCAAGGCGCGCTCTTCATAAAGCGGCAGGTAGTCCAGCCCGGCCAGGGCATTGATCAGCGGCAGCACGCCCAGGTGCAGATGGCCATCGAGCACGCCGGTCTCGATCTCGCCGGGCAGGGTCATGCCGATGTTGACCACCACATCCGGCGCGGCGCGCTTGAGCGCGGCCAGGGCATGGGTGATGCGCATGCGCGGCTGGGTCACCAGGTTGTTGATGATGCCCAGGTTCAGCTGGCCACGCAGGTGCTGGTGCAGCTGGTTGACCTCGCTGCGAAAGCCTTCCAGGGCGGCGAACAGCGACTGGCTGGCCTTGAGCACCTCGCGGCCTTCGTCGGTCAGGGAGAAACCGGCGCGCCCGCGCTGGCAGAGGCGCATGCCCAGGCGCTTTTCCAGATCGTTCATGTGCAGGCTGATGGCCGATCGGGTGATGCCCAGCCGGCCTTCGGCGGCGGTGAAGCTGCCGCATTCCACCACGGTCTTGAACAGTCGCAGCAGGCGGATCTCGAAATCGCCGACCTGGGCGAGCAGGGCCTTGCGCGTCGTCTTCATGGCTGCCACCGCAAATGCGGGACAGCATAAGGCGCCGCCGGGAGCGGCGCCAGCGACCGGCTTCAGGCGCCGATCAGCACCCGGCTGCGCTGCTGGCTGACCTGCTTGACCACCCAGACCGCGGCGATGCAGCAGAGCAGGGTGATCAGCGTCAGGCACAGGCGGGTGCCCAGGTACTGGGCGAAATTCTGCTCACCCAGCAGGCGACCCAGCACCCGGTAGGCGCCAGCCAGATAGCCATGCAGGAAGTAGATGGCGAAGCTGTAGGCACCGAGCAGACCCATACCCTTTGCCAGGCGGCTGTCGGCACGTTCCGGCGTCTTGATCTGTTTACTGAAGACGGCGAACAGCAGCAGGCACAGCGCCAGTTTCTGCAGGCCGTAGAAGGCGCTGTCGAGCACCGCCGCGCCACTCAGCAGCACCAGGGCCGCCAGCAGCCAGTAACGCGCCTGGGGCCGTTGCAGCCGCTCGCGCTGTTCGCAAGCCAGCATGCCGCAGAGATAGATCGGCAGGAAATGCAGCGCCGCCAGCAGCGGATCGGCATCGTTGGCCGGGCGATCGGACACCAGGAAATACAGCAGGCCGACCATGGTCGCCGCCGGCAGCAGGCCGCGCTTGACGATCCACTCAAGGACCGGCGCGAGCAGGAAGATCAGCGTCAGCGCCGGGATGAACCACAGCGGACCCAAGTGGGCGCCGGTGGCCAGCAGCAGGGCGGTCTGGGCGAAGGGCGGCCAGTCATGGAAGGCGTTCATGTCGATCCACTCGTGTTCCTGCTTGAGCCCGGAGACATAGAGCAGCACGGCGGGGATCGAGATCAGCAGGTAGGGGAGGATGACGTTCTGCAGCTTCTTGCCCAGGTAGACCTGGTAGCTGTATTTGCCGAGGTTGTAGCGAAAGAAGAAGCCGGACAGGGTGACGAAGATGCAGGTGGTTTCCAGCGACAGCAGATTCAGGGCGATCTGCTGGTGTTCGGTGGTCTGGTAGCTGCCCACGGTCATGTGGTGGAAAACGATGAGAACGGCCGCCAGGCCGCGGATCCAGTTGAGCTGAATCAGCATGGGAGAGGTTTCCTTGAGGAATAGGTAAACCGCGCGCTCGGCCTCGGGGGAGGGGCACGGGTTAGCGAAAGCGGAAAGTTGGGTACGCGGCAGAGACGGCGGACAGGCTACCGCGCCCGGCAGGACTACGCGCCGGGAAAAGAGGTGAGGCGAGGGTACCTCGGCGCCACGGGACTACGGTGGCAGGCGGCCAGCTTAAAGTGTTTCAGACAGATTACTGATTACTAATCAAACTTGTTGGTTTCAAGATGTTTCCAAGCTTGGGAATTGGCACGGATAACTGCCTTTAGAAAGGGGGTCCCGTCCAATCCGAGGTGTGACAGTCGAGAGACGTTTTCTTTTGCTAGGCAACCTCGATCAACCAACGGGTAGCGCCAATAAGGTGAGTTTTTATATGTCCAAGCGTAAGAAAAAAACCCTTTAACTCACGCAAAACCGGGCGCACTCTGCAGGCTCAACGTCACCGCCCGAGACCCGTCATGAACCAGCCGCTGACCGTTTCCCCTCCTGTCGCCGCCCAGCTGAATCTGCGTGCCCACTGGATGCCCTTTACCGCCAACCGCGCCTTCCAGAAGGATCCGCGCATCGTGGTGGCCGCCGAGGGCAGCTGGCTGACAGACGACCAGGGTCGGCGCATCTATGACAGCCTCTCCGGGCTCTGGACCTGTGGCGCCGGTCACTCGCGCAAGGAGATCCAGGAGGCCGTGGCGCGGCAGCTGGGTACCCTCGACTATTCGCCGGGCTTCCAGTACGGCCATCCGCTGTCCTTCCAGCTGGCGGAAAAGATGGCCGAGCTGACCCCGGCCGGTCTCGACCATGTCTTCTTTACCGGCTCGGGTTCCGAGAGCGCCGACACCTCGGTCAAGCTGGCGCGGGCCTACTGGCGCATCAAGGGTCAGCCGGCCAAGACCAAGCTGATCGGCCGGGCCCGCGGCTACCATGGCGTCAACATCGCCGGCACCAGCCTGGGCGGCATCGGCGGCAACCGGAAGATGTACGGCTCCTTCATGGACGTCGACCACCTGCCGCACACCCTGCAGCCCGGCCTGGCCTTCACCAGGGGCATGGCCGAGACCGGTGGCGTGGAGCTGGCCAATGAACTGCTCAAGCTGATCGAGCTGCACGATGCCTCCAACATCGCGGCCGTCATCGTCGAGCCCATGTCCGGTTCGGCCGGGGTGATCGTGCCGCCGATGGGCTATCTGCAGCGCCTGCGCGAGATCTGCACCCAGCACGACATCCTGCTGATCTTCGACGAGGTCATCACCGCCTTTGGCCGCATGGGGCGTCATACCGGCGCCGAATTCTTCGGCGTGACGCCGGACCTCATGAACGTGGCCAAGCAGGTCACCAACGGCGCCGTGCCCCTCGGCGCGGTGATCGCCAGCAGCGCCATCTACGACACCTTCATGAACCAGGCCACGCCCGAGCACATGGTGGAATTCCCCCATGGCTACACCTACTCGGCTCATCCGGTGGCCTGCGCCGCTGGCCTGGCCGCGCTGGAGCTGATGGAGCGGGAGAACCTGGTGCAACAGGCAGCCGAGCTGGCGCCCAAGTTCGAAGCCTCGCTGCATGGCCTCAAGGGCGCCAAGCACGTGGTGGACATCCGCAACTGCGGCCTGGCCGGGGCCCTGCAACTCGCCCCGCGCGACGGCGATGCGGTGATCCGCCCCTTCGAGGCCGGCATCGCCCTGTGGAAGGCGGGCTTCTATGTCCGCTTTGGCGGCGACACCCTGCAATTCGGGCCCACCTTCAACGCCAGGATCGAAGACCTGGATCGCGTCTTCGCCGCGGTGGGCGACGTCCTCAACCGCCTCGACTGATCCCCCTTTTCCGGCGCTCCCTCCACGGAGCGCCCGCCTCTTGTACAAGGAGTCCCTTCATGAGCCTCAAGCATCTCATCGGCGGCCAGCTGGTCGACGGTGGCAGCCGCCGCGCGCCGGTCTACAACCCCTCCACCGGCGCGGTGATCCGCGAAGTGCCCCTGGCCGACGCGGCCACGCTGCAGCAGGCCATCAATGCCGCCCAGGCCGCCTATCCGGCCTGGCGCAACACCCCACCGGCCAAACGTGCCCAGGTGCTGTTCCGCTTCAAGCAGCTGCTGGAGAGCAACGAAGAGCGCCTGGTGCAGCTGATCAGCGAAGAGCACGGCAAGACCCTGGAAGACGCCGCCGGCGAATTGCGCCGTGGCATCGAGAACGTCGAATACGCCACCGCCGCGCCCGAATTGCTCAAGGGCGAATACAACCGCAACGCCGGTCCGAGCATCGACACCTGGTCCGACTTCCAGCCCCTGGGCGTGGTGGCCGGCATCACCCCCTTCAACTTCCCGGCCATGGTGCCGCTGTGGATGTATCCGCTGGCCATCGCCTGCGGCAACACCTTCATACTCAAGCCCAGCGAGCGCGATCCCAGTTCCACCCTGGCCATCGCCCAGCTGTTCGAGGAAGCCGGTCTGCCCAAGGGCGTGCTCAACGTGGTGCATGGCGACAAGGAAGCCGTGGACGGCCTGATCGATGCGCCCGAGGTCAAGGCGCTGAGCTTCGTCGGCTCCACCCCCATCGCCGAATACATCTATGCCCGCGGCACCGCCAAGGGCAAGCGCGTCCAGGCACTGGGCGGCGCCAAGAACCACGCGGTGGTCATGCCGGACGCCGACCTCGGCAATACCGTCAATGCCCTGATGGGCGCCGCCTACGGCTCCTGCGGCGAACGCTGCATGGCCATCTCGGTGGCGGTCTGCGTGGGTGACCAGGTCGCCGATGCCCTGATCGCCCGGCTGGTGCCGGAGATCGAAAAGCTCAAGGTCGGCCCGGGCACCCAGTGCGGCCTGGACATGGGTCCGCTGGTCACCGGCGCGCATCTGGACAAGGTCACCGGCTATGTCGTCGACGGCGTCGCCGCGGGCGCGAAGCTGGTGGTGGACGGCCGCAGCCTCAAGGTGGCCGACCATGAGGAAGGCTTCTTCCTCGGCGGCTGCCTGTTCGATCAGGTCACCCCGGAGATGCGCATCTACAAGGAAGAGATCTTCGGCCCGGTGCTCTGCGTGGTGCGGGTCAAGAGCCTGGCAGAGGGCATTGCCCTGATCAACGCTCACGAATACGGCAACGGCACCTGCATCTTCACTCGCGACGGTGAAGCGGCGCGACTGTTCGCCGACCAGATCGAAGTGGGCATGGTAGGCATCAACGTGCCCCTGCCGGTACCGGTGGCCTACCACAGCTTTGGCGGCTGGAAGAGGTCGCTGTTCGGCGATCTCCATGCCTACGGTCCGGACGGCGTGCGCTTCTACACCCGGCGCAAGACCATCACCCAGCGCTGGCCGCAGCGCGAGGCCCAGGAGGCCTCGCAGTTCGCTTTCCCCAGCAACGGCTGACCATCGAAAAGCCCATTCCTTGGCCTGCCGCACAGCAGGCCGGCCAGGGAAGGCTTTACCCTTCGGCTGCCCCCAGCCGCCGAAGTCCCCATGTCTGCCACTCCCTTCACAGCCGTCGCCCGTCTCGGGTGTGTGATTGGCCTGCTGCTCGCGAGTCTGACCGGTTGTACCAGTCAGTCCGCCCAGGACATCGCCCGGCAATTCGGCAAGACCCGCCCCAGCGAATTCCTGCAGACCAGCTCCGACCGCATGGCCACCCTGGCCATGCAGGCCAATCTGCGGAGCCTCTATCTGCTGATGAACAAGCTCTATCTGCGCAATCCGGCCGAGTGGAAGAAGACCGGGCTACCCGATGCGGCCAGTGCCGAGCGCGAGATCCGCACCGCCATCGAACAGCGGCGCAGCCTGCCGGCGCTGGACGGACGCAAGGACGTGGCGGCCCTGAGCTACGTGCTGGGTGATGACTACCGGGGCGACCGCGTCGGCGCCTTCATCTATGCCATCGGCAGCATGATCATCGCGGCCCACGGCAATCGCACCGAGTTCTACATCACCGATGTGGTGAATGCGCGCTTCGTCAACAACGCCGCGCGCAACATCGAGAAGGCCACCTGGCTGCTCGGCCAACGCAAGAACGCCGAGGGCGACCCGCTGCTGTTCGCCAACGAGATCTCGGAGGAGGGCAGCAACCTCAGCTTCGCCACCGAATTCGGCAAGATCGTCGCCCGGCTGGATCTGCTCGCCCAGTTGCTGGACGAGCGCTATCGGCGCATCGGCGTCAACTACGCCCAGAGTCTGCTGTTCATCAACTTCCTGCCGGTGCAGTAGCGCCTTCGACAGGGCGTCCCTTAGAGTCGAGAGACCTCGACAACCACAACAAGGGGTTCCCCATGGTCGCTGCCTTGCGCATCGCCCTCATCGGCGCTGGCAACATGGGCCGCCAGCACCTGCATCACCTGCAGTCCGTGCCGAGTGCCCGGCTGTGCGCCCTGGCCGATCCCGATCCAGCGGCGGCCGAGCTGGCCGCGCAGTGGGCCGTGCCGCATTTCCGCGATCATCGTCAGCTGCTGGAAAGCGTGCGCCCGGAAGCGGTGATCGTTGCCAATCCCAATGTCCTGCACGTCGCGACCGCCCTGGACTGCCTGGCGCTCGGCATTCCGCTGCTGCTGGAGAAGCCCGTGGGGACGACGTCAGAGGAGGTGGCCCAGCTGCTGCACGTCCAGCGCGACCAGCGCGTGCCACTGCTGGTCGGGCATCACCGCCGCCACAATCCGCTGATCGCGCGGACCCGCGAGCTGCTGCGTCAGGGCGCCATCGGCCGCCTGGTCACCGTCACCGCGCTGTGGCAACTGCAGAAGCCGGAGAGCTATTTCGAAAATGCCTGGCGTCGCGAAGCCGGGGCCGGGATGCTGCTCACCAACCTGATCCACGACCTCGACCTGCTGCGCCATCTCTGCGGTGAAGTACGCCAGGTCCAGGCCTTCGCCGACAATGCCCTGCGTGGTTACGCCAATGCCGACAGCGCCGCGATCAGCCTGCGATTCGAGAGCGGCGCCCTGGGCAGCCTGACGGCCAGCGACGGCGCCGTCGCGCCCTGGAGCTGGGAGCTCACCAGTGGCGAGAATCCGGTCTATCCCCCTCAGTCGGACCAGTCCTGCTACCTCTTCGCCGGCACCGAAGGCGCCCTGAGCGTGCCGCAGCTGCGCCTCTGGCGCTATGCCGAGCCGGGCGCCGGCTGGCACCAGCCGCTGGTGTCCGAGGTGCGCAGGCCAGGCCATGAAGAGGCCTTGCGGCTGCAGCTGGAGCATTTCGTACGGGTCGCGCGAGGAGCGGAGGCACCCCTGGTCAGTGCGGAGGATGCCGCTCGTACCCTGGCCCTGGTGGCTGCCGTGGAGCGCGCCGCCACCAGCGGCACGGCGCAGCGCCCGGCAGCGCCCTGAGCGGGCGAGCGGGCCTTACAGCGGCTTGGTCAGTTCCTTGGCCCGGTCGTAAGCCTTGGAGAAGCCCTTGAGCGACAGGCTTTCGCTGGCGGTCTCGCCGTTGGCGACCGGGGTGGTCACGGTCAGGCGACCGCCGCGCTGCAGTTGCTTGAAGACGTCACCGACGAATTCCACCGGCACCACGCAGCCCTGGGGGATGCAGGTGTGGAAGGGCCGATTCTCCAGGCTGCGCTTGTCGATCTGCAGCGAGATCGGCTTGGTCACCGCCACGCCGAAGGGCAGCACCAGGATGCCGTCCACGCCTTCACGATTGGGACGCAACTCGGTGACCAGCATGCGCTGGCCCTTGGCGCTGTCCTTCTGCTGGGTGATGGCGCACAGCTGCACGGAACGGTCCGCGTTGCGGGCGATACGGCAGATCACCTGCCAGTCGCCATACTTCTCCGTGACCGACGGCTGGGGTTCCTGGGCGTTGTTGGGCGCGGACTGGGCGAAGGCCTGGCCGGCGAGCAGCAGGGGCGCGAGGAACAGGGCCGGGCGGAGAAAGCGCTGAGACATGAAGAGTCCTTGGCAGGAGAAAAAGAGCCTCAAGGGTAGGGCATCGCTCCGCCAGGGAACACCCCGGCACGACGATCAGACCTTTTTGACGAACTCGGATTTGAGCTTCATCGCACCTATGCCGTCGATCTTGCAGTCGATGTCGTGATCGCCATCGACCAGGCGGATGTTCTTGACCTTGGTGCCAACCTTGACCACCAGGGAAGAGCCTTTGACCTTGAGGTCCTTGATCACGCTGACGGTATCGCCGTCCTGCAGGGTATTGCCGACCGCATCGCGGATCACCTTGGCTTCATCCGGGGTACCGGCGTCACCGGGCGTCCATTCATGGGCGCATTCCGGGCAGATCAGTTGGTCGCCGTCGGCGTAGGTGTATTCGGAAGCGCAGAGGGGGCAGGGCGGCAAAGCGGTCATGGCGGGGCACCTGGCTGGAAAAGCCGCGCATTGTATAGGGTTTTAATCGCGCCCGGGTGGACTCGATACCCTTGGCCCTAGGCCGCCAGCTGTACCTCGACCACGGTGCCATTGTCGTTACGGTAGCAGGCCTCGCCCCCGAGCTGTTCGGCCAGGCTGTTGATGATCTTGAAGCCCAGGCGCTGGCTGGTGCGCGGATTGAACTGCTGCGGCATGCCGCGGCCGTTGTCGGCGATACGCAACAGCAGTCGCTGATCGTCGCCGCGCTGCAGGCTGATGCTGATCAGGCCGCGCTGGCTGGCATCGAAGGCGTGCTTGAGGGAGTTGGTCACCACCTCGGCCACCAGCATCGACAGGGTGGTCAGGCGCGGCAGGTCGAAATTGAGCGGTTCGGCGGTGATGGCGCAGGAGACGTTGGCCTGTCCCGCGGCCGCCAGCAGATCGCTGGTCAGCAGCTGCAGGTGGTGGGCCACCGGCTGATCGGCATCGGCGGGATCGTGCAGGCGCCGGTGGATGCGCGAAATGCTCTCCAGTCGCGAGCGAGCCTCTTCCAGAGCCTGGGACGCCTGGCTGTCGCCGGGCAACTTGAGTTGCTGCAGCATGAGCAGCGAGGCGATGAACTGGATGTTGTTGGCGACCCGGTGCTGCAACTCCTGGAACATCGTCGTCTGGACGTTGTAGAGGTCGCGGATCACCTGCTGCTCGGCGCGCAGCCGGGCACTGGCCGTGTGCATGTAGTGGATCAGTACGATGTCGACGCTGACGATGACCACATAGAAGGCCAGCGCCAGGGCGCCCTGAGGGCCGACGTTGAAGGTCCAGCCCGGCGGAATGAAGAAATACCAGGCGGCCAGGCCGGACAGCACGGCGCACAGGGTGCCGGCGCCGCTGCCGCAGAAGAAGGCGGTCAGGATGACGGCGGGAAAGAAGGTCAGGTAGGGGAAGCCCTGCAGCAGGACGTCCACCAGGGCGAAGCGTGCCGCCAGGGCTAGGCCGAAAGCCAGCAACGCGAGGCTGTAGGCCAGTGCCGGGCGAGCGCGGATCCTGCTGCTGAGATCGCTGATCCAGTGACGACGAGACGACGGATCCAAGGCTCTGACCTGCGGGGTAGACGGCGGCGGCGCAAGCTTAACGCAAAGCCGCCTCGCTTGGGGCTGCGACGGGCCCAAAGGTGGCTCTGCCCAGCCCGACGGCGACTTCCTGTACAAGGCTTGCACCGGCTCGGTTGGAATTGCCTGCAAAGAGTCTTCCGCAGCGCATTTTCTTGTACAGGGTGTCCCTTGGTCGTACAGGGCAGGACGACAACGAAACACTATGGTCGAACGATTGCGTTTTAACCATCACAGGATCCGCTCATGAATCGCCAGCGCGTATTGGTCGCCGAAGATGAGCCTGTCCTGCTCGATTTGCTGCAGGAATTGTTCGAGGGTTGGGGTTATCAGGTGCATGCCTTCGGCAGCGCCGACGCCGCCTGTGCCTTTCTGCAGAACGAGCAGCCGCAGCTGGATCTGCTCTTCACCGATGTACGCATGCCTGGCGTGCTGAGCGGTGTCGATCTGGCATTGCAGGCCCGAGGCCGCCAGGCCAACCTGCCTATCGTCATCACCTCAGGCTATTGCGACGACAATCCCGCTCGCGCGGCGCGGGCGACCTTTCTGCCCAAACCCTGGGATCTGGAGGCGTTGCACCGCAGTTGCCCCACGCCTGGGGCCCGGATGAACCACATCTAGGCAGTCGTCCGCGCTGTGGCGTCGAATGAATCGCGCCCATGAAAAAGCCCGTAGCGGTTACCCGCTACGGGCTTTTCAGATTTTGGCTCCGCGACCTGGACTCGAACCAGGGACCCAATGATTAACAGTCATTTGCTCTACCGACTGAGCTATCGCGGAACAACGGAGCGTATCTTACTGATAGATAACGGGAAGTCAAGCCTCGACGACGCCGGAAAATAGCGCCGCCGAAGCGGCCTTCTTAGCCCTGCAACACCGCGGCGATGGCCTGGATGGTCGGGGGCAGATTGCGCTCGTTCAGCGCGGCCACGCAGATGCGTCCGGTGCTGACCGCATAGATGCCGAATTCGCTCTTCAGCCGCTCGACCTGCTCGGCGGTGAGGCCGGAGTAGGAGAACATGCCGCGCTGGGCATTGACGAAGGCGAAGTCGCGGGTGGCACCGGCGGCGGCCAGGCCTTCCACCAGGGCGTTGCGCATGGTGCGGATGCGCTGGCGCATCTCGCCCAGCTCGGCTTCCCACAGGGCGCGCAGCTCGGGATTGCTCAGCACCGTGGCGACGATGGTGGCGCCATGGGTCGGCGGGTTGGAGTAGTTGGTGCGGATAACGCGCTTGACCTGGGACAGCACCCGGGCGCTTTCCTCGCGGCTCTCGCTGACCAGGGTCAGAGCGCCGACCCGCTCGCCATACAGCGAGAAGGACTTGGAGAAGGAGCTGGAAACCAGGAAGGTCAGGCCGGAGTCGGCGAACAGGCGTACGGCCTGGGCGTCTTCTTCGATGCCGTCGCCGAAGCCCTGGTAGGCGATGTCGAGGAAGGGCACCAGGTTGCGCGCCTTGACCACGTCCAGCACCGCTTGCCAGTCGGCCGGTTGCAGATCCACGCCGGTGGGGTTGTGGCAGCAGGCGTGCAGCACCACTACCGAGCGCTCCGGCAACGCCTGGAGATCGGCCAGGAAGCCTTCGCGATTCAGACCGTTGCTGGCGGCGTCGTAGTAGCGATAGTTCTGCACGGGAAAGCCGGCGCTCTCGAACAGCGCGCGGTGGTTTTCCCAGCTCGGATCGCTGATGGCGACCACGGCATCCGGCAGCAGCCGCTTGAGGAAGTCGGCGCCGATCTTCAGCGCGCCGGTACCGCCGACGGCCTGCACGGTGATGGCGCGACCTTCGCGCACCAGGCTCGACTCGGCGCCGAACAGCAGGTGCTGCACGGCCTGGTCGTAGGTGGCGATGCCCTCGATGGGCAGGTAGCCACGCGGCGCCTGGGCGGCCACGCGCTGTTTCTCGGCCTCGGCCACGGCGCGCAGCAGCGGGATGCGGCCCTGCTCGTCGTAGTAGACCCCCACGCCCAGATTGACCTTGTGCGGACGGGCGTCGGCGTTATAGGCCTCGTTCAGGCCAAGGATGGGGTCGCGGGGTGCCATTTCGACGGCGGAGAACAAACTCATGGGGCAGGGGCTCGAATGAGGGGTGAAGGGAAGTGCGGAACGCTTAGGAACCAGGAGTATAGCCCCCTGCAGGCACCATCGCGACCCGACCTCAGTAGGAGATTTCCTGACGTGCGGCGCCGCAGACGGATTGCAAAGGGGCGCATGCGACCTCATCTAGGGGCTTCCAGCTTTTTCCTCGTCCACACCGCCCTGACCTTGCGTCAGCGCGGTGGTGTCCGTGCATTTTCGCGCTATTGAGGCAGCCATGTCCGCATTCCAGCTCTCCACCCGCTACACCCCGGCCGGCGACCAGCCCGAAGCCATTCGCCAGATGGTGGAAGGCCTGGAGGCGGGTCTGTCGCACCAGACCCTGCTCGGCGTGACCGGCTCGGGCAAGACCTTCAGCATCGCCAACGTCATCGCCCAGGTGCAGCGCCCGACCATGGTGCTGGCGCCGAACAAGACCCTGGCCGCGCAGCTCTATGGCGAATTCAAGGCCTTCTTCCCGAACAACTCGGTGGAGTATTTCGTCTCCTACTACGACTACTACCAGCCGGAAGCCTATGTGCCCTCGTCGGACACCTTCATCGAGAAGGATTCGTCCATCAACGACCACATCGAGCAGATGCGCCTGTCCGCCACCAAGGCGCTGCTGGAGCGCAAGGACGCCATCATCGTCGCCTCGGTGTCCTCCATCTATGGCCTGGGCAGTCCCGAGGCCTACCTGAAGATGGTCCTGCACCTGGATCGCGGTGACCGCATCGACCAGCGCACCATCCTGCGCCGGCTGGCCGAGCTGCAATACAGCCGCAACGACATGGAATTCGCCCGCGCCACCTTCCGGGTGCGCGGCGACGTCATCGACATCTTCCCGGCGGAATCCGACCTGGAAGCCGTGCGCGTCGAGTTGTTCGACGACGAGGTGGAGAGCCTGTCGGCCTTCGATCCCTTGACCGGCGAGGTGATCCGCAAGCTGCCGCGCTTCACCTTCTATCCCAAGACCCACTACGCCACACCGCGCGAGACCCTGCTGGGCGCCATCGAGAACATCAAGCTGGAACTGGCCGATCGCCTGGAATGGCTGCGCAGCCAGAATCGCCTGCTCGAGGCCCAGCGCCTGGAGCAGCGCACCCGCTTCGATCTGGAGATGATCCTCGAACTGGGCTATTGCAACGGCATCGAGAACTACAGCCGCTACCTGTCCGGGCGTGGCCCGGGCGAGCCACCACCCACCCTCTACGACTACCTGCCGAGCAACGCCCTGCTGGTGATCGACGAATCCCACGTCACCGTTCCGCAGATCGGCGCCATGTTCAAGGGCGACCGGTCACGCAAGGAAACCCTGGTGGAATACGGCTTCCGCCTGCCCTCGGCGCTGGACAACCGGCCACTGAAGTTCGAGGAGTGGGAAGCCGGCGCGCCCCAGACCATCTTCGTCTCGGCGACCCCGGGACCCTATGAGGAAGAACACGCCGGGCGCGTGGTCGAGCAGGTGGTGCGGCCCACCGGCCTGGTCGATCCGGTGATCGAGATCCGCCCGGCCACCACCCAGGTGGACGACCTGCTTTCCGAGATCCACCTGCGGGTGGCCCAGGAGGAGCGGGTGCTCTGCACCACCCTGACCAAGCGCATGGCCGAAGACCTCACCGACTACCTGGCCGACCACGACGTGCGGGTGCGCTACCTGCACTCGGACATCGATACCGTGGAGCGGGTGGAGATCATCCGCGACCTGCGCCTGGGTACCTTCGACGTCCTGGTGGGCATCAACCTGCTGCGCGAAGGTCTGGACATGCCCGAGGTCTCCCTGGTGGCGGTACTCGACGCCGACAAGGAGGGCTTCCTGCGCTCCGAGCGCTCGCTGATCCAGACCATCGGCCGGGCAGCGCGCAACCTCAACGGCAAGGCCATCCTCTACGCCGACAGCATCACCGGCTCCATGCAGCGCGCCATCGACGAGACCGAGCGCCGCCGCAACAAGCAGCTGGCCTTCAACGAAGAGCATGGCATCGTGCCCCAGGGTATCAAGAAGGATATCCGCGACATCATGGAAGGCGCCGCGGCCCCCGGTGCCAAGGGCAAGCGCCGCGCGGCCAAGGCCGCCGAGGACAAGGGCGAATACGCCGCCGAGCTGCGGTCGCCCAGCGAGATCGGCAAGCGTATCCGTCAGCTCGAAGAGAAGATGCTGCAACTGGCGCGCGACCTGCAGTTCGAGTCCGCCGCCCAGCTGCGCGACGAGATCCAGGCCTTGCGCGAGCGCCTGGTCCAGGTCTAGAGCCTGTACCTGTTCTGCTGCGCGTCGGCCAGGCTGCGTTGGAAATAGCCTGGGTCGCCAGCCCGGTCGGAATGCTCGTTTACCCTTCGTAAACTCTGGCTCCTCAGCTGTTTTCGCCTTGCTTGGCTCTGGCTCGCGAGAACATGAACGGGCTCGGGCTTTCCACCAACTGGCAGCGCCAGGGCTGGCGCTGCTACCATTCCGCCTTTGTCCCTTCGCGTTTCTCGAGAAAGCCGATGACCACCGTTCGCACGCGCATCGCGCCGTCGCCCACCGGCGACCCGCATGTCGGTACTGCCTATATCGCCCTGTTCAACCTCTGCTTCGCCCGTCAGCACGGCGGTCAGTTCATCCTGCGCATCGAGGATACCGACCAGGTCCGTTCGACTCGCGAATCCGAACAGCAGATCTACGACGCCCTGCGCTGGCTGGGCATCGAATGGGACGAGGGTCCGGACGTCGGTGGCCCCCACGGTCCCTATCGGCAGAGCGAACGCGGCGAGATCTACTGGAAGTACGCCCGGGAGCTGGTGGAGAAGGGCCATGCCTTCTACTGCTTCGCCACGCCCGAAGAACTCGACCAGATGCGTGCCGAACAGCAGGCGCGCGGCGAGACCCCGCGCTACGACGGTCGCGGCCTGCGCCTGTCGAAGGAAGAGGTCCAGCAGCGCCTGGATGCCGGCCAGCCCTATGTCATCCGCATGAAGGTGCCGGAGGAGGGCGTCTGCGTCGTCCCCGACCTGCTGCGCGGCGATGTCGAGATCCCCTGGGATCGCATGGACATGCAGGTGCTGATGAAGGCCGACGGCCTGCCCACCTACTTCCTCGCCAACGTGGTCGACGACCACCTGATGGGCATCACGCACGTCCTGCGTGGCGAAGAGTGGCTGCCCTCGGCGCCCAAGCTGATCAAGCTCTACGAATACTTCGGCTGGGAGCAGCCGCAGCTGTGCTACATGCCGCTGCTGCGCAACCCGGACAAGAGCAAGCTCTCCAAGCGCAAGAATCCCACCTCGGTGACCTTCTATCAGCGCATGGGCTACCTGCCCGAAGCCATGCTCAACTACCTCGGCCGCATGGGTTGGTCCATGCCCGACGAGCGCGAGAAGTTCACCCTGGACGAGATGGTCGAGCATTTCGACCTGCAGCGCGTCTCCCTGGGCGGCCCCATCTTCGACGTCGAGAAGCTGTCGTGGCTCAACGGCCAGTGGCTGCGCGAACTGAGTCCCGAGCGCTTCGCCGCCGAGGTCCAGCAGTGGGCGCTCAATCCCGAGTACCTGCTCAAGATCGCCCCGCTGGTGCAACAGCGGGTCGAGACCTTCAGCCAGATCGCCCCGCTGGCCGGTTTCTTCTTCAGCGGCGCCCTGAATCTGGATCCGGCGCTGTTCCAGCACAAGAAGCTGTCCGCCGACCAGGTTCGCCTGGTCATGCAGCTGCTGCTGTGGAAGCTCGAAGCCCTGCGCCAGTGGGACAAGGAGCGCATCACCGCGGTGATCCAGGCGGTCGCCGAGCACCAGCAGCTCAAGCTGCGTGATGTCATGCCGCTGCTGTTCGCCGCCATCACCGGCCAGGCCAGTTCGGTCTCGGTGCTCGACGCCATGGAAATCCTCGGGCCGGACCTCACCCGCTTCCGCCTGCGCCAGGCGGTCGAGCTGCTGGGTGCGCCCTCCAAGAAGGAAACCAAGGAGTGGGAGAAGTTGTTGGCCGAACTCGGCTGATCGCCTCCCGGCCGACCCCGACATCGGGGTCGGCTTCCCCTCGCGCCAGGATGGCCCCATGACCTCCGTGACTCTCCAGCGGCACAATCTGCTCGAAGACGTGCTGGCCTTGCTCAGCGCGACCCTGATGATCGCCCTGGCGGTCAACCTCTACCGCCAGGCCGGATTGCTGACCGGCGGCACCGCGGGCCTGGCCTTTCTCGCCCAGTACGGTACGCGCCTCTCCTTCGGTCAAGCCTTCTTTCTCATCAATCTGCCATTCTACTGGCTGGCCGTGCGGCGCATGGGCTGGGCCTTTACCTTGCGGACCCTGGCGGCGGTGACCCTGGTGTCGCTGCTCACCGAGTTGACCCCGCACTTCGTTGCCTTCAGTACGCTGCAACCCCTCTATGCCGCCGTCATTGGCGGCGTGCTGATGGGCGTGGGGCTGCTGATCCTCTTCCGTCACCAGGCCAGCCTCGGCGGCATCAACATCGCCGTGCTCTATCTGCAGCAGCGCTATGGCTGGCGGGCGGGCAAGGTGCAGATGGGCATCGATTGCCTGATCGTCCTGCTGGCGCTATGGGTCGTCGAGCCCGGCGCCATCCTCGTTTCGATCCTGGGGGCCGTGATTCTCAATCTGACCCTGGCGATCAACCATCGGCCGGGGCGTTACAGCGCCATCAGCTAGGGGCTTTCCGTCGCGCAGGCGCAACTTCGATTGGTCCGCGACTCACCTTGGCTTTAAGATGGCGCCCATTTTCGGCGGCCTGGCCGTCGTCATCGCAAGTTGAAGAGGTCTCCATGAGCTGCGATTTCCTGGCACAAGCCCTTCCCGGCGTACAGAAACTCTCGCCCTACGTGCCCGGCAAGCCCGTCGATGAACTGGCCCGCGAACTGGGCCTGGCGCCCGCCAGCATCGTCAAGCTCGCCAGCAACGAGAATCCCCTAGGCCCCAGTGCCAAGGCCCTCGAAGCCATCCGCGCCGAGCTGGCCGAGCTGACCCGCTATCCCGATGGCGGCGGCTTCGACCTCAAGCAGGCCCTGAGCCAGAGGTTCGGCGTGGCGGCCAACGGCATCACCCTGGGTAATGGCTCCAACGACATCCTCGAACTGGTCGCCCGTGCCTACCTGGCGCCTGGCTACAACGCCGTGTTCAGCGAGCACGCCTTCGCCGTCTATCCGCTGGTCACCCTGGCCATCGGTGCCGAAGGCCGCAGCGTCCCGGCCAAGGACTACGGTCACGATCTCGAGGCCATGCTCGCCGCCATCGATACCGACACCCGGGTGGTCTTTGTCGCCAACCCCAACAACCCCACGGGTACCTGGTTCGACAGCGAGGCCCTGGCACTCTTCCTCGCCCGCGTGCCCGAGCACGTCCTGGTGGTGCTCGACGAGGCCTACATCGAATACGCCGAAGACGACGAGCTGCCGGACGGCCTGGCGTTTCTGGCCCAGTACCCCAACCTCATCGTCTCGCGGACCTTTTCCAAGGCCTATGGCCTGGCCGCCCTGCGCGTCGGCTATGCCTTCTCCTCGCCGACCGTGGCCGATGTCCTCAATCGGGTGCGCCAGCCGTTCAATGTCAACAGCCTGGCCCAGGCTGCGGCCTGTGCGGCCCTGGCCGACAGCGACTACCTGGCTCGCAGCCGGGCCCTCAACGATGCCGGCATGGCCCAGCTGGAAGCCGGTTTCCGCGCTCTCGACCTGCAATGGATTCCCTCCCGTGGCAATTTCATCGCCGTGGACCTGGGGCGCGACGCCGCGCCGATCAACCGGGGGCTGCTGCAGGAGGGCGTCATCGTGCGGCCCGTCGCCGGCTATGGCATGCCGACGTTCCTGCGTGTCTCCATCGGCACCGAAGCGGAAAATGCCCGTTTCCTGGCGGCGCTGAGCAAGGTCCTGGGTCGTGGCTGAAGTGGCCACCCCCCTGATCGAACGTCTCGTCGTTGTCGGCCTGGGCCTGATCGGCGGCTCCTTCGCCAAGGGCGCCCGCGCCAGCGGCCTCTGCCGTGAGGTGGTCGGGGTCGATCGCGATCCCGAGACCCGCCGGTTGGCGGTCGAGCTGGGCGTGGTCGACCGTTGCGTCGCCGACCTTGGCGAGGCCTGCCCGGGTGCCGATGTCATTCAGCTCGCCGTGCCCATCCTGGCCATGGAACGGGTGCTGGCCGAGCTTGCGGCCTTGCCGCTGCAGGGCGCCATCCTCACCGACGTCGGCAGCGCCAAGGGCAACGTGGTACGCGCCGCGCGTCAGGCCTTCGCCGGCCAGTCGCTGCGCTTCGTGCCGGGCCATCCCATCGCCGGTTCCGAGCGCAGTGGCGTGACGGCGGCCAACGCGGCGCTGTTCAATCGCCACAAGGTCATTCTCACGCCGCTGGAAGAGACCCTGCCGGCCGATCTCGACAAGGTCGATCGGCTCTGGCGCGCCATCGGGGCCGATGTCGAGCACATGACCGTCGAGCACCATGACCAGGTCCTTGCCGCCACCAGCCATTTGCCGCATCTGCTGGCCTTCAATCTGGTGGACTCCCTGGCCAAGCGCAGCGAGAACCGCGAGATCTTCCACTACGCCGCCGGCGGCTTCCGCGACTTCACCCGCATCGCCGGCAGCGATCCGACCATGTGGCACGACATCTTCATCGCCAATCGCGAAGCCGTGCTGCAGGCCCTGGACACCTATCGCGCCGATCTCGACGAGCTGCGTGGCGCCATCCAGGCCGGCGATGGTCAGTTCCTCATGGAGGTGCTGACCCATGCGCGCGGCGCGCGCGAATATTTCGGGCGCATCCTCGCCAGTCGTACCCAGGCCGGCGCTCAGGTCGCCGCCCATCATTCTCTTACGGAGGGGCACTCATGAGCAGTACCGCACCCGTCATCACCCTCGATGGTCCCGGCGGTTCGGGGAAGGGCACCCTTGCGGCGCTGGTCGCCCGGCAGCTGGGCTGGAATCTGCTGGATTCCGGCGCGCTCTACCGCCTGCTGGCCTTCGCTGCCCGCAACCATGGCGTGGACTACACCAACGAGGAATCGCTCAAGCTGCTGGCGGCTCATCTGGACGTCCAGTTCCTCGCCGGGCATGAGCACGGCCAGCGCATCATCCTCGAAGGGGAGGACGTCACCGACGTCATCCGGACCGAGGAAGTCGGTGCCGGTGCCTCCCAGGTCGCCACCCTGCCGGCCGTGCGCGATGCCCTGCTGCAGCGCCAGCAGGCCTTCCGCGAAGCCCCCGGCCTGGTCGCCGACGGTCGAGACATGGGCACCGTGGTATTCCCGGACGCCGAGCTGAAGATCTTTCTGACCGCCGGTGCCGAGGAACGGGCACAGAGGCGTTATCTTCAGTTGAAGCAGAAGGGCGAAAATGTTAGCTTGCCTGCCCTCCTGGAAGAGATCCGTGAGCGGGACGCCCGCGATAGTCAGCGTAGCGTTGCTCCGCTCAAGCCGGCCGACGATGCCGTCGAGCTGGATTCCACGCATCTCTCCATACAACAGGTATTGGAACGCATCCTGACCCTGGCCGCCGAGCGCGACCTGGCGGGATGAAGGCCGAGACTCATCCGAGTCGTCGGTGAAAGCTGCCGGGAACCAGTCGCATCCCGGCAGCCGGATGGTAACCACTCACCCCGCATGGGCTGGTCATGCGGTAGCCGGATACATCGGGTATCCATACAACAGGTATGAACATGAGCGAAAGCTTCGCAGAACTCTTTGAAGAAAGTCTGAAATCCCTCGACATGCAGCCGGGCGCCATCATCGTCGGCACCGTGGTGTCGATCGATGGCGACTGGGTTGTGGTCGATACCGGCCTGAAATCCGAAGGCCTGGTTCCGCTCGAGCAGTTCTACAACGAACAAGGCGAGCTGACCATCAACGTGGGTGACGAAGTCCACGTAGCCCTGGATGCCGTCGAAGACGGTTTCGGCGAAACCAAAGTGTCTCGCGAAAAGGCCAAGCGCGCCGAGTCCTGGCTGGTCCTGGAAGCCGCGTTCAGCGCCGACGAAGTGGTCAAGGGTGTCATCAACGGCAAGGTCAAGGGCGGTTTCACCGTCGACGTCAGCGGTATCCGCGCGTTCCTGCCGGGCTCCCTGGTCGATGTCCGTCCGGTGCGTGACACCACTCACCTGGAAGGCAAGGAACTCGAGTTCAAGGTCATCAAGCTGGACCAGAAGCGCAACAACGTTGTCGTTTCCCGTCGTAGCGTCCTGGAAGCCGAGAACAGCGCCGAGCGTGAAGCTCTGCTGGAATCCCTGCAGGAAGGCCAGCAAGTCAAGGGTATCGTCAAGAACCTCACCGACTACGGTGCGTTCGTCGACCTGGGCGGCGTAGACGGCCTGCTGCACATCACCGACATGGCCTGGAAGCGCATCAAGCATCCGTCGGAAATCGTCAACGTCGGCGACGAGATCGACGTCAAGGTGCTGAAGTTCGACCGCGAGCGCAACCGCGTCTCCCTTGGTCTGAAGCAGCTGGGCGAAGATCCGTGGGTCGCCATCAAGGCTCGCTACCCGGAAGGCACCCGCGTTCAGGCGCGCGTCACCAACCTCACCGACTACGGCTGCTTCGCCGAGCTGGAAGAGGGCGTGGAAGGCCTGGTGCACGTGTCCGAAATGGATTGGACCAACAAGAACATCCACCCGTCCAAGGTCGTTCAGGTCGGCGACGAAGTGGAAGTCATGGTCCTGGATATCGACGAAGAGCGTCGTCGTATCTCCCTGGGCATCAAGCAGTGCCGCGCCAACCCGTGGGAAGAGTTCTCGGGTCAGTTCAACAAGGGCGACCGCATCTCCGGCACCATCAAGTCGATCACCGATTTCGGTATCTTCATCGGTCTGGAAGGCGGCATCGACGGTCTGGTTCACCTGTCCGACATCTCCTGGAACGAAACCGGCGAAGAAGCCGTGCGTCGTTTCAAGAAGGGTGACGAGCTGGACACCGTGATCCTGTCGGTCGACCCGGAGCGCGAGCGCATCTCCCTGGGCATCAAGCAGCTGGAAGACGATCCGTTCTCCAACTACGCCTCCCTGAACGAGAAAGGCACCATCGTGCGCGGTACCGTCAAGGAAGTCGATGCCAAGGGTGCCGTCATCAGCCTGGGCAACGAGATCGAAGGCGTTCTGAAGGCGTCCGAAATCAGCCGTGACCGCGTCGAAGACGCCCGTAACGTGCTGAAGGAAGGCGACGAAGTCGAAGCCAAGATCATCAGCATCGATCGCAAGAGCCGCGTGATCAGCCTCTCCGTCAAGTCCAAGGACGTCGACGACGAGAAGGAAGCCATGAGCTCCCTGCGTAGCAAGCAAGAGCCTGCTGCTGGCCCCACCACCATCGGCGACCTGATCAAGGCGCAGATGGAAAGCCAGAACTAAGTTCGAGCTTGAATGAAAGGCGACCCTTCGGGGTCGCTTTTTTTTGGTCGGAAGAAAGTGGTCAGGGTGGTCACGGCCCGTAAAAAGTCGCGGAGGCCAAAGCCGCCGGCTTGACTTTTCAAAAATCGGCCAGCGTGCTAAAAGTCCTTGAAGGTGATCTAGCCGCTTGATAACGAAGGAAAAAATCCATGACCAAGTCGGAGTTGATCGAGCGCATCGTTTCCTATCAGGGGCAGCTGTCGTCCAGGGATGTCGAGTTGGCGATCAAGACCATGCTGGAGCAGATGGCCCAGGCGCTCTCCACCGGAGACCGTATCGAGATTCGGGGCTTTGGCAGCTTCTCGCTGCACTATCGGGCTCCCCGTACCGGGCGTAATCCCAAGACCGGCGAATCGGTGTTGCTGGATGGAAAGTTCGTCCCGCACTTCAAGCCCGGCAAGGAATTGAGAGACAGGGTCAACGAGCTGGAGCCATAAAGCCGTCGCCGCTTTCCAGTCTGTCCGCTGTCTCATCGCAAGTCATTGATTCTGATGCCTTTATTGTTTTTCTCGTGGTCGTCAAAAAAGCGTTATCGATTTGTTTTATATCGGAATTTTGACGTTTACAAAAAAAGTCAAGCCTTTTTGATATTTTTGTAGACGGGTTCCGATTTTTGTATGAGACTTCCTTCACATAAGGTCTTGGGTGACCTCGTAGTCCACGCCGAGTGAGGAAGTTGTCATGCGCCACTATCTTTTCATCTGGATCGGTATCGCCGCCTGCTTCACCAGCATGCACCTCGGTCACCCTTTCCTGGCTGTAGCCGCTCTGGCCGGTAGCTGGATGGTCGCCCTGTTCCTGCAGCCTGCTCAGCGCGTCGAGAGCTTCTCGCGCCACTACGTCGCCCAGCCGGCCGCTCGTTTCCAGGCCGTTGAAGTTCAGGCTTCCGCCAAGACCTTCTAAGGTTCTCAAGTTTTTCGGCCCGCCGAGCTCAGGTTCGGCGGGCTTTTTTATGCCTGCGTTTTGCGTCGCTAGGCCCTTGATGGGCAATGTCTTACCATAAGCGCCCTTTCCTGGCTGACTGGCACGGCGCAACGCATTGATGGAACGCAAGATTCTGGTGACAGGGGCAGGGGGCTTCGTCGGCGCGGCCCTGGTTCGGCAGCTGCAGACCCGGGGTTATCCGGTGGTCGCCGCGCAGCGCCGGCCGACAGCCGCCGCGGTCGATGGCGGGGTCATTCCGGTGATCCGCGACCTGTCCGCCGCTACCGACTGGTCCGCGCCTCTGGCAGGAGTGGACACCGTCATCCACCTCGCTGCCCACGTCCACCAGCTGGGCGAACAGCCAGGGGCCGCCAGCGAGGCGCGCTACGACGAGGTGAATCGGGCCGCGACCCTCAAGCTGGCCCGGGATGCCCAGACTGCCGGCGTCCGTCGCTTCATCTTTGTCAGCAGCATCAAAGTCAATGGTGACTGGACCCTTCCCGGCAGGCCCTTTCGCGCTGACGATCAGCCGGCGCCCACCGATGCCTACGCCCGCTCCAAGGCGGCGGCCGAACAGCAGTTGCTGGCGCTGATGGCCGAGACCGGGCTGGAGGTGGTCATCGTTCGCCCCCCGCTGATCTACGGGCCTGGGGTAAAGGCCAATGTGGCGCGTCTGCTGGACACCCTGGCGCGGGGCGTGCCGCTGCCCCTGGGTGGCGTTCGGCACAACAGGCGCAGCCTGCTCGCACTGGAGAATCTGCTCGATCTGTTGCTCCTGTGCATCACGGCGCCGGAGGCCGCTGGCGTCATCCTGCTGGTCAGCGACGATGAGGATATTTCCACCGCCGAATTGCTCGAATTGCTGGCTGAAGGCCTGGGTCGCAAGCCCCGGCTGATCGCCGTTCCGCCCGCCTGGCTCGAATGGGGTGCCCGACTGCTGGGTCGAGGCGAGGTAGCGCAACGCCTCTGTGGTTCGCTGCAGGTCGACATCCGGGCGACCAAGACCCTGCTGGGCTGGCAGCCCCCCGTGTCGGCGCGAGCCGCCTTGCGTGCGCTAGGGGCGCAGCGAGCCGGTGCGGAGGGGCGCAGATGATGCTGCTCCTCTTGATCCTGGCCGGTGGCTGCAGCTGGCTGGGCACCGCGGCGCTCCGCCGCTACGCCCTGTCCGGCGGCCTGCTCGACGAACCCAACGCCCGCAGCTCGCACCAGGTGGCGACGCCCCGTGGCGGTGGTCTGGCGATCGTCGTGGTGTTCGTGCTCGGTTGCATGGTACTGCGTCTGCTGGGGCAGCTTGATCCGGCTTCCAGCAGCGTCCTGATAGGGGCGGGGCTGCTGGTGGCCGTGCTCGGCTTCGTCGACGATCATCGGCACGTGGGCGCCGGCTGGCGCCTGCTCGGCCATTTCCTGGCCGCGATCGCTGCGCTGCTGTGGCTGGGCGGCTATGGCGCCTTGCCGGCGCAGCTGTCCGCGGTTCTGGGACTACCCGAGTGGCTGGTGATGACCCTGGGCGTCCTCTATCTGGTCTGGCTGCTGAATCTCTACAACTTCATGGATGGCATCGACGGCATCGCTGGCGGCGAAGCGCTCGTCGTCTGTCTGGGCATGGCGCTGATCTATGCCGTGACCGGCCATGGCGCCTTGCTCGGCGCGCCTTTGCTGCTGGCCGCGGCCGTGGGTGGGTTCCTGTGCTGGAACTTCCCGCCGGCACGTATCTTCATGGGCGATGTGGGCAGTGGCTTTCTCGGCCTGATCCTCGGCATGCTGTCCTTGCAGGCGGCACTGGTCGAGCTGTCGCTGTTCTGGGCCTGGTTGATCCTGCTCGGCGTCTTCGTGGTCGATGCGACCTGGACCCTGTTGCGGCGGCTGAGCCGGGGCAAGAAGCCCTACGAGGCCCATCGCACCCACGCCTACCAGTGGGCGTCGCGGCGGCATGGCGCCCATCGCCCGGTGACCCTGGCGGTGCTGGCCATCAACCTGTTCTGGTTGCTGCCTATCGCTTTG
This sequence comes from Pseudomonas sp. JUb52, assembly GCF_004341115.1. Taxonomy (NCBI): domain Bacteria; kingdom Pseudomonadati; phylum Pseudomonadota; class Gammaproteobacteria; order Pseudomonadales; family Pseudomonadaceae; genus Pseudomonas; species Pseudomonas sp. JUb52. The sequence goes on from NZ_SLYS01000001.1 coordinate 474,288, forward strand.
CTGGTGGGGCTGGGGCTTTTAAGTGCCATACTGGGGCTCTTGCTTGCCTATGGGCCCTTGCTTTGCCTGGCCCTCCGATACCATGCTGGGACCGATGAGGTAGCCACAGCTACGCAGTCCACCGGACTCAGGGATTAGGGACACTGACATGTTGCGTGACCATCTGGTCAAGCTGAACCGGCGTACCAAGAGAGTCATCCAGGTCGCGGTTGACCTGCTGCTGATCTGGCTCTCGCTCTGGTTGGCCTTCTATCTGCGCCTGGGCTCCGTGCAGATGATCGAGCCCTTCAGCGGGCATGCCTGGTTGTTCATCACCGCGCCGGCCATCGCCATTCCCCTGTTCATCCGCTTCGGCATGTACCGTGCGGTCATGCGCTACCTGGGCAACGATGCTCTGATCGCCATCGCCAAGGCGGTGACGCTGTCGACGCTGCTGCTGTCGGTGGTCATCTACTGGTATCGCGATCTGCCGGAGATCGTCCCGCGCTCGATGATCTTCAACTACTGGATCGTCAGCCTGATCCTGATCGGCGGCCTGCGCCTCGCGCTGCGCCAATACTTCCTGGGCGACTGGTATCGCGCCATCACGGTGCCTTTCATCAAGCAGCCGGACGAGCTGCCGCGGGTCGCCATCTATGGCGCCGGCTCGGCGGGCAACCAGCTGGTCGCGGCGCTGCGCATGGGCCGCGCCATGCGCCCGGTGGCCTTCATCGACGACGACAAGAGCATCGCCAATCGCATCATCGCCGGGCTCAAGGTCTACACCCCCAAGCACATCCAGCAGATGATCGACGAAACGGGCGCCGAGGAGATCCTCCTGGCGATCCCGTCCGCCACTCGCGCACGGCGGCGTGAGGTGCTCGGCTTGCTGGAGCCCTATCCGCTGCATGTCAGGACCGTGCCGCGGATCAGCGACCTGGCCTGCGGCAAGGTACAGGTGGACGATCTCCAGGAGGTCGACATCGCCGACCTGCTGGGACGAGATCCAGTCACGCCCCGGCCCGAGCTGTTCGCGCGCTGCATCACCGGTCAGGTGGTGATGGTGACCGGGGCAGGGGGGTCCATCGGCTCCGAGCTGTGTCGGCAGATCATCGGCCAGAAGCCGCGCACCCTGATCCTGCTCGACCACGCCGAATTCAACCTCTACAGCATCCACCGTGAGCTGGATACCTATATCCAGCGCGAAGCCCTGCCGGTCACCCTGGTGCCGGTGCTGGGCTCCATTCGCAATGCGCCGCTGCTCCTGCAGGTGATGCGGCACTGGAAGGTGGCCACCCTCTATCATGCGGCGGCCTACAAGCACGTGCCCATGGTCGAGCACAACATCGCCGAGGGTTTCGGCAACAACGTCCTGGGTACCCTGAATGCCGCCCAGGCGGCCATCCAGGCTGGCGTGACCAGTTTCGTGCTGATCTCCACCGACAAGGCGGTACGGCCCACCAATATCATGGGCAGCACCAAGCGCCTGGCCGAAATGATCCTGCAGGCGCTCAGCCGCGAGGCGGCGCCCGTGCTGCACGGTCAGGCCGACGGTATCCACCAGGTCAATCGCACCCGCTTCACCATGGTGAGATTCGGCAACGTGCTGGGTTCGTCCGGTTCGGTCATCCCGCTGTTCCGGACGCAGATCCGCAAGGGTGGGCCGGTCACGGTCACGCATCCCAAGATCACCCGCTTCTTCATGACCATCACCGAAGCCGCCCAGCTGGTCATTCAGGCGGGCGCCATGGGCGAGGGCGGAGACGTCTTCGTGCTGGACATGGGCGAGCCGGTGCGCATCGTCGAACTGGCCGAGCAGATGATCAAGCTGTCGGGTCTGAGCGTGCGCTCGCCGGCCAATCCCCATGGCGATGTCGCCATCGAGTTCACCGGGCTGCGCCCCGGCGAAAAGCTCTATGAAGAGTTGCTCATCGGTGACGACGTGAGTCCGACGTCCCATCCCAAGATCATGCGCGCGAGTGAAGACTTCCTGGCCTGGGATGCCTTTCGCGCCGCCCTCGTCGAGCTCAGTCGCGCGATCGATGCGGGGGATTACCTCCGCGTCCGGCAACTGCTGCGGGACACTGTCGCTGGCTATTCTCCCGAAGGCGATATCGTCGACTGGCTGCACGTCAAGCGATCCATCGAGTGATCCCGTCCACGCTTTCTTCCTGCCTGGATTTGAAGCCGAGCACAGAAGCGGCAGCCTCCCCCCGCTAGGCTGAACTTTCTTTTCCTGCCACTGTTTAACTCAGGTCTTTGGGTGCATGGCTGTGGCTGTGACCCGAGCCAGGGATGGCTGCGCCGTCCTCCGATGTCTCGCCCGCAGCGCCGGGCGCAATGATGTACAAATCGATATAGGCAGGATTCAGGATGAAGGTACTGGTAACAGGTGGCGCGGGTTTCATTGGTTCCGCCGTAGTACGTTTTCTTATCAACGAAACCCAATGCAAGGTTGCCAACGTCGACAAGCTGACGTACGCCGGTAACGTGGACTCCCTGGCCGAAGTCGCCGACTCCGACCGCTACGAATTCCACCAGGTGGACATCTGCGATTTCGCCGCGCTGCAGCAGGTCTTCACGTCCTTCCAGCCCGACGTGGTCATGCACCTGGCTGCCGAGTCCCACGTGGACCGCTCCATCGAGGGCCCTGCCGCCTTCATCCAGACCAACGTGGTCGGCACCGGCGTCATCCTGGAGGTGACCCGTGCCTACTGGAACGAGCTGGCGCCGGAAGCCAAGGCGGCCTTCCGTTTCCACCACATCTCCACCGACGAGGTATACGGCGACCTGCACGGCACCGACGACCTCTTCACCGAGACCACGCCCTATTCCCCGAGCTCGCCCTATTCGGCCAGCAAGGCCGGCAGCGACCATCTGGTGCGTGCCTGGGGCCGGACCTACGGCCTGCCGGTTCTGGTGACCAACTGCTCGAACAACTACGGCCCCTATCACTTCCCCGAGAAGCTGATCCCCCACGTCATTCTCAATGCCATCCATGGCAAGCCGCTGCCGATCTATGGCGACGGCTCCCAGGTGCGTGACTGGCTGTTCGTCGAGGACCATGCCCGCGCGCTCTACACCGTGGTGACCCAGGGCGAGGTCGGTGAGACCTACAACATCGGTGGCCACAACGAGAAGCGCAACCTGCAGGTCGTCGAGACCATCTGCGACCTGCTCGAAGAGCTGGCGCCGCAGAAGCCCGAGGGCGTCGAGCGCTATCGCGACCTGATCACCTTCGTCAAGGATCGTCCCGGTCACGACATGAGATACGCCATCGATGCCAGCAAGATCGGCCGCGAGCTGGGCTGGACGCCGGCAGAGACCTTCGAGACCGGCATGCGCAAGACCGTCACCTGGTACCTGAACAATCGTGAGTGGTGGCAGCGGGTGCTGTCCGGCGCCTACCGCCTCGAGCGTCTCGGCGAAGCCGTTTAACGATCCTATCGCGGACACGCCCGCGGGCGTGTCCGACCGACAGCAACAGTCAATTTTCAGAGGACGATTGCCATGAGCAAATACAAGGGAATTCTGCTGGCCGGTGGCTCCGGTACCCGTTTGCACCCCATTACCCTGGGCGTGTCCAAGCAGTCGCTGCCGATCTACGACAAACCCATGATCTACTATCCGCTATCCGTGCTGATGCTGGCCGGTATCCAGGAAGTGCTGATCATCTCGACGCCCGCCGACCTGCCCGGCTTCCAGCGCATGCTCGGTGACGGCAGTCACTTCGGCATGCAGCTGAGCTATGCCGAGCAGCCCAGCCCCGATGGCCTGGCCCAGGCCTTCATCATCGGTCGCGAATTCGTCGGCGATGACAACGTCTGCCTGGTCCTCGGCGACAACATCTTCTACGGCCAGCGCTTCAGCGAGACGCTGCTCAAGGCCGCGAGCGTGGAGAAGGGCGCCACCGTCTTCGGCTACTACGTCGCCGATCCCGAGCGCTTCGGTGTGGTCGAGTTCGACGAGCAGGGCAAGGCCCTGAGCATCGAAGAGAAGCCCAAGAAGCCGAAGTCCAACTACGCCGTCACCGGTCTGTATTTCTACGATAACGACGTGCTGGATATCGCCGCCAACATCAAGCCGTCGCCCCGCGGCGAGCTGGAAATCACCGACGTTAACAACGAGTATCTGCGTCGCGGCTCGCTGAACGTCTCCCTGCTGGGCCGTGGTTTCGCCTGGCTGGATACCGGTACCCACGACGCCCTGCTGGAAGCCGGCCACTTCGTCCAGACCATCGAGAAGCGCCAGGGGCTGAAGGTCGCCTGCCTCGAAGAGATCGCCTTCCAGAAAGGCTGGATCACCTGCGAGCAGATGGCACTGCAGGCCGAAGCCCTGAGCAAGACCGGTTATGGCCAGTATCTGGCGCGTCTGTGCAAGGAGCAGGACTGATGCAGGTCTTCGAAACCGCGATCCCGGACGTCAAGCTGATCGAACCCAAGGTCTTCGGTGACGACCGCGGCTTCTTCCTGGAATCCTTCCAGGCCGAGCGCTATGCCGAGCAGGCGGGGATCACCCTGGCGTTCGTGCAGGACAACCACTCGCGTTCCGCCCGCAACGTGCTGCGCGGCCTGCACTTCCAGCGCAGCAAGCCGCAAGGCAAGCTGGTGCGCGTGGTGCGCGGCGAGGTACTGGACGTGGCCGTCGACATCCGTCGCGGTTCGCCCACCTTCGGCAACGTGGTCGCCGAGATCCTTTCGGAAGACAACAAGCGTCAGCTCTGGATACCGCCGGGTCTGGCCCACGGCTTCGTGGTGTTGTCGGAAACCGCTGATTTTGAATACAAGTGCACAGATTATTACGATCCCTCTGATGAAGGGTCTTTGATCTGGAATGATCCGGATCTGAATATCGACTGGCGGGTTACGGATCCCATCCTGTCCGCCAAAGATGCACAAGGCCTTCGATTGGCGGAGCTGTATAGATGAAGATACTGGTTACCGGAGCGAACGGTCAGGTCGGACGTTGTCTGACCGATCGTCTTCAGCGTTCAGAACTGGCATGGGAGGCCCATGGACGTGCCACTCTGGATATCGCTGACGAAGGCTCGGTAACCAGCCATCTCGAGCGATTCGCTCCAGACGTCGTGATCAACGCGGCCGCCTATACGGCGGTCGACAAGGCCGAGCAGGAGCCGGAGATCGCCGCCCGCGGCAATATTGAAGGCCCCGCGGTGCTTGCCCAGGCCTGCGGCGCCGCCGGCATCGCCCTGCTGCACCTGTCCACCGACTACGTGTTCGACGGCACCGCCACCGAACCCTATCAGGTCGAGGATCCGGTCAGCCCGTCCGGGGTCTACGGCATGACTAAGCTGGAAGGGGAGAACCGCGTGCTCTCCGCCTGCTCGCGTTCGGTGGTGCTGAGAACGGCCTGGGTCTTCAGCGAACACTGCAACAACTTCCTCAAGACCATGCTGCGGCTCGCCGCCGATCGCGATGAACTGCGGGTGGTGAGTGATCAGGTAGGTTGCCCGACCTACGCCGGCCATATCGCCGACGCGCTGCTGCAGATCGCCGTCCAGGCTCATGCTCAGCCTGAGCAGACGGCCTACGGCCTCTATCACTTCGGCGGTGACAGCGGTTTGAGCTGGTGCGACTTCGCGCGCTACATCATCGACGCCGGCCAGGAGCTGGGCATGCTTGAGCGGGCGCCGCTCATTACCGGCATCGCCACCTCCGAATTTCCCACCCTGGCCAAGCGTCCGGCCTATTCCATGCTGGATTCCAGCGCGCTGGAGCAGCGCTTCGGCATCCCGCCCAGCGACTGGCGCCAGGGCGTTCGCCAGACCCTGCTGGCGCTGCGAACCGAGCGTGCCCAGGCGGGATCGCTGGTGAGTTGACCGCCTGACCCGTTGCGTTAACCTTTCCGAATCAAACAGCGGAACAAGGAGGTTCCTCTATGAGATTCATCTGGATAGTGACGTTGCTGGCCCTGTTCAGTCCCTGGGCCAATGCCTGTGAGTCCGGCACAGGGACTGCAACCAAGCCTGCCTCGACGGCCAACCTGGCGCCCTTGAACATCAACGTCGCCGATGTCACCGCGCTGCAAGGGCTGCGGGGGATCGGGGCCGTCAAGGCCCAGGCCATCGTCGACCATCGCCAAGCCCATGGCGCCTTTGCCTCGGTGGACGAACTGCTCGAGGTCAAGGGTATTGGCAAGGCCCTCCTGCAGCGCAACCGCGACCGCCTCAGCGTCGACTGATTTTCGGCAAACTTTAGTCGGCTCTCGGCACCTTTTTACCAAACCATTGTTTTCGCTGGATTTTTAGGATCTGGCACAGGCATTGCTCTATCTCTGACACGAGTGGGTACGGCGTCAATTTCCCGTGCCAGAGGAGCAGAGCAAATGGTTCAAGGTGTCGAGTTCAATCGGTTGATGCTGGAAATGCGTTCCATGCAGACCGAAGCCATGGCCCGGTCGAAAGCCGTCGTAGCTCCGGCTGCTGGCGCGGAACAGGTCCAGGGTCCGAGCTTCGCCGACATGCTCAGCAAGGCCGTGGGCTCCGTCAACGAGACCCAGCAGACCGCTGGCGAGATGGCCAAGGCCTTCGAGCTGGGTCAGGGTGGCGTCGACCTCACTCAAGTCATGATCGCTTCGCAGAAGGCCAGCGTCTCCGTGCAGGCCTTGACCCAGGTACGCAACAAGTTCGTGCAGGCGTACCAAGACATCATGCAAATGTCGATTTGAGGACGGTCTAGAAAATGGCTGACGCTCTTACCAACGCCCCCGTCCCGACGACCCAGCCTGCGGCTGAAGACAAGCCCAAGAAGTCGCTGCTGGGCCTGAGCTTTCTCGACAACCTGTCCGACATGCCGCTGCTGCGGCAGATGGGGCTGCTGATCGGCCTGGCCGCCAGCGTCGCCCTGGGTTTCGCCGTGGTGCTCTGGACCCAGCAGCCGGATTATCGGCCGCTGTACACCAGCATGAACGGTCTCGACGCCAACCAGGTGCTGCAGGCTCTGGGCGCGGCCGACATCGGCTACAAGGTCGATCCGAATTCCGGCGCCCTGCTGGTCAAGTCCGATGACCTTGGCCGGGCGCGCATGAAGATGGCCGCAGCCGGCATCACCGCCTCCGATGGCAACGTCGGCTTCGAGCTGCTGGACAAGGAGCAGCCGCTGGGCACCAGCCAATTCATGGAGGCGGCCAACTACCGTCGCAGCCTGGAAGGCGAGTTGGCCCGGACCATCTCCAGCCTCAACAACATCAAGGGCGCCCGGGTACACCTGGCGATCCCGAAGAGTTCGGTGTTCGTTCGTGACGAGCGCAAGCCGAGTGCCTCGGTACTGGTCGAGATGTACCCCGGCCGTACCCTGGACGCCGGCCAGGTCATGGCCATCATCAACCTGGTCGCCACCAGCGTGCCGGAACTGGACAAGTCCCAGGTCACCATCGTCGACCAGAAGGGCCAGCTGCTGTCCGACCAGCAGAATCTTTCCGAGCTGTCGATCGCCGGCAAGCAACTGGACTACACCCGCAAGATGGAAGGCTCCCTGACCCAGCGCGTGCAGAACATCATGCAGCCGGTGGTGGGCAATGGCCGCTTCAAGGCCGAAGTGGCTGCCGACGTGGACTTCAATGCCGTGGAGTCGACCTCCGAGCAGTTCAACCCGGATCAGCCGGCGCTGCGCAGCGAGCAGCAGAACAGCGAGCAGCGTCAGACTTCCGGCGGCGGTGCCCAAGGCGTGCCGGGTGCCCTGTCCAACCAGCCACCCGGTCCGTCCTCGACCCCGGAGAAGGCCGGTGCCCAGGGTGGCGGCGCGAACTACATCGCTCCCGGCCAGCCGCTGCGCGACGCCAATGACCAGTTCATCTACGACAGCAAGACCAGCCTGCCGGCGACCCTGCCGTACCCGACCGACAAGCGTGAGCAGAACACCCGCAACTACGAGCTGGACCGCAGTATCAGCTACACCCGTCAGCAACAGGGTCGTCTGCGTCGGCTTTCCGTCGCCGTGGTACTGGACGACCAGGTCAAGGTCGATGCCGCCGGCAAGGTCAGCCACCAGCCCTGGACCACCGAGGACCTGGCTCGCTTCACCCGTCTGGTACAGGATGCCGTGGGCTTCGACGCCAGCCGCGGCGACAGCGTGAGCGTGATCAATGCGCCCTTCGCCCCGGTGCAGCAGGAAGAGATCGAGAGCATTCCCTTCTATCAGCAGCCCTGGTTCTGGGGTGTGGTCAAGCAGGCCCTCGGCGTCCTCTTCATCCTGGTGCTAGTCTTTGGGGTGCTGCGTCCGGTGCTGAAGAACCTGTCCGGCGGCAATGCCAAGGACGCCGCGGCCCTGGCCGCTGCCGGTGGTGCCGGTGCCCTGGGTGCCGGTGGTCTGGATGGGCTGTCGGACGATCTGGCCGACGACAAGGTGAGCCTGGCCGGTCCGGCGCCGCTGTTGCTGCCCAGCCCGAGCGAGGGTTATGACGCTCAACTGACCGCCATCAAGCAGCTGGTCAACGATGATCCGGGCCGTGTCGCCCAGGTAGTGAAGGATTGGATCAATGGCGACGAATGAAGCGCAACTTTCCAAGGTCGAGAAGGCCGCGATCTTCCTCCTGTCGCTGGGCGAGGCCGATGCCGCGCAGATCCTGCGCCACATGGGACCCAAGGAGGTGCAGAAGGTCGGTACCGCCATGGCCCAGATGCGCAACGTCAACCGCGAGCAGGTCGAGCGGGTGCTGGGCGACTTCATCGAGGTGGTGGGCGACCAGACCAGCCTGGGCGTGGGCGCCGACGGCTACATCCGCAAGATGCTCACCCAGGCCCTCGGCGAGGACAAGGCCAGCGGCCTGATCGACCGCATCCTGCTGGGCGGCAACACCAGTGGCCTGGATAGCCTGAAGTGGATGGAGCCGCGGGCGGTGGCGGACGTGATCCGCTACGAGCACCCGCAGATCCAGGCCATCGTGGTGGCCTATCTGGACCCGGACCAGGCGGCCGAGGTACTTGGTCACTTCGACCACAAGGTGCGCCTGGACATCGTCCTGCGCGTCTCCTCGCTGAACACCGTGCAACCCGCGGCGCTCAAGGAGCTGAACCTGATCCTGGAGAAGCAGTTCTCCGGCAGCGCCAGCACCACCCGTACCGCCCTGGGTGGCGTGAAGCGCGCCGCCGACATCATGAACTACCTGGACAGCTCGGTCGAAGGCCCGCTGATGGATGCGATCCGCGACGCGGACCAGGATCTGTCGGGACAGATCGAAGACCTGATGTTCGTCTTCGACAACCTGGCCGACGTCGACGACCGTGGCATCCAGGCACTCCTGCGGGAGGTGTCTTCCGATGTGCTGGTGCTGGCGCTCAAGGGCGCCGACGACGGCATCAAGGAGAAGTTCTTCCGCAACATGTCCAAGCGCGCGGCCGAGCTGCTGCGCGACGACCTGGAGGCCAAGGGCCCGGTGCGGCTGTCCGAGGTGGAGGGCGCGCAGAAGGAGGTCCTCGCCGTGGCCCGTCGCATGGCCGATGCCGGCGAGATCGTGCTGGGCGGCAAGGGTGGCGAGGAAATGGTCTGACGGCTTGCCGGGGTTGGCCTGCGCTTTGCTAATGTCTGGTCAGTAGCGGTTTTCTGACGGACAGGTAATGAGCAAAGAAGCGGCGAGCGAACTGATCAGGGCGCGGGATCTGGAAGCCTTCGATGTCTGGCGACTGCCGGCCTTCGACAGTTTCGACGAGCCCGAGGACCTCCCTGCGCCCGCCGCCGCCGCCGCCGCCGCCGCCGCCGCCGCCGCCGAGCCCGAGCCCCAGCCGGAACCCCAGATCGAAGAGGTGCCGGTCGAAGAGGTCCAGCCGATCACCCTCGAAGAGCTGGAGGCGATCCGCCAGGAGGCCTACAACGAAGGCTTCGTCACCGGCGAGCGTGACGGCTACCACGCGGGTCAGCTCAAGGCGCGCCAGGAAGCCGAGGCGGCGCTGACCGCCCGGTTGGCCAGCCTGGAAACCCTGATGAGCCATCTGCTCGATCCGATCGGCGAACAGGACCAGGCCCTGGAAGCCGGGATGGTGCAGCTGGTCCGGCACATCACCCGCGAGGTCATCCAGCGCGAACTCACGCTAGACTCCAGTCAACTGGGTCAGGTGGTGCGCACGGCGCTGAAACTGCTGCCCATGGGGGCCGAGAACATCCGCATTCAGGTCAGCCCCCAGGACTTCGAGCTGATGAAGGCCCTGCGTGACCGCCACGAGGAGAAATGGCGCATCCTCGAGGACGAGACCCTGATGCCTGGCGGCTGCCGGATCGAGACCGAGAGCAGCGTCATCGATGCCAGCATCGAGACCCGTCTGACCCAGGCGCTGACGCAGCTGGCCGAACAGCAGCGTCACCAGGCGACCCAGCCCCAGGAAGCCGATCTGCACATCGACATCGAGGATGCCTCCCATGCGTCTTGAGCGTCTGAGTTTCGAACGCCGCCTCAGCGGTTACGATGAAGCCATCCGGGTCGAACAGCAGCCGGTGATCGAAGGCCGCCTGTTGCGCATGGTCGGCCTGACCCTGGAAGCCGAAGGCCTGCGTGCCGCCGTCGGCAGCCGCTGCCGGCTGATCAATGGCGGTGGCTACCAGCCGGTGGAGGTCGAGGCCGAGGTGATGGGCTTCAACGGCAACAAGACCTTTCTCATGCCAGTGGGCAGCCTGGCCGGTATCGCGCCCGGCGCTCGGGTGGTGCCGGTGCCGGATACCGGTCGCCTGCCCATGGGCATGTCCATGCTCGGTCGCGTGCTGGATGGCCTGGGCAATGCCCTGGACGGCAAGGGCCGCATGCGCGCCGAAGACTGGGTGCCGATGGACGGCCCCACCATCAACCCGCTCAAGCGCGAGCCCATCAGCGAGCCGCTGGACGTCGGCATCCGCAGCATCAACGGTTTGTTGACGGTGGGCCGCGGGCAGCGTCTCGGCCTGTTCGCCGGTACCGGCGTGGGCAAGAGCGTGCTGCTCGGCATGATGACCCGGCTGACCAAGGCCGAGATCATCGTGGTCGGGCTCATCGGCGAACGGGGTCGCGAGGTGAAGGAATTCATCGAGCACATCCTGGGCGAGGAGGGCATCAAGCGGGCGGTGGTCGTGGCCTCGCCGGCGGACGATGCGCCCCTGCTGCGCCTGCGCGCGGCCATGTACTGCACCCGCATCGCCGAATACTTCCGCGACAAGGGCAAGAACGTGCTCCTGCTGATGGATTCCCTGACCCGCTATGCCCAGGCGCAGCGGGAGATCGCCCTGGCCATCGGCGAGCCGCCGGCGACCAAGGGCTATCCGCCGTCGGTGTTCGCCAAGCTGCCGCGGCTGGTGGAGCGGGCCGGCAATGCAGAAAAAGGTGGGGGTTCGATCACGGCGTTTTATACTGTGCTCTCGGAAGGCGACGATCAGCAGGACCCCATCGCCGACTCGGCGCGGGGTGTGCTGGATGGTCACTTCGTGTTGTCGCGGCGCCTGGCCGAGGAAGGCCACTATCCGGCGATCGACATCGAGGCGTCCATCAGTCGGGTCATGCCCCAGGTGGTCAGCCCGGAGCACCTGCGCAACGCCCAGCGCGTCAAGCAGCTCTGGTCGCTCTATCAGCAGGCCAAGGACCTGCTCAGCGTCGGTGCCTATGTGCCTGGCGGGAATGCCGAAACCGATCTGGCGATCGCCCGCTACGCCCCCATGCAGCAGTTCCTGCGCCAGGGGCTGCGCGAGAGCGAATCGCTGGAGCAGAGCGCCACCAATCTCCAAGCTGTGTTGGGAGGCTGATAGATCATGAAAGGCAGAGCCGAACGTCTGGGCCCCGTGGTGGAGATGAGCGAGCGCGACGAGCGTGACGCGGCCCAACGCCTGGGGCAATGTCAGCAGCAACTGGCCCAGGCCGAGTTCAAGCTGGGCGAATTGCAGCGCTATCGCGAGGATTACCAGCAGCGCCTGGTGGTCAATGGCAGCCGTGGCGTCACCGGCCAGTGGCTGATCGGCTATCAGCGCTTTCTCAGCCAGCTGGAAGAGGCGATCGGCCAGCAGGAGCGCAACGCCCAGTGGCACCGCGACGTGGTGGCCAAGGCACGCACCCAGTGGCAGGAGCGCTATGCTCGCCTCGAAGGCCTGCGCAAGCTGGTCGAGCGTTATCGCCAGGAGCAGCGTCTGGTCGAGGACAAGCGCGAACAGAAACAGATGGACGAATACGCCCAGCGGGCGCGCTCGACCTATATCTAGGCCGGGCCCCGCCCCTCGTCCCTCGTCTTAGCTAGTGAGAACGCCGATGTTTTCCTCCCATCTCGATCCGGAAACGCTCGCCGCCCTGCGCGACTGCATGGAGGAGGAGTACGTCGACCTCATCGAAACCTTTCTGCTGGATTGCGAAGAGCGCATCGCCGAACTCAAGCGCAGCGTGATCGGTGGCGATGCCGAACAGGTCCGCCAGCTGGCGCACAGCTTCAAGGGCAGTGCCGGCAACATGGGTGCCGCGCCGCTGGCGGAGCTGTGTCGGGCCGTGGAGGAGGGCGCGCGGCGCCGGGCGACCACCGCCGAGCTGGCCATGGGCGTTTCCGCCATGGAACGCGAATTCGCCATCGTCCGCATCCTGTTCAAGGTCGAGCGGCAACGCTACGCGGGCTGACCTCGTCAAAGCGCTGGCGTTTGTGGCTGGCGCGCAACTTGCTAGTGATCCGAAAACCCGTCCTTCGGAGTCCTCCATGGCCGTCGTGCCCGATTTCCTTCTGAATACCGCCGCCTCGCCAGCCAGCATCGGCCGGACGGCGGCCAAGACCCCTTCCCAGGATCGCCCGGCCGCGCAGGAGCGCTTCGCCGATGTCTTCGCCCAGGAGCAGCCGCGTGAGCCGGTGCGCAGCGAAAAGCCGCGTGATACCAGCGACAGCAAGGCTCCCAGCCAGGCGCGCAAGAGCGAATCCGGGCGTGCCCGTGATGGGGATGACCGCGTGAAACGCGCTGGCGATGACGACCGCACGGCGGACGCCAAGCCCGAGGCCGACAGCATCGCCAAGAGCGACGCGCCGTCGGCAACCACTGCCGACGGCAGCGGCAAGACCTTGCCGGTGGCCCAAGGCGAAGACGCCAAGGCGCCGGTGGATGCGGTCCTGGATCCGCTGTTCATGTTCGGCATGACCGGCCAGTTCCCGCAGCCGGTAGCCACGCCTGTGGCAACGCCCCAGCTGCCGACCGGGACGGCCGCGGACGCCGCAGCCACGGCCACTGCCCAGGCCCTGGATCCGGCAGCGCTGCTGGGCGCTGCCGTGGCAACCGTAGCCCAGGCGACCACCACGGGTGTCGGCGCGGGCGCCACGGCCACCCCGGCTAAAGCCGGCGAGCAGCAGGCGACCGACGATGGTCTGGCTCAGCTGCTGGGCCAGGTGCCCCAGGCCCAGGGTGACGCCGCCAAGGCGACTACCAATGCCAACAACCTGGCGGCCACCCAGCTGCAAGGGCTGTTGCCGGCGGATGGCACGCCCGCTCAGGCAGCGGATCAGGCAGCCAGTGCGGCGCTGGCCGCGACCCTGGACAAGGCCGACGGTCAGGACGCAGCGGCACCGAGCAAGACCGATGCCTTCGCCGACAAGCTCACCGCCCTGTCGCAGGCGCTCAGCAGTCCGGCGCAGACCGCTCGGCCGGTCACCGCTACCGTGCCGGGCCAGCCGCTCAATCCCCAGGCCGGCAACTTCAGCGAGGCGGTGGTCGACAAGGTCATGTGGATGTCCAGCCAGAATCTCAAGACCGCCGACATCCAGATGGAGCCGGCGCAACTGGGCAAGCTGGAGGTGCGCATCGACATGACCCAGGACCAGACCCAGGTCACCTTCGCCAGTCCCCACGCCGACGTGCGCGAGGCGCTGGACAATGGCAGCCAGCGCTTGCGCGAACTCTTCGCCCAGCAGGGCATGAACCTGGCCAACGTCAATGTTTCCGATCAGTCGTCCGGTCAGGCCTGGCAACAGTCGCAGCAGGGTAGCCAGAGCGATAATTCGCGTCGCGGTGGCCGTGGCGCGGGCGGGGGCGAGGACGAAGCGGTGGCGAACGTCGCCGAAACCCGTGGCTCGGCGACCCTCGCCGCGCGCAGTCTGGTCGACTACTACGCGTGACGGGCCAACGGCTCCCAGGTGACAGCCTCGGCCGCACCTGCTATATCCCCTTCGTATCAATAGGTTAGCTGCGTCACCCAACAGGGGTGACGGGCAGCACAGGATTCGGTCGAGCACTTATGGCGAAGAAGCAGGCGCCCGCGGCAGAGGGCGCAGCCGCGGAAGGCAAGGGCAAGGGCAAGCTCAAACTCATCATCATCATCGTCGTGGCCCTGCTGCTGGTCATCGGCGCCTCGGTGGGGGCGACCTGGTTCCTGCTCGGCAAGAAGAGCGCCGAGCCCGAGCACGCCGCGCCGGCCGCTCCGGCGGCACCGGTACATCTCGCCGCGGTCTACCAGCCGCTGGTGCCGGCCTTCGTGGTCAACTACAACGCCGACGGTCGCCAGCGCTACATGCAGGTCACGGTGACCCTGATGGGGCGCGACCAGGCGCAGATGGATGCGCTCAAGGCGCAACTGCCGCAGGTCCGCAACCAACTGGTGATGCTGTTTTCCGGGCAGGACTTCAATAGCCTGCTGACGCCGGTGGGCAAGGAGATGCTGCGCCAGCAGGCCACCAGCAAGGTTCAGGAGCTGGCGAAGAAACTGACCGGCCAGACTGCCATCGAACAGGTATTGTTCACCAATCTCGTCCTGCAATAGGTAACGCCATGGCCGTGCAAGATCTGCTCTCTCAGGATGAAATCGATGCCCTGCTGCACGGGGTCGACGATGGCATCGTCGAGACCGAGACCGATGCCGAGCCGGGCACCATCAAGGGCTATGACCTCACCAGCCAGGATCGCATCGTTCGCGGACGCATGCCGACCCTGGAAATGATCAACGAACGCTTCGCCCGCTATACCCGGGTCAGCATGTTCAACCTGCTGCGCCGCTCCGCGGACGTCTCCGTGGGTGGGGTACAGGTCACCAAGTTCGGCGAGTACATCCACTCGCTGTACGTACCCACCAGCCTCAACATGGTCAAGATGAAACCCCTGCGCGGTACCGCGCTGTTCATCCTCGACGCCCGCCTGGTGTTCAAGCTGGTGGACAACTTCTTTGGCGGCGACGGTCGTCACGCCAAGATCGAAGGCCGCGAATTCACCCCCACCGAGTTGCGCGTGGTGCGCATGGTGCTCGACCAGTGCTTCATCGATCTCAAGGAGGCCTGGGGCGCCATGCTCGACTGCCAGTTCGAGTACATGAACTCCGAGGTCAACCCGGCCCTGGCCAACATCGTCAGCCCCAGCGAAGTGGTGGTGGTGAGCACCTTCAACATCGAACTGGATGGCGGTGGCGGCGAATTGCACGTGACCATGCCCTATTCGATGATCGAGCCGATCCGCGAGATGCTAGATGCCGGTTTCCAGTCGGACGTGGACGACCAGGACGAGCGCTGGGTCAAGGCGCTGCGCGAGGACCTGCTCGATGTGCGCGTGCCCCTGGAGGCGACGGTTGTCCGGCGCCAACTCAAACTCCGCGATATCCTCAACATGCAGCCCGGCGACGTGATTCCGGTGGAAATGCCCGAAGAGATGCTCATGCGCGCCAATGGCATGCCCACCTTCAAGGTCAAGATGGGCGCGCGCAAGGGCAACCTCGCCCTGCAGATTCTCGAACCGGTCAGCCGCGGCCGCTGAGCGACAACCGTTTTTTCCGTCCGGGCTCGGGCCCGGCGTAGCACGAGACCCAGACGATGGCAGACAACCCCGAAGAACAAGCCCTGGCGGACGAGTGGGCCGCGGCCCTGGCCGAAGCCGGTGACGCCAGTCAGGACGACATCGACGCCCTGATGGCCCAGGGTACCCAGGTCGAAGCCCCCAAGCCGCCCAAGGCGCCAGTGGAAGAATTTGGTCAGAGCAATGGGGGGTTGGCAGTGAGCGGCATGGAAGGGCCCAACCTGGATGTGATCCTGGACATCCCGGTGACCATCTCGATGGAGGTCGGCCACACCGACATCTCCATTCGCAACCTGTTGCAACTCAATCAGGGCTCGGTCATCGAGCTCGACCGTCTGGCTGGCGAGCCGCTGGACGTGCTGGTGAATGGTACGCTGATCGCCCATGGTGAAGTGGTGGTGGTGAACGAGAAGTTCGGGATCCGCCTGACCGACGTCATCAGCCCCACGGAACGTATCAAGAAACTGCGGTGATCCATGAAGAGTCTGCTCCTGCCGCTGGGTCTGCTGCCCCTGACCGCGCGTGCCGCCGAAGCCACCTCGCCGGGGTTGGATGTGGGGGCGCAGGTCGGCCAGTTGCTGCTCGGCCTGTTGCTGGTGATCGCGCTGATCCTCGGTCTGGCCTGGCTGGTGCGCCGGGTGCAGCAACAGGGTCCGCGGGGCCAGCAGGTGATCAAGGTCATCTCCACCCAGCACCTGGGTCCGCGCGAGCGGCTGGTGCTGGTTCAGGTCGGCCAGGAGCAGTTGCTGATCGGCGTCGCCGGCGGACGGATCACGCCGCTGCACAGCCTGCGCGAGCCGGTGCGACCGGGCGAGACCGAGGCGCCGGCGCCGGAATTCGCCCAGCGCCTGCTGGAACTCATCAGCCGCGATCCCAAGGCGAAACCATGATCTCTTCGCGTCTCCCGGCCAACCTCGGGCGTACCCTGGGCTGGCTGCTGGGCCTGGCCGTGCTGCTGTTCGCGCCCCTGGCGCTGGCGCAGCAGGCCGGGCAGGCCAATCCCCTGTCGATCCCGGCCATCACCCTGAGCACCAATGGCCAGGGTCAGCAGGAGTATTCGGTCAGCCTGCAGATCCTGCTGATCATGACGGCGCTGAGCTTCATTCCGGCGTTCGTCATGCTGATGACCAGCTTTACCCGCATCGTCATCGTCTTCGCCATCCTGCGCCAGGCGCTGGGCCTGCAGACCACGCCGTCCAACCAGGTGCTGGTGGGCATGGCGCTGTTTCTTTCGCTGTTCATCATGGCGCCGGTGTTCGATCGCATCAACACCACTGCCGTGCAGCCCTACCTGAACGAGCAACTCAATGCCCAGGACGCCATCGCCCGGGCGCAGGTGCCGATGAAGGACTTCATGCTGGGGCAGACCCGGCAATCGGACCTGGACCTGTTCATGCGGCTGTCCAAGCGCACCGACATCCCCAGCGCCGACCAGGCGCCGTTGTCGATCCTGGTGCCGGCCTTCGTCACCTCCGAGCTCAAGACCGCCTTCCAGATCGGCTTCATGATCTTCATTCCCTTCCTGGTCATCGACCTGGTGATCGCCAGCGTGCTGATGGCCATGGGCATGATGATGCTGTCGCCGATGATCATCTCCCTGCCGTTCAAGCTGATGCTGTTCGTGCTGGTGGATGGCTGGGCATTGATCATGGGTACCCTGGCCAGCAGCTTCGGCACCGTCTAGCGGTGCCCCCTTCGCGTGGAGAAGCGAAATGACCCCTGAAGTCGCCGTCGATCTGTTCCGCCAGGGTCTCTGGCTTACCGCGCTGCTGGTGGCGGTGCTGGTGGTGCCGAGTCTGATCGTCGGCCTGATCGTAGCGGTCTTCCAGGCGGCGACCCAGATAAACGAACAGACCCTGAGCTTCCTGCCGCGGCTGATCGTCACCCTGTTGACGCTGATCGTGCTGGGCCCCTGGATGGTCCGGCAGTTGATGGAATTCATCCAGACCTCGGTCGCCAACATCCCGCGGCTGATCGGCTAACCCATGCTCGCCCTCAGCGACGCCCAGATCGGCGGCTGGGTCGGCAGCTTCCTGTTTCCGCTGTTCCGCATCGCCGCGCTGCTCATGACCATGCCGATCATCGGCACCACCCTCGTCCCGGTGCGGGTGCGGATGTACCTGGCCCTGGCCTTGAGCCTGGTGCTGGTGCCAACCCTGCCGCCGATGCCGCAGGTGGATGCCATCAGCGCCCAGGCGCTGCCGCTGATCGTCGAACAGATCCTCATCGGCGCGGTGATGGGTTTCAGCCTGCAGCTGTTCTTCCATGTCTTCGTGGTGGCGGGGCAGATCATCTCGACCCAGGCGGGCCTGAGCTTCGCGTCCATGATCGACCCGGTCAACGGCGCCTCGGCCCCGGTCATGGGCCAGTTCTTCACCATGCTGGTGACGCTGTTGTTCCTGGCCATGAACGGTCACCTGGTGGTGTTCGAGATCCTTGCGGAAAGCTTCGTCACCCTGCCGGTGGGCGATACCCTGAGCGTCGAACACTTCCGGCAGGTCGCCGGACGGCTGGGCTGGGTCATGGGCGCCGGCATCCTGCTGGTACTGCCAGCCATCACCGCGCTGCTGGTGGTCAACATCGCCTTTGGCATCATGACCCGCGCCGCGCCGCAGCTGAACATCTTTTCCGTCGGCATGCCGCTGATCGTGGTGCTGGGCATGGTCATCGTCTGGCTCGGCACCGCCGACATCCTCTCCCATTATGAAAGTCTCGCCAGCGAGGCGCTGCAGTGGCTGCGCGAACTCGCCCGAGCCCGCTAGGTTCTGTACGAAAATGCCTGCGCTCGGTGATGCTTCGTTGAAAAAGGCTTCGGAATGCTCATTTACCGTTCGTGAACTCCGCTTCCTCAGCTTTTTTCGCGGGGCCGCCTAGGCCTCGCCTGACCTTCGCTCGGCGACTTTTCGTACAGAACCTAGGAGGGCTATCGCATGGCTGAATCCGATGGCGAAGACCGCACAGAAGACCCCACAGAGAAACGCAAGCGTGACTCCCGGGAGGAGGGACAGCTCCCGCGATCACGCGAACTCGGCACGGTGGCGGTCATGCTCTCGGGGGTCGGCGGCCTGCTGATGTACGGCGCCTTCCTGGGCGGCAAGTTGCTGGAGGTGATGCGCAGCAACTTCTCCCTGCGGCGCGAAGAGGTCATGGACGAACGCTTCATGGGCACCTTCCTGCTGGCCTCGGGCAAGGCGGCGATGATCGGGATGCTGCCGATGATCGCCCTGGTGGTGATCGCCGCCATCATTGGCCATATCGCCCTGGGCGGCTTCCTGTTCTCCGGCAAGATGCTGGCGCCCAAGCCGAGCCGGATGAATCCCATGTCCGGCATCGCCCGGATGTTTTCCAAGAACTCCCTGGTGGAATTGCTCAAGGCCCTGGGCAAGTTCTTCATCATCCTCGGCGTGTCGGTGCTGGTGCTGATGAGCGAGCGTACGGCGCTGCTGCAGATCGCCAAGCTACCGACCGAGCAGGCACTGCTGCACAGCATGCAGGTGGTGGGTCATGCCACCCTGCTGCTGGCCCTGGGACTCTTGATCATCGCCGCGGTGGACGTGCCCTTCCAGATCTTCAGCAACCGCAAGAAGCTGATGATGACCAAGCAGGAGATCAAGGACGAATACAAGGACGCCGAAGGCAAGCCCGAGGTCAAGGGCAAGATCCGCCAGATGCAGCGGCAGATGGCGCAGCGAAGGATGATGGCCGAGGTGCCCAATGCCGATGTGGTCATCACCAACCCGACCCACTTCGCCGTGGCACTCAAGTACGACGCTGCCAAGGGCGGGGCGCCGGTGCTGGTGGCCAAGGGCAGCGATTTCACCGCGCTGAAGATCCGCGAGATCGCCCAGGAGCACCAGGTCTCGCTGCTGGAGTCGCCAGGGCTGGCGCGGGCGGTGTATTTCTCCACCGAGGTGGATCAGGAAATTCCGGCCGGGCTCTATGTGGCCGTGGCCCAGGTCCTGGCCTATGTCTATCAGCTCAGGCAATTTCGGGCCGGACGTGGGCGCAAGCCCAAGCTGTCCGATCTGCCCATCCCGCCGGATCTGCGGCGGGATGAGGAGGGGAAGGCGCCTACTTGATGACGCCGCAGGCGACACGTGCGCCGCCACCGCCCAGCGGCTTGGGCTGGTCGGAGTAGTTGTCGCCACCCGCATGCACCATCAGCGCATGGCCCTTGAGCTCTTCCAGGCGCTTCAGGCGGGGCGCCAGCACCGGCTGGGTGGCCTGGCCGTCGGCGGTGACATAGAGCGCCGGCAATTCGCCCAGGTGGCCGTCGTCCGACCAGGGCGCGCTGTGCTTGCCGGTGTTGCGCGGATCCAGATGGCCGCCCGCCGCGCCCCCGGCGGTCAGGGTGCCATTCACCTCGGCCGCGCCGCAGTTGGGCTTGGTGTGGACGTGGAAGCCATGGATGCCGGGCTCCAGGCCCTTGAGCTCGGGCGTGAAGACCAGACCGTACTTGGAGCGGGTCACCTGCACGCTGCCGACGCTTTCGCCCACGCCGTCCGTCGTGACCTTGTTCAGCGGGATCGTCAGGGATTCGGCTGCCTGGGCGGTTCCGACCAGGCAGGTGGCCAACAGCGTCGCGGTCCAGATTTTCATGATGATGTTCCTCGGATAGGCGCGCTAGCGCGGGTCCCTAGACAGACTCGCGGCCTCCACCCACGGTTCAGCCGACGGCTCCGGCGATCCATAACCAGTCCTGTACCGCCCCTGGGAAAACCTCGCTGATTCAAGGTCTTGAGCAGTTGGCCCGGAGCTTGCTCAAGCCCCTGCGAACAGTGCGCTGCGTCAACTTTCCGTGACGACGGCACCGGCAAGCGAGGAATGGGTGTGAAAGTCGACAAATCCATGATGATGGGCAACATGCGCGGTCTGGCTCGCGGCAATCTGGGCGTGCCGCTGGCCGTCCTGGCGATGCTCGCCATGATGACCCTGCCGATGCCGCCGTTCCTGCTGGACGTGCTGTTCACCTTCAACATCGCCTTGTCGATCGTGGTCCTGCTAGTCAGCGTCTACGCCCTGCGGCCGCTGGATTTCGCGGTTTTCCCGACCATCCTGCTGGTGTCGACCCTGCTGCGCCTAGCGCTGAACGTGGCCTCGAGCCGCGTCGTGCTGCTGCACGGCCAGGACGGTCACGACGCCGCGGGCAAGGTCATCCAGGCCTTCGGCGAAGTGGTGGTCGGCGGCAACTACGTAGTCGGTGCGGTGGTGTTCGCCATCCTCATGATCATCAACTTCGTGGTGGTGACCAAGGGCGCCGGCCGCATCTCCGAGGTGTCGGCGCGCTTCACCCTGGACGCGATGCCCGGCAAGCAGATGGCCATCGACGCCGACCTGAACGCCGGCATCATCGACCAGGCCGAAGCCAAGAAGCGCCGGACCGAAGTGGGCCAGGAAGCCGACTTCTACGGCTCCATGGACGGTGCCAGCAAATTCGTCCGCGGTGACGCCGTTGCCGGCCTGCTGATCCTCTTCATCAACCTCATCGGCGGCATGGCCATCGGCATGGCCCAGCACAGCCTGTCGTTCGGCGACGCCGCGCGCATCTACGCCCTGCTGACCATCGGTGACGGCCTGGTCGCCCAGGTTCCCTCGCTGCTGCTGTCGGTCGCCGCGGCCATCATGGTCACCCGAGTGTCTTCCGCCGAAGACATGGGCCAGCAGGTCAATCGTCAGATGTTCGCCTCGCCCAAGGCGCTGGCGGTCTCGGCCTTCATCATCATCGCCATGGGCCTGGTGCCGGGCATGCCGCACCTGCCATTCCTTGGTCTGGGTGGCGGCGCCGCCGCCGGTGCCTGGCTGATCTACAAGCGTCAGCGCCAGGCCAAGCAGACCGCCGAGGTCGAAGCCAAGAAGCAGCAGGATCTGGCCCCCGTGCAGCGTCCGGCCGAGGCCAAAGAGCTGGGTTGGGACGACGTCACCCCGGTGGACATGGTCGGTCTGGAAGTCGGCTACCGGCTGATCCCCATGGTCGATCGCAATCAGGGTGGCCAACTGCTGGCGCGGATCAAGGGGGTGCGCAAGAAGCTGTCCCAGGACCTCGGTTTCCTCATGCCGTCGGTACACATCCGCGACAACCTGGACCTGCTGCCCAACGCCTATCGTCTGACTCTGATGGGTGTGAGCGTGGCCGAGGCCGAGATCTATCCCGATCGCGAACTGGCCATCAACCCCGGTCAGGTCTATGGCTCCCTCAACGGCGTCGCCGCCAAGGATCCGGCATTCGGTCTGGAGGCCGTCTGGATCGACGTCACCCAGCGCGACCAGGCCCAGTCCCTCGGCTACACCGTGGTCGACGCCAGCACCGTGGTCGCCACCCACCTCAACCAGGTCCTGTTCAAGCATGCCCACGAGCTGATCGGCCACGAGGAAGTCCAGCAATTGCTGCAGGTGCTGGCCAAGAGTTCGCCCAAGCTGGCCGAGGAGCTGGTGCCCGGCATCGTCTCCCTGTCGACCCTGCTCAAGATCCTCCAGCAACTGCTGCAGGAGCAGGTCCCGGTCCGCGACATCCGTACCATCGCCGAAGCCATCGCCAACGTCGGTCCGCGGAGTCAAGATCCCGCCGCCATCGCCGGTGCCGTACGGGTCGCGCTGTCCCGCGCAATCGTCCAGAACATCGTTGGAATGGAGCCTGAGCTGCCTGTCATCACCCTTGAGCCAAGGTTGGAACAGATGTTGCTAAGTAGTATGCAGAAGGCCGGTCAAGGCGCCGAGGACGGCATGTTCCTCGAGCCTGGCATGGCTGAAAAACTGCAGCGTTCCCTCATCGAGGCAGCGCAGCGTCAGGAAATGATGGGTAAGCCAGTGGTGTTGCTGGTGGCCGGTGCGATCCGCGGGATGATGTCCCGCTTCGCGCGGATGGCGGCACCGAACATGAGTGTACTGGCCTACCAGGAAATTCCGGACAACAAGCAGGTCACCATCGTCGCTACCGTTGGCCAGAATGGCTGAGGTCTAGATCATGCAAGTCAAACGTTTCTTCGCCGCCGATATGCGTCAAGCCATGAAGCTGGTACGCGACGAGCTGGGCCCGGATGCCGCCATCCTCAGCAACCGCCGGGTCGCCGGCGGGGTCGAGCTGACCGCGGCGCTGGACTACCAGGCTCCGGCACCGGCCGCGCCCAACGCGGAGCTGCAGGCGGAGTTGCGCAAGACCCATGCGAAGATCGCCCAGGCTCATGCCGACCTCAGCATCCGCGCGCCGGGCGTGCCCTCGGCCGCACCCAAGGACAAGCAGCTGCTCGGCGCCATCAGCGCCGCCGACAGCCGTCGCGAGCCGGTGATCGCCCCGCCGCGTGCGCCCCAGTCGGCCGCCGCGGCCCCTGCCGCCAGCGCCGCGCCGGAAGACCGTCGCGCCCTGGAAGCCATGCGCAGCGAACTCAGCGGCCTGCGTGAACTGCTGGAAGTCCAGCTCGGCTCCATGGCGTGGACCCAGGTGCAGTCCACCCGTCCGCAGCAGGCCGGCCTCTGGCGTCGTCTGCAGCGCATGGGCCTGCCGGCCGATCTGGCCCGCCACCTGCTCGACAGCGTTGCCAAGATCCAGGACCCGCGCCATGCCTGGCGCATGCTGCTGGCCAATTTCGCCCAGCTGGCCAAGACCACCGATGCCAAGATCCTGGAGGAGGGCGGTGTCGTCGCCTTCGTCGGTCCGGCCGGCATGGGCAAGACCACCACCCTGGCCAAGCTCGCTGCCAGCTACGTGCTCAAGTACGGTCCCCAGAGTCTGGCGCTGGTCAGCATGGACAGCTTCCGCATCGGTGCCCAGGAGCAGATCAAGACCCTCGGCCGCATCCTCGACGTGCCGGTCACCCTGGTGGATCCGGGCCAGTCCCTGGCCCAGGCACTGGCACCCCTGGCGCGCAAGCGCCTGGTGCTGATCGACACCGCCGGCATGCCCGCCAATGATCCGGCGCTCAAGGTGCAGCTCGAAGCCTTGGCCAACCGCCAGCTGAAGATCCGCAATTATCTGGTACTGGGTGTCACCAGCCAGAGCCAGGTGCTCAAGGCGGCCTACCACAGCTATCGCCGCTGCGGCCTGAGCGGCTGCGTGCTGACCAAGCTGGACGAAGCCGCCAGTCTCGGCGAAGCCCTGGGCCTGGCCATCAGCCAGCGCCTGCCGGTGGCCTACATCGCCGACGGCCCGCGCATCCCGGACGATCTGCATCCGGCCCGTAGCCACCAGCTGGTGAGCCGCGCGGTGAGCCTGCAGGCACCCGAGGAGCCGAGCGAAGAAACCATGGCGGGCATGCTTGCCGGCCTGTATCAGAGCAATGCCCGCCGCGCCGGTTAGCGCAGACGAACGGTCGTGGTGCATCGCATGCCTGGGCACGCCAAATGCACTTGGTCTAAAGTGTGACGGATTTCAATCAAAGGTATCAGGCAATGGGTAGCATGCATCCCGTCCAAGTCATAGCGGTCACGGGCGGTAAAGGCGGTGTCGGCAAGACCAACGTGTCGGTCAACCTGGCCTTGGCCCTGGCCGATATCGGGCGGCGCGTCATGCTGCTCGACGCCGACCTGGGCCTTGCCAACATCGACGTTCTGCTCGGCCTGTCGCCCAAGCGCACCCTGGCCGATGTCATCGCCGGCGAGTGCGAGCTGCGCGACGTGCTGCTGCACGGCCCGGGCGGCATCCGCATCGTCCCGGCGGCCTCGGGTACCCAGGCGATGGTCAATCTGACGCCGGCCCAGCACGCCGGTCTGATCCAGGCCTTCAGCGACATCAGCGATAACCTCGACGTGCTCATCGTCGATACCGCTGCCGGCATTGGCGACCAGGTGGTCAGCTTCGTTCGCGCCGCCCAGGAAGTCCTGGTGGTGGTGTGCGACGAACCCACCTCCATCACCGATGCCTACGCCCTGATCAAGCTGCTCAATCGCGACCATGGCGTCACCCGTTTCCGGGTGCTGGCGAACATGGCGCTGACGCCCCAGGAAGGTCGCAATCTCTTTGCTAAGCTGACCAAGGTGACCGACAGATTCCTGGATGTCGCCCTGCAATACGTGGGCGCCATTCCGTTCGACGAGGCGGTGCGCAAAGCCGTGCAGAAACAGCGCCCCGTGTTTGAAGCCTTTCCGCGTGCCAAGGCCTCGCTGGCCTTTCGTGCGGTGGCCCAGAAAGTCGATGGCTGGCCGTTGCCCGCCAATCCGCGCGGCCATCTCGAGTTCTTTGTCGAGCGCCTTGTGCAACCAGCCATCGGTACCCACGCATGACAGCATCCAGCGGGCTTCGCATGTACAGCAAAACCTCGGAACGTACCCAGCAGGAGCAACTCATCAACCGCTATGCGCCGTTGGTGAAACGCATCGCCTACCACCTCCTGGCGCGCTTGCCGGCCAGCGTGCAGGTCGAGGACCTGATGCAGGCCGGCATGATCGGCCTGCTGGAGGCCTCGCGCAAATATGACGCCGGCAAGGGCGCCAGCTTCGAGACCTACGCCGGCATCCGCATCCGTGGCGCCATGTTCGACGAGGTCCGCAAGGGCGACTGGGCGCCGCGCTCGGTGCACCGCAACACGCGCATGGTCACCGACGCCATTCGCGCGGTGGAAGCGCGCACCGGTCGCGACGCTAAAGATTCCGAAGTCGCGGCCGAACTTAAATTGAGTCTGGATGAGTACTACGGCATCCTTGGCGACACCATGGGGAGTCGCCTGTTCAGTTTCGACGACCTCATGGAGGGTGGTGAGCATGGGCTCGAGGAGAGCGGTTCGCATGAACTCGAACCCGGTCGCGGTCTGGAGGACGAGCGCTTCCGCAAGGCCCTGGCCGACGCCATCGCCAATCTTCCGGAGCGTGAACGTCTGGTGCTCTCGCTGTATTACGACGAGGAACTCAACCTCAAGGAAATCGGCGAGGTGTTGGGCGTGAGCGAGTCACGCGTCTGCCAACTTCACAGTCAATGCGCGGCACGCCTGCGGGCGCGGCTGGCGGAATGGCGTTCGCGTTAACCGGCTGATACTCAGGCTACTACGATTGCTTAGACGCGCCTCATGGCGTGTGTGCGGATTAGGACGGAGGTCGACTTGGACAAGAACATGAAAATCCTCATCGTGGACGATTTTTCCACGATGAGACGCATCATCAAGAATTTGCTGCGCGATCTGGGATTCACCAATACCGCCGAAGCGGACGACGGCAACACCGCGCTGCCGATGTTGCAGAGCGGCAACTTCGATTTTCTCGTCACCGACTGGAACATGCCCGGCATGACCGGCATCGACCTGCTGCGCCAGGTGCGCGCCGATGCGCGCCTCAAGACCCTGCCAGTGCTGATGGTGACCGCCGAAGCCAAGCGCGAGCAGATCATCGAAGCCGCTCAGGCCGGTGTGAACGGCTATGTGGTCAAGCCTTTCACCGCCCAGGTGCTGAAAGAAAAGATCGACAAGATCTTCGAGCGGGTGAACGGCTGAAGAAAGCCGCGGGGACGTTATGGATCAGCTTGGCTCCAACAGCTTCAGCGACTTCGAGTCGAATCTCAAACAGCACGCCCAAGAGCTGGTGAAATGCCTGGAAAGCGGCGATTTCACTCAGGCCGTGCACGTCATCAATGAACTCAACCAGTTGCGCGACCGGGGTCTCTACCAGGAAGTCGGCAAGCTGACCCGCGAGTTGCACAACGCCATCGTCAACTTCGAGATCGATCCGCGCGGCATGGCCGGCGAGGAAGTCTCCCAGATCAGCGATGCCACCGATCGTCTCTCCTACGTGGTGAAGATGACCGAGAACGCCGCCAACCGGACCATGGATCTGGTGGAGGAGAGCGCCCCGCTGGTAGGCAACTTCGGTGACGAAGCCCGGGCCGTGCATGCCGACTGGAAGAAGTTCATGCGCCGGGAAATGGGCGCGGACGAATTCCGCGAGCTGGCCAAGCGCGTCGATGCCTTCCTCAGTCACAGCGAGAGCAGCGCCGAGCAACTGTCGGCCAAGCTCAACGACATCCTCTTGGCGCAGGACTACCAGGACCTTACCGGTCAGGTGATCAAGCGCGTGGTCAATCTCGTCGGGCAGATCGAGAAAGACCTCGTCAAGCTGGTGATGATGGCCAGCCAGGTCGATCGCTATACCGGCTTCAGTCACGATCACACCGCGCTGATCGAACAGAATCGAAAAGAAAAGACGATGAAGGGTGAAGGTCCGCAGATTCATGCCGATAAGCGTGAAGACGTCGTGGCCGCTCAGGTCGACGTCGACGATCTTCTATCCAGTCTGGGCTTTTGACCCAGACCCTCTTGGGGAGTGCAGGAATGAGCTTCGACGCCGATGAAGAGATCCTCCAGGATTTCCTGGTAGAGGCCGGCGAGATTCTCGAACAGTTGTCCGAACAATTGGTCGAGCTGGAAAGCCGCCCGGATGACATGGATCTGCTGAACGCCATTTTCCGTGGCTTCCATACCGTAAAGGGCGGCGCCGGTTTCCTGCAGCTCCATACCCTGGTCGAGTGCTGCCATATCGCGGAAAACGTTTTCGACATCCTGCGCAAGGGCGAACGCCGCGTGGATGCCGAGCTGATGGATGTGGTGCTGCAGGCACTGGATTCCGTCAACGAGATGTTCGGTCAGGTCCGTGAGCGCGAAGAGCCGACGCCGGCCTCGCCCGAATTGCTGGCGGCCCTGGCCCGCCTGGCTGAACCCGCTGGCAGCGAGCCGGCACCGGCCCCGGCTGCGCCCGTGGCTGCCGTCCCGGTCGTGGCGGCAGAACCCGCTCCGGTCGCCGCTGCGGCGGCCGAGCCGGAATTGAGCGATGCCGATTTCCAGAATCTGCTCGACGCCCTGGGCAGCGAGCCGAGCGCGGCAGCGGAAACGCCGGCGGCCGCCGGTGGCGACGACATCACCGATGACGAATTCGAAGCCCTGCTCGATCAGCTGCATGGCAAGGGCAAGTTCAGCGAAGCGCCGCCCGCGGCGCCGGTAGCTGCGGCAGCGCCTGCTGCGCCGGCGGCGGGTGGCGACGAGATCACCGACGATGAATTCGAAGCCCTGCTCGACGAATTGCACGGCAAGGGCAAGTTTGTCGCGAGCGAAGCCGCGGCACCCGTTGCTGCAGCCCCGGCCGCAGCGGCTCCGGCAGCCGCAGCGAGCGGTGACGAGATCACCGACGATGAATTCGAATCCCTGCTCGACGAATTGCATGGCAAGGGCAAGTTCAGTGGTCCCGCGGCAGCCGCGGAAGCGGTAGCCGCCCCGGTGGCCGCTGTGCCGGCACCAGTGGCCGCACCTCAGCCGGCGGCTCCCGCACCTGCGCCGAAACCGGCGCCGGTGGCCGAGGCCGCAGTGCCCAAGCCGGCAGCCGCCGCGCCTGCCGAGCGTCCCACCAGCGAGGCGGAGACCACCGTGCGGGTCGACACCGCGCGGCTGGACGAGATCATGAACATGGTCGGCGAGCTGGTGCTGGTGCGTAACCGCCTGGTACGCCTGGGTCTGAACAGCGGCGACGAAGCCATGGCCAAGGCCGTGTCCAACCTCGACGTGGTCACCGCCGATCTGCAGACCTCGGTCATGAAGACCCGGATGCAGCCGATCAAGAAGGTCTTTGGTCGCTTCCCGCGCCTGGTCCGCGATCTGGCGCGCAGCCTGAAGAAAGAGATCAACCTGGAACTGGTCGGCGAAGAAACCGACCTGGACAAGAACCTGGTCGAGGCCCTAGCCGATCCGCTGGTGCACCTGGTGCGCAACGCGGTCGACCACGGCATCGAAGGACCGGCCGAGCGTGAAGAGAACGGCAAGTCCCGCGCGGGGCGCGTAGTGCTCTCCGCCGAGCAGGAAGGCGATCATATCCTCCTGTCGATCTCCGATGACGGCAAGGGCATGGACGCGGATCTGCTGCGCAACAAGGCCGTGGAAAAAGGGCTGCTCGACCGCGACGCGGCCGATCGCCTGACCGAGACCGAGTGCTTCAACCTGATCTTCGCCCCGGGTTTCTCCACCAAGGCCGAGATCTCCGACATCTCCGGTCGCGGTGTGGGCATGGACGTGGTCAAGACCAAGATCAGCCAGCTCAACGGCACGCTGAACGTCTTCTCGACCAAGGGCCAGGGCTCCAAGATCGTCATCAAGGTCCCCCTGACCCTGGCGATCATGCCGACGCTGATGGTGATGCTGGGCAACCAGGCCTTCGCCTTCCCGCTGGTCAACGTCAACGAGATCTTCCACCTCGACCTGTCCCGCACCAACGTGGTGGACGGCCAGGAAGTGGTGGTGGTGCGCGACAAGGCGCTGCCACTGTTCTACCTCAAGCGCTGGCTGGTGCCCGATGCGGCCCATGTGGAGCAGGGGGAAGGGCATGTGGTGATCCTCTCGGTCGGCACCCAGCGCATCGGCTTCGTGGTCGATCAACTGGTGGGCCAGGAAGAGGTGGTCATCAAGCCATTGGGCAAGATGCTGCAGGGAACGCCCGGCATGTCCGGGGCGACCATCACCGGCGACGGCCGCATCGCGCTCATCCTCGATGTGCCCAGCATGCTCAAGCGCTACGCCCGTCGCGGGCTCTGAGTCGGTCGGGTACGAGCGGCGTCGGGCCCGTGCCCGGCGCCATCGGGTGGCCTGCGCCGCCCAAGGTTAGGAGTTTCAACGTATGCCGGTAAAAGTACTGGTGGTGGACGATTCCGGCTTCTTCCGGCGTCGGCTCAAGGAGATCCTGGCGGCCGATCCCAACATCTCGGTGGTGGGCACGGCCAGCAACGGGCGCGAAGGGGTCGACCAGGCTCTGGCACTGCGACCCGATGTCATCACCATGGACTACGAGATGCCGATGATGGACGGCATTACCGCGGTCCGCCACATCATGCAGAAGTGCCCGACCCCGGTGCTGATGTTCTCCTCGCTCACCCACGAAGGCGCCCGGGTCACCCTGGACGCCCTGGATGCCGGCGCGGTCGACTACCTGCCCAAGAATTTCGAGGACATCTCGCGCAATCCGGCCAGCGTGCAAAAGCTGCTGTGCGAGAAGATCCATCATATCGCCCGGTCCAACCGGCGCTTCGCCGTGGCGCCCAGCGTCGCGCCGGCAGCGCCCGCAGGTGTCTCGGCCGCGCCGGCTACCGCTCGCCCCGCGGCGCGTCCAGCGGCGCCCAGCAGTACCGCAGCCGGTCATGCGCCCGCCGCGCCAGCATCGACGCCGCCCAAGCGCAAGCACTATCGCCTGGTGGCCATCGGCACCTCCACTGGCGGGCCGGTGGCTCTGCAGCGGGTGCTCACCCAGCTGCCAGCCAATTTCCCGGCGCCTCTGGTGCTGATCCAGCACATGCCTGCCGCCTTTACCAAGGCCTTCGCCGAGCGCCTGGACAAGCTCTGCCGCATCAGCGTCAAGGAAGCCGAGGACGGTGACCAGTTGCGTCCGGGCCTGGCCCTGCTGGCACCGGGTGGCAAGCAGATGATGGTGGATGGCCGCGGCATGGTGAAGATCCTGCCCGGTGACGAACGCCTCAACTACAAGCCCTGCGTCGACGTGACCTTTGGCTCCGCGGCCAAGGCCTATGCCGACAAGGTGCTGGCGGTGGTCCTGACCGGCATGGGGGCCGACGGCCGCGAAGGCGCCCGGATGCTCAAGCAGTCCGGTAGCCAGGTGTGGGCCCAGGACGAGGCCAGTTGCGTCATCTACGGCATGCCCATGGCCATCGCCAAGGCCAATCTGGCCGACGCCATCTATGGCCTGGACGACATCGGCCGGCACCTGACCGAGGCCTGTTCGTGACGGCAGGCGTTCTCCGGCCAGAAGGGCATTGAACGTGGACGTGCTCAGTCTCATCGGCATCCTGCTGGCCTTTACCGCCATCATGGGTGGCAACCTGCTGGAGGGCGGCTCCTTCACCGCCCTGGCCAATGGCCCTGCAGCGCTGATCGTGGTGGGCGGCACCCTGGGTGCCGTCCTGCTGCAGACCCGTCTGCCGGTGTTGCGTCGTGCCCTGACCATGCTGGCCTGGGTGTTCATACCGCCGCGGCTGGACCTCACCGGCGGCATCCGCAAGGTGGTCAACTGGAGCAACGTGGCACGCAAGGAAGGCCTGCTGGGGCTCGAACCCCTGGTCGCCCGTGAAGCTGATCCCTATGCCGCCAAGGGCCTGCAGTTGCTGGTGGACGGCACCGAGCCCGAAGCCCTGCGCAGCATCCTCGAGGTGGACCTCTACGGCCAGGAAGACCGCGACATCGCCGCCGCCAAGGTCTATGAGGCCATGGGCGGCTATGCGCCCACGGTGGGTATCATCGGCGCGGTGATGGGCCTGATCCACGTCATGCAGAATCTCGCCGATCCCTCGCAACTGGGCAGCGGCATCGCCGTGGCCTTTGTCGCCACCATCTATGGGGTCGGCTTCGCCAACCTGCTGTTGCTGCCCGTTGGCAACAAGCTCAAGGCGCTGACTCAGCAACAGTCCCGCTACCGGGAAATGCTGCTGGAAGGGCTGATGTCCATCGGCGAGGGCGAGAATCCCCGCTCCATCGAAATGAAGCTGCAAGGTTTTCTAGATTAGGAGGACGCCGCATGCCTCGTCGCCGCCGCCGTCCCGAAGAGCACGAGAACCACGAACGCTGGCTGGTCTCCTACGCGGACTTCATCACCCTGCTGTTCGCCTTTTTCGTGGTCATGTATTCCATCTCCTCGCTGAACGAAAGCAAGTACAAGGTGCTCTCGGACAGCCTGTCGGGCATCTTCAGTCAGCCGGAGCGTTCGCTCAAACCCATCCCCCTCGGCGATCAGCGTCCCGCTGGCGTGACGCCGACGGTGATGGACGCCAGCGCCGCCCAGCCGGCCAAGGGCACCCCCAGCGATCCGCTGCAGCAGATCGCCGACAGTGTGCGGGCCACCTTCGGCGATCTCATCGCGGGCGATCAGCTGAACATCAAGGCCAGCGAGATGTGGCTGGAAATCGAGCTCAGCTCCAACCTGCTGTTCGCCAGTGGCGATTCCCTGCCGAGCAATCCCGCCTTCGGCCTCATGGAGAAGGTGGCCAAGATTCTGGCACCCTTCAAGAATCCGATTCAGGTCCAGGGCTACACGGACGACCGGCCGATCAGCACGGCGCTGTATCCCACCAACTGGGAGCTGTCGGCAGCCCGGGCCGCCAGTATCGTGCGCCTGTTGATCGGCAATGGCATCGCGCCCCAGCGCCTGGCCGTGGTGGGCTATGGCGCCTATCAGCCGGTGGTCGACAACACCAGTGACGTCAACCGCGCCCGCAATCGGCGGGTGGTGCTGCTGATCTCACGCAATCTCGACCTGTTCCGGCCGCAGAGCACCTTGCAAAATCCGTCGACTGGCACACAATCTGCAGCATCGCCTGGAGAACCGGCGCCCAACGCGGCGCCTGTCAAATCTTCGTCGCCGGCCGCTACGCCGGCACCTTGACCCGGCTGGTCGTGTCGTCGGGAGGAAGTCTGCACATGAGAGTCTGGGCTGTCGCCAATCAGAAGGGTGGGGTGGGCAAGACCACCACCACCGTTGCCCTCGCCGGGTTGCTCGGCGATGAGGGCAAGCGCGTCCTGCTGGTGGATCTCGATCCCCACGGTTCCCTGACCAGCTATTTCGGTCAGGATCCGGACAGCCTCGAACACAGCGTGTTCGACCTGTTCCAGCACGGGGGTCAGGTTCCGGAAGGGCTGCCGAAGCGGCTGCTGCTGCCCACCAGCCATCCGCAGCTGTCCATGCTGCCGTCCAGCACGGCCCTGGCCACCCTGGAGCGGCAGTCGCCGGGCCAGAGCGGCCTGGGGCTGGTGATCTCCAAGAGCCTGGCGCAGCTGTGGAACGACTTCGATCACGTGCTGATCGACAGTCCGCCGCTGCTCGGCGTACTCATGGTCAATGCCCTGGCGGCCAGCCAGCATCTGGTGATTCCCACCCAGACCGAATTCCTCGCGCTCAAGGGGCTCGAACGCATGGTCAACACCCTGACCATGATCAACCGCTCGCGCAAGCAGGCGCTGCCCTACACCATAGTGCCGACCCTGTTCGACCGCCGCACCCAGGCCTCCATCGGCACGCTCAAGGTCCTGCGCAACACCTATCCGGCCCAGCTGTGGCAAGCCTTCATCCCCATCGATACCCGGCTGCGCGATGCCAGCCGCTCCGGTCAGGTGCCGTCGCGCTACGAGCTGAACAGCCGCGGCGTCATCGCCTACCGGGCGTTGCTGCGGCATCTGCTCGAAGGTGCGCCCAGCAGCCAGGTCGCCTGATTCAAGTTTTCCACCTCGCCGGCCGATAGGCTGGACAACTCACCTACGTAGATCGCCATGAGCCAACCGACGTCCCTCGACAATCGTCCTCAGCGTGTCCTCCAGGGCTATCTCGATGCCCTGCTGCTGGACGCGTTCCTGGAACTGCCGACTGCCGAAGCCGCGCCTGTCGTGGCGCCCGTGGTGGTGCCGGCCGCGCCGATCGCCAGCGTGAGCGAAGACGAATTCGCCGCCGCGGTACGCGAAGAACTCGAGCGGGATGCCGCACGGCAACCGCGGGTCGTGCCGCTGGCCGCCCGGCGTCCCGCGGTCGCCCTGGCCGAGCGCGTCCTGCCCGAGGTGCTGCTGCCTGCACCCCAGCCGCTGCCGGCGCCCGAAACCGATATCGAACTGGACTGGCGCGTCCCCGAACTGGCACCGGTCGCCGAACCGGCGCGTCCGGCGGTGGAAGGCATCGCCGTGGGTACCCCGGCGACCCAGCCCGTGGCAGCGGCTGGCGTACCGCCCAGCGCCGTGCAGCTGGACGGTCGCCCGGAGTGGGGTGAAGAGCCCTTCGAATGCCTGCTGTTCGACGTCGCCGGCCTGACCCTGGCCGCCCCCTTGGTGTGCCTGGGTTCCATCTATCCGCTGGCCGACGAAGAGTTGACGCCGCTGTTCGGTCAGCCAGACTGGTTCCTGGGCCTGCTACCCTGCCAGGCAGGCAATCTGCGTGTGCTCGACGCGGCGCGCTGGGTGATGCCCGAGCGTTACCGTGACGACTATCGCGAGGGGCTGAAATTCGTGATATCGCTGCAAGGCCTGGACTGGGGCCTGGCCGTGCACGGCGTCAGCCATTCGGTACGTCTGGATCCCGCCGAGGTCAAATGGCGGAATCAGCGTGCCACCCGGCCCTGGCTGGCCGGTACGGTGATCGATCAGATGTGTGCGCTGCTGGATGTGGCGGCGCTCGCTGAACAGGTGGTGGGTGGCCGTCGCTAGGGCTGCTCGCTGCAACTAACCGGCGGGTTCGCCCGCTTCGCCGCACGTGCGGTATTTGACGAGGCTAGGGAACATGAAAAAAACGTCCGCACAGGGTTCCGAAGATCCGGTCCTGCAATGGGTCACCTTCCGCCTGGATAACGAGACCTACGGCATCAACGTGATGCAGGTCCAGGAAGTCCTGCGCTACACCGAAATCGCTCCGGTCCCGGGTGCGCCGAGCTATGTGCTGGGCATCATCAACCTGCGAGGCAACGTGGTGACGGTGATCGACACCCGTCAGCGCTTCGGTCTGCTGCCCACCGAGGTCACCGACAACACCCGTATCGTCATCATCGAGGCCGACAAGCAGGTCGTTGGCATCCTGGTCGACAGCGTGGCCGAGGTGGTCTACCTGCGGCAGTCGGAGATCGAGACCGCACCGAACGTCGGCAATGACGAATCCGCCAAGTTCATCCAGGGTGTCTGCAACAAGAACGGCGAGCTGCTGATCCTGGTCGAGCTCGACAAACTGATGACCGAAGAAGAGTGGTCGGAGCTGGAAAGCATCTGATGCTCGTCGGGCTGATCCTGCTCAGCGTTGCCCTGGGGCTGGCCTGTGCCGGCCTCGGCGGTTGCTGCTGGCTGCTCTGGCAACGCCAGCAGCAGCAGGCGGCCAAGCTGGCCGAGCGGGAGGCCCTGGTCGACAAGCGCATGCAGATCCTGCTCAAGCGCCTGGAAACCTACCAGGCCGGGCAGGTACGCATGGGTGAACAGGTGCAGGGACTGGCCAAGGTGGTGGCGCCTTTGCCCGATCGGTTGACCCAGATCGAGCAGAGCGACCCTACCAGTCTGTCGTTTTCCCAGGCGGCGCGCCTGGTGGGACTGGGCGCCAGCGCCGACGATCTCACCCAGGCCTGTGGGCTTTCCCAGGCCGAAGCCGAGCTGGTGGCCCGGCTGCATCGACAGCGCCAGCAGCGTTCCGGCTAAAAGCCGCTGACGCCACCGGCGCGGGATCGCCGGCTCAGCTGACGATCCAGTGGTAGAGCGCGATCACCACCAGCACCGCCAGCACCGGCTTGGCGATGCGATAGGCCTTGGGATGGCGCCGCTTGAATTTCTTCACGCCGCCACCGATACGATCGCCGAATCTCTTGCTGAAGGCATAGGCCTGGTTGATGCCGCCGACGCGTTCGCCTTCGACGTTCTGCGGCGCCGTGGCGCTGCCCAGGAAGCGGCTGACCGCCTGGTTGACGCGGGTCAGCAAGCGGTTGCGCAGAGGCCGCTCGACGTCGCAGAAGAGGATGACCCGGGTCTGGTCGGTCTCGTTCTTCACCCAGTGCACATAGGTCTCGTCGAAC
The DNA here is from genome assembly GCF_004341115.1 of Pseudomonas sp. JUb52. NCBI lineage: Bacteria > Pseudomonadati > Pseudomonadota > Gammaproteobacteria > Pseudomonadales > Pseudomonadaceae > Pseudomonas > Pseudomonas sp. JUb52. Next base: position 509,457 of record NZ_SLYS01000001.1, read on the forward strand.
ATCACGTCCTCGCCGTCGCGCCAGGCATAGGGCTGGCCGTCGACATAGATGCGGCAGGCATCCGAGTTGGGCGTGGCCAGACCCAGGTGGTAGCGCAGCGAGCCGCCGAAGGGATCGCGATGGGGATTCAGGTGGCTGCCGCCCGGCAGCAGCGCGAACATGGCGCCCTTGACGTTGGGGATCTGCCGCACCAGCTCGACGGTACGCGGGCAGAGGGTCTGGGCGGAGGGCAGCGGCTCGCCGTACCAGGTCAGGTAGAAGCGCTTCCAGCCCTTCTTGAAGAAGGAACCGAAGCCGGCGTCATTGTCCTTTTCCGCCGCGCGGATGTAGCCCTCGTCGAACAGCCGCAGGGCCTCGACGCGAATCTCCTGCCAGTTGTCCTTGAGCACATCCAGCTCGGGAAAGCGGCTGCGATCCAGATAGGGTTTGGACGGCACGCTGGAGAACAGGTACATCAGGGCGTTGTACGGCGCGAACACCGCCGAGTGGTTGACCAGCTGGCGCAGGAAGGGCAGGCGAGCGCGTCCGCGAAGGTGAACGAAGAGCACGCTGGCGACGAAGAGCAGGACGATCGCTAAGGTAATCATGGGCGAATTGTGATCGGCAGCGCCCGAACCAGGGGCGGATAGGTCATGACCGCATTATTTCACCCCAGAGAAAGGCTTGCACTCGGTTCGTCGGCTGCGCAGGATGGACACCCTGGCGCGCGGCCGCTTCCGAGCTGCGCCCCCTTGGATGATCTAGACGAGTCGTATCGATGAGCATGTCCCTACGCGACCAGCTGCTGAAAGCCGGATTGGTCAATGAAAAGCAGGCCAAGCAGGCCGTCAAGCAGAAGCAGAAGCAGAACCGCATGGAGCATCGCGGGCAGGCGGAAAAGGATCGCTCCCAGGAGCTGGCCGTCCAGCAGGCCCAGGCGGAAAAACTGGCCAAGGACCAGGAGCTCAATCGCGCTCAGGAAGACAAGAAGAAGCGCAAGGCCGAGCAGGCGCAGATCAAGCAGCTGATCGAAACCAGCCGCCTGCCCAAGCTGACCACCGAGGACTACTACAACTTCGTCGACGACAAGAAGGTCAAGCGCCTGTCGGTCAACGTCATGATGAGAGACAAGCTCAGCAAGGGCAGTCTGGCCATCGTGCGCTACGAAGGTCGCTACGAGGTGGTGCCCCGGGCTACCGCCGAACGCATCCAGGAGCGCGATCCCAAGCGGGTGGTGCTGCTCAACGTGCAGAGCGGCGAGCCGGATCCGGATGATCCCTACGCGGCCTACCAGGTGCCGGACGACCTGATGTGGTGAGTGACCTGGTCAGGCGTTCTGCCTGACCAGCATGTAGATGCGGTAGACGGCGATGCTGGGGATCAGCTGCAGGAAGCCCGACAGCGTCTGCAGCACGATCTCCGGCACCGCGGCCTCGGCGAAATGCCGGGTGATCCAGGCGTCGAGCAGCCAGGCCGGCAGGACCGTGGCCAGGATGCACGCCAGCAGGGTGAAAAAATGCCCGCGGCTCAGCCGGAAGCTGCCGCGCAGGGCGTCCAGCGGCGCCCGTCCCTCCAGGACCAGCAGGTTCTCGGCAAAGGCCAGCTTGGCCATGATCAGAAAGCCCGGCACGATCAACAGCGAAAAGCCCAGCATCACCAGCCCCGAGGTCACGGCGGCAAGGACGGCGAAGCGCGGCCAGAGCAGCAGCGCGGCGCCCCACACGCCGCTCAGGCGCGGGGTGTTGCCCTGGGTACGCGCCTCCAGAAAGATCAGCAGCGCGGCGGTGTAGAGCGGATAGCAGAGCAGACTGACCAGCATGTCCCACAGGCCGCCGTTGGCGCCGAAGCGCTCCAGCACCTGATAGCGCAGCAGGGCTTCGAGCAGCAGCCAGGGCAGGGCGAGGACGGCCAGGGGGCGCAGATTGCGGGCAAAGAAGGACAGCGAGTCGCGCAGGATATCGACAGGGTTCATGCAACGCTTCCAGACGGGCAGGGGGGCAGTCTAGCAGGGCGACCCGCTCGCTCGCAGGCGTTCGAGCATGGCCGCGGTGGAAGTGACGGTGGCGTACTCGCCGTGCAGGTTGGCCATGGCCATCGCATGGACCTCCTCGGCGCTGCGGGGCCGCCCGGCGAAGTCGGTCTTGGCGAAGGTGTAGCAGGCGTCTTCGGCGACCCAGGTGGTGAAGTCCAGATTGCCGGCGCTGCGCGCCGTGGCCTCCACCGAATTCTCGCTGGCCACGCCGCAGATCAGCAGCGAGGCGATGCCGCGCTGATGCAGCCAGCGCTCCAGCCCGCTGTTGGCGAAGGCGTCGGGGACCTGCTTGTCGAACACCGGCTCGCCGGGCAGCGGCGCCAGGGCCGGCTGGAACTCCACGCCGGGCTGCCCTGGCCAGAACACCGAATGCGGATCGCGCGACAGGTGCCGGACATGCAGCAGGGGCGCCCGGGCCTGGCGCCAGGCCGCCAGCAGCTCGGCCAGGCGCTGCTCGGCTTCGGGGTGGTTGCGTGGGCCCAGGTGCGGGGCGCGGATGCCCTGTTGCTGGTCGATCAGGATGAGCAGGGGCGGCATGCGCAGGCCTCGCGGGCAAAGACTCAGACTCCCGCAGCGCCGGCCGGTTGTCCAGTCCTGGACGCCCAGCCGGAACTCCCTGGCAGGGCGGCTCTTCAGATGGGAAGGGCGCCAGTGGACCTCTGGCTGAACCTGTGCTGAATGCCGTGCGAACGCAACTTGAAAAGCAACCGCTGCGCCTTTATCTGGCATAACAGCGCGCAGCCTTGCGCCTTTCGACATCCAGGCCGTTCCCCAGGGAAGGCCGCCAGTAGACCGTCTGCGGGAGGGTCATCATGCAACGCGAAGAAAGCCAGCTGATCGAAGGTCTGTTCGACCGTCTCAAGACCACGGAAGCCCAGACCGCGCCCCGTGACCGGGAAGCCGAGGCGCTGATCCAGCAGCGCCTGCGCGAGCAGCCCGCGGCGCCCTATTACATGGCCCAGGCGATGCTGATCCAGGAAGCCGCCATCAAGCGGCTGGACCAGCGCGTCCGGGAGCTGGAAAGCCAGATGGCCCAGGTCCAGCAGAATCGCCCGAGCAGCGGCGGCTTCCTGTCCAGCCTCTTCGGTGGCGGTAGCAGCCAGCCAGCGGGTGGTCAGGCACCGGCCAACGCGGCGCCGTCGCGTGGCTGGAATGACCCGGGTCCGGCCGCGTCACGGCCTGCCAATCCGGGGTATGCCCAACCCAACCCCGGCTATGCCCAGCCCGCCCCCGGCTATGGCGCACCTCAGGCAGCGCCCTCGCGCATGGGCGGTTTCATGGGTGGTGCGCTGCAGACCGCGGCCGGGGTAGCCGGCGGCGTGCTGGCGGCGCAGGCGATTTCGGGTCTGTTCCACCATTCGCAGCCCGAGGAGATCGTCAACGTCATCAACGAGACCCCGGCTGCCGACCAGGGCCTGGCCGATGCCGGCTCCCAGGGAGGCTGGGCGGACAACGCCAGCTACGACAATGGCGGCGGATTCCAGGACGCCGGCGGCTATCAGGATAACGGGGGCTTCCAGGACGCCGCCGACTATGGCGATACCGGCGGCGGTGGCGGCTTCTTCGACGACAGTGGCGACGACGACTCCTTCATCTGACGGGGCGTCGCGCTCCGCCAGCCCTGGTGCCGCGAGGCGCTGGGGCTTTTTTCTGCGCGCCGTCAGCCCGGCATGAGCGGCAGAGGTCGCTCGAAGGGCGTCGACAGCACCACCACGGTCCGGCTCATGCCGAACTGGGTCAGCTGATCGATGAGGCTCTCCAGTTCGCCCATGTCGCGTACGGCGACGCGCAGCATCAGACAGTCTTCACCCGTGACCCGGTGGCAGGCGAGCAGCTGGGGCAGGGCCTCCAGCTTCTTCAGTACCGGGCCCTGACTGGTGCTGTGCAGGCGCAGGGAAATCAGGCATTCGGTGCCGTAGCCCAGGGCGCGGCGATCGATACGGGCCCCATAGCCGGTGATGATCCCGGCGTCTTCCAGCTTGGCGATGCGCTCGGCGATGGCCGGCGCGGAGAGTCCCAGCCGGCGACCCAGATCCGCGTAGCTGGCGCGGCCCTCCACCAGCAGCAGGTCGATGAGGCGGCGATCGATATGGTCCATGTCCGTTCCCCTGCCTTCGAATCGAAGGTCTTTGCTCCTAAAGTCTGCTGAATCAAAGCCTGGTCGGGCCCTTTATCCCCTGACTGTATCTTAGCCGTCCCGTCGTGCGCTCCTACAATGGCTGCCTGACCCCTCAGGAATCCCTCGCGCATGGACACCCCCGCCTCGCCCTGCCTCGCGCCGCGCCTACCCAGCTGGCTGCCCCTGCTGGCGGCCTTTTTCGCGCTCTATGTGGTCTGGGGTTCCACCTATCTGGTGATCCGCATCGGCGTGGCCCACTGGCCGCCGCTGCTGATGGCGGGGCTGAGATTTCTGATCGCCGGAAGCCTGCTGCTGGGCTGGCTGCGGCTGCGCGGGACCCCCTGGCCGACGGCGCGGGAGACCTGCGCGGCGGCGGTGATCGGCATCCTGCTGCTGGGCGTCGGCAACGGCGGCGTGACCCTGGCCGAGCACTGGGGCGTGACCTCCGGCATCGCGGCCTTGTCGATCGCCACGGTGCCGCTGTTCACCCTGCTGTTCGGCCTGCTCTGGGGACAGCGCAATACTCTGTTGGAATGGGCCGGCATCGCCCTGGGGCTGGTGGGGATCGCCCTGCTCAACCTGGGCGATACCATGAGCGCCACGCCCCTGGGTGCGGCGGTGATCCTGCTCGCCGCGGCGGCCTGGGCCTTCGGCTCGATCTGGAGTCGCTACCTGCCGTTGCCGCGGGGAGCCATGGCCAGCGCTGTCGAGATGCTGGTGGCCGGTGCGGCGCTGCTCGGCGCCAGCTACCTCAGCGGTGAGCGCCTGCAGCACTGGCCGGCCCTGGGCGGCTGGCTGGCCTTGGGCTATCTGGTGGTGTTCGGCTCCCTGATCGCCTTCAGCGCCTATCTCTATCTGCTGGGACGGGTACGACCGGCGGCCGCTACCAGCTATGCCTACGTTAATCCGGTGGTGGCGGTGCTGCTGGGCACCCTGTTCGTCGGTGAGCGGATCGGGCCGGCGGAGATGCTGGCCATGCTGGTCATCGTCGGCGCCGTGGTGTTGATCGGGCTGCCGCAGTGGCGACGGCGCTGAGGGCAGGCTAGGCTGGCGCGTCATCCAAGCGGAGTCCGCCATGAGCCAAGCAGTCACCCCCGCCTTTGCCGAAGAGCCGCTGGAGGCCAACGAGATCCGCGTTCTCGGCAGCCTCATCGAAAAGCAGCTGACCACGCCGGAAAGCTATCCCCTGACCCTCAATGCACTGGTGCTGGCCTGCAACCAGAAGACCAGCCGCGAGCCGGTGCTCAACCTGACCCCGGGCGAGGTGGGACAGGGGCTGCGGCGCCTGGAAGAACGCGGCCTGGCGCGCCTGGTCATGGGCAGCCGGGCGGATCGCTGGGAACAGCGCCTGGACAAGGCCCTGGAGCTTCCGCCGCCCCAGTGGGTACTCTGCGCGCTGCTGTTCCTGCGCGGGCCCCAGACCCTGGGCGAATTGCTGGCCCGCAGCGGCCGGATGCATGCCTTCGACGACACCGAGCAGGTACGCCACCACCTGGAGCGGCTGATCGCCCGTGGCCTGGCTACCGGCCTGGGTCGGCAGCCCGGCCAGCGCGAAGAGCGCTATCTGCATCTGTTCGGCAACGCCGCGGAACGCGACGCCCAGGTCGCCCAGCTGGGCAGCGCTTCCGACAACAGCTCGTCCACGGGCGGCCGCGAAGGCCGACTGGAGGCTCTGGAAGCCCGGATCGCCGCCCTCGAAGAACGCCTGGCGCGTGTCGAAGAAGCCGCTCAGCGCGGATAGAGCGGCGGCAGGGTGTCGTGCACGGCCTCGGGCGTCAGCGGCGGCAGGGCATTGATCGCCTGCCATAGCGTCTCGCCCTGCCAGCGCTGACCGGCTTCGCTGTAGAGCGCGCCGTTGAGATCATCCAGGGCTGCGGCCAGGGGTTCGAAGCGGGCGCCCATGGCCGCCAGGGTCTCCGGCTGCTGCCGCGCCCAGGCGTCCAGGGCATGACGGGTCGCGTGGGGGTCGTTGCTCTGGCAGGCGCGGCGCAGCTCTTCGCGCTGCAGGCGGCTGTCCAGATCGGGCACCGCCGGCAGGACCGCCGGCTGCCGGCGGGCACGCCACCAGAGGCCGAAGCCGAGCAGGGTGGTCAGGGCGAAGAAGGCCGTCGCCAGCTGCCAGCGCCAGAGGCCGCGGTCATTGACGGTGACCTTGGCCGCGGCTGCCGCCACCGGCTGCAGCGTCGGATCCTCGGCGACCACCAGGGTCTGGGCGGGCAGGGTGGCGCGCTCGAGGGTCTCGGTCTCGGTGTTCCACCAGACCACCTCCACCGGTGGCAGCACCTTGTCACCCGTGGAGGTGGGAATCAGGGCGACACGCTCTTCGCGTTGCCCGACCAGCCCGCGCGCCTGGGTCTGCATGGACAGCCGCGGCTGCTCGGCATAGCGCTTCACCCCCTCGGTCTCCGGCAGTACCAGCGGGGGCAACTGACCGGGGGCCAGGCCTTCGGCACGCACCTGCAGGGTGCGGGTCAGGGCGCTGCCTTCGCGAGCTTCCTCCGGTGCGGGATTCCATTGTTGCGTCAGGGTCAGATTGCGCGCCGGCACCCAGGGCGTCTGTGGCGGATAGCTGGCGGGCTGTGGCAGGACTTCCAGGGTCAGGGCCGGCGTGCGCAGCTGGATCGGCTGGCCGGCCCTGGAGCTGTCGTCGAGACCGCCGGCCAGGGTGGCGCTGAAGGTCTGGGGCGGCAGTACCAGGGTGCCGCTCTGCAGCGGATGGATGGCGTAGCGCCACTCGATCACGCCATGGCGTACACCCTCGACGTCACGCTCGTAGACCTGCGGCGTGCCGAGCAGATCCACCCGCGCCTCGCTGGGATTGGGCGGGGTGAGCACATGGTCGTCATAGAGCGCCACGGCGTGGTAGAGGCGAATGGTCAGGATGGTTTCCGCCTGCACATAGAGCCGGGTGCGCTCCACTGAGGCTTCCAGATAGACAGGTTCGCGGGCCTGGCGTTTGGCGGCGCTGGCTTCGACGGTGACAGTCAGCGGCTGGCTGCGGGCGCCGTCGAGGGTCAGGGCGGGAATGGTCAGGGCGCCGCTGGCCTTGGGTTGCAGGGTGACGTTCCAGCGGGTGGTCACCCGCTCGCCGGGCGGCAGGCTGTTCTGGCGGACCCCGAGCACCCGGAAGTCCTGCTCCAGCGGGCCGAGATCGGGCTTGCCGAACTGCGCCGGATCGGTGGTCTCGAGAATGAGTTCGAGCGTCTCGTTCTGGCTGAGCTGAGTGCGCTCCAGGCGGGCGCTGAGGTCCGCCGCCTGCACCAGGGGCGCGAGCAGCGCGAGGGGCAGCAGCAAGGGATAGGCCTTCATTGCAGCGCGTTCTCCTCGCGTTGTTGTTGCTGGTACCAGAACTTGCGGCGCAGCAGCTCGGCCGGGTTGTCGGGAATCTCCCGTAGCCACTGTTCGGCCGCCTGCCGCTGTTCTTCCGCCAGGGGGTCCTCGGCATAGGACGGACTGACCAGCCAGTCCGCGCCGGCCTGGGCCTGCTGCTGCGGGCTGGCCGCGGCGGCCGCGGTGGACGGCGGGGTGCTGCTGCTGGCTGGCTCGTCCGCCTGGGCGCTGCTCTGACTGGCGCTCTGGGCCTGGCGACTACGGGCGGCGGCCTCGGCCTGGGCCGCGGCGCGCTGGGCGAGCAGGCGTTCGAGACGGTTGCGATTGCGCAGGGCGGGGGTCAGATCGGGGCGCAGCACCAGCGCCGCCCGGTAGGCGCGCAGGGCCTCGTCCAGGCGTCCGGCCATGGCCAGGGCATTGCCGCGATTGTAGTGGCCGTCCGCCGAGGGATCCCGGGCGAAGGCCGCGGCGGCGCCGCTGAAGTCGCCGGCGCGATAGAGCGCCACGCCGCGCCAGCGCTCGTCGCTGAAGAGGTCGGCGGCCGCGCCAGCCTGTTCGTCGGCCAGCAGCTGCAGGGCCTGCTGGTCGCGACGCAGCCAGAGGTCGTCCCAGCTGCCGGCCTGGGCCGGGGGCGGCGTCAGCAACAGGCAGAAGGGCAGGCACAGCAGCCAGCCGCGGCGCGCGCCGCAGGCGACCAGGACGAGCAGGGGCAGGAGCAGCAGGTAACCCTGGTCGCGCCAGTCGGAAGGCCCCTGACCCTCGCTGGCCCGCACATCGTCGGGTCGCTCCAGCAGGCCGAGGCGGCGCAGGTCGCTGTCGTCACGCTGCAGGCGCTGATAGCGCCCGCCCAGCTCGCGAGCGACGTCCTGCAGGCGGCCTTCGGCCAGGCGGGCGATGCGGATGCCGCCGGCGGCATCGCTCAGGTAGTTGCCGGTCTCGGCGGCCACCGGGGCCCCCTGGGGCGTACCCGGGCCGAGGATCGCCAGCTGGCGCAGCCGACCCTGCAGCTGGCGCGCAAGGCCCAGCCGCTCGCGGTCATCCAGGTCGCTGGCGATGAGCAGCAGCCGGGCGCTGGTGCTGGGCGCCGGGCCGAGCAGCTCCAGGGCCTGGCCGATACCCAGGTCGGCGCGCTGACCGGGCACTGGCATGATCGACGGCCGCAGCGCCTTGAGCAGGTTGTCCATGGTCGGCAGGTCGTCGGTCAGGGGCACCAGGGTGTGGGCGCTGCCGGCATAGACGACGATGGCGGTCTCGCCGTCCTGGCGCGCCTTGAGCAGGTCCTGCAGCTTGCGCTGCACGGCCAGCAGGCGATTGGGGGTGACGTCGGTGGCGAGCAGATCGGGCGTCAGTGCCAAGACCACCACCAGTGGATCGTTGCGCCGAAAGTTCTGCGCTTCGCCCTGCTGCCAGCTGGGACCGGCCAGGGCCAGACAGGCCAGCACCCCGGCCAGCCCCAGCAGCACCAGCCCGAGGGGCGAGCGCTGGCGATCGCCGTCGCTGAGCAGCCAGGGTTGCAGCGCCGGAGGCAGCAGCGCCTGCCAGCGCCCGTGGCGATGACGGCGCCGACGCAGCGAGCCGATCACCAGGGCGACCGGCAACAGGGCCAGCAGCCACCAGGGGCGCAGGAACAGCGGCAGCCAGTCGCTCATCGGACCCTGCCTCCACGCGGCCAGCGCGGCGGCCATGGCAGGCGGCCAAGCGCCAGGGCCAGGCCGAGCAGCAGCGCCCCGGCCAGCGGCCAGGCATAGAGTTCGCGGGTGGGGCGAGCCTGGTCCGGCTGCTGGCGGATGGGTTCGAGACGATCGAGCTGGCGCGACACGGCGGCCAGCTCGGTGCTGGATCTCACCCGGAAATAGGCGCCGTTGGTGACTTCGGCGAGGTGGCGCAACATGGGTTCGTCGAGATCGCTGGGTGTTGCGCCGGCGCCCAGGGTGTCCGGGTCGGCGCCGATGCCCAGGGTATAGACGCGTACCCGCTCGCTGGCCGCCAGGCTGGCCGCCACCTCGGGCGTCACCACGCCACCGTTGCTGGCGCCATCGGTGACCAGGATCAGGGTGCGACTGTTGTCCGGGCGCTTGCGCAGGTGCTTGACCGCCAGGCCCACGGCGTCGCCCACCGCGGTGTTGCGCCCGGCCAGGCCGATCTGGGCTTCTTCCAGGAGCGCATGCACGGTACGTCGGTCGGCGGTCAGGGGTGCCTGCAGATAGGCCTGGGAGCCGAACAGGATCAGGCCGACGCGATCGCCCTGGCGGCTGTCGATGAAGCGACCGAGCAGTTGCTTGACCAGACTCAGGCGGCTGACGTTCTCGTCGCCCAGTTGCATGTCCGGGGTGTCCATCGAGCCTGAGACATCCACCGCCAGCAGCAGATCGCGACCGCTCACGTCCAGCGGCTGGGGTGGTCCCACCCATTGTGGTCGCGCCGCGGCGGCCAGGATCAGCAGCCAGCCCAGCAGAAAGGGCAGCAGTCGGCGGGCGCCGCTCAGGCCGCCGGTGTGGCGGGTGCGGCCGCCCAGGTGTTCGAGTTCACCGAGGAATTCCACCCGCAGGGCCGCCTGGCCGCTGTCGGCCGCCGGCAGGAGCACGCGCAGCGCCCAGGGTAGCGGCAGCAGCAGCCACAACCAGGGCCAGGCGAATTCAAACATGCTTGCGGATCCAGGTGGCGACGGCGTCCTGCAGGCCGTCGATGGCGCGGTCATCCAGCCGGCAGTCGGGGCGATAGCCGCCGTCGACCAGGATCATGTAGCGCGTCAGGCCGGCGGCCGGACAGCGTGAATCGAGAAAGGCCAGCCAGTCGCGGCCGCTCAGGGTCTGGCTGAGCTGATCCGGATAGCTGGCGCGGCAGAGGCGCTTGAGCAGGGCATTCAGCGCCTGCAACCAGGGTCCTGCCGGCGCGCCATAGGGGCGCGGCAGACGGGCCAGTTCGGCCAGGGCGGTGGTACGCAGATCCTCTTCGGTGGTCGCTTCGGCGAGGGGCGCGCTGACCAGCGGCCGCCGGCCATGGCGGTGGCGCAGAAAGAAGCCCAGGGCTACCACGATCAGCAGCAGCAGCCACCAGCCCGGCGCCGGTGGCCAGAACGCCGGCTCCGGCGGCAACCGCAGCGGCTCCAGATTCGGCAGGCCGGGGGTCACGAGGTGTACCCCGGACGGTGCTGGCGCAGGAGATGCCGCAACTGCTCGACCAGATCGTCCGCCGTGGAGAGCGGTAGCAGGGGAATGCCCAGGCGCAGGCTGAGTTCGGTCCAGCGTGCGCGGCGCTGCGCGGCCTGCTCAGCATAGCCGTGGCGCACGTCGGCGCGGTCGGTGTCCAGCTCCACTTCCGCCGGACCGCTGGTGAAGCGCAGCAGGCCGGCCTGGGGCAATTCGTGATCCAGCGGATCGGAAAGCGGCAGCAGGACCAGATCACTGTGCCGCGAGAGCAGGGTGAGGTGCTGCTCGGTGGCCACGTCCAGGCTGCGCTCGTCGCAGATCACCAGCGCCAGGCTGCCGGGGCGCAGCACCTCGCGGGCACGGCGCAGGACCTGGTTGAAGGTGATGCGTGGCACCTGGGCCAGGGCCGGATCCTGCAGCGCCCGGTTGGCGTTGATCAGGTGGTCGAAGAAGCGCAGCAGATTCTGCTTGCTGCGCCGCGGGCGCACCTCATGGAGGCGCTCGCCGCCAAAGATCATGCCGCCGATGCGGTCGTTGTGCTCCAGCACCGCCCAGCCGATCAACGCGGCCAGGCGCCCGGCCAGCACCGACTTGAATTGCTGGCGTGTGCCGAAGAAGGTGCGCGGACTCTGTTCCAGCAGGAGATAGACCGGCCGCTCGCGTTCTTCGTGGAACAGCTTGGTATGGGGCTCGCGGGTGCGGGCGGTGACGCGCCAATCGATGGCGCGCACGTCATCGCCGGGCTGATAGGCGCGCACCTGGTCGAAGTCCACGCCGCGCCCGCGCAGGCGGGAGTGGTGCAGGCCGATCAGCGGGCTGCGCCGTCCGGCGGCGGAAAACAGCTGCACCTCGACCATCCGATGGCGCATCTCGATGAGCTCGGCCAGGCCCAAGGTCACGCCGTTGCGCTCGGCCATCTCAGGCCACGGCCACCAGATCGAGGATGCGCTGCACCACCCGGTCGTGATCGATACCGGCGGCTTCCGCCTCGAAGGACAGGATGATGCGGTGGCGCAGGACGTCGAAGACCACCGCCTGGATATCCTCCGGGCTGACGAAATCCCGCCCGGCCAGCCAGGCGTGGGCACGGGCGCAGCGATCCAGGGCGATGGAACCGCGCGGACTGGCGCCGTAGGTGATCCAGTGCGCCAGGTCCTGGTCGAAGCGCCCCGGGGTGCGGGTCGCCATGATCAGCTGGACCAGGTATTCCTCCACGGCATCGGCCATGTACAGCCCGAGCACCTCGCGGCGGGCCGCGTTGATGGCCGCCTGGGTGACGCGCTCGGTCGGCAGGGTCTCGCCGTCCAGGGCTTCGCCACGGGCCTGGGCGAGGATGCGACGCTCCACCGAGGCGTCGGGGTAGCCGATCTTGACGTGCATCAGGAAGCGATCGAGCTGGGCCTCGGGCAGGGGATAGGTGCCTTCCTGCTCGATGGGATTCTGGGTGGCCATCACCAGGAAGAGATCGGGCAGGGCATAGGAGGTGCGACCGATGCTCACCTGGCGTTCGGCCATGGCTTCCAGCAGCGCGGATTGCACCTTGGCCGGCGCCCGGTTGATCTCGTCGGCCAGCACCAGGTTGTGGAAGATCGGCCCCTGCTGGAAGGAAAAGGTCGCCGTGTCGGGACGATAGATCTCGGTGCCGGTGATGTCGGCCGGCAGCAGGTCGGGGGTGAACTGGATGCGGTGGAAATCCGCTTCCAGGCCTTCCGCCAGGTCCTTGATGGCCTTGGTCTTGGCCAGCCCGGGAGCGCCTTCCACCAGCAGATGACCGTCCGCCAGCACCGCGATGAGCAGGCGCTCCACCAGGGTTTCCTGGCCAAGGATCTGGCTGGTCAGGTAGGTGCGAAGCACCTGCAGAGCGTCACGGTGAGCCATGGGACATCCTGAATACGGCACTGGAGCGGTCGAGGGTGCTGGATTTTACTGCAAGCGGCCGCTGCCGCCCATGCCTGCGCTGACGTCGCATCCAGAGCAGTCCTTGACGAAATTTTGACGAGCCACTGCTCAGGCTGGGCGCTGGTCGGCGCGGCGGAGGTCTCGCTTCGCCTACGTCGAGTAGGCCAGGACTGGCGCGATCGCGCCGGATGGTTAAACTCCCACGCCTGCCGATCGCGCCCGAGGCCTCTGCGTGGCCGATCCCGAGCCGCTGGCCACGCGCCGCGAATCCCTGCTGCTTTTGACAAGGTGTTTTCATGTCGCAAACGGAAGTCCCCCACACCCCGCGCGCCGCTGGCATCCGCCCGCTGCCGACGCTGGGCAGCCATCTCAGCTTCGTGCTGGGGTGCGCCCTGGCGCTGATGGTCATGTTCACCCTGTTGCGCCTGGCGCTGCTGGGCTACAACACCGACCTGATCGGCGACTCGCCCTTCGCCACCTTTGCCGAGGCCTTCTTCAACGGTGCCCGCTTCGACCTGCGTCTGGTGGTCTATATCTGCGTGCCCTCGCTGCTCTGCCTGTTGAGTGCCAGGGCCATGGCCGCCCGCCGGCTGCAGGCCGGCTGGTTCACCCTGGCCGCCAGCCTCTGCCTGCTGCTGGGCGTCGGCGAGCTGAATTTCTACCGCGAATTCCACCAGCGCCTGAACAGCCTGGTGTTCCAGTACATGCAGGAAGACCTGCACACCGTCACCAGCATGATCTGGAACGGCTTCCCGGTGCTGCGCCTGCTCCTGGCCTGGGCCGTGGCGACCCTGCTGCTGGGTCTGGTGTTCTTTGGCGTCGAGCGGGCCACCCGGCGTCATGTCGCGGCGCGACCGGCCGCCTGGTATCGCCGGGGCGCGGTATTCCTGCTCTGCCTGGTGGTGGCCGTCATTGCCGCCCGCGGCACCTTGAGATCCGGGCCGCCACTGCGCTGGGGCGACGCCTACACCACCGACTCCATGTTCGCCAACCACCTCGGTCTGAACGGCACCCTGACCCTGATCAATGCCGCCGAGAACAGCTTCTCCGATCATCGTGACAACAGCTGGAAGGCCACCATGCCGGCCGCCGACGCCCTGACCGTGACTCGGCAACTGCTGCTGACCCCGCGCGACGAGCTGATCGATGCCGACAAGGCCGCCGTCCGCCGGATCTACACCCCGCCCACCGACGGCCAGTTGCCCAAGGTGCGCAACGTCGTGGTGATCCTCATGGAAAGCATGGCCGGTCGCTACATCGGCGCCCTCGGCAACGAAGACGGCATCACCCCGAACTTCGACGCCCTGGCCAAGCAGGGCACCCTGTTCACCCGCTTCTTCTCCAACGGCACCCATACCCACCAGGGCATGTTCGCCACCATGGCCTGCTTCCCCAACCTGCCGGCCTTCGAGTACCTGATGCGCATGCCCGAGGGCGCGCACCAGTTCTCCGGTCTGCCGCAACTGCTCAGCACCCGTGGCTTCGACGACGTCTACGTCTACAACGGCAACTTCCAGTGGGACAACCAGTCCGGTTTCTTCAGCAACCAGGGCATGACCACCTTCGTCGGTCGCGAGGACTTCGTGAATCCGGTGTTCATGGATCCGACCTGGGGCGTCTCCGACCAGGACATGTTCGACCGCTCCGTGCAGGAGCTGGACAAGCTGGCCAAGGCGCCGGACGGCAAACCCTTCTATGCGCTGCTGCAGACCCTGTCCAACCACACCCCCTATGCGCTGCCCAAGGACCTGCCGGTCACCCCGGTCACCGGTCACGGCTCGCTCGACGAACACCTCACCGCGATGCGCTACGCCGACTGGTCGCTGGGTCAGTTCTTTGCCAAGGTCAAGAACGAGCCCTGGTACCAGGACACCCTGTTCGTCATCGTCGGTGACCACGGCTTCGGCAACAACGAGCAGATCACCGAGATGGACCTGTCGCGCTTCAACGTACCGCTCCTGCTGATCGGTCCGGGCGTGCAGGAAACCTTCGGTGCCCGTCGCGACACCGTCGGCAGCCAGATCGACGTGGTACCCACGGTGCTGGCCCGCTTCGGCAAGCCGACCCAGCACCAGTGCTGGGGTCGTGATCTGCTGGGTCTGCCCCAGGGCGACCCGGGCGTGGCGGTGATCAAGCCGTCGGGCAGCGACCAGACCGTGGCCCTGGTCACGGGCGATCGCATCCTGGTCAAGCCGCGCGACCGCGACGCCGTGCTCTATCGCTATCACCTGGGCACCCAGGCCGGTGGCGAGGTGCTCAAGGGCGACGCCAGCGCGCCCGAGCTACAGAAGCGCCTGGAGGCCTTCATCCAGACCGCCACGGCCAGCCTGCTCGGCAACACCACCGGCATGAACGACAGCAAGGCGGCGGCCGCCCAGCGGCAGTAGCCTCATTGCCCATGAAAAAGGCCGCCCGAGGGCGGCCTTTCTTTTTGCCGGCAGCGATCAGGCCGCGATCACCACGTCCTCGGCCTGCAGGCCCTTGTCGCGCTGGATCACCGAGAATTCCACGCGCTGGCCTTCCATCAGCACCCGATGACCTTCGCCACGGATCGCGCGGAAGTGCACGAAGATGTCGTCGCCGGTGTCGCGGGAGATGAAGCCGAAGCCCTTGGAGGTGTTGAACCACTTCACCGTGCCGCGCTCGCGGTCATCGGCCAGCGGACGGGCCTGGGCAGCGGCAGCGGGGGCCGGACGCGCGGCCTGACGCGGACGAACCTCGCTGTCGGCCACCGCGGCGTTGCCCGCCGGGGCGCGAAACTTTTCCGGCAGGCTGGCCAGGGCGGCGACCAGGGTCAGACCTAGCGGCAGCAATTCGGCCGGTAGGCCGCCGATCTGCTCGAGGGGCGCCAGCAGGATGAAGGTCTGGGCCACGACGGCGATCACCAGCAGGGCACTGGCGAGCTTCTGGGCACCGCTGCTGCGGGCACGGGAGAACGGCGTGAAGAGGAGGGTGGCAAGACCCAGCAGGGCCAGATGGATGGACTCGGGTTGGTCGAAGGACGAGGTGTCGGACTGCAGTCCGGGAATCGCCGATAACAGGAGCGCGGCAGCGCCCACCACGACATGGACAGTAGATAACGTGTTCAATGTGAAATCACCTTGGGATAGAGAACACGGGTCTGCCGAAACTGCCGATACAGTGCCCGACAGCGGCGTGACCCGGCGCGAAAAGCGCGTCCTTATTTAACCCAAAAGGTGAGGGCCGCTCAATCGTGGCACCGTCGCGGGCCGCGACCCGCGACGGCAGCCGGAGCTAGGCGGCGAGCAGGCTGCGCAGCATCCAGGCGGTCTTCTCGTGGGTCTGCATGCGCTGGGTCAGCAGATCGGCGGTGGGTTCGTCGCTGACCTTGTCCAGCAGCGGGAAGATGCCCCGCGCGGTGCGCACCACGGCTTCCTGACCCTGCACCAGCAGACGGATCATCTCCTGGGCGTCCGGCACCCCTTCCTCTTCCTTGATGCTCGACAGGCGGGCATAGGCGGCATAGGTACCCGGCGCCGGGAAACCCAGGGCACGGATGCGCTCGGCGATGTCGTCCACCGCCACGGCCAGCTCGGTGTACTGGGTCTCGAACATCAGGTGCAGGGTGTTGAACATCGGCCCGGTCACGTTCCAGTGGAAGTTGTGGGTCTTCAGATACAGGGTGTAGGTGTCGGCCAGGAGGCGCGACAGGCCCTCGGCGATCTGGGCACGATCCTGTTCGGCGATTCCGATGTTGATTTCCATGCTGACGGCTCCTGTGCGTCGGTTGCGAAGGGCTCCGAGGCTATCACAGAACCGCTGGCCGTTTAGCCAGTGTTCGCACGTCGAGCTGCGTGCCCGGCTACGGTAAAATCGTGACGGATGATATAGAATCTCCCGTTCAGTCGAGCGCCCGGTCCTGCCGGCCCGGCGCCTCCACGCATTCAGCCTGTTCTAGAGAAGCGAAACCACGACCATGATGCGCAGCCACTATTGCGGCCAGTTGAACGAGAGCCTGGACGGCCAGGAAATCACCCTCTGCGGTTGGGTCCACCGCCGCCGTGACCACGGCGGGGTCATCTTCCTCGACATCCGCGATCGCGAAGGCCTGGCCCAGGTGGTGTTCGATCCGGATCGCGCCGAAACCTTCGCCAAGGCCGACCGCGTGCGCAGCGAGTATGTCGTCAAGCTCACCGGCAAGGTGCGCCTGCGTCCCGAAGGTGCGCGCAACGCCAACATGGCCTCCGGCGCCATCGAAGTGCTGGGCTACGAGCTGGAAGTGCTCAACGAAGCGGAAACCCCGCCGTTCCCGCTCAACGAATACACCGATGTCGGCGAAGAGACCCGCCTGCGCTATCGCTTCATCGACCTGCGCCGTCCGGAGATGGCCGAGAAGCTCAAGCTGCGTTCGCGCATCACCTCCAGCATCCGCCGCTACCTGGACGAAAACGGTTTCCTCGACGTGGAAACCCCGATCCTGACCCGGGCCACCCCCGAGGGTGCCCGCGACTACCTGGTGCCCAGCCGCACCCATCCCGGCAGCTTCTTCGCCCTGCCGCAGTCGCCCCAGCTGTTCAAGCAGCTGCTGATGGTCGCCGGCTTTGATCGCTACTACCAGATCGCCAAGTGCTTCCGCGACGAAGACCTGCGGGCCGACCGCCAGCCGGAATTCACCCAGATCGACATCGAGACCAGCTTCCTCGATGAAAAAGACATCATGGACATCACCGAGACCATGGTGCGCAACCTGTTCAAGGAAGTCCTGGGCGTCGAATTCGGCGAGCTGCCGCACATGACCCTGGCCGAGGCCATGCGTCGCTTCGGTTCCGACAAGCCGGACCTGCGCATCCCGCTGGAACTTACGGACGTGGAAGACCAGCTCAAGGACGTCGACTTCAAGGTCTTCGCTGGTCCGGCCAACGATCCCAAGTGCCGCGTCGCCGCCTTGCGCGTGCCGGGCGGCGCGAGCATGCCGCGCAAGCAGATCGACGACTACACCAAGTTCGTCGGCATCTACGGCGCCAAGGGCCTGGCCTACATCAAGGTCAACGAGCGCGCCGCCGGCGTCGAGGGCCTGCAGTCGCCGATCGTCAAGAACATCCCCCTGGACAACATCAACGTCATCCTCGACCGCGTCGGCGCGGTGGATGGCGACATCGTGTTCTTTGGCGCGGACAAGACCAAGATCGTTTCCGAGGCCCTCGGTGCGCTGCGCATCAAGCTCGGCCACGATCTGAAGCTGCTGACCTGCGAGTGGGCGCCGCTGTGGGTGGTCGACTTCCCAATGTTCGAGGAAAACGACGATGGCAGCCTGACCGCCATGCACCACCCCTTCACCTCGCCCAAGTGCAGCCCGCAAGAGCTCAAGGCCAACCCGGGTGCGGCGCTGTCGCGCGCTTACGACATGGTGCTAAACGGCACTGAGCTGGGCGGCGGTTCCATTCGTATCCACGACAAGAAGATGCAGCAGGCGGTCTTCGAGGTGCTGGGGATCAGCGAAGCGGAACAGGAAGAGAAGTTCGGCTTCCTGCTGGACGCCCTGAAGTTCGGCGCGCCGCCCCACGGCGGCCTGGCCTTCGGCCTGGATCGCCTGGTGATGCTGATGACTGGCGCCTCGTCCATTCGCGAAGTCATCGCCTTCCCGAAGACCCAGAGCGCCGCCGACGTCATGACCCAGGCGCCCGGCGCCGTCGATGCCAAGGCGCTGCGCGAGCTGCACATCCGCCTGCGCGAGCAGCCCAAGGCGGAATAAGCCTTATCGGAGGAGGGCGCCTGGACCGGTGCCCGCCGTTTCCCTTTTCACTGCGCCGCGACCATCGCCGCGGCGCCGTCTTCCTCGAGACATTGGAGTAGCTTATGGCCGGTCATTCCAAGTGGGCCAACATCAAGCATCGCAAAGAGCGTCAGGATGCCAAGAAGGGCAAGATCTTCACCAAGATCATCCGTGAGCTGACCGTGGCCGCGCGCCAGGGCGGCGGCGTTCCGGCCGACAACCCCCGCTTGCGCCTGGCGGTGGACAAGGCGCTGACCGCCAACATGACCCGCGACACCATCGACCGGGCCATCGCCCGGGGCGTGGGCGCCGGCGAAGGCGAGAACGTCGAGGAACTGACCTACGAAGGCTATGCTCCGAGCGGCGTCGCCATCATCGTCGAGGCCATGACCGACAACCGCAACCGCACCGCGGCCGAAGTCCGCCACGCCTTCAACAAGTGCGGTGGCAACCTGGGCACCGACGGTTCGGTGGCCTATCTCTTCGAGCGCAAGGGCCAGATCAGCTACGCCCCCGGCCTGGACGAGGACGCCCTGATGGAAGCCGCCCTGGAAGCGGGTGCCGACGACGTGGTCGCCAACGACGATGGCTCCATCGACGTCTTCACCAGCTTCGCCGACTTCATCGCCGTCAACGAAGCCCTCACCGCGGCCGGCTACAAGGCCGACGAAGCCGAGGTGACCATGATCCCCTCGACCTCCGCGACCCTGGACCTGGAAACCGCGCAAAAGGTGCTCAAGCTGATCGACATGCTCGAAGACCTGGACGACGTGCAGAACGTCTACTCCAACGCCGACATCCCCGAGGATGTCATGGCGCAGCTCGGCTGATGTCCCTCTACGAGCGCCTGCCGCCCGCGGCTGCCGGTACCCTGGTGCTGGGCATCGACCCGGGCTCGCGGCTGACCGGCTTCGGCGTGGTGCGCGATACCGGGCAAGGCTGCGAGTACGTCGCCTCCGGCTGCATCCGGACCGGCAACGGTCCGTTGCCGGAGCGGCTGCAGATCGTCTACCGCGGTGTGCGCGACGTCATCGCCCAGTACGGGCCGGTCACCATGGGCATCGAGCAGGTGTTCATGGCGCGCAACGCCGACTCGGCGCTCAAGCTGGGCCAGGCCCGGGGGGCGGCCATCGTCGCCGGCGCCGAGGGTGGTCTGGAGATTTCCGAATACACCGCGAGCCAGGTCAAGCAGGCCGTGGTCGGTAACGGTGGAGCGGATAAGCAGCAGGTGATGCTGATGGTGATGCACCTGCTGCGCCTGACCGAAAAACCCCAGATCGACGCCTCCGACGCCCTGGCCATCGCCCTGTGCCATGCCCACACCCGGCAGAGCCTGGTTCCCCATGGCCTGCTGGCGACCCGCCGCCGCGGCGGTCGCCTGCGTCTCTAGCGCCATCCGCTCCATCATCTCGCTTCAACGTTAGGAAGGTATCCCAGTGATCGGTCGTCTACGTGGCACCCTGGCGGAAAAGCAGCCGCCCCATCTCCTGCTCGACGTGGGCGGAGTCGGCTACGAGGTCGAAGTGCCCATGACGACCCTTTATCGGCTACCGGCCCAGGGCGAAGTCGTCACATTGCATACCCACCTCGTGGTACGGGAAGATGCGCACCTGCTGTATGGGTTCGGGGAAAAGCGCGAGCGTGAGCTGTTTCGCGAGCTGATCCGACTCAATGGTGTCGGCCCCAAGCTGGCCCTGGCGTTGATGTCCAGTCTCGAGGTGGATGAATTGGTTCGCTGTGTGCAAGCCCAGGACACGGCCGCTCTGGTCAAGGTGCCGGGGGTGGGCAAGAAGACCGCCGAGCGTCTGCTGGTCGAGCTCAAGGACCGTTTCAAGGCCTGGGAAAATCTGCCCGCCATCGCCCCCCTGGTCCTGCCGCACCAGGCCGCCGTGGCGGCCAGCGCCGAGGCCGATGCGGTCAGCGCCCTGGTCGCCCTGGGCTTCAAGCCCCAGGAAGCCAGTCGCGCCGTCGCCGCCGTGGAAGGGGAAGACCTTTCCAGCGAGGAACTCATCCGTCGCGCCCTGAAGGGCATGGTCTGATCCCATGATAGAAACCGATCGTCTCATCTCGGCCGGTGGCCGCGACCGCGAGGAAGTCCAGGATCGCGCCATCCGCCCGGTGCGGCTGGCGGATTACATCGGTCAGCCGGTGGTGCGCGACCAGATGGGCCTGTTCATCCAGGCGGCCAAGGGCAGGGGCGAAGCCCTCGACCACACCCTGATCTTCGGTCCGCCCGGTCTGGGCAAGACCACGCTGGCCAACATCATCGCCCAGGAAATGCGGGTGTCCCTGAAGAGCACCTCCGGTCCGGTACTGGAGCGCCCGGGCGATCTCGCCGCGCTGCTGACCAACCTGGAAGCGGGCGATGTGCTCTTCATCGACGAGATCCATCGCCTCTCGCCCATCGTCGAGGAGGTCCTCTATCCGGCGATGGAGGACTACCAGCTCGACATCATGATCGGCGAAGGCCCGGCGGCGCGCTCCATCAAGCTTGATCTGCCGCCCTTCACCCTGGTCGGCGCGACCACCCGTGCCGGCATGCTGACCAATCCGCTGCGCGATCGCTTCGGGATCGTCCAGCGCCTGGAGTTCTACGGCACCGCCGACCTGGCCACCATCGTCACCCGCTCCGCCGGCATCCTCGGCCTCGCCATCGAAGCCGAGGGCGCGATGGAAATCGCCCGCCGCGCGCGAGGCACGCCGCGGATCGCCAATCGCCTGCTGCGGCGGGTGCGGGACTTCGCCGAGGTGCGAGGGCAGGGCCATATCAGCCACGACATCGCCAGTCGCGCCCTCGACCTGCTGGACGTCGATGCCCAGGGCTTCGATCACCAGGATCGCCGGCTGCTGCTGACCATGATCGACAAGTTCGACGGTGGTCCGGTGGGCGTGGACAGCCTGGCTGCGGCCATCAGCGAAGAACGTCACACCATCGAAGACGTGCTGGAACCCTATTTGATCCAGCAAGGCTATATCATGCGCACGCCGCGCGGGCGGGTGGTGACCCGACATGCCTATCTGCACTTCGGACTCAACCTGCCGACGCGTCTGGCCCAGGGCGGTACGCCCGATCTGTTCGAGGTCAATGGTAACTAAATGCAGTTGCGAACATTTCTGATTGGCAACGGCGAGGCTAGGTTCTAGAGTATGCACGCGCAATCGCGGAGCCCGTCGCCGTCCGTCCTCAGGTGTCGTGTCTACTACGAAGATACCGATGCCGGCGGCATCGTCTATTACGTCAACTACCTCAAGTTCATGGAACGCGCCCGCACCGAGCGACTGCGCGCGCTGGGCTATGCCCAGTCCGAACTCGCCCGGGACGGTCTGCTCTTCGTCGTCCACAGCAGCGAAGCGCGCTACCATGCGCCCGCGCGGCTGGATGACGAGTTGCTGATCGGTGCCGAGGTGGTCGAAGCGAAGCGCGCCAGCCTCAGGTTTCATCAGGAGGTCCGGCGTGCCAAGGACGATGTCCTGCTCTGTGAAGGGTGGGTGACGGTCGCCTGCGTGCGTGCTGACAGCTTTAGGCCGAGGGCCATGCCCGAGGCCATGCGAACGGTTCTTGCCGGAAGTCCGGCGTCAATTCAATCAGGAGATTAAGCGTGCAACCCAACGTCGACCATACGTCCATGTGGAGCCTCATCGCCAACGCCAGTCTGGTGGTGCAACTGGTGATGCTCATCCTGGTCGCAGCCTCCGTCACGTCCTGGATCATGATCATCCAGCGTGGCAATGCCATGCGCGCCGCCAAGCGTTCCCTGGATGCCTTCGAAGAGAAATTCTGGTCAGGCATCGATCTGTCCAAGCTGTACCGCCAGGCTGGCAGCAACCCCGATCCGGATTCCGGCGTCGAGCAGATCTTCCGCGCCGGTTTCAAGGAATTCTCCCGTCTGCGTCAGCAGCCCGGCGTAGATCCCGATGCCGTGATGGAAGGTGTCGCCCGCGCCATGCGCGTGGCCATCTCCCGCGAGGAAGAAAAGCTCGAGCAGGCCCTGCCGTTCCTGGCCACCGTCGGTTCCACAAGTCCCTACGTGGGTCTGTTCGGTACCGTCTGGGGCATCATGAACTCCTTCCGCGGCCTGTCCACTGCCCAGCAGGCGACCCTGGCCACCGTGGCCCCCGGCATCGCCGAAGCCCTGATCGCCACCGCCATCGGTCTGTTCGCCGCCATTCCCGCCGTCGTGGCCTACAACCGTTTCGCCGCCCGCTCGGAAATGCTGATCAACCGCTACTACACCTTTGCGGATGAATTCCAGGCCATCCTGCACCGCAAAGTCCACACCAGCGACGAATAAAGAGGTATCCCATGGTCCCTCGCCGCCAGAAACGCAAGCCCGTCGCCGAGATGAACGTGGTGCCCTACATCGACGTGATGTTGGTGCTCCTCGTCATCTTCATGGTGACGGCGCCCATGCTCAACCAGGGCGTGAAGGTCGACCTGCCCAAGGTCGACAGTCAGGCCCTGCCGCAGGACAACGACAAGCAGATCCTCACCGTCTCGGTGAAAGCCGACGGTACCTACTACTGGAACGTCGGTTCCGAAGTGGATACCGATCAGAAGGCCAAGTCCTCCACCGCGGTTTCCCTGCCGCAGCTGAGTCAGCAGGTCGGTGCCATCATGCGTCAGCGTGCGGACACCCAGGTGTTCATCCGCGGTGACAAGGCCGCCAACTATGGTGTCGTCGCCGGCGCCATGGGTGCCTTGCAACAGGCCGGCGTCCCCAACGTCGGGTTGATTACCGAGGCGCCTTGATGCGACACCGCGAGCGTTCGTCGTCCGAAAGTTATTTCTGGCCGGTCATCTGGGCAGTCGCCCTGCATGTGCTGATCTTCGGCCTGCTGTTTGTCAGCTTCGCCTTCACCCCTGAATTGCCCCAGTCGCGTCCGGTCGTCCAGGCGACCCTGGTCCAGCTCAAATCCAAGAGTTCGGCGCAGGTGCAGACCGAGCAGAAGCTGGCAGGGGAGGCGAAGAAGACCGCGGCCAAACAGTACGAGCAGGAACAACTGGAGCAGCGTCGTCAGCAACAGGAAGCCCAGCGTGAAGCGGCGGCGGCCAAGGCGGCTCAGCAACAGAAGGAAGCCCAGCAACAGGCCGCGGAACAAAAGAAAGCCGACGATGCTCGAAAGGCGCAGCAAGCGGAAGCGGCGGCCAAAGCCGCCGAAGCCAAGGCTGAGGCCGAGAAACAGTCCGAGGCCGCCAAGGCGGCTGCGGAAGCCAAGCAGGCGGCCGAGCAGAAGAGGCAGGCGGACATCGCCAAGAAGAAAGCCGACGAAGCGGCCAAGCAGAAAGCGGCCGAGGAAGCGGCGAAGAAGGCTGCAGCAGAGGCAGCCAAGCAGAAGTCGGCCGAAGAAGCCAAGCAGAAGGCTGCTGCCGAAGCGGCCAAGAAAGAAGCTGCTGCGGAGGCCGCCAAGAAGAAAGCGGCGGACGACGCCAAGAAGAAGGCTGCCCAGGCGGCTGCGCGCAAGGCGGCGGAAGACAAGAAGGCGCAGGCCCTGGCCGAATTGCTGTCCGATGATACCCAGCGGCAGCAGGCACTGGCCGAAGAGCAGGGCGACGAGGTGGCATCCAGCTTCGATGACCTGATCGTGCGGCTGGTCAGCGAGCAGTGGACGCGTCCGCAGTCGGCGCGCAACGGCATGAGTGTCGAGGTGCAGATCAACATGCTGCCGGACGGCACCATCACCAGCGCGACGGTGACCCGCTCCAGTGGCAACAAGGAATTCGATAATTCAGCGGTATCGGCCGTGCGTAACGTCGGTCGTATCCGTGAGCTGCAGCAGCTGGATCGCAAGACCTTCGATCAGCTGTACCGTCAGCGCCGCATGATCTTCAAACCGGAGGACCTGAGTCTGTGAACACCCTGATCCGTTACATCCTGCTGGGCCTGGTCCTGGTGGTGGGCTCCGCCCAGGCGGCCGATCCGCTGGTGATTTCCAGCGGTAGTGATCGCGCCATCCCGATCGCCGTCGTGCCCTTCGGGTGGCAGGGTGGTCAGCCACTGCCGGAAGACCTGGCCAACATCGTCAGCGACGACCTGCGCAATTCCGGGGTGTTCTCGCCAATTCCGCGCCAGAACATGCTGAGCCAACCGAGCCAGGCCAGCGAAGTCATCTTCCGTGACTGGAAGGCCCTGGGTGCCAACTACGTGCTGGTGGGCAACATCGTGCCCAACGGCGGTCGTCTGCAGATCAACTACGCCCTGTTCAACGTTTCCACCGAACAGCAGGTCCTGACCGGCAACGTCGGCGGCGGCACCGATCAGCTGCGCGACATGGCCCACTTCATCTCCGACCAGGCCTATGAAAAGCTGACCGGCGTGAAGGGTGCCTTCTCGACGCGCATCCTCTATGTGACCGCCGAGCGCTTCTCCGCCACCAACACCCGTTACACCCTGCAGCGCGCCGACTATGATGGTGCCCGTGCCGTTACCCTGCTGCAGTCGCGCGAGCCGATCCTGTCGCCGCGTTTCGCGCCGGATGGCAAGCGGATCGCCTACGTCTCCTTCGAGCAGCAGCGCCCGCGCATCTTCATGCAGTACATCGATACCGGCCGCCGCGAGCAGCTGACCAACTTCGAAGGCCTGAATGGCGCGCCGGCGTTTTCGCCCGATGGCAATCGCCTGGCCTTCGTGCTGTCCAAGGACGGCAACCCCGAGATATACGTGATGGATCTGGGCTCCCGTGCCATTCGTCGTGTGACGAATGACTCGGCCATCGATACCGAGCCCTTCTGGGGCAAGGATGGCCAGACCATCTATTTCACCTCCGACCGTTCCGGCAAACCGCAGATCTACAAGACCAACGCCAATGGCGGGGGTGCTGAGCGCGTGACTTTCGTCGGTAACTACAACGCCAACCCGAAACTTTCGGCGGATGAAAAGACCCTGGTCATGGTGCATCGCCAGGAAGGTTTCACCAACTTCCAGATCGCTGCGCAAGACCTCCAGCGCGGCTCTGTGCGGGTACTTTCCAACACCAGCCTCAACGATTCGCCCACTGTTGCGCCCAATGGCACCATGCTAATCTACGCCACCCGCCAGCAGGACCGAGGCGTCCTGATGCTTGTCTCCATCAATGGTCGCGTCCGGATTCCCATTCCCACCGCCCAGGGTGACGTGCGCGAGCCTTCCTGGTCTCCTTACCTGAACTGACGGCTAATTAGAAAAGTCCCTAGTTACACCAACATTGCGGTTCTTTTAGGAGTTACATGATGGAAATGCTGAAATTCGGCAAGTTCGCTGCACTGGCTCTGGCCATGGCCGTGGCCGTGGGCTGTTCCTCCAAGGGCGGCGACGCCTCCGGTGAAGGCGCTGGTGCTGGCGCTGGCGCCGGTGCTGTCGACCCGAACGCTGGCTATGGCGCCAACTCGGGTGCCGTCGACGGCAGCATGGGCGACGAAGCCGCTCTGCGCGCCATCACCACCTTCTACTTCGAGTACGACAGCTCCGACCTGAAGCCGGAAGCCATGCGCGCTCTGGACGTTCACGCTCGCGACCTGAAGGCCAGCGGCCAGCGCGTCGTTCTGGAAGGCAACACCGACGAACGCGGTACCCGCGAGTACAACCTGGCGCTGGGCGAGCGTCGTGCCAAGGCCGTTCAGCGCTACCTGGTGCTGCAGGGCGTGTCCCCGGCTCAGCTGGAGCTGGTTTCCTACGGTAAAGAGCGTCCGGTTGCCGTCGGTCACGACGAAGCTTCCTGGGCTCAGAACCGTCGCGTCGAGCTGAAGAAGTAATAAACGATGTCCAAGCGCCTGCAGTTCTTGATCGCCCTGACCCTCGGTGTACCGGTTGTCGCCGTTGCTCAGGTTCCCGTACAGGATGGTAGCTATGGCGTTGCCCAGTCCGCTGGGCAAGGCTATGGCAACGCAGGCGCGGCCAGTGCCGGAAACGGGGCTCCCGTTTCCGGCATGGGTCAACTGTTCATGCAGTTGCAACAGATGCAGGACGATATCGCTCGCCTGCGTGGCCAGGTCGAGGTTCAGGAAAACGAGATCCGCCAGCTCAAGCAGGAAGGATTGGATCGTTACCAGGATCTGGACGGCCGTATCTCCCAGCTTTCTTCCGCGCCTGCCAATGCAGGTGGCGGGGCCGCTGCCGGTGCCGCCCAGGGTGGCGCCATCGCGGCCAACAACGCGCCGACGCCGCCTGCTTCCGCAGGGGCACCGGCTGCCAGCAGTGAGCCGGGCGATCCGGCGAAGGAAAAGCTGTACTACGACGCTGCCTTCGATCTGATCAAGGCCAAGGACTTCGACAAGGCCAGCCAGGCATTCAATGCCTTCCTGCGCAAGTATCCCAACAGCCAGTATGCGGGCAACGCCCAGTACTGGCTGGGTGAAGTGAATCTGGCCAAGGGCGATCTGCAGGCTGCTGGCCAGGCCTTCGCCAAGGTCAGTCAGGCCTATCCCACCAGCAACAAGGTGCCGGATTCGCTGTACAAACTGGGTGGCGTCGAGCAGAAGCTCGGCCGCACCGATCGGGCCAAGGGCATGTACCAGCAGGTCATCAGCCAGTATCCCGGAACCTCCGCTGCGCAACTGGCGCAGCGGGATCTGAAAAGCCTGCCCTAGCGCAGGCTTTTTTCTTCTATCTACCGCAACGGAGGCGGATGGCCTGTGTAGCCGTCACGCCCGTGGCTTCCATGCAAAAAGATACGCTACGTCTTACCGAGATTTTCTATTCGCTCCAGGGTGAAGCCCGTACCGCCGGTCTTCCTACCGTCTTCGTCCGGCTCACCGGCTGCCCCTTGCGCTGCCACTATTGCGACACCGCCTATGCCTTCACCGGCGGCGAGATCCACCACCTCGATGCCATCCTGGAGCAGGTCGCCAGCTACCGCCCGCGACACATCTGCGTGACCGGCGGCGAACCGCTGGCCCAGCCCAACTGCCTCAAGCTGCTCGAACAGCTGTGTGATGCCGGCTACGAGGTGTCCCTGGAAACCAGTGGCGCCCTGGATGTCAGTGGCGTGGACGGGCGTGTCAGCAAGGTCGTCGACCTCAAGACGCCGGGCTCGGGGGAGGTGGGGCGCAACCTGTACGCCAACCTCGACCACCTGACGCCCAACGATCAGGTCAAGTTCGTCATCTGCTCCCGCGAGGACTACGACTGGGCCGTCTCCAAGCTGATCGAGTATCGCCTGGAGCAGCGTGCGGGCGAGGTGCTGTTCTCGCCCAGCCATGGCCAGGTGGTGCCGCGTGAGCTGGCAGAGTGGATCGTGGCGGACAACCTGCCAGTGCGCTTCCAGCTGCAGCTGCACAAGATTCTCTGGAACGACGAACCGGGACACTGAGCATGAGTCAGCCTAAAGCGGTCATCCTTCTTTCCGGCGGCCTTGATTCCGCCACCATCGTCGCCATGGCCAGGGCCCAGGGCTTCGCCTGCTACACCATGAGCTTCGACTACGGCCAACGCCACCGAGCCGAGCTGCAAGCCGCTGAACGCGTGGCGAGCCAGCTGGGCGTCGTCGAGCACAAGGTGATCGGCCTGGATCTCAATGGCATCGGCGGCTCGGCGCTCACCGACCCGGACATCGCCGTCCCGGAGACCCCGGGCGAGGGCATCCCTGTCACCTACGTGCCGGCACGCAATACCGTGTTCCTGTCGCTGGCCCTGGGCTGGGCCGAGGTGCTCGGCGCTCGTCATCTCTTCATCGGGGTGAACGCGGTGGACTATTCCGGCTATCCGGATTGCCGGCCGGAGTTCGTCGAAGCCTTCGAGCGCCTGGCCAATCTTGCCACCAAGGCCGGTGTGGAAGGGGATACCTTCAAGATCGAAGCCCCGCTGCAGTTCCTTTCCAAGGCACAGATCGTCCAGGCTGGCAGCCAGCTTGGCGTGGACTACGCCCTGACCGTCTCCTGCTATCAGGCCGATGATGAAGGCCAGGCCTGCGGTCGCTGTGACAGCTGCCGCCTGCGCGCCGAAGGGTTCAAGGCGGCGGGAATTTCCGACCCTACGCGCTACCGGTAAAAAAATTTATCTAGGGTGTTGATTATCCTGAGAAAATCGCTAGAATGGCGGCCACTAACGGGTCGTTAGCTCAGTCGGTAGAGCAGTTGGCTTTTAACCAATTGGTCGTAGGTTCGAATCCCACACGACCCACCATCTTCACCAGAAACCCTCCGCAATGGAGGGTTTTTGCGTTTTCCCCAGCTCAGACAAGCAGCCGTCTGGGGCGGAATCTAGCCTCGCGGGCTGATGATGTCAAACTGAATCAACTGGCACCCGGAGCCTGGCACAACCTGGTCTAGGTGCCATTTCGCTTTGTATTCCGTTGCTCAGCTATCCACGTCTTACTACCGCTGTAGGCGGTCGTGCCCCGTTGCTGATCCATTCTGTGAGCTGATCGAACGCTTCTAGCGTGGAGGGTCCGGAGATGCTCCTCGGTTGCTGAAAGGGTAGGGAAAGGGGTGGCTTAGGTGGATCCAGTCGCTGTTCCTGGTGTTGCCGCGCGCTGTAATCCACTCGAGCGATCAGGCTCCTCGGTACCTTATCGGCACGTTCTTCGAGGACATAACGCATCTGGTGTGGATCCGTCTCGATGTATTCCATCGTGGTAGCGATAGTAATTTTTCCTGCCTGGCGCACACTTGGCATCATTGTTCTTTCAATGTCGGTTTCGGTTTGCCGCAGATATCGCATCTGTATGATAGACATAACTCCAAGGGCGAAAACGATCGCAACTAAAATAGAAAAGATGCAATATGACCGTGGACCAACTCTGAGTGCGCATATGAGCATGATATTGATCATGTAAAGGGAGTGGTTTCGGTAGACACAAGCGCTGCTTGTGTTACTCGATGGTGAGATGGGAGCCTTAAGAAATGCTTAAGGCATAAGCTGTCGTATGACAACCTGTATAGAATCTATGATTCTTGCAATAAGTATTTCTACGATTTATGTGTTTAATTTTTCTCCCACATAAATATCTTCCAAAAAAATGCTATGCGGGATGTCCTTTATTTATTCGCTGCTGGGGTTGTTTGATGTGTGTGTGAGTCGGATTACAGTTGATGAGACTTCGCAATCTAGTTTTAAAAAGGAGTACTAGTGATGAATTGGTGAGTTGTATAGGGGCTGGCTGATACCAACTAAGAAAAGAGGCGCTTTAGGCGCTAGAGCTGACGCAGGCTGTCGAGCATGCAGCCGTTGGGATCAAAGATCAGGATCCTGACGTCGGCTGCCCTGCCAGACCGAGCACCCGTATGGTCTCAGACATGAAGCCTTCTTCGCGTTGCTCGGCTTGCAGGACTGAAGTCCGAACACTTCAAGCTGGTTCAGGTGTTCATCCGTCCAAGGCGTACCGTGCAGCTTGGAGCCGACGGCATCGCTGTCTGGTATTGTGAAGCTCTCGAACATTAGTTGCTGGGTGTCAGTATGCTGCAACAGGTCCTGCAGATCGTCCCATTCGTCATCGGCCAGATGAGACGAGGTTAGTCGCCGACGCGGGCTAAAAGCGCGTCACGTTAGGCGTTCCAGTTTTGCATAATGATATTTATCTTACGATCTAGAAAGGGGCGCCTGCCTGGGCGGGTGCCATTCAGGCTTAGTTGCGGCCTGCCATGACGCCACCATTCGACATCCCAAACGGCGCCATTGACCCAGCTCGCGTTCTCGGACAGTAGGAAGACCACCGCTTCGGAGACGTCTTCCGGCGTACCTACTCGGCCAATCGGGTGGAAGCTGTTGAAGCCCTGAAGCCCTGAAGCCCTGAAGCGCGGAAGGGATTTCAGCCTTGGGAATGAAGCCTTCGCAGATCGGCGTCTGAACCATGGCAGGCAAATCGGCATTAACCCGGATGTGCTTGGCATCGAGTTCCACGGCCAGATGCTGGGTCAGCGAATGCAAACTGGCCCTGGCCATGGGATAGGCAGAATAGGGCGTGGTGGCGATCGCCTGCTCGGCCCACATCGAATCGATGTTGCCGACGGCGCCGGACCGACCTTTGGTGACCGGAATGGCAACGACTTTCTGGGTGATGAAGAAGGTCGCTTTGTTCAGTTGCGTGTACTGGTTATAGTCCGCGTCCTAGTGCTCTAGGAAGGGTTTGGGGGAAAAACACCCTGGCAGCGTTGACCAGCATATCCACATCCGTGCTGATCGATCTCACGCAACAGGTCGGTCAGGCCCTGAGCGGTCGTTAGATTGGCCACGAGAGCACTGATGGTGTCCAAAGTTTCCAGTTCCTGACGCGTCTGCTCGGTTTTTTCCGAGCGGCTCCCCACGATGACAACGCTACCGCCTTGCTCTAGCACCAGGCGGGCTGTCTGCAGACCCATATCCCTTGTATCACCGATAACCAGCCGCTTCTCACCTTGGATTTGCTTGCTCATAAGACACCTCGAAGCATGGGAGAGATTGATGCAGTGGCACGTCAGCTCTCCGGTTCATTCGTAGTAGCGAACTGAGCGCCCGCCATCAAAGCTTTTCTGCTGCCGCCAGCGAGTTCAGTGTCACGCCGGCCGCGGTCGGCCAGATGATCAGGACGCTTGAACGATGGCTGGGTACCGCGCTGTTTCATCGCAGCATCTCGGGGAAGGTGAGATTGATAGCTACAGAGGCATCGGAGGCGGCATTGCCTGATATTCAGGCAGGCTTGGAGCGGCTCTAACTGGGGCTCGAACGATTGAAGGAAAACACCTATGGGGGGGTTCTGGCTGTGCGGTCAGTCCTGTTTTGCCGTCAAATGGCTACTTCCGCATATCGATATCGGCGTGCGGTATGGCGGCGCCAGTTGGCCTGGGGTGATTGCCGAAAAGTGGCTGGATGAAGACGTGTATCCAAATTGCACACCGGCGCTGGTGGCAGCGCAGACCGATCTGCAGCGGCCAATCGACCAGGCAAAGCACACGTTGATTCACGATTTGTCCATGGATAGTCAAAGCGGTTTCACGACCTGGGGGACTTGGTTTGAAAGCGTCACCGGAAAGAAGCTGACCGTGGAGCGCGGGCTGAAGGATCAATAATTCGGCGGCGGTACTGCAGGTCGTCATTGATGGACAAGGGATCGCGCTCGCCCGTGGTGTCATGGCGCAGGACGATTTGGCTGCCGGTCGGCCGATACGACTACTTCCGGACGTAAATTTCGCATCGCCGCTGGCCTACTACATCGTTTATCGCCCTGACGGCAGCGATCGCGCGAAGGTGAAAGCCTTTCGGGACTGGATGTTCGGATGCGCTTTCTACCCAACGGTGTGAGCTTTGACGGTTAAAATTTGCTGGGCATTCTTTCGATGAAGATCACGGCCTAGCGTCGGCGAATTCCATGGACACAGAGCGCAGCCTATGGACAGATTGCGCCCCTCTTTCAGTGAGGCGCGGAACTGTAACATTCGGATCCTGATTGGCGCCGATAGTAGCCCTGCCATTCCGCTCAAAGAGGCTATATCGTGTTCCATCGTCCTTTGCTTTCTGCGTCCGCTGTAGGTTTGTCGCTGCTCAGCCTCTCCATAGCCTGCGCCCATGCGGCTGAGGCCTATACCCTGAACACGCCACGGCTGACTGGCATCGACAACTTCCGCGATATTGCTGGTACGACTAATGCGTATCTCACCAGCACGACGGGCTTGGTCAACAACGGCGTAATGCGTTCAGGCGTATTCTATCGGTCTAATGCCTTGACACCTAAGGGCTCTGATCTGGCACTTCTGAATGGCTTGGGTATCGGCAAGGTGTTCGACCTGCGCACCGGTAGCGAGATTGCTGCTACACCGGACACCCTGCCGGCCGGTTCTGCATATCACAATATCGATATTATCGGCGGGATCACGTCTGGGACTAATCTCACTCGAATCTCTTTCAACAATTCGGCTGAAGCCGTAGCCTGGATGAAGGAAACCAATCGCGCCTTTGTCAGTGATGCTGGCGTGCGCGACCAATTTGCAAAGTTGTTCAACGAGTTGGCCGCTGCCAACAGCCCCGTGCTATTCCATTGCACTGCAGGAAAGGATCGCACTGGCTGGGCCACGGCCGTGTTGCAGAGCATTGCCGGGGTGAACAGCCAGACAATCATGGACGACTACTTGGCTACCAATGATTACTCTGCAACCCGAATCAAAGCGACTATCGCGAAGATGCCTGCTGCCATAGCGGCCATCTACGAACCGCTTATCGGCGTCCAGTCCAGTTATCTGCTAGCGAGTTTCGACGAGGTAGCCAACAAGTATGGCAGTATGGATAATTATCTTAAGGAAGGCCTGGGCCTATCTCAGGAAACCATCTACGTATTGCGTGGCAAGATGGTCTACTACAGCAGCCTTCCAAGTACCTTTGGTCTGTCGGGTAACGCGGCTGCTGGTGCCCAATTGCTTGGCCAACTGCAGAACAGCAGTCTGTCTGGGGCCTATACCGCCTACAACTATTATCTGCAGTCAGCCATGGATGCTGGCACTCTTGGTGGCGTCGAGTCTACCGTCGGTGGTCAGGCGCATGCTGATGCAACCAGTTATCTGCTCAGACAAGACGCCTTGATTGATCGCGCCGTTGCGCCCTACGCCAGAGGCTTCGACCTGAAGCCAGGGCAGACCCGTCTGTGGAGTACCGCGCTGGCGGGCTATCAAGGTAATTCTTCTACCTCCGGCGCGCAAAGCAGCAACGAACACACCCAAAGCATGCTGATCGGTTTGACGCAGCGATTCTCCGATCAGCTCAGCAGTAACCTCGGTTTCGGCTACAGCCGGGGTAGCATTGGGGCTGCGAGCGGTGAAGTGGATACCTATAGGACCTTTATTCGTGGCGGCACGCGATTCGCGCTCAATAGTCTCGAACAGGGCCCTTTCGCCGATGCCGACCTCAGCTACGGTTGGTTGGATTACGACAGTAGGCGCGAGATCGGCGGTGGTCTTGGCAGGGCCGTGGGTGACACTAAAGGCAGGCTTGGTAGCGCAAGCGTCGCGCTGGGTTATCGTACGGCGGTCTCCAAGCTGACCCTGGAGCCGAGCATTGGCTTTCGCTACAGCCATCTGCATCTGGACGGTTTCCGGGAAAGGGGCAGCGAGGTGGCATTGAGCATCGACGATATCAGTAAAAGTCGCCGAAGCGCATACGCCAATCTCAAGGTCTCCTTTGCTCCCCTGCCGCTGGGGAGCGGCTGGCAGCTGGTACCGGGTCTGGACGTCGGCTATGACCACGCCTTGGGCGGCTATCATGTCGACAGTAGCGGCGAATTGTTGGAATTGGCTGTTTCCCAGCGTGCCGTTTTCGACCAGCGTGACCAATTCAACGGCGCCTTCAATCTCACTGCCAGCCAGGGTCCCTTCAGCCTGGGTGCTGAAGTCAACGCATTGGGTGGCGGTGGTAGTCATGGTTCCAGTGGCAGTCTGAAGGCCAGCTTTCTGTTCTGATCCAGCGCCTCTGCTCATCCGGCCAACAGCGATTCAACGTGACGGGCCGGAGTAGGGCGGCCTGTTCATCTGCGTCTATTGAGACCATCACGCAGTTGGGCAGGACTAAGCCCGAAGGCATTCTGAAAGTACTGGCAGAAGCGTCCGGCATTAGTGAAGCCAAGGGCAAGAGAGACGTCAGCTACAGAAGAGGTATTACCCTGCTGGATCATCTCGTAGGCGCGCTGCAGTCGTACCTGTCGTTGGTAAGCGCTGATCGAGGTACCAAGGAACCGTCGGAATCCCTCCTGAAGTGCTCGTTGGCTAACATTGCAGAGTTCGGCCAATTCGCTGCCGCTGATTAATATTTCAGGATATGCCTGAAGATAGTCCATGGCCCTCTTTACATGGCGCGGAGCTATCAGCGGAAATGGGCGTTTTAGCTCCTCGGTATAGTTATGTGGCCAGACATCCAGGACGGCATCCACCAACATTTCCTGCAGGCGTATCGGCAGTAGAGCGCTATTGCCGATAAGACGGTAGAAATCGCTGTCAGTGGCCATGCTGACTATTGCCTTGATACCGTGGAAGGCTTCGATCTTGAGGTCAATGCTGCGTTGGAATCGTACCGGCTGGATAATCGGCCGTTCTAGAAGCCTCGACAAACGCCGTGTAAGCAATGAGCGGTGTACCGAGAAGCCATGGTGTGAGTGGTTGTCGATGAAACCCAATGAACGTAGCGCCATCTTCTCAAGGGCCAAACCGAAATGTGCTGTTCCAATCGTTTCGCCGTGCTGCTCCAAGATGACACGACCGGTGCTGGGAAAGATGAAGGTGATCTCATCACCCATATCAGGTAGCTCGGTGATCAGATCGCTGCAAAAGCTAAGGCGACGGAAGCTGAATCCTTCGTAACGACCATAGACCCCGGTAATGACAATAGGATGCCGTAGAGGGGGAGGAGGGTTACCGAACATCCGGCGGAATAGAGTACCAAATTCATCCGCTTCCAGATTTTCAGAACGGATAAGAAATGCCTTGGGTGCGTTACTTGGTTCTACTTTCATCAACCGTCTTCAGGCAGCGTCGAGAGCGAAGTGCGCCGCTACGTTAGACGAGTATGATTACAACTTGGTGATGGCTAAAAGCTAGTATCTCGGTACCTGCTTGAAGCCTGTCCCACCTCATCGGCGTTTCCGCCCGGAGGTTTACCGAGTCTTCATCGAAAATTCCGCCAACCGGTTCGGGATGTCCTAGATCCAGGAGCCATGGGCGTTTTCAGCGGTAAACGACCATTAAATCCGCGTAGTTACACCTGGAGTGGCTTCTCTGCGGGCTGATGTTGCGTCCTGCTGGCGCCATAAGGCGATGAGTGCCACCGGCTTGTGCGGAGAACGTAGTCCGGATTTGGAATCGCAAATGTTGAAGCCAAGGAAGATGGTGGCAATTGGCTATTGGGACAGGTAAGGTTAATGACCTTAACGTCTGCCTCCGCCATCCTGGTGCCTCCTCAGTAGCTTCTCGCACGTATGACCGCCTCTCGAAGACCAACCCGCGGTGCAGGCCGTACCGCCAAGCCTGATTCACTCCGCGCTGCCCATGAGCAGATCACCCGTAACAACGGCACACTGGCCGACATCGCCGACCTAATCGAGATGGAGGGCAAGACCAGGCTCGAGCGTCAGCAGCCTGCCCAGCCCACGCGATCCCGTTCGGAAGCCGGCAGCCCTACCGGCACGCCTGAAAGGAAGGTGGTCGGAGAGGGCAGCCGTGGCCATTTCCTCGTACAGCCGGTGTTCGGAATACCTCTGGTGGCGTTACTGGTCTGTGCCCTGATCCTGGGCGCTGCGGTGGGGGTACCGCTCGGCGTGGTCACCTACGGGACCGCGCTCTACACGGCGGTACTGGATAGCCTGGCGATCCTCTAAACGGGCCGGTGGCCGCTCTGCGGGCTGCCGTCATGGGGCGAGCAGGCGGGCAGCGGCCGTGTCTCAGGCTTCCAAGGACGCCATCAGCTGGAGTTCCTGACCGCTCGGAGCAGCCGCGGGCTTGCCCAGCAGATAGCCCTGGGCAAGCCGGACACCCAGCTGTTGCAGCAGCGCCAGTTGCTCCGGGGTTTCCACGCCTTCGCAGAGCACCTCCAGCTTCATGGCCTTGCCCAGCAGCAGCAGGGAGGTCAGCACCTCGCCACGCTGTTCCTCATCCTGGATCGCCAGGATCCGGCGATCGATCTTGATCAGCTGGAAGGGCAGTTCGAGGATGGGGCCCAGACCGGCAAAGCCGCTACCGAAGTCATCCAGGGCCATGCGGATGCCCAGCAGCTGGAGGAGGGCGAAGGATTGGCGGGTCCGGGTATCTATGACCAGTTCCACCCCTTCGGTGACTTCCAGCACCAGGCGGTTGGGCGCCAGGCGCGAGAGTCTGAGCGCCGCGGACACCCGCTCGTGCAGCATGGGATCGGCGAATTGCAGCGGCGAAAGATTGATGGAAACACTCAGCTGCGAGGGCCATTGACTGGCCGCGAGACAGGCCTCCTTCACTACCCATTCGCCCAGGGCGATGATGAAGTTGCCCTGTTCGGCCAGCGGGATGAAGACCTCGGGCGAGACCAGGCCCAAGGTCGGGTGCTGCCAGCGCAGCAGCGCCTCGTAACCCGTCACCTGCCTGGGCTCGACGCGATAGATGGGTTGGTAGTGCAGCAGGAATTCGTTGTTCACCAGCCCCTTGCGGACATCCTCCGGCGTGAGCAGTTCGGCATGGTCCAGGGGTGCGCCGAGGATGGCATCGATGCCGCCTTCGAACACCCGGTCACGGCCATCACGCTTGGCGCGATAGAGGGCGCGATCCGCACAATCCAGCAGGTCCTCCGCGGTGCTCAGACCGGCAAGACCGCTGCGGGCGATGCCGATGCTGACGGTGACCTGGGTCTTGTCATCCTGGCGTCCCTGGTGCGGGATCTGCAGGTCGCGAACGCGTTGCAGGATGGCCTCGGCCACGTCCAGCGCGGCGGCCGGACCGATCCGGTCCAGGAGCACGACGAATTCCTCGCCGCCATAGCGACCGACCCTGTCACTCGGGCCCAACCCGATCGCCAGGGCCTTGGCCACGGTGCGCAGGCAATCATCCCCGGCAAGGTGGCCATAGTAGTCGTTGTAGCGCTTGAAGTGATCCACGTCGATCAGCAGCACGGCCCCCTGTTCGCCGGCCAGGCGCCGCTGCCAGAAGGCGTCCAGCAGAAGATGGAGCTGACGTCGATTGGCAAGGCCGGTGAGGGAATCCGTTTCCGAGAGGATCTGCAGATCCTGGTTGGCCGAATTGAGAGACGCCAGGCGGACTTCTTCACGCAGCTTGTAGAGATAGGATCGGCGCCCTTCGACGTTGAGCCAGTAACTGGCCAGCAACGAGAAGAATGCCATCACGATGGCGTTGGTCAACATCAGTCCGCCCACGATCGGTGACACCGGCGCTTCATGGACGGCAAGGGCGATAACCGCCAGGGCGAAGCCGTTGAACAGCAGGGCCGGGAGCAGCGGGCTCTTCATGCAGGTGTTGACGAAGGCCAGCATCAGCGGCCAGGTGAAGATGAACAGCGTCTGATTCATCTCACTGCCCGAGGGGCCGTTGATCACCAGGTTGTAGACCACCAGCAGACCTACATAGAAAGGCAGCAAGGCCAGGGCTTCGCGCCAGCGAACCGGGATTACCCGCAGCAGCACTACGACCAACAGCGCGAAGGGGGTCGCGATCCCTAGCATTTGCGCGGCAGCCCAGGGCATGGCGTCTTCCAGGAGAAGCCACCACCAGATTAGAAAGCTGTCATAGCTCAGGGTCCCGATCAGCAGGCAGCGGGTAAGGTGGCGACTGCGCTGCGCATGGATTTCCAGATTGAACAGTCGCTCCAGCACCGGTGCGAAGGACAGGGGCCCGACAGGACGAGCGAGCGTTTGATCGACGAGCCGACCCAGCTCTGGTGAGGTTTTCATAGGAGGCTCGGGAAGACGGTTAGACAGCAACGCCAGATGGCTGACGTGTAATGCCAATATGATGGCACTTTGTGACCGACCCCTTGATTGGAGATTCCCTGGAGAAGACCAGCGGTTGACCTGGACCGCCTGGCGGTTCGGTCCTTTCGGCTGCTGAGCAGCGAAACCACGCTAGTGCCTATCGGGGTCGATCAGCGCGCAAGGAACTGGCTTGGCGTGCCGCTACTGGCATCGTCGTTCGTACCACCGGTCCTGTAGGCTTGTGGCGACTTGCCAATTACTTTGGTCCTGAATACTGTATAAAAAAACAGCTATGGAGCCTGTGCCCATGGCCCAGAGCCATCCATCCCAGCTGACTTCCTACGACCGTCTGACGATGAGGGTCTCGCGGCTGGTCAACAACGCCCGCGGGGTCATCGACAGGCACGTCCATGTGGAGCGCCTGGAGGCGAGTAGCGAGGACTGGGAGCTGTTGCTCGAAGCCTTCGAGGAAACCGAGGGCCTGATCGTGGCCCATCGCGACGACGGCAGCATCGACCTGTTCTGGAAGGTCTGCTACGACGATTTCTGAGCGGAGGCGACAGGTTCGTCCAGCGCTTCCATCTCGGCTTCGTTAAGCGGACCGTTGATTGAAAATGAGGTTGGCAACGAACATCCAGCGTCTGGGCCCGGCCTGGGCTCCCGCCTACCGGCAACTGATGCTGGAGGCCTATGCCAGGCATCCGGAAGCCTTTACCTCCAGTCCCGCAGAGCGGGCAGGGCTGCCGCTCAGCTGGTGGGAGCGTCGTCTGCAGGAGGGTGACGGAGCAGGGGAATGGGTCTGGGGCGCGACCCAGGGCGCGGATCTGCTGGGTGTGGTAGGTCTGAGCCGCGAGACGCGGCAAAAGGCGCGGCACAAGGCGACCCTCTTCGGCCTGTACGTGCCCGATCGGCACCGGCGTCTGGGTCTGGCGAACGCTCTGCTTGGCGAGTTGCTGGCCCAGGCGACGACCTGGCCCGAACTCAGGGTCGTCCAACTCACGGTCACCGAGGGCAATCATGCCGCCCTGGCGCTGTACGAGCGTGCAGGCTTCAGCCTCTTCGGCAGGGAGCCGCTGGCGGTCGCCGTGGGGGATACCTTTTTCACCAAGCTGCACCTCTGGTGCGATCTGGACAGGTTGCGCGACGGATAGAACACACTCGCCGCTCGCCACACAGAAGGCATCTCTCCTGCTACGGCCTCCGGGTCGCGGCGCTAGGCTTTGTGAGATGTCGTAAAACTGCCTTCGAACCGCCGCCACATCGTCACATCGCCGCCCTAGGCTCGCCGCCCCAAGACCGCTTGTAACAAGTTGTATCCACAAGCCCAAGGGGAAGCGCTGGTGAAACGTTCAGGTAACAAACCCGTGGTGTTGACGATCGCGTTCGCGGTGTCGCTGTTGGCGCTTTCAGTGCAGGCGGCCAGTCGCTCGGGCAACAACGCCACCAATGGCGTCGATCTGCTATCCGGCTACAACAAGCTCTGGACGCCTGGCGCCAGCTGGAACACCGGCACGCCCACCGCCTTCGGGGCGCCCATCCTGCAGCGCAATATCCAGTACGTGGTCGACCTCGCGAAGACCCGTACTCAGGCCAAGGAGATAGCGGCCTACTACGATGACCGCCGCGACCAGAGCTACAGCCTGATCAGCGGCCTGGGTTCCCTGGCCAATGGCTACCTGGCCGGCTCCGGCGCCTTCACCACCATCCCGGTGTTCGACGCTTCCACCCAGACCACCAAGTACAGCGACAACGGCAATGGTGCCGGCGACGCCAACTCGCAACTGGGCAAGGTGGTGCAGCTGGTCCAGGCGATCCGCAACGATGCCTCCACCACCCCGGCCAAGAACGCCTACCAGTATCCGCGGCCCTGGCGCCAGGCGGGCGTGGACACCGTGCCGCTGTCGTTGCGCCCGGCCCTCAGCACCACGCCGCAGAGCGACGGCGGCTTTCCCAGTGGCCACACCAACGCCGCCTATCTCGCCGGTATCGGCTTCGGCTACGCCGTACCCCAGCGCCTGGGCGAGGAACTCTTTCGCGCCTCGGAGCTGGGCAACAACCGCATCGTCGCGGGCATGCACTCGCCGCTGGACGTGATCGGCGGGCGCATCACCGCCACCTATTTCGCCATCGACAACCTGGTCAACAACGCCCAGCTGCGCGGCGATGCCTTCACCCAGGCGCAGGCCTACTTCGCCCAGCAATGTGGCGGCGACATCAACAACTGCGTGGGCAGGATTGATCCGGCCACCGACCAGCAATCCCAGCATGCCCAGGACAGGGCGCTATATACCGCCCGCCTGACCTACGGCTTCGCCCCCGTCGGCCCGACCAACCTGGCGCCGGTGGTACCGGTCAATGCCGAGGTCTTGCTGGAAACGCGCTTCCCCTATCTCACCGCCAGTCAGCGTCGCGACATCCTGGCCAGCACCGAGCTGTCTTCGGGCTATGCGGTCATCGACGAATCCAACGGCTACGGCCGACTCAACCTGATGGGCGCAGCCGACGGCTACGCCGCCTTCAATGGCAATGTCAGCGTGAACATGGACGCGAGCCAGGGTGGCTTCAGCGCCCGCGATGCCTGGCGCAACGACATCGGCGGCAGCGGCAGCCTGACCAAGAACGGCAGCGGCGAACTCACCCTCAGCGGCTTTAATACCTACAGCGGTGGCACGGTGATCAATGGCGGTACCTTGCGCGGTCATGCCCGGGCCTTCGGCAGCGGCGACATCGCCGACAACGCCACCCTGGTGCTGGATCAGTCGGTCAACGACAGCCTGGCCAACAACCTGCACGGCAACGGCAGTCTGGTGAAGACCGGGGCCGGCTCCCTGAGCCTGACCGGCAACAGTGACTTCTCCGGCACCACCCGCGTCGACCAGGGCCGCCTGGCCATCAACGGCAACCTCGGCAATTCGGCGGTCACCGTCAACTCGGGCGCCACCCTCGGCGGAAACGGCAGCCTCGCCAGCCTGCGCGTGGCCCAGGGCGGTATCCTCGCACCCGGCAACTCGGTGGGCCAGCTCAACGTCAACGGCAACGCCATCCTCGACCAGGGCTCGATCTATCAGGTCGATACCGATGCCAGCGGCCGCGCCGATCGTCTCGTGGCCACGGGCAGCATCACCGTCAATGGCGCCACGCTGGCGCTGGTTTCCAGTCCCTACTGGCAGCCGCTGGGCAACTATCAGCTGCTGAGCGCGGGCACTGGCCTGAGCGGCCGCTTCGGCCAGATCCAGTCCGACTTCGCCTTCCTCACCCCGACCCTGAGCTATGGCGCCAACCAGGCGACCCTGAGCCTGACGCGCAATGGCGTGGCCTTCGCCGACCTGGCCGAGGGCCGTAACGCCCGGGCCGCCGCTGCAGGTCTGGAAAGCGCCGGCGCCGGCAATGCACTCTGGAATCAGGTCGCCGCGACCAATGCCGCGGGCGCTCGGAGCACCTTTCAGAGCCTGGGCAACGAACTGCACGCCTCGACCAAGACCGTGCTGGTGGAAAACAGCCGGCTGGTCCGCAATGCCATGAGCGATCGCCTGAGCGATGCTCAGGACGACCTCCCGTCCAGCTCCGGCATCCAGGGGCTGGCCGGCAGTCGCGAGCGCGGGCTGGTCTGGACCCAGGCTCTCGGCGCCTGGGGCCACAACGATGGCAGCCACGGCGCCAGCAGCCTGGACAGCCACAGCCGTGGCCTGCTGATCGGCAGCGACGTACCCCTGGACGGCGGCTGGCGCGTCGGCGGGCTGGTGGGCTTCGGCCACACCGATCTCGACCTGCGTGGCGAATCCGGCTCGGCGGACAGCACCGACTACCACCTGGGCCTCTATGCCGGCCAGCAGTGGGATGCCCTCAGCCTCAGGCTGGGCCTGGCCCATAGCTGGCACCAGGTTGAGGCACGGCGCAATCTGGCGATCCTCGGCACCGACCAGCGCCTGGCGCCAGACTACGACGCCGGCACCACCCAGGCCTTCGGCGAGCTGGCCTATCGGATCGACGCGGGACGCCTGGATCTTTCGCCCTTCGCCAACCTGGCCCAGGTGCACCTGCAGACCGACGGCTTCCACGAGCGTAGCGGGGCGCTGGACCTGGACAATCCGCGGCAGAACACCGACGTGACCTTCAGCACCCTCGGCCTGCGCCTGGCGAGCAAGCCGCTGGGTGACTGGAAGCTGGTCCCGACTGCCACCCTGGGCTGGCGCCATGCCTTCGGCGATACCATCCCCGAGCATGAAGCGGCCTTCGCCGGTGGGCCGGCGTTCAAGGTGGTGGGGGCGCCCATCGCGCGTGACGCGGCCGTGGTGCGCGGGGCGCTGGACCTGGCGCTGAGCGAGACGGTCTCGCTGGGCCTGGGTTATGACGGACAACTGA
Source organism: Pseudomonas sp. JUb52 (assembly GCF_004341115.1). Lineage (NCBI taxonomy): Bacteria > Pseudomonadati > Pseudomonadota > Gammaproteobacteria > Pseudomonadales > Pseudomonadaceae > Pseudomonas > Pseudomonas sp. JUb52. The sequence continues at coordinate 551,378 of NZ_SLYS01000001.1, forward strand.
GCGGTCGGACCAGGGACCAGGACCTCGACGCGCGACTCAGCTGGCGTTTCTGAATATAGGCGTCCCGAGTGCCCGAGCGAGTTGGGCATCTGGTACTGGGTACTGAAGACGGGCGAGGCCACCGGAGACGGATGGCCTCGCCTGCTTTTCGGGCTAGAAGGACGCCAGGTTGTCCGGCGTGATCAGCTGGAAGGGGACCCGGGTGAGATTGTTGCTGGTGGAGCCATTGGCCAGGCGCAAGGCCATGTCCACCGCGCCCTGACCCTGGCCCTTGGCATCCTGCAGCACGCTGACGGCCAACTTGCCCTCGCGCATCTCCTGCAATCCGTCGGGCGTGCCGTCGATGCCGCCCACCAGATACTTCGCCAGCGGCTTGCCCGCCTTTTCCAGCCCACGGATGGCACCGATGGCCATCTCATCGTTGTTGGCGGCGACGATGTCGAAGGCCACGCCCTTGTCGACCCACTGCAGGACGCGTTCGCTCGCCTCGCTGCGCTGCCAGTTGGCCGAGGCCTTCACCACCACCTGCATGTCGGGGTACTTGGCGACTACCCTCTCGACGCTCTCGGTGCGCAGCTTGGTCGCCGGGTGACCCGGTTCGCCCATGAGGATCGCCACCTTGCCCTTGTAACCGGCGCGGCGGGCCAGCTCCTCCATCTGCATCGTCGCGGCTTCCACCTCGTCGGAGCCGACGAAGCCGGCATAGGCGGGCAGGGGAGAGACGCTGGGGCGGTAGTTGATGAACACCAGCGGCACCTTGCTGCTCATCGCCAGCGACAGCATCTCCTGGGTGTTGCTGTCGTCGATGAGATTGACGATGACCGCATCGACGTGGGCGGCGATCAGGTTGCGGTACTGGCGCAGCTGCAGGGCGCTGTCACTGTTGGCGTTTTCCAGGAAGAGGTCCGCGTCCAGGGTATGGGCGCGCTCCTCGACGTTGTTGATCAGCAGGGTGCGGAAGTTGTCGCGCTTGGAGGTCAGGACGCCGATGAGCGGCGCGTTGGCCTGGGCCAGGTTGACCCAGGTGGCGGCCAGGACGAGACCGGCGAGAAGGCGAAGCTTGGGCTTGAACATGAGTCGGTCCCCGATCAGACACTGAAGCGTTGCAGCAGCTCGCGCTGCCGGCTGGCCATGAGCGAAAGGTCCTCGCTGCTGCGGGCGGCGCTGTCGGCGCCTTCCGCGGCACGGAGCGCGGCGTCGTTGATCTGCACCATCATGCGACTGGTCTCCTGGACGGTGGCGCTCTGTTCTTCGGTGGCGGCGGCGATCTGGGTATTCATCTCGCGGATGGTAACGACCGCCTGACTCATGCTCTGCAGGGCTTGCCGGGCGGAGGAGGCCAGTTGCACGCACTCGCCGGACTGGGCCCGACTCACCCCCATGATTTCCACGACCGAGTGGATCTTCTGCTGCATCTGTTCGATCTGCTGCTGGATCTCGGTGGTGGAGGTCTGGGTACGCCCGGCCAGGGAGCGCACCTCGTCGGCGACCACGGCGAAGCCGCGTCCCTGTTCACCGGCGCGAGCCGCCTCGATGGCGGCGTTGAGGGCGAGCAGGTTGGTCTGCTCTGCGATGTTGCGGATGGCATCGACGATGCCGTCGATGCTCTGGCCATAGCCCTGCAGCTCATCGGTGGCCTGGGCGGCGACCTGGATCTGCCGGGCCTGACGCTGGATGCTGTCGATGGTCTCGGCGACGGTGGTGCCGGTCGTGGTGCTCAGCTCGAAGGTATGGTCGACGGCATCCTTGGTATCGAGGGCGCGCTGGGCCACCTCGGCCACGGTGCTTTCCATCTGGGTCATCGCCGAGGCAGCGGAGCCGAGGCGCTCGGTCTGCTCCTCCACGGCGCGGGTGGTGCTGGCACTGATATCGGCATTGGCCTGGGCGGTACGCCGGAGGTCGTCGGCCGACTGGGTGAGGGTCTGCACCGTGGTCTGCAGCGAGCGGATCAGTTCGTTGAGATAACCGCCCAGCTCGCTGAATTCGTCCTTGCGGCGCACATCGAACTGAACCCGCAGATCGCCGGCCGTGACCTGGCGCAGCGACTCGCGGAAGGCCAGCAGCGGGCGCCGCAGGCCACGCGCGACCCAGACGCCGATGATCAGGGCCGCGCCAATCGCCAGCAGGGCGACGATGGAGAGCACCTGGCGGCTGGTGGCCACGGTAGCATCGGTATCGCTCTTGGCCTGCTGCGCCACGGCCACGGCGCCGGCGCTGAGGGAGCGCAGGGCGTCCAGGGTCGCCTGTAGGGCGGTGCCGGTCCGCTGGCGCTGGGCGTCGAACTGGGCCTCGGCCGTGGCCTGCCGCTGATAGGCCTGGCGCAGGCCATCGGGCGCGGTCATCTCGTGCAGCAGGCGCGTGACCATCACCCCCACGATGCGCGCGCTGCGCTCGTCGATGGCGGCCAGGGCGCGCAGGCGATCGGTGATGACATCCTGCTGCTGGTTGAGCACCACATCCAGCCCTGGCAGATCGAGGCGCGCCGCCTGGGCGGCGAAGGCGGCATAGGTCTTGTCCGTCTCGATCAGCAGCAGCTGGGCGGCGCGGACCGCCGCGGTGGCGCCTTCCGCCTTCTGTTGCGCGCTGTAGGCCTGCAGGTAGCTGGACAGCCGATTGGCCTCCGGCGTGGCATAGCCCTGCAGGGTGCGGGTTTCGCGGCGGATGGCGACCAGCTGGCGGTAGCTGTCGATGAGGGTTTTCGCCTGGTCGCCATAGGCATTGCCCAGCTTCTGCTCCTGATCGAGCGCCCGGGTCAGCTGGTCATGGTCGCGCAACAGCGCCGGCAAGCGCTGGTGCAGCTGCAGATAATCGGCGAACTGCTGCTGGAATTGCCTTTCGCGCGTGGCGATCGCCGCGGCGTCGGTCTCGGCCAGCAGGCCGAGCAGGGTCTGATTGGCCCCCAGCAACTGCACGTTGATCTCGCCGACGGCCTGGCCGAGCGGCGCGGACTGTTCGGTGATGACCGTCAGCCGCTCATGGATGGACTGGGTACTGTTGAAACTCACGGCGACGATGCCCAGCAGCAAGAGCACCAGCAGTGCAATGCCGCCGACCACGCGTTGAAGAATCGTCATGCTGGTTCCCTGCTTTTGTTATAGGTGTCGAGGCAGGAGGCCATCAGCGCCGGGACCTGATCGAGCGTCCCGCTACCTGTCCATGGCCAACGTGCCGTCAGCCTAGTCGCATCACCGGAGTTGCCCGCATCGTCCGCGGACGTGCGGCCTTGGCCAGGCGATCAGCTGTCGTACGTGGTGTCCGGCTTAGCGCCAGAGCCTGCCGTGCCGGCTCGCTCTTTCGGCAAGGCGCAGAGGGTGCACCCTGGCGACCCTCGGCCCGTTACGTCCAGGCATGCGGCGCGCGTTCCGAGGTGACCGCTGTGCGACGGACACCTCAGGTCGCAAAGCCAGCGCGGTGGGCCAGAAACCAACCTGTGCTTCTCCAGGTCCCTGAAAGGTCTCTTTTCTCAGGAATACCCGATGTCCAAAGCTCTGCTGTGCTCCCTCGTATTGGCTACTGCCGCAACCCTGACCGCCTGCGACAAGACCTCCGAAGACCATGCCCAGGACGCCCAGGCGCATAGCCAGAAGGCCCAGGAGAAGGCGGCCGAGGGCAAGGTCGAGCGGGCCTCCCAGGAGCAGGCCAAGGCGCAGGAAGACCGGGTCCAGGCCAATGAAGCCGCGGCCACCGAGGGACGCAGTACGCCCCCCGATTCCGCCGTGCCCGGCTATATCAAGACGCCCAACAAGGAAAATCCCTGAGCAAGGTCTACGTCCCTTGTCGGCCGACAAGGGGCGGATTGGCGCTCTGCTGACGGCCGCTGGGCACGAGGTAGGGCGGCCACTGTTGCCAGTGGCTCGGGCGGATGACGAAGCCCGCTGGCTACCTTGACCTAGGATCCTGGGGCTGATGGTCACGGTGGCGCACTGCCGGGCTTCAAAACGGTGGCCGTCAACGAGCCGACGACAGCTGTCGTCCAGGCGAGCAACGGCTGTTTACATCCGGGCCAGGACGATTAGAGTAGGGAGCCACTTCGCCATCATTCGTCCATCCTCCGGAGCCGCCATGAGCCCTTCGCGACCGATCCACTGGTATCGTGCCCGCAGCACGCTCGAAATCGTCGCCCTGGGCCTGGGCGTCATCGCCCTGGTGGTGGCGCTCGATCAGGGCCTGCGCAACTCGCCCTCCGAGCATCTCGCCGATTATCACGCCTGCAAGGGTGATGGCGGTCTGGCGCGGATGAACGCCATCGGCGAAATCGTCTGCCGGCTGCCCAGCCCGGTGATCGGCCAGGTAGCGGCCAAGACGCCGGCGGTTTCCGGTCTTTAACGACCGCCAGGCTTTTCCCTCCGGCCCGCTCACGGCTGGCCTGTTCCCGTGATTGGACCCTCCCGGTCCGGTCGATCCCTCTTTTTCCGCATCCTTTCCTGATGCCGTCCGGACCTCTGGGCGTGGATCACGGCTGCCTGGCGTTCGCAATGCGAACGGCTATTGCTTAACGTAACATTTGATAATGAGAGTTTTTATCATTTAAAGTGCTGCCCTCGCGCGATGACGCGAACAGCAGCCTTCCAGTGCACGGCGTCGGCTGCAACGCCACGGTCACAAGGATCACCATGAACACCCAAGGAACCCTCTGCCAGCCCGTCCGCCTTCGCCGCGGGGCCTTTCGTCAGTTGCTGCTGATCGGCGCGCTGATCCCCTTTCCGCTGACGGCGCTGGCCGCCACGGTGGCCGAGCAGAACGCCACGGAACTGGACACCCTGACCATCGAAGGCAATCGCCTCTACGACATGGCGCCCTCGGAACAGACCGGCGGCTATACCGTGGATTCGGCGACCGTGGGCACCAAGACGCCGGCGGCCCTGCGCGACATCCCCCAGTCGATCACCTCCTATACCAGCGACTACATCAAGGATCGTAACTTCAACACCCTGGACGAGCTGGCCAAGTCCACCGCCGGCCTGCGGGTGCTGACCAACGACAGCGGGCGTTCCTCCATCTATTCGCGTGGCTACGAATACGACGAATACAACATCGACGGCCTGCCGGCGCCCATGACCAGCATCTTCGGCACCGTGCCCATCCTCTCGCCCTTCGACCGGGTCGAGATCATGCGCGGGCCCTCGGGGCTGTTCAACAGCACCAGCGAGCTGGGCGGCATCGTCAACATGGTGCGCAAGCGCGGCACCGAGGACTTCCAGGGGCACATCACCGGGCGTTACGGCTCCTGGGACACCAACTACCAGGAGATCGACCTGGCCGGTCCGCTCACCGAGAGCAAGAACGTGCGCGGCCGCTTCGTCGCCTCTCGCGCCGATACCAATGGTGAGGTGGACTACAACGCCAACACCGACCAGAGCTATTACGGCGACCTGGACATCGATCTGTCCGACGCCACCCAGATCTCCTTCGGCCTGATCCATCAGGTCAAGAACCTCACCCCGCACAATGGCTATCCCACCGACGCCCAGGGCAATCTGCTGGACTTCAGCCAGTCGCGTTTCCTGGGGGCGGACTGGAACTATTTCGACGGCAAGACCACCGACGGCATCTTCGAGCTGACCCACAGATTCGACAATGGCGGCTATGGGCGCATCGCCGCCCGGGCCTCGCACCGGGAGGCGGACTACCTCTATGCCTTCACCGGCGGGGCGGTGCAGGCCAATGGCAATACCAGCATCCGTGCCAGTACCCGGGACTTCGAGCAGGACGCCTATTCCCTCGACGCCAGCTACAGCCAGCCGTTCGAGACCCTGGGGCAGGTCAGCGAATTCGTCGTGGGTACCGACTACAAGCACTACGACACCGATTACCAGAACGGCAACAGCGTCCTGGGTACGGTCAATGTGAACAGCTATTCGCCGACCCGCTTCGCCAAGCCGGCGCGTGCCTATCAGACCGACTACAGCGGCGAGGATCGCGAATTCGGCCTCTATTCCAAGGTCACCTTCCGCCCCATCGAGCGCCTGGCACTGATCGGCGGCGCCCGCGTCTCCTGGTACCGGGGCGAGGCCTATACCACCACCCTGGCCAGTGGCGCCGAGGCGGGGGAGAGCCAGAAGCATAGCGGCTTCGTCACGCCCTATCTGGGCACCGTCTACGACCTGGATGACTACCACTCCCTCTATGCCAGCTACTCCAAGGTCTACAAGCCGCAGAGCGAGCTGGACGCTCAGGGCAAGGCTCTGGATCCGCGCGAGGGTGACCAGTACGAGGTCGGCATCAAGGGCAGCTATTTCAATGGCGATATGAACGCACGGCTGTCGATCTTCCAGCTGACCGACGAGAATCGTGCGGCCCGGCCCTTCGATGCCAACGGCGTGGCCATCACGGACTATTCCGACAGCTCAGGCAAGACGCGGGTGAAGGGTGCCGAGATCGAGGTCAGCGGCAAGCTCACCGAGCAGTGGGAAATGCTCGCCGGCTACACCTACATGGATACGCAAAACCTCAGCGGCGATGGCAACACGCTGTTCGAAGCCATGCCCAAGCACATGGCCTCGCTGTGGACCAAGTACACCCTGGCGGGTGGTCCGCTGACCGGTCTGAGCATCGGTGGCGGGGTGACCGCCATGAGCGATTTCTCCCAGACCAACCAGACCTCCGGCGTCACCGTCTCCGCCCCGGGCTATGCCACGGTGGATGCCAAGTTCTCCTATCCGGTCACCAAGCAACTGACCGCGACCCTGGACGTGAACAACCTCCTCGACAAGGAATACTGGTCGCGCGTAGGTTCGGTTTCCACCTTCAACTTCCAGGGCCCCTCGCGCAGCGTGATGGTCGGGGCGCGCTACGACTTCTGAGTCCCAGGCCGACCCGGGCAAGGCCCAGGTCGGCCGGCGCGATGCAGGCCATGACGATCCTTGCGACGATGTACCTTGATGCGATGAAAGATCCACTTTTCCAGCGAGACGATGTGGGCAGCGAGCCCTGGTGGCAGGCCGTGGCCTGTCGCGGTACGCCACTGATCGAAGCCACCGCGGGTGGGCGCTATCGCCTGACCTTTGTCTGGCGCGATCCCGAAGGGCTGGCCGGGCGCTCCGCCACCCAGCGGGTCTGGCTCAATATCACCGGGGTCACCGACCATCATCAGCCGGGCCTGCCGCAGAGCCTGCGGCGCCTGCCAGGCACCGATGTCTGGGCCTGGGAGACCGAGCTGGAGGGCGGCTGGCGGGGCAGCTACTGCCTGATCCCCAGCGGGGAGCCGGCGCCTTTCGAGGGCGAGGCTCGACCCGACCTCCAGGGTATCCGCCTCTGGTGGCGCAGCGTCTTTCCCCTGGCCCAGGCCGATCGGCTCAATCCCCGGCGTGCCTGGCAGGGTGGGCGCGGGCTGGCGGTGTCGGGCGTGCACCTGCCGGAGGCGCCTGCCCAGCCGGCCTGGGCGGCCTTCGATGCCGACCGCAGCCTGGCGCCAACGGCCTGGCCGAGTCTGCAACAGTACGAGTGGAAGAGTGCACGGCTGGGCAACAGCCGCCCGGTATGGGTCTTCGCCACCGGCAATACCACCCCTTCAGAGCGACCGCTGGCCATCCTGCTGGATGGCCAGTTCTGGGCGCAGACGATGCCGGTGGGCGCGCCACTGCAGCAGCTTACCGCTGCTGGTCAACTGCCGGAGGCGGTCTATCTGCTGATCGACAACAGCGACCGCGCCCTGCGCAGCAGCGAGTTGCCCTGCAATCCGGCGTTCTGGCTGGCGCTGCAGGAAGAGTTGCTGCCCCAGGTGCGCGTCTGGGCGCCCCATGCGCAAGCGCCGTCCTCGACCGTGGTCGCCGGGCAGAGCTTTGGCGGGCTGGCGGCGCTCTATGCCGCGCTGCACTGGCCGGAGCGCTTCGGCTGCGCCCTGAGCCAGTCCGGGTCCTTCTGGTGGCCGCAGCGTGGCGCGCCGGGACGGCTGCTCGAGGCGCTGGCGAGCGGGCAGGGGAGCACGCACCCCCTGCGGCTGTTCATCGAGGCCGGGTTGCGTGAACCGGCCATCCTCGAAGCCTCCCGGGACTTGGTCCCGCGCCTGCGCGAGCAGGGCCATGAAGTCGACTATCGCGAGATCGATGGGGGCCACGACGCGCTCTGGTGGCGCGGCGGCCTGCTCGACGGCCTGGTCCGCCTCTGGCGACCCCTGGTCGCGCCCGACCGTTAATTTTTCCGCCAGGAGGTCCGATGGACGCTCTCAATCCCTTCGACGATCCCGCCCAGGTGCTGCTGATCCTGTGCAATGCCCAGGGCCAGTGCAGCCTCTGGCCCGAAGCCATGGCCGTTCCCGCCGGCTGGGAACCGGTGTTCGGACCGGCGCCGCGCGCGGCCTGCGACGACTGGCTCGCCAGCCACTGGCGCGATATCCGCCCGGTCGCCTCCCTGCTTTCTTGACTGGAGTTCCTGTGTCCTCTACGCCGCTTTCTCTTTCGCGCGAACTGCCCCTGGTCGCCGCCCAGCCCGGTATCTGGATGGCCGATCAGCTGTCGCCCCACGCCAATGCCTTCGCCGTGGCCCATCTGGTCGAGTTGCGCGGGCCGATCGATGCCCAGGCGCTGCAGGCGGCCATCGTCCAGGGCCTGGGCGAGCTGGACAGCCTGCGGCTGAGGTTCGCCGAGCGCGAGGGCGAGCTGGTGCAGTGGATCGACAGCGACATGGTCATCCCTGCGCCCGAGTGGCTGGACCTGCGCGGGACAGCCGATCCGGAAGGCGCGGCGCGGGCGGCCATCCGCGCCGACCTCGACGGCGACCTGCGGGCCACCAGCGGCGGGCCACTGTGGCTCAACCGGATCTATCAGCTGGGTGACGACCACCTGTTCTGGTACCAGCGCTATCACCACCTGCTGATCGATGGCTATGGCTTCGCCGCCCTGGCCAAGCGGGTAGCGGCCCTGTACAGCGCCGCGGTGCGCGACGAGACGCCCGAGGCTTCGCCCTTCGTCTCCTTTGCCGAGGTGGTGCGCGAATACCAGGATTATCGGCAGTCGGCCGTGCGCGAGCGTGACGAAGCCTTCTGGCGTGAGCGTGGCGCGGCCTTGCCGCCGGCGGTCTCGCTGGCACCCGGTGGCCTGGCGGGACAGGTGCCCACGCCGCGGGTGGTGGAAGCCCGCGCCCGGGTGCCCGCGGCGGTCTTTGCCAGGCTGGCCGAGCAGGGCAGGGCCCAGGGCGTGACGCCGGCCGATCTGGCCGTGGCCCTGGCCGCCACCTGGTTCGCCCGCCTCAGCGGCCAGCCGGCCTTCAGCGCCGGCTTCATCTTCATGAGGCGCATGGGATCGGTGGCGCTCAAATCCGGTGGCGCGACGCTCAACGTCCTGCCCCTGGGGGTGCGTACCGACTCGACCCAGACACTGCCGCAACTCGCTGCCGCGCTGGCCGCCGAACTCAAGAAGGTGCGGCGCCACCAGCGCTACGACGCCGAACAGATCGCCCGCGATCTCGGCCGACCGGGCGATGCCGAGCCGCTGACCGGACCGGTCATCAACCTCAAGCTGTTCGATTTCGCGCTGGATTTCGCCGGGGTGCCGGGCATCACCCACGAACTGGCCTCGGGGCCGGTGCGCGATCTGGAGATCGCCCTCTACCTGGAAGCAGGCGGCGCCCTCGACATCAAGCTGCTGGGCAATGCCGAACGCTACGCCCCCGACCTGCTGCAGGGGCACGCCGAGCGCTTCGGCCTGCTGGCCGGGCAATTCGCCCAGCAGCTCGGCCTCACCCTTGGCGCGGCCGAGCTGCTGGCGCCGGCTGATCGGCGCTGGCTGGACGCGATCAATGCGATCGAACGGCCGCTACCGGCAGCCACCTTGGCGACCCTGCTGGCCGAACAGGCCGCTCGGACACCCGAAGCACCGGCGCTGGCCGACCTGCAGCATGCTTTCAGCTATCGGGAAACCCGCCAGCAGGTGCTGGCTTTGGCCCAGTGCCTGAGCGCGGCTGGGGTAGGGCGGGGCGACATCGTCGCCGTCGCCCTGCCACGCTCGGTGTTCCTGTCCCTGGCGCTGTTGGCGACGATCGAACTGGGCGCGGCCTACCTGCCGCTGGACAGCGGCTATCCCGACGAGCGTCTGCAGCTGATGCTGGACGACGCCCGGCCCCGGGTGCTGGTGACCGATCCCAGTCAACGTGGACGTTTCCCGGGGCTGCGCGAGGATCAAGTGCTGATTCTCGATGCGCCGCTGAAGGGGCTGGACGAAGAGCCGGTGTTCGAAGGGCCGCGCCCCGGTGATCCGGCCTATCTGCTCTATACCTCCGGCTCGACCGGCCGGCCCAAGGGCGTGGTGGTCGGGCATGCGGCCATCGTCAATCGCCTGCTGTGGATGCAGGACAGCTACCCCATCGGCGCCAGCGATACCGTCTTGCAGAAGACGCCGAGCAGCTTCGACGTCTCGGTCTGGGAATTCTTCTGGCCGCTGCTGGTGGGCGCCCGGCTGTACCTGGCGCCGCCCGAGGCCCATCGCGATCCCCTGGCGCTGCAGGAACTGTTCGCCCGCGAACGGGTGACCACGGTGCACTTCGTGCCTTCGATGCTGGCGGCCTTCGTCGCCAGCCTGGACGAGCCGGCCGCGGTCGCCCGCTGCGCCGGCCTGCGCCAGGTGTTCTGCAGCGGCGAGGCGCTGCCCACGGAACTGGCCCGCACCTGGGAGCGCCGGGTCGGCGCGCCCCTGCACAATCTCTACGGCCCCACCGAGGCCGCGGTGGATGTCTCCTATCATCCGGCTCATGGCGCCGCCCTGGCGGCCGTCACTGGCAGCAGCGTGCCCATCGGCAAGCCGGTGTGGAACACCGGGCTGCACATCCTCGACGAGCGTCTGCGCCCGGTACCGCCCGGTGTGGCGGGCGAGCTCTATCTGAGCGGGGTGCAACTCGCCGATGGCTACCTCGGCCGTCCCGAGTTGACCGCCGCGCGTTTCATCGCCGCGCCGGACGGGCAGGGCGAGCGCCTCTATCGCACCGGCGACGTGGCGCGCTGGCTGCCCGAGGGCGTCGTCGAATACCTGGGCCGCAGCGACGACCAGGTCAAGCTGCGCGGGCAGCGTATCGAACTGGCGGAAATCGACCACGCCCTGCTGGCGCTGCCCGGCGTGGCCCAGGCGGTCACCCATGCCCGGGTGCTGAGCGAGGCGGCCACAACCGCCGGCGGCGATGCCCGCCAGCTGGTCGGCTATCTGGTCGCCCAGCCGGGCGCCGCACTGGACCTGGAGCGCTTGCGCGCGCGCCTGGGCGAAAGTCTGCCGCCGCACCTGGTGCCGGTGGCGCTCGTCGAGCTTGAGGCCTTGCCCCTGGGCGCCACCGGCAAGCTGGATCGCAAGGCCCTGCCGGCGCCCCAGGGCGTGGCCAGGGCCACCAGCCGACCCCTGGCGCCGGGGCTGGAAAGCGATCTCGCGGCAGCCTTTTCCGAGGTGCTCGGCTGCGCCATCGTTGGCGCGGACGATGACTTCTTCGCCCTGGGCGGCCATTCGCTGCTGGCCATGACCCTGGCCGCCACGCTGCGCCGGCGCCTGGGGCGGCCGGTGTCCATTGGTCAGATCATGGTGGCCTCCAGCGTCGCCCGCCTGGCGCGGCAGCTGGAACAGGATGCGGCCAGCGCGACCCGCGCCGGCTTCGAGACTCTGCTGCCGCTGCGCCCGGGCGACGGCCCGACGCTCTTCTGCTTCCATCCGGCCTCGGGCTTCGCCTGGCAATTCAGCGTGCTGGCGCGGCACCTGGATCCGCGCTGGTCGTTGCTCGGCATCCAGTCGCCACGTCCGGACGGTCCTCTAGCCCAGGGCGTCGACCTGGAAGCCGTCATCCAGCGCCATCTGCGTACCCTGCGCGAGGTGCAGCCGCAGGGTCCCTATCATCTGCTCGGCTATTCCCTGGGCGGCACCCTGGCCCAGGGCCTGGCGGCACGGTTGCAGGCGGCGGGGGAGCAGGTCGCCTTCCTCGGTCTGCTCGACACCTATCCACCGGAAACCCAGAATTGGCAGGAGCGCGAGGGCGTGCGCGAGCTGGACCCGGCGGTGCTGGCCGAGGTCGATCGTGAGCGCGAGGCCTTCCTGGCGGCCCAGCAAGGCCTGGCCGATCCGGCACTGGGGGAGGGGGCGGAGCTGTTCGCCACCATCGAGGGCAACTACGCCGATTCGGTGCGCCTGCTGGCCACGGCGCGCAGCGCGCGTTTCGATGGTGAGGCCCTGATGTTCGTCGCCCGGCGCACCTTGCCGGCGGGAATGGACGTCAAGGCCACCTGGGCGCCCTGGATCACCCGCCTGCAGGCTCACGAGGTGGACTGCGCCCATGTCGACATCATCGCCCCGGCCCAGCTGGCGCAGATCGGCCCGGTGCTCAATCGGGCGTTGAAGGCGCTCTAGCGCGCCGAACGCCGCGCCAGGGGCACCACCATGGGTGTCCCGGCTACCGGGTCGTCGATGATCAGGCAGTCCAGGTCGTAGACCGCCTTGATCAGCGCGGGGGTGATCACGTCGCGCGGGCGGCCGGAGGCCAGCACCTTGCCGTCGCGCATGGCCACCAGGTGGGTGGCGTAGCGGCAGGCGTGGTTGAGGTCGTGCAGCACCATCACCAGGGTGTGGCCCTGCTGGCGATTGAGGTCTTCCAGCAATTCCAGCAGGTCGATCTGGTGGGTGATGTCGAGCCAGGTGGTGGGCTCGTCGAGCAGCAGCAGCGGGGTTTCCTGGGCCAGGGCCATGGCGATCCACACCCGCTGGCGCTGGCCGCCAGAGAGGGTATCCACTGCCCGGTCGGCCAGCTCGAAGACGCCGGTGGCCTGCATGGCGTGCGTCACGGCGCGCTCGTCGTCGGCGCGCACGCCGCCGAACAGCGTCTGGTGCGGATAGCGCCCGCGGGCCACCAGATCGCGCACCGAGATGTCGCCCGGCGCCTGGGAGCTCTGCGGCAGCAGGCCCAGGCGGCGGGCCACCTCCTTGGTGCGATAGCTCTGGATCGCCTGGCCGTCCAGCCAGACCTGGCCCTGGCTGGGCGCCAGCAGCCGGCTCAGGGTGCGCAGCAGGGTCGACTTGCCGCAGCCGTTGGGGCCGATGATGACCGTCAGCTCGCCATCGGGGATGGTCAGCGACAAATTCTCGGCGATCAGCTTGCGGCCGTAGCCCAGGGTCAGGCGCTCGGCGTGCAGGCGCGAAGCGGGGGCGTCGTTCATGAGCGGCGGGACTCCCAGATGAGCAGGCCGATCAGGTAGAGCCCACCCAGGCTCACCGTGACCAGGCCGACCGGCAGGACATAGGGCAGGAACAGGCGCTGGGCGAGCAGATCCGCACCCAGCAGCAGCACCGCCCCGGTAAGGGCGGCGGCGGGCAGCGCCAGGCGCTGGGTGCCGGTCAGGCGGCGGGCGATCTGCGGCGCGGCCAGGGCGATGAAGGAGATCGGTCCGGCCACCGCGGTGCCGGCGGCGGTGAGCACCACGCCCAGGCCCAGCAGCGACAACCGGGTGCGCTCCACCGGCACGCCCAGGGCGCAGGCGGTGTCGTCGCCCATCTCCAGCAGGAACAGCCGGCGGCTCAGCGCCAGGCTGGCAGCACCCGCCAGCAGGATGAAGACCACCGCCGGCCAGGCCTTGGCCCAGGTGATACCGTTGAGCGAGCCGGCGCTCCACAGGCCGGCGCTGAAGGCGGCTTCCAGGGAGGCGTGGACGATCAGCCAGGTGTTGAGCGCCATCAGCAGGGCGCGCACGCCGATGCCGACGATGATGAGTCTCAGGGTATCCACGCCGCTGCCGCGCCAGGTCAGGGCATAGACCAGGGCCGCGCTGAGCAGGCCGCCGATCAGGGCGGCGGTGGTGCTCCAGAGGATGCTGGCCTGGAACAGCACCAGGGCGACCAGTACGCCGCTGTAGGCGCCGGTGTTGAAACCCATGATGTCCGGGCTGCCGAGGGGATTGCGCAGCAGCGACTGGAACAGCGCCCCGCTCAGGCCCAGGGCGGCGCCGATCAGCAGCGCCAGGGCCACCCGTGGCAGGCGCCATTGAGTGACCACCAGTTCGATGCCGCGCGGGGCCTCGCCGAGCAGGGCAGCCAGCACCTGGGCGGGACTCAGGGCGAGGCTGCCGCTGCCCAGGGCGAACAGGGCCAGCAGCAGGCCGCCGCCAAGCAGGGCGAGCAGCACGCCAGGCAGGCGCAGGCGACCGGGGCGGTTCATGCTCGGCCTCCCTGGCGCTGACGGCGGGCCAGCCAAATCAGCAGGGGTGCGCCGAGGAAGGCGGTCACCACCGAGACGCGCAACTCGTTGGTGACCAGCAGGCGGCCGACGATGTCGGCGGTCAGCAGCAGGCTGGGGGTGAACAGCAGGACGAAGGGCAGCAGCCAGCGATGGTCCTCGCCGATGGCCCAGCGACCCAGGTGCGGCACCATCAGGCCGACGAAGGCGATGGGGCCGACCGCGGCCGCGGCGGCCCCGCAGAGCAGGGTGATGGTCAGCAGACCGAGCAACTGGGTCTGGCGGACCCGGGTGCCGAGGGCCACGGCCAGATCGGTGCCCAGGCTCAGGGCATTGAGCGCCGGGGCCAGCAGCAGGGCGATCGCCACGCCACCCAGCACCGGTAGGCTGGCGCTGCGCAAGAGGTCGAGCTGGCGCACATCCAGGGAGCCGAATTGCCAGAATCTCAGCTGATCGTAGACCTGGGGATCGAGCAGGGCGATGCCCGAGCTGACGCCTTCGAGCATGGCGCCCAGGGCCACCCCCACCAGCACCAGACGCATGGGGTTGAAGCCGCCACCACCGGCGATGCCGGCCAGCAGTACCACCAGGCTGGCCAGCAGGGCGCCGCCGAAGGCGAAGCCCAGGTACTGCTCGGGACCGCTGGCACCGAACAGGGCGATGCCCAGCACCACGGCGAAACTGGCGCCGGCATTGACGCCGAGGATGCCCGGGTCGGCCAGGGGATTACGCGTCAGCGCCTGCATCAGGGTGCCGGCCACGCCCAGCGCCGCACCGGCGAGCAGCCCGGCGAGGGTGCGCGGTAGTCGCGCCTCGCGCACGATCAGGCAGGCCGGCTCGCTGCAGCCGTGCCCCAGTGCCTGCCAGACATCGGTCAGCGGGATGGCGGTAGCGCCAAGCGCCAGGCTGGCAGCCATCACCAGGAGCAGCAGGACAGCGGCGCAGCCGAGGATGAAGAGGCGGCGCCTGGTCATCCGCGACGACCGACGGGGAGGGAAGTGGATGAGAACAAGGCGTATTAACACATGATAGTCTGTATTACATGCTAACAGCCTTGCCCCGGCGGCTCGATAGCGTTCCCTGTGTTTTTCCGGTGATTCATGTCCAAGACGTCCTTCCTGCTCGACTTCGGCCTGCTCAGGTCCCACGCCGCCTTTCGCACCCTGTTCATCGCCCGCCTGGTCTCAGTGCTGTCCCTCGGCCTCCTGGCCGTGGCGATCCCCATCCAGGTCCAGGCGCTGACCGACTCGCCGCTCAAGGTGGGCCTGGCGCTGAGCATGGCCGGCATCGGCATGTTCGTCGGCCTGCTCACCGGCGGGGTACTGGCCGACCGCCTGGAGCGCCGCCGGCTGATCCTGGCCGCGCGCTCCATCTGCGGGCTGGGCTTCATCGGGCTGGCGGTCAATGCCAGCCTGCCCGAGCCGTCGCTGACCGTCATCTATCTGCTGGCGCTGTGGGACGGCTTCTTCGGCGCCCTGGGCGTCACCGCGCTGCTGGCGGTCACGCCGATCCTGGTCGGCCGCGAATCCATGGTGCAGGCCGGCGCCCTGAACATGCTCAGCGTGCGCGTGGCCGCCATCGTCGCGCCGCCACTGGGCACCCTGCTGATCGCCCAGAGCGGCGTGGCCTGGAACTATGGCCTGACCGCCGGCGGTACCCTCATCACCCTGCTGGTGCTCTTGCGCCTGCCGCCGCTGCCCCCGCCGGAACAGCCACGCGAAACGCCCTGGCAGGCCCTGGGCGGCGGCATCGCCTTCCTGTTCGAGAATCGCCTGCTGGGGGCGGTCGCCCTGGTCGGCGCCCTGGTCACCATGGCCAATGCGGTGCGGGTGCTCTATCCGTCGCTGGGCGAGCACTGGGGGCTGGATACTGGACACCTGGGCTGGCTCTATGCCGCCGCGCCCCTGGGCGCGGCTATCGGGGCCCTCACCAGCGGTCGACTGAACCAGGCGCCGCGCCCGGGACGTACCCTGCTGATGACCGCGGTGGCCACCTTTCTGGCGGTGGCGGTCTTCGCGCTGCTGCCCGGCTTCTGGCTGTCAGCGCTGTGCCTGGTGCTGTTCGGCTACCTGGGCGCGCTCAATTCCCTGGTGCAGTACGCGCTGATCCAGCGCCTGACCCCTGATCGCCTGCTGGGTCGCATCAATGCGCTGTGGACGGCGCAGAATATCGGCGGTGAGGCCATCGGCGCGGCGCTGTTCGGCGGTCTGGCTAGCCTGATGCTGCCGGCGCAGGCGGCCTGCGTCTTCGGCTTGGTCGCCACCGCGGTGGCTGCCCTCTGCTGGGCGCTGGCCCGCGGTCTGCGCCGGGCGGAAAGCCTCGGCGCCTGATGCGCTTTGACTCCCCTGCGTAGCGTGGAAAATTGCGCAGCGTTTTCCACTGGGGCTCATGGCATGGATAGGTGGACAAGGCTGCGCCGTTGTCCACGCTACGGTGCTCAAGGTCTGGCGTAGCGTTCTCCACGATTGCCCGGTTCAGGGCTTGGTGTAGCGCTGTTCCAGGCGATCCAGCAGCAGGTTGGCGCTGTAGGGGTCCAGGCGGAAGGTCTCGGCGCCCAGGGCTTCCACGCGGTTGTCCTTGACCGCCGGCAGGTGGGCCAGCAGCGGATTGCCGCGTACCGCCGCGGCTTCCTTGGCATCCGCGGCGAACAGCAGGAAGGTCTGGCCCGTGAGGCCGGTGGCGACGTTCTCGCCGGCGAGCTGGAGGATGTCGTGGCGCTGCCCCTGGCTATGGCCGGTCTCCAGGCCCGCCGGCAGCGTCGCCAGTTTGAAGCCCAGACTTTCCAGCAACTGGCCCTGGGAAGAGGCGGCGGTCCAGAGATTGGCCTGGCGCGTGGCCGGGTTGTAGACGAAGGCGGACACCGGTTGCGGCGGCAGCTGCAGGCGCCCCTTGAGATCGGCGACGCGCCGGTCGAAGTCGGCCACCACCTTGCTGGCCGCGTCCTCGCGGCCGGTGGCCTGACCGAGCAGCTCCACCACCTGCTGCCAGCTACGATTGTCGTAACCCACCACCAGCACCGGGGCGATGGCCTGGAGTTGCTCGACCAGGCGCAGCGCCGAGTCGTTGCCGGCGGCGCTGACCAGGATCAGGTCCGGCGCCTCGGCGGCCACGGCTTCGGCATTGGCCTCGCCGATGTACAGCCGCTTCATGTCGCGCTGCCTGGCGACCACACCCCACTGGCGCAGGAAGCCCTGGTCGTCAGCGAATCTGTTGTTGGGCGAGGTGGCGCCACTGGCCACCACTGGCGCGCCGATGGCGAGCAGGGAGCCGGTGAGGGTGACGCTGGTGGAGACGATGCGCTGCGGCTTGGCGGGCAGGGTCACCTGGCTGCCGTCGGCGCTGATCTGCCGGGGCCAGTCCGCCGCCTGAGCGGTGCCGCCCAAGGCCAGGGTGGCGACAGCCAGAGTGGTGAGAATGCGAAACACTGACGACAAGCTGAACATGGACGCCTTCCAGTTGTAAGATAATCACTCTCATTTTCAAAGAACCACTCCTGGGCAGCAAGTCGTTCCGTTCCTGTAGCCGACAGGGCTATGGGAAGAGGCTCGGATCCGGTACCAGCCGGCGCTCTGCCCAGTGGAGATTCATTAGAAATTTCAAGGGGTTGCTGGCCTTTCGGAGAGATCGTTCGGTACCTAACGAATTGACTTTCCGGCAGGCAACCTTTAGCTTCTGCTTATTGATAAGCATTATCATTCGTGTAGAGGTCCATCGAAATGACGAGCAAGAGGGCTGAGGTGGTCGGCGACGTCGCTGCCGATCGTCGGGAACAGACCGCGTTCCTGTTCCAGTCGGGTGATCGCGTCCTGCAGGGGCGGGGTATCTGTGCCCGGGTCGAGACACCGGCCAGCGGCGGCGCGCACCGGGACAGCCTGTTCCTGCACGCCGTGGACGAGGCCTTCGCCCGAGCCCGCCAGGCCGGCATCGCCGAGCCGGTGATCATGGGTGCCATTCCCTTCGATACCAGCAGGCCCTCCTGCCTCTATGTGCCCCGGGAACATGCCTGGACGGCGCGCCCGGCGCCGGTCAGCAGCGCACCGGTGGCCCCGGCGCAGGTGCGCGAGGTACGCAACCTGCCCAGTGCGGATGGCTTCTGCCTGGCGGTGGAGGAGGCCATCGAGGCCTTCCGCCGCGGCGAGCTGAGCAAAGCGGTGCTGTCGCGTATCCAGGAGATCCACCTGGCCGAACCCGCCGACGTGGAGGCCATCCTCGCCAACCTGGCGCGGCAGAATCCCACCGGCTATCAATTCCGCATCCCCACCGCCGAGGGTGGCGAGCTGGTCGGGGTCAGTCCCGAGTTGCTGGTGCGCAAGCAGGGCGCCCAGGTCCATACCAATCCCCTGGCGGGTTCGGCCAGGCGCCGCGCCGATCCGCAGGACGACCAGCGCATCGCCCGCGAATTGCTGGAGTCCAGCAAGGACCACTACGAGCACCGCCTGGTGGTCGAGGACATCCGCCAGCAGCTGGCGCCGCTGTGCAGCCGACTGAACGTCCCCGAAGGCCCCTCGCTGCTCAGCACCAACGCCATGTGGCACCTGTCCACCGCCATCGACGGCGAGCTGGCGGACAGTCGTACCTCGGCGCTGCAACTGGCCTGCCGCCTACATCCGACCCCGGCGGTCTGTGGCTTTCCGACGGCCGCGGCGCGCCAGCTGATCCAGCGCATCGAACCCTTCGATCGTGGCCTTTTCACTGGCATGGTCGGCTGGTGCGATGCCCAGGGTAACGGCGAGTGGGTGGTCACCATCCGCTGCGGCACGGTGCAGGGCGACTGGCTGCGGCTGTTCGCCGGCGCCGGCATCGTCGAAGCCTCTGACCCCGCGGCGGAGTGGGCCGAGGTCACCGCCAAACTGGGCACCATGCGTGCCGCCTGTGGATTGTTCGACGAGGAGAACCCCACGTGAGTCTGGAATTCACCCCCTGGCCGGAAGACCTGGCGGCGCGTTATCGCGCCCTGGGGTACTGGCTCGACCTGCCGATGACCGAGATCCTGGCGCGCAGCCGCGCAGCCCTGCCGGATGCGCCGGCGATCCTCTGCGGCGAGCGCCAGCTGAGCTATGCCGAGCTGGACGAGCGCTCCAGTCGCCTGGCCGCCCACCTGCAGGCCGCCGGGCTGCGTCGCCACGACACGGCTCTGGTGCAGCTGCCCAACGTGGCCGAGTTCTATGTGGTGTTCTTTGCCCTGCTCAAGGCCGGCATCGCCCCGGTCAATGCGCTGTTCAGCCACCAGAAGCTGGAGCTCCTCGCCTATGCCCAGCAGATCCAGCCCCGGCTGCTGATCGCCTCCCGCGAGCACAACCTGTTTCGCGACGACAACTTTCTCGCCGAGTTGCGCGACGTGGCGCCGGGCCTCGGCGAGGTGCTGCTGGATGGCGCCGACGATGCGCGCAGCCTGCAGCAGCGCCTGGATACCCCGCTGGAC
Source organism: Pseudomonas sp. JUb52 (assembly GCF_004341115.1). Taxonomy (NCBI): domain Bacteria; kingdom Pseudomonadati; phylum Pseudomonadota; class Gammaproteobacteria; order Pseudomonadales; family Pseudomonadaceae; genus Pseudomonas; species Pseudomonas sp. JUb52. The sequence continues at coordinate 570,927 of NZ_SLYS01000001.1, forward strand.
GGTTTTCGCCTGACCCCCACCGCCGGTGGCGAGGTGGCCTTCTTCCAGCTCTCCGGGGGCAGCACCGGCACGCCCAAGCTGATCCCGCGCACCCACAACGACTACTACTACAGCCTCAGACGCAGCGTCGAGATCTGCCGCCTGAGCCCGGCGACGCGCTTTCTCTGCGCGCTGCCGGCGGGCCACAACTACACCCTCAGCTCGCCCGGCGCCCTGGGCGTCTTTATCGCCGGTGGCTGCGTGGTCATGGCCCGCGATCCCGAGCCGCTGCGCTGCTTCGCGCTGATCGAGCGCCATCAGGTGGACTGGGTGGCCCTGGTGCCACCGGCAGTGGCGCTCTGGCTGCAGGCCGCGGCCGCACCCGAGCAGCGTGCGCGACTCGCCAGCCTGCGCGTGGTGCAGGTGGGTGGTGCCAGCTTCGCCGAGGCCCAGGCCCGCCGCGTGCCCGCGGAACTGGGCTGCCAGTTGCAGCAGGTGTTCGGCATGGCCGAAGGCCTGGTCAACTACACCCGCCTGGACGACGAGCCCGAGCGCATCTTCACCACCCAGGGCCGGCCCATGAGTCCGGACGACGAGGTGCGCATCACCGACGAGGACGGCAATCCCGTACCCGACGGCGAACCCGGCCTGCTGTCCACCCGCGGCCCCTACACCTTCCGCGGCTACTACCGCAGTCCCGAGCACAACGCCCAGGTGTTCGACGCCGAGGGCTTCTATTTCTCCGGTGACGTGGTTCAGCGTGATGCCGCCGGCTACCTCAAGGTGGTCGGGCGGGTAAAGGACCAGATCAACCGTGGCGGGGAGAAGATCGCCGCGGCCGAGATCGAGGGCCTGCTGCTGCGCCATCCCGGCATCACCCACGCGGCCCTGGTCGCCATCGCCGACGACTTGATGGGCGAAAAGAGCTGCGCCTGCCTGGTGGTGAGCGATTCGGCGCTCAAGCCGGTGGCGCTGCGCCGTTACCTGCGCGAGCAGGGCGTGGCCGAGTACAAGTTGCCCGACCGTTTCCAGTTCCTTGACCAGCTGCCGCTCACCGCCGTCGGCAAGATCGACAAGCGCCGCCTGCGCGAGCAGCTGCAGACCCCATCCACCGAGCGTCCCTAAGGTTTCCCATGGCTATTCCCCGTCTTGCCTCCTATCCCTTGCCCCAGCCCGACGGCTTTCCCGCCAACAAGGTCGACTGGACGCCCGTGGCCGATCGCGCCGTCCTGCTGATCCACGACATGCAGCGCTATTTCGTCGAGTTCTATGGCGACGACAGCCCGCTGATCGACCAGGTGGTGGCCAACATCGCCGCCTTGCGCGCCTGGGCCGACGCCCAGGGCGTGCCGGTGGTCTACACCGCCCAGCCCACCGACCAGCCGCCGGCCGATCGCGCCCTGCTCAACGACATGTGGGGGCCGGGCCTGACCCAGGCCGATCCCGCTCTGCAGCAGGTGGTGGACGCACTGGCGCCCAAGGACGGTGACGTGGTGCTGACCAAGTGGCGCTACAGCGCCTTCCACCGTTCCAACCTGCAGGACCTGATGACCGAATGGCGGCGCGATCAGCTGATCGTCTGCGGCGTCTATGCCCACATCGGTTGCCTGACCACCTGCACCGATGCCTTCATGAGAGACATCCAGGCCTTCCTGATCGGCGACGCCGTGGCCGACTTCAGCGAAGAAGAGCACCGCATGGCGCTGCGCTACGTGGCCACCCGCTGCGGCAGCACCCTGAGCACCGCCCAGGTCACCGGCGCGGGTGCGGCCGTGCTCGACGAAGCCTGGCTGCGCGCCCAGGTCCAGCCACTGCTGGACGCCGATGACGAAGAACCGGCGCTGGACGACAACCTCACCGACTTCGGTCTGGATTCGGTGCAGGTCATGACCCTGGTGGGCGAGTGGCAGAAGCGCGGCCTGCCCGTGACCTTTGCCGATCTCGCCGCCCAGCCGACCCTGCAGGGCTGGCTGGACCTGCTGCGCGCGCGCGCCTGAGGAATCTGCTGATGACGCAACTGGATTTCACCGGCAAGCGCGTCTGGGTGACCGGCGCGGGGCAGGGCATCGGGCTGCAGGTGGCGCGGCGCTTTCAGGAAGCGGGCGCCGAGGTGATCGGTCTCGACCGGCAATTCGCCGAGGACAGCTATCCGTTCCGCACCCAGTTGCTGGACGTCGCCGACGCGGCTCAGGTGGAGGAAGTCTGCCAGTCTCTGCTGGCGGAAGAACGCCGCCTGGACGTGCTGGTCAATGGCGCCGGCGTGCTGCGCCTGGGCACCAGCGACAGCCTGAGCCTGGACGACTGGCAGGCGCTGCTGGACGTCAACGTCTCCGGTCCCTTCTACCTGTTCCGCCAACTGGTGCCGCTGTTCAAGGACCAGGGCCGGGGCGCCATCGTCAACATCGCCTCCAACGCCGCCCATGTGCCGCGCCTGCAGATGGCCGGCTACTGCACCTCCAAGGCGGCGCTGGTGTCCCTGAGTCACTGCGTGGCCCTGGAACTGGCCGGGTCGGGCGTACGCTGCAACGTGGTCTCGCCGGGATCCACGGCGACCCCCATGCTGGCCGGCATGCTCGGCTCGCCGGAGGGTTATCAGCGCCTGGTGGACGGTCTGCCGGAGGACTTCAAGCTGGGCATCCCGCTGCGCAAGATCGCCCAGCCCGACGAGATCGCCAATACCGTGCTGTTCCTCGCCTCGGATCTGGCCAGCCATATCACCATGCAGGACATCGTGGTGGACGGCGGCGCGACCCTGGCGGCGTGATAGCCGCGTAAGTTGGGTTGAGCGATAGCGAAGCCCAACATTGATTACCAGTTAAAGCAATCGCGGCCATGGGCCGCTCCTACAAGAGCATCGCGTCCTGTAGGAGCGGCCCATGGCCGCGATTGGTATCGCTGAGAGACTTCGCTAACGAAGCCCTTCCACTCAACCCGCCACCAGCACCCGAATCGCTTCCAGACGCAGCGAGGCCTTGTCCAGGTAGGTCAGGCCTTCTTCGCGCTGCTGGCGCAGGCGATCGATCTCGTCCTGGCGGACGCTGGAATTGACCGCGCGCAGCGCTTCCAGGCGGGCGATCTCTTCGTCCATCCCCGACAGATAGGCCTGGCGGGCCTTGGCCACGCGCTCCTCGTGGCGGGGCAGGGCCTTGCCTTCGCCGCCACCGATCAGCTTGGCCAGGGAGTCGCGCTGGGCCTGGACGAACTTGTTGGCGCTGGTGCGCGGCACGCTTTCCAGCTGATCGTTGAGGGTCTCGAAGGCCACCCGGGCGGCCAGGTCGTTGCCGTTGGCGTCCAGCAGGCAGCGGATCGCCAGCGGCGGCAGGTAGCGACCCAGTTGCAGGGCGCGCGGCGCCACCGCCTCGCTGATGTAGATCAGCTCCAGCAGCACGGTGCCCGGCTTGAGTGCCTTGTTCTTGATCAGCGCCACGGCGGTGTTGCCCATGGAGCCGGACAGCACCAGGTCCATGCCGCCCTGGGCCATGGGGTGCTCCCAGGTCAGGAATTGCATGTCTTCGCGAACCAGGGCCACGTTGCGGTCGTAGGTGATGGTCACGCCTTCGTCGTCGCCCAGGGGGAAGCCGGCGTCGAGCATCTTCTCGCTGGGCTTGAGGATCAGGGCGTTGTCGGAGTGGTCCTCGCTATCGATGCCGAAGGCGTTGAACAGCTCTTCCATGTACATGGGCAGGGCGAACTGGTCGTCCTGCTCGAGGATATCTTCCACCAGCTGCTCGCCGGCACCAGCGCCCGAGGAATTGAGTTCCAGCAGGCGATCCCGACCGTTGTGCAGCTCGGTTTCCAGCGCCGCGCGGGCCTGGGCGCCCTGTTCCAGCAACGCCTGCCAGGTGGCGTCGTCGCCACCGGCCAGCTGCTCGTCCAGTTCGCTGGCGAAGCGCGCCTGCAGGGCGCTGCCGGTCGGCGAGGTGGCCAGGAAGGCGTTCAGCGCCTGGTGGTACCACTGGAACTGACGCTCCTGGCGGCTGCCTTCGAGGTAGGGCACGTGCAGCTGGATGGTGTGGCGCTGGCCGATCCGGTCCAGGCGGCCGATGCGTTGCTCCAGCAGGTCCGGGTGGGCCGGCAGATCGAACAGCACCAGGTGGTGGGCGAACTGGAAGTTGCGGCCTTCACTGCCGATCTCGGAGCAGATCAGCACCTGGGCGCCGAATTCCTCGTCGGCGAAGTAGGCGGCGGCGCGGTCGCGTTCGAGGATGCTCATGCCCTCGTGGAACACCGTGGCCGGGATGCCGGACTTCAGCCGCAGGGCGTCTTCCAGATCCAGGGCGGTTTCCATGCGCGCGCAGATGACCAGCACCTTGTGCGGCTTGAGCGCCTTGAGGGTGTCGATCAGCCACTCGACACGGCCGTCGTGACGCCACCAGCGGTCGTTGTCGTCTTCCGGGGCGAATTCGGTTTCCGGCTGCAGCGACTGGCCGGGCATGACGCCCTCGTCCAGATAGGCATCCGGGAAGGGCAGGGCGTGGGCGTGCAGCTCGCGTTCGGGAAAGCCCTTGACCGCGGCGCGGGTGTTGCGGAACAGCACCCGGCCGGTGCCGTGGCGATCCAGCAGCTCGCGCACCAGGCGGGCGCGGGCCTCGGCATCGCCGGCTGCGGCGGCGGCCAGCAGGGTCTCGCCTTCCTGGCCGAGGAAGCCGCCGATGGCGTCCTGGGCGGCCGGGCTCAGGGCGCCGGCGTCGAGCAGTTCCTGTACGGCTTCGGCCACCGGGCGATAGTGCTGGGACTCCTGCTGGAAGGCGGCGAAGTCATGGAAGCGGCTGGGGTCGAGCAGGCGCAGGCGGGCGAAGTGGCTGTCCTGGCCCAGTTGCTCGGGGGTCGCGGTGAGCAGCAGCACGCCGGGGATGACCTCGCCGAGTTGCTCGACCAGGCTGTATTCGCGGCTGGCGCCCTCGGGGTGCCAGACCAGGTGGTGGGCTTCGTCGACCACCAGCAGGTCCCAAGCGGCGGCGAAGGCGGCATCCTGGGCCTTTTCGTCGCGCACCAGCCAGTCCAGGGAGACCAGGGCGAGCTGGGCGTCCTCGAAGGGATTGCCCTCTTCACTGGCCATGAAGCGCTCGGCGTCGAACAGCGCGACTTCCAGGTTGAAGCGGCGGCGCATCTCCACCAGCCACTGGTGCTGGAGATTTTCCGGAACCAGGATCAGCACACGGCTGGCGCGACCGCTGAGCAGCTGGCGATGGATCACCAGGCCGGCTTCGATGGTCTTGCCCAGGCCCACTTCGTCGGCCAGCAGGACGCGCGGCGCGACCCGGTCGGCCACGCTGCGGGCGATGTGCAGCTGGTGCGGGATCGGCTGGGCACGGGTACCGCCGAGGCCCCAGAGGCTGGACTGCAGGAGGCGGTTGCGGTGCTCGTGGGTGTGGTAGCGCAGGCCGAACCAGGGCAGGGGATCGATCTGCCCGGCGAACAGGCGGTCGCTGGCCAGGCGGAACTGGATGAAGTTCGACAGCTGGGCCTCGGGCACGCTGCGCGCCTCGCGCTCGGCGGTGAAGCCGTGGTAGGTCAGCAGGCCATCCTCTTCGGAGACCTCGCGCACGGTGAGCTTCCAGCCCTCGAAATGAGTCACCTCGTCGCCCGGGGCGAAGCGCACCCGGGTCAGCGGGGCGTTGCGCTGGGCATACTGGCGCGTCTCACCGGTGGCTGGATAGAGCACCGTGAGCAGGCGGCCGTCCAGGGCCAGGATGGTTCCCAGGCCCAGTTCGGCCTCACTGTCACTGATCCAGCGTTGTCCCGGTTGATGCGACGCCATGTGGAAGCTTCTCCCCAGCTATCAAAAAGCCGGCTATTTTAGCGAAAGCGGAGTCAGAAGCCTAACGCGCTCTTTGCCGCAGTCCGCGAATTCGAGGTCCCCGTCATGATCCCCATCGTTCCGCCCCTGGGCGTGACCCCACCCAACCAGCTGGATCCGGCGCCCGTGCGCCCCGTGGTCGCGCCCGTGGCGGCCGCTGCCGAAACGGCGCACGCCCCGCTGCAGGACGAAGCGACCCTGGATCGAGAGGCGCGCCGCCGCCGCCGGCAGCGCGAAGCCCTGCGCCAGGGCCTCGGCGCCGAACGTGCCCAGGCCCTGGAGGAGCCGGAGCAGGTGGGCGCCCAGGTGGATCTGCGGGTCTAGCCATGCTCGAGCGCCTGGAGCTGGACGACGCCGAGCTGGCCTTCCACCCGCAGTGGCTACCCGCGCAACGAGCCGATGCCTGGCTGCAGCGGCTGGACGCCGAAACCCCCTGGAGCCAGCCGCAGGTGCGGGTGTTCGGCCGCTGGCATCCGGTGCCGCGGCAGGTGGCCTGGTACGCCGATCCCGGCGTGGTCTACGGCTACGCCGGCCTGGATCACGCCGCCTTGCCCTGGACGCCGCTGCTGCAGCGTATACGTGAAGACGTCGAGGCGGCCTGTGGCCATGCCTTCAATGGCGTGCTGCTCAATCGCTATCGCGGCGGCCAGGACTCCATGGGTTGGCACAGCGACGACGAGAGCAGTCTTGGCGCCAATCCGCTGATCGCCTCGCTCAATCTCGGGGCCGCGCGGCGCTTCGACTTCCGTCGCAAGGGCACCAGCCGCATCGGCCATTCCCTGGAACTGGGTCACGGCAGCCTGCTGGTCATGGCCGGCGCGACCCAGCATCATTGGCAGCACCAGATCGCCAAGACCCGCAAAGCCAGCGGGTTGCGGCTGAATCTCACCTTTCGCCGGATAGCGACATGAGCGACGACAGCAATCTCATCGACTTCACCACCGAGCGCGGCAAGCGCATCCACGACCTCAAGGAGCGCCGCCTGCAGGAGGTACGCTCGGCCTTCGAGCAGGCGCTGCCGCTGGCCGCCGCCAAGAAGAAAAAGCGCAAGCCGAAGAAGAAATAGGCGAACGACCGTTCGTCGGGATTCGCCCTTGAAATTTCGTGGGGGGTTCCTATCTAGGTTCATGCGGGATGCCGAAGTCGGGTCCCGCAGGCAACACCGAAACTTGCTGAACCTATCAGGAGATTCACCATGAGCAACGTACTGTCCCTGGCCCCGCTGTTCCGTCATTCCGTCGGCTTCGACCGGTTCAACGACCTGTTCGAATCCGCCCTGCGCAACGACGCTGGCAGCTCCTATCCGCCCTACAACGTCGAGAAGCACGGTGACGACCAGTATCGCATCGTGATCGCCGCCGCCGGCCTCCAGGAAGATGACCTGGAGATCGAGGTCGAGCGTGGCGTGCTTACCGTCAAGGGTGGCCGGCGCGAAAACAGCGCCGAGAGCGTGACCTTCTTGCATCAGGGCATCGCCCAGCGCGCCTTCAAGCTGTCCTTCCGCCTCGCCGACCATATCGAGGTGAAGGGTGCCGATCTCAAGCATGGCCTGCTGAGCATCGAACTGGTGCGCGTGATCCCGGAAGAAGCCAAGCCCAAGCGCATCGCCATCGCCGGCCAGCGCCCGGCCCTGGACAACTGATCGTCCAGGCGTCCCGCCCAAGAGCCCCAGCCCTGCGCTGGGGCTTTTTCGTTTGCGGCCCCGGCGCTAGCGATGATGGCCGAAGAGCTCCAGCAGCACCCCGCGCAATCAGCGATTGCCGGCCTCCTGGTGATAGCGCGCGTGCCACAGCAGGGTTCCTATGCCGCCCTCCACGACGAACCCCGCCTTGGCATAGAGCCGTTGGGCGTGATGTTCGCTGTCGGCCACGATGACGAAGGCGTCCACGCGATGACGCTGTTGCCAGAGTACCGTGCCGAGCAAGGCCTGGCAGAGTCCGCGCCGACGCCAGTCCGCCCGCGTGGTAACCGCCTGAAAACGGCCCAGACGGTCCAGGCGATAGAGGCCAAGATAGGCCAGCAGGCGCTCCTTGCCATCGAATACACCCCACCAGTCGCCCAGGCCGCTGTCGCTCAGTGACCGGTAGCGTCGCGCCTGGTAATCCAGATGGCGCCGGTGCGCTTCCGGATGTTCCGCGCCCGGAGTCACCTCTGCCTGGCGCTCACTCCACTGTTGCCAATCAGCGGGTTGTTGGAAGGTTCTGATGTGGAGTCCTGCAGGCAGGACCGGGGCAGGCTGCACGTCATCGGCTGGCAGACGCATCGAGACCAGGCGCTGATAATCGTAGCCGCAAGGCAGGTCCGCTGGTGGATCCTTGGCCAGCGGCTCTGGCCAGACGAACGCACGATGCGCCAAGGGCTTTGGGCTGCCGAGCAGTTGCTCGAAATCCGCGGACCAGGCCAACACCTGCTCGGCGGTAGGACGCCGGTCCAGCAGCAGGTAGTTACCGAAATGGTAGTCGGGACATTCCGCCGTGCGGATCGTGACCTGATGCTCGCCATAGACGAGGCAGGTATCGGGTGCCAATTGCAGCTGGGTGACGAGTCCTGCGTTGGCGCGGATGGAGGCGGGGAGTCGCAACGGATTCACGGGCATTTGTCCGCCTCTTGTGGCGACATTGCCTCACCCGGATGCGGCCCCAACTCGCGCTTGGGACAGTCCTGCCATTGTTTATCCCCCAAACCTGCGGTGTATTCCGGATGCAGCGGATAGTGCAGCCGGTTGTCCGCCCGGCTCGTATCGCCTACCACCAGCAACTCCACCGGCTCGTCGGTCTCGTTGATGAAGGTATGGGCGACGCCATCCCCGGCCTTGAAACCCACGCCATCGCCCGGCTTGAGGCGCTGGGCATGGCCGTCGATCCAGGCGGTGGGATGACCGGCGATCACATAGATGAATTCGTCTTCGGTCGCCTCGGCATGGGGCCGCGAGGTGCGGCGACCGGGAGGCAGCCATTCGTGGTGGATGCCCAGGCGGGCGAAGCCGAAGTGGCGGCCGAAGGCGGCGCCCAGGGAAAAGCGCTCGTCACTGTCGGGATAGCCGGGGCCGTCGGGGGCCTGGAGCTGGGACCAGTGGACGATCTTGTCGAAATCTTTCCGGGATTGCATGGGGTGCTGCGCCTCGCGGGAAAATAGCTCAAGCTTAGTCGTTTAGGCGGACGCTGCCGCCTCAGGTCCCTTTCGGTGCAGGAACGCGATGCCCAGACTGTCCAGACAACTCCTCGCACTGCTGACCCTGGCGCTGCTCGGTGGCTGTTCACCCGATACGCCGATCAACAGCCCCTACCGCGCCGGAGCCGAAGGCCAGAATACCCTCTACACCGCCTTCACCACCCGTTCGCCGAAGTACCTGGATCCGGCCAGTTCCTATTCCGGCGACGAGACCAACTTCACCTACAACATCTATGAACCCCTCTACGGCTATCATTATTTCAAGCGGCCCTACGAGCTGATCTCCCGGGGGGCCGAGCGGGTGGTCACGCCTTACTACCTGGATGCCCAGGGCCGGCGCCTGCCGGATGACGCACCGGCCGCGCAGATCGCCCAGAGCGTCTACGACATCCCTATCCGCCACGACGCCCGCTACGCGCCCCATCCGGCCTTCGCCCGCGATGCCCAGGGCCATTACCGCTATTTCCCGATCCAGCCCGCAGACCTGGCCGATCGCTACCAGATCCCCGACTTTCCCGAGACCGGCAGCCGCGCCCTGACCGCTGCCGACTACGCCTACGGCCTGCGACGCCTGGCCAGTCCGCGGCTGGTCTCGCCCAGCTATGCCATCTTCGCCGAGCACCTGGTGGGCATGCAGGCCTTTGGCGATGGCCTGCGCGCCGCCGACAAGGCCCTGCGCGCCGGCCTGCCCAGGGGGGCGTCGCTGCCCTGGCTGGACTTGCGCCAGGGCGACCTGCCTGGCGTGGAAGTACTGGACGACCACACCCTGCGGTTGCGGGTGATCGGCAAGTACCCCCAGTTCAACTACTGGCTGGCCATGACCTTCGCCGCGCCGGTGCCCTGGGAGGCGGATCGCTTCTACAGTCAGCCGGGCATGGCCGAGCACAACCTCGGCTTCAACAGCTGGCCGGTGGGCACCGGGCCCTATCGGCTGGCCGAATCCATTCCCAATCGCCGCCATGTGCTGGAGCGCAATCCCAACTATCACCCCGATCCCTATCCTTGCGAAGGGGAACCCGAGGATCGCGAGGCGGGCCGACTGGACGACTGCGGCAAGCCCATGCCGCTGATCGATCGCGCGGTGTTCAGCCTGGAAAAGGAAGGGGTGCCGCTGATGGGCAAGTTCATCCAGGGCTACTACGACACCCCCCAGGTCGAGCGCGGCGAGTATGGCGTGGCGCTGCGCACCAAGGCCGGCGATTCGGCCGATTCCGCCGAGCTCTATCGCGAGCGCGGCCTCAAGTTGCCCACCGCGGTGGAGGCGTCCAACTGGTACCTGGGTTTCAACTGGCTGGATCCGGTAGTGGGGCAGGGCGCCACGCCCGATCAACAGGAACGCAATCGCAAGCTGCGCCAGGCGCTGTCGATCGCCTTCGACTGGGAGAGCTACATCACCGTCTTTCTCAACGGCAACGGCCTGGTCGCCAATGGCCCGCTGCCGCCGGGCGTGCTGGGCTATGAAGCGCCGCCGGCCGGCAGCAACCCCGTGGTCTATCGAATGGTGGCTGGCAAGCCCGAGCGGCGGCCCATCGAAGAGGCCCGGCAACTGCTGGCCGAGGCCGGCTATCCGGATGGCCGCGACGCCAGGAGCGGGCGGCCGCTGATCCTGCAATACGACGCCCAGACCAGCGGCGACAGCGCCATGTTCGACTGGATGCGCCAGCAGACCGCCAAGTTGGGCATCCAGCTGGAACTGCGCGGCTCGGACTACAACAGATTCCAGGACAAGATGCGCAAAGGCGCGGCGCAGATCTTTTTCTGGGGCTGGAACGCCGACTATCCCGATGCCGAGAACTTCCTCTTTCTCTTCTATGGTCCCCAGGGCAAGGCCAAGCACGGTGGCGAGAATGCCGGCAACTACAGCAATGCCGACTACGACCGGCTGTTCGAGCAGATGAAAAGTCTCGATGACGGACCGGAAAAGGTCGCCCTGATCCGGCGCATGGTCGCCCTCGTACAGCAGGACGCGCCCTGGCTGTTCGGCTGGAATCCCCTGTCGGCCGGGGCCTATCAGCAATGGGTCTACAACGCCAAGCCGACCCAGATGGTGCGCGATCAGCTGCGCTATCTGCGCCTGGACCCGGCGCTGCGCGAGCGCAAGGTGCTGGAGTGGAACCGGCCGGTGCTCTGGCCGCTGTGGCTGCTGCTGGGCCTGGGGCTGCTGCTGATCTGGCCGGCCTGGCGCAGCCTCCGGCGCCGTGAGCGCCAGACCGCCTTTGGCGACGGCAACGGGGAGGGGCGGCCATGATCGGCTATCTGCTGCGGCGCCTGGCCTATGGCGTGCTCATCCTCATCGGCGTGAATCTGCTGACCTTCCTGCTGTTCTTTACCGTCAACACCCCGGACGACATGGCGCGCCTGGCCATCGGCGGCAAGTACGTCACCGCCGAAGCCATCGAGGACTGGAAGGCGGAGCACGGCTACGACAAGCCGCTGCTCATTAATACCACCCGTGAAGGAACGGAGCAGTTAACCGATACGCTCTTCTTCGAACGGTCGGCCAGTCTGCTGGTATTCGACTTCGGCACCTCCGACAGCGGCCGCGGCATCGGCCGGGAGATCGCCGAGCGCGCCGGACCGAGCCTGGCGCTGGCGCTGCCGACCTTCGTACTCGGCCTGGTGGCCAGCGTCGGTTTCGCCCTGCTGCTGGTGTTCTTTCGCGCCACTCGGCTGGATTTCTGGGGCGTGGTGCTCTGCGTGGTGCTGCTGTCGATCTCATCGCTGTTCTACATCATCGCCGGCCAGTGGCTGTTCGCGAAGACCCTGCGCCTGGTGCCCTTCTCGGGCTATGAAGAAGGCTGGAATCTGTTGCGCTTCCTGGCACTGCCGGTGCTGGTGGCGGTGATATCCGGCCTCGGCAGCCAGGCGCGCTTCTATCGCGCGCTGTTTCTCGAAGAGATCGGCAAGGATTATGTGCGCACCGCCCGCGCCAAGGGCCTGGCCGAGCGCCAGGTACTCTTGCGCCACGTGCTGCGCAACGCGGCGCTGCCGATTCTCACCGGGGTAGTCTCGGCCATTCCGCTGCTGATCATGGGCAGCCTGATCGCCGAATCCTTCTTTGGCATTCCAGGCCTGGGCAGCTACACCATCGACGCCATCAACGGCCAGGACTTCGCCGTGGTCCGCACCATGGTGTTCCTGGGGTCGGTGCTCTACATCGTCGGCCTGATCCTGGCGGACCTGTCCTACACCTTCGCCGATCCGCGCGTTCGCTTCAGGTAGCCGCCATGCCGAAATTCGTCTTGCTCTGGACCGACCTCGCCCTCTACCTGCTGGTGGCCGGCAGCCTGTTGTACGCCTGGCGTGCCCGTCGCCAGCCGGCCCTGCGCGCCAGTTGGCGGCGGGTGCTGCAGGATGCCCCGGCGATGAGCGCGGCCGTGGTCCTGGCCAGCTTCGTCGCCATCGCCCTGCTGGATTCGGTGCACTACCGGCCCCAATTGCCCGCCACGCCCGGTGCCTCGGCGCCCATCTATTCGCCCACGGTGCTCTCGGCCCTCGACGGCCTGCTGGCCGAGACCAGTCTGACCCAGCGCGAGAAGACCTATTCCGCGCCGCTGGCCACCCACCAGTTCACCAAGGAAACCCTGGGCACCAGCGCCGAGGGCCTGCCGCTGCGGGACTTTCCGCGCCTCAAACATGCGGGTACCACATTGAACGATCCCGCCCGTGAGTGGCGCGGCGACGTGCTGCGTCGACTCGCGCTGGGACTGCTGGGCGGTGGGGTGCTGGCCCTGGCGACCCTGGCCCTGGCGGCGGCGCGGCTGCGCGAGCCGGCGAGCTTCGCCAGCCGCTGCGGACTCATCCTCCGGGGCCAGACCGCCACGCCCTGGCGCGCCATCCTGCTGACCTGGCTGGGCGTCTGCCTGGTGGCCGGCAGCGTGATCGCCCTGGCCAGCGGTTACCATGTGCTGGGCACCGACGGCACCGGCAATGATGTCCTCTACCAGTCGCTCAAGAGCATCCGCACCGCCTTCGTCATCGGCAGCCTGACCACTCTGGCCATGCTGCCGCCGGCGATCGTCTTCGGCCTGGCCGCCGGTTACTTCAAGGGCCGGGTGGATGACGTCATCACCTACCTCTACACCACCCTGACCTCCATCCCCGGGGTACTGCTGGTGGCGGCCTGCGTGCTGATGATGCAGGTGTTCATCGACCGCCACCCGGAGCTGTTCGACACCGGCGCGGCGCGCGCCGACCTGCGCCTCTTCATGCTCTGTCTGATCCTCGGCCTCACCGGCTGGGCCGGCCTCTGCCGCCTGCTGCGCGCCGAGGCGCTCAAGCTGCGCGAGCTGGAATACGTACAGGCGGCGCGGGCCTTCGGCGTCTCCCACTTCACCATCCTGCGCCGGCACCTGCTGCCCAACGTCTTCTACCTGGTGCTCATCACCCTGACCCTGGAGTTTTCCAGCCTGGTGCTCTACGAGGCGGTGCTGTCCTACCTGGGCATCGGCGTCGATCCGACCATGAATTCCTTCGGCTCCATGATCAACGACGCCCGTACCGAGATGTCCCGCAGCCCGATGATCTGGTGGAACCTGCTCAGCGCCTTCGCCTTCATGCTGGCCCTGGTGCTGGCGGCCAATCTGTTCGCCGATGCCGTGCGCGACGCCTTCGATCCGCGCAGTCGCCGGCTGAGGTCCGCCTGGCTCAGGCGCCGCCCCGGCCAGGGTGAGGTGCAGCCATGACCCCGGTGCTGGAAATTCGCGACCTGGAGATCCTGGTCGAGGGCGAGGAGGGCATGCGCCAGGCGGTCCGCGGCCTGAGCCTGGCCATCGCCCGCGGCGAGACCTTCGCCCTGGTCGGAGAATCGGGCAGTGGCAAGAGCGTCACGGCGCTTTCGCTGTTGCGCTTGCTGCCACCGTCGCTGGGCATCGCCCGGGGCGCTGCGCTGCTGGCCGGCACCGACCTGCATCGCCTGCCGGAAGGACGCCTGCGCGAGCTGCGCGGCGGGCGCGTCGGCACCATCTTCCAGGAACCCGCCACCAGCCTGAATCCGGTCATGCGCATCGGCGAGCAGATCGAGGAAACCCTGCGCGCCCATACCGAGTTGCGCGGCGCCGCCGCCCGCGCCCGGGTGGTGGAGTGGCTAAGGCGGGTGGGCATTCCCGAGCCGGAGCGACGGATCGACGACTACCCCTTCCAGTTCTCCGGTGGCCAGAAGCAGCGCATCATGATCGCCCTGGCGCTGGCCGCCGAGCCGGATCTGCTGATCGCCGACGAGCCCACCACGGCGCTGGACGTCACCGTCCAGGCGCAGATCCTCGCGCTGCTGGCCGACATCCAGCGCGAACTGGGCATGGCCATCCTGCTGATCACCCACGACCTGGCGGTGGTGCGCCGGGTGGCGCATCACGTGGCCCTGATGCGCCACGGCGAGATCGTCGAGAGCGCGCCGGCGGCGGACTTCTTCCAGGCGCCCCGGCATCCCTATGCCCGCGAGCTGTTCGCCGCCATTCCCACCTTCGCCAAGCGCGGCCAGACCCTGGCAGGAGTACCCCGCACATTGCCCGCGCGAACCCCGGGCGAGTGCTTGCTGGAGGTACGCGACCTGGCGGTGCACTATCCGCTCCGCCGCGGGGCCTGGGGCCGGACGCGGAACTGGGTCAGGGCGGTGGACGGGGTGAGCTTCGACCTGCGCGCCGGCGAGACCCTGGCCCTGCTGGGCGAATCCGGGTGCGGCAAGACCACCACCGGCAAGGCCCTGCTGCGCCTGCTCGATGGGCCGCGCATCGGCGGCAGTGCCCGCCTGGGCGGCGCGGAGCTGCTCACGGCCGATGGACGCACCCTGCAGCGGCTACGGCGGCAGATCCAGATCGTCTTCCAGGATCCCTTCGCCTCCCTGGATCCGCGCATGCGCATCGCTGCGACCCTGGAGCAGGGACTGCTGGCCCTGCGCCCGGAGCTGGACGCCGCCGAGCGCCAGAGACGGGCCGCCGCCCTGGTGGAGCGGGTCGGGCTGCCGAGTGACACCCTGCAGCGCTTTCCCCATGAATTCTCCGGCGGCCAGCGGCAGCGCATCGCCATCGCCCGGGCGCTGATCGTCGAGCCGCAGGTACTGGTGTGCGACGAACCCACCTCGGCGCTGGACGTCTCGGTGCAGGCGCAGATCCTCGATCTCTTGCGTGAACTCCAGGCGGAGCGCGGGCTGGCCTATCTGTTCATCACCCACAACTTCGGCGTGGTCGAGTACCTGGCCGATCGCATCGCGGTCATGGACGGCGGTCGCATCGTCGAACAGGGCAGCGCCGAACGGGTACTGCGCGCGCCCGCTCACGCCATGACCCAGCGCCTGCTGGCCGCCGTGCCGCGTCTGGAATTCGGGACCGCGCCATGAATTTTCCACCGCGTATCGCCCTGCACGACTTCGAGCTGGTCTGGCCGCAACCGCGTCTGGCCGCGGCCTTCGCCGACGCCCTGAACTGGAGCTATGCCGAGCACCGGCGCTTCCTCGGCTGGGCGCGCGAACGGACCACCGTCGCCCAGGCCCGCGACAGCCTGCTCGCGGCACGCGGCGCCTTCACCCTGGCCCAGGGTGAGAAACGCTACTTCCTGGTGCGCGGTGACGAACTGCTCGGCTGCCTGGGGCTCACGCCACTGGACGGCGGGCGGCGCTTCGAGATCGGCTATTGGCTGCACAGCCTGCATACCGGTCAGGGCCTGATGACCGCCGCATTGCGGTATTTCGCCGAGCAGCGGGGGGCGGCGGGGCTCTTTCTCACCACCTCGGCCGCCAACGTCTCCAGCCAGCGCCTTGCCGAGCGGGTGGGTTTTCGGCGCGTCCGGGTACTGGAAAACGATCGGGAAGGTCCGGACGGGCAGCGCTGCGCCACCTGGGTCTACGAGCTGCCGCCGCAGGTGAAGCCATGACTGCCCTGAGCGTCCCACTGCAGTATCCGCCCCGTTTCGCCGTGACCAAGGCGGTGGAACTGATCGACCTGACCCTGGCCGATCCCGCCGTGGTAGCCGACTATTATCGGCGCAATCGCCAGCACCTGGCGCTATCGATGCCGCGACGCTCCGACGCCTTCTATACCCTGGCGCAATGGCAGGGACAGGCGGCCGCCTATCGCGCCGGCGGACCGGGTCTTAGCGAGTTGCGCCTGGTGCTGCGAGCGGGCCCGCTGGTCATAGGCACGGTGAATTTCAGCCAGATAGTCCGTGGCGGTTTCCAGGCCTGCTACCTGGGCTACGGCCTGGATGCGGCCTGGCAGGGGCGGGGGCTGATGCGCAGCGCCGTCCGCCTGGGACGGGACTTCGTCATCGCCGAGCTGGGCCTGAACCGGATCATGGCCAATCATCTGCCGGAGAACCTCCGCAGCGCCCATCTGCTGACCACGCTCGGCTTCGAGCGCGAGGGCCTGGCGCGGCGCTATCTGGAGATCGACGGCGTCTGGCGGGACCACGTGCTGACCAGCTATGTGCGTCCCGCCCCCTGAATAGAAACCGGCGGCCCCTGGCCGCCGGTTTTCCCTCAGACCCGCGCCGCGGTAACGGCAGCCGAGCCCCAGGTGGTGCGCCAGCGGCGCTTGACGCTGAGCAGGCCGAACCAGGCGAGCACGCCGAGGGCGGCGAACAGCCAGAGGCCCAGCTGATAGTCGCCAGTGGCCTGCTTGACCGCGCCCAGGCCGGCGGTGAGGGCGAAGCCGCCGATGCCGCCCGCCATGCCGATCAGCCCGGTCATGACGCCGATTTCCTTGCGGAAGCGCTGGGGCACCAGCTGGAACACCGCGCCGTTGCCGGCGCCCAGGCTGAGCATGGCCACCACGAACAGCGCCAGGGCCGCCATGGCGCTGGGTAGGTGGAAGCCCACGGCGGCGATGCAGATGGCCGCCACGGTGTACATGCCGAGCAGCGCGCGGATCCCGCCGATGCGGTCGGCCAGGGCGCCGCCCAGGGGCCGCATCAGGCTGCCACCGAAGACGCAGGCCGCGGTGTAGTAGCCGGCGATCACGGGCTCCAGGGCGTACTGGTCATGGAAGTAGCCGGGCAGGGTGCTGGCAAGGCCGAGGAAGCCGCCAAAGGTCACGCTGTAGAAGAACATGAACCACCAGCTGTCCTGGTCGCCCAGGGCGCGGCCGTAGTCCGCCAGCTTCTTCGGTGCCGGGCGTTCCGGGGCGTTGCGGGCGCAGAGCACGAAGACCACCAGGGTCAGGATCAGCGGAATCAGCGCGAAGCCGAACACGTTGGTCCAGCCAAAGGCCTTCGCCAGCGCCGGGGCGAAGAGGGCGGCGAACACCGTGCCGGAGTTGCCGGCGCCGGCGATGCCCAGGGCCTTGCCCTGGTGCTGCGGCGGATACCACTGGGAGGCCAGCGGCAGGGCCACGGCGAAGGAGGCACCGGCGAAACCGAGGAACAGGCCCAGCACCAGAGTCTGCTCATAGCTGTGCACGCCGTGCTGCCAGGCCACCAGCAGCGCCAGGATCACGACCACCTGGCCAATGATGCCGGCGGTTTTGGGCGACAGCCGATCGGCGACGAAGCCCAGGATCAGGCGCAGGACGGCGCCAGCGAGAATGGGCGTGGCCACCATCATGCTGCGCTGCTGGGTAGTCAGCTGCAGGTCGGTGGCGATCTGCACGGCCATGGGGCCGAGCACGTACCAGACCATGAAGCTCAGGTCGAAGTAGAGGAAGGCGGCGAACAGGGTCGGCGCATGGCCGGCTTTCCAGAAACTGGGACTCATGGAGGCACCTCGGGCACGTCACGGGCATGAAAAAGGCGCCAGTCACCCTTGCCCGTTGCCGGGAGGTGAACTGACGCCTTTGTCGGTTGGGGTGACCGCCGTTGGCCACCGCTACCAGGGTCTCTGCAAGAGCGAAGCCAAGTCGCGCGAGTCCTGTCCAGACGGGGCCTGGCAGGATCGGAGCCGGGTATCGGAGGAGATTGCCGCCCAAGGATTGGGCGCTACGCCACACCTTCGCCCTCTATTGGCGCCCCATGGCGCCGAGCACTATGACGTGTGAATCGGCTTGGCCTGACGAGCAGTCATGCCAAAACCATGGCCGCGACAGTACCTGTAGGTTGGGTTGAGCATAGCGAAGCCGCCTCAACCCAACCTACGGCCAGTACTACTTCTTCGCGTACTTGGTCTGCAGCGCCTTGGCTTCCTGGAGGTGATGCTCCAGCTTCGGCAGGGTCTTCTCGGCGAAGGCCTTCAGCTCGGCGTCGTCGCTGGTCTTGGCTTCGTTACGGAAGATCTCGATGGTCTGCTCGTGGGCCACGACCTGGTTGTTGGCATAGGAGCGGTCGAAAGAGTCGTCACGCACCTGCAGGATCATGGCCTTGGCCTTGTCCATCAGCTCGGCGTCGCTGGAGACTTCCAGCTTCTTCTGCTGGGCCAGGCTCTTGAGCTGCTCGTTGGCCTTGGTGTGGTCGTCGATCATGGTCTGGGCGAAGGTCTTGATGTCCTGGGACTGGCTCTTGTCGAGGGCCAGCTTGGCCGCTTCGATCTCGGCGATGCCCTTGGCCGAGGCGTCATCGACGAACTGGGCCGGAGACAGCTTGTCGGCTGCCTGGGCCAGACCGGCACCGGCAGCCAGCAGGATGGCGAGGGACAGGCTGGAGGCTTTCTTCAGCATGGGCGTCATGGACGTGCTCCTGATTTTCTTGGGCAGTTAGGGAAGGGCATCACCGCTGGGCAGTGAACGCGCCTGCAAAATGGGACCTGCCTAAAAAGTCATACGTTCCCTGAAGAAAGTGCGCGAAGCCAGATCAGTCGCGGCTTACGCTTGAGCGAAACGCTTCATAGGCATCGAAATCGAAGCGCGTCGCCGAGACGATCTGGCTCTGTTTCAGGGTCAGGTAGATGTCCTTGCCCTTGTCCGCATAGTGGGTGGTGAAGGTCACCCAGAGTTTGTCCTTGTCGCGGTAGCCGCTCATGATCGGCTTGATGCAGACGTCCTGGTCGGCGCCTTCCGTTTCGCTCGGTTCGCCCAGGGTGGTGATGCGGCCGACGTACACCTTGCGCTCCTCCAGGGTCAGCATTAGCGTCTCCTTGTTGATGGAGGCGGTCATCAGCAGATCGTCCAGCGGACTGTCCTTGAGGATGCCGGCGAGGATGAAGGTGCGATAGTTGTCCTCGCTCAGGCCGTACTTGCGCTTGATGGTCCAGCGCGCCAGCGTGGCCCAGGCCGTGGGAATCAGCAGGGCGGTCACCGTCACCAGCAGGATCCAGGCGGCCTGCAGCGGATCCTCCAGGGTGCCGGTGCGGCGCAGCAGCTCGGCGAGACCGGCGAAGTAGTCGAGAGAGAAGGTCCGGTCACCCCAGGACCAGCTGTGCCCCTGCAGGACTTGCGCGATGCCCAGGTGCAGAATCACGGCGAGCAGGGTGCAGAACAGTCCGAAACGGGCGCTCTGCAGATAGAGGTACTGGCCCTCGTAGCGATGCAGGCGATAGAAGTACAGCGGGTGCTTGTGGCAGACGAGAAAACCACTGACCAGGATCGGCAGGAGCAGCAGCAGGAACATCAGCGGTTGATGAGCCGCCGGGCGCGGTCCAGGTCTTCCTTGAATTCGGGGGAGTCGAAGATTTCCGCCGGATCGATGCGCAGGGTGCCGCGGCCGACCACACGCATGGACTTGTAGGAGTTGTTGATGCTCGCGGCCAGCTTGAGATCGTCCGCGGAGGGCGATTTGAGCAGATTGAACAGGCCTTTCAGCATGGCGATATCCCGGGAGGTCACTAGCGGCTTATAGCTTGGAACGCCCGGACTGACAAGAATTCGCCGCGCCGCCGGTCGCCTGCGCGGCGAAGGCTCAGGCCGGCTCGACGCCGGATTTGCGCGTGGCCGCCTTGGGCAGCAGGCCGTCGGCGCGGAACATCTGCTTGATGCCGCGCACCGCCTGGCGGATGCGGTCCTGGTTCTCGATCAGCGCGAAACGCACATGGTCGTCGCCATAGTCACCGAAGCCCAGTCCCGGCGAAACGCAGACCTTGGCCTCGGCCAGCAGCTTCTTGGCGAATTCCAGCGATCCCAGGTGGGCATAGGACTCGGGGATCCTGGCCCAGACATACATCGACGCCTTGGGATTCTCCACCATCCAGCCGGCCTCGTGCAGGCCGCGCACCAGGACATCGCGGCGCTGCTGGTACTGCTGGGCGATGTCGCGCACGCATTGCTGGTCGCCTTCCAGGGCGGCGATGGCCGCTACCTGCAACGGGGTGAAGGTGCCGTAGTCGTGATAGCTCTTGATTCGCGCCAGGGCGGCGACCAGCTCGGGGTTGCCGACCATGAAGCCGATTCGCCAGCCGGCCATGTTGTAGCTCTTGGACAGGGTGAAGAATTCCACCGCGATGTCCTTGGCGCCGGGCACCTGCATGATGGAGGGCGCCTGCCAGCCGTCGAAGACGATGTCGGCATAGGCCAGGTCGTGCACCACCA
Organism: Pseudomonas sp. JUb52; assembly: GCF_004341115.1. Taxonomy (NCBI): domain Bacteria; kingdom Pseudomonadati; phylum Pseudomonadota; class Gammaproteobacteria; order Pseudomonadales; family Pseudomonadaceae; genus Pseudomonas; species Pseudomonas sp. JUb52. Next base: position 591,258 of record NZ_SLYS01000001.1, read on the forward strand.
GTACGTTGTAGCGCTTGGCCAGTTCCACCACGCGCTCGAAGAAGTCCAGCTCCACGCACTGGGCGGTGGGATTGGAGGGGAAGCCGAGGATCATCATCTTCGGCTTGGGAATGCTTTCGCGGATGGCCCGCTCCAGTTCGGCGAAGAAGTCCATGCCCTGCACCAGGGGCACCGAACGCACCTGGGCCCCGGCGATCACCGCGCCGTAGATGTGGATGGGGTAGCTCGGATTGGGCACCAGCACGGTGTCGCCGGCATCCAGGGTGGCCAGCATCAGGTGCGCCAGGCCTTCCTTGGAGCCGATGGTGACGATGGCTTCGCTGTCGGCATCGATCTCCACCTGGTAGCGGTCGCGGTACCAGTGGGAGATGGCGCGCCGCAGGCGGGGAATGCCCTTGGAGCTGGAGTAGCCGTGGGTGTCTTCGCGCTGGGCGACCTGGCAGAGCTTCTCGACGATGTGCGGCGGTGTCGGCCCGTCGGGGTTGCCCATGGACAGGTCGATGATGTCCTCACCGCGACGGCGCGCGGCCATCTTGAGTTCGGCGGTGATGTTGAAGACGTAGGGGGGCAGGCGATCGATGCGCGCAAAGCGGCGCACGGGACTGGAATCAGTCATGCGTTCCTCGAAGTACGTAAGCGCCCGGAACCGTCCGAGCGACGTGGGTCACAGGAGGTGACCTGCAGCGGACATTAGCCGCAGGTCGCTGCGCTTGTCGAGGACTTTTACCGTCGCTACCTGGGGTCTAGGGGCGCGGCAGAGCCCCGAGCAGATCGAGGCGCTGCCACTGACCCTGCCCCGCGTTATCCAGCCCCAGTTCGGCGGCGCTGTCGACCTTGCTCAGGCGCTCCAGGCGTTGCGCCGAGGATAGCTGCGGCAGGAGCGGCTCGGCGAGCATAGCCGCGCGCTTGGGCACGGCGACAGGATAACCCCCAGCGTGCGCCGCGGGCAGACCGTAATCCAGGGTGTAGCGGGCGAAGGTGCGGGCGTTGCTGCCATCCCAGGGGTCCTGAGCGCCTGCGTCCGCGGCGCACTTGGCCAGCGCCATTCCGCAGGCCTGGGTCAGGGCGGTGCGCAATTGGTCACGCGCCTCGTCGAAGAGCTGGCGATAGCGCGAATCGGCCAGGTAATGGGCGACGTTGTACTGGGCGATCATGCGCCCGCCGATCACGTCCAGCGGATAATGCACCCCCAGTACCTGACGCGAATAGCCGTAGCCCGCACCACGGGCGAGCAGCGCTGCCGCGCGCTCGGGCAGCATGGCGGCCAGCAGCAGGCTGTCGGTATAACCCACGGTGCTGTGGCCACTGGGGAAGGCTCCCGCCGAGGCGGTATAGGGCGCGCCGTTGGCAAGTACCACACGATCCGCGACCAGGGTCACCGGTTTTTCCAGACGCAGGAAGGGTCGTGGATAGTCGAAATGCTGTTTGGCCGGCGCGGTGCTGACCTCCGAGGCCTTGATCAGCGCCGCGGCCTTACCCAACTTGCCGCCTTCGTAGGCGTCGAGAAAGGCATTGCCCAGGCGCGGCCCGAGCGCATCGGCCAGGTAGTAGAGATAGGCGATGCCGTCGGCATCCAGCACTGCCCGATCCTGCAGCGCTGGGGAGGCGTCGTGATTGATCCGGGCAACGGTAGCGGTGCTGGCGGTGAGCAGGCTGGCAGGCAGGTGGTTGAAGCCTTCCAGCAGCTGGATATCGGCCTGCTGCAAGGGCGTCTTAGCGAAGTCGTAGCCTTGGGCGCTCAACCAGGCCTCGTCGGCCAGCGGCGCGCGTTGGCGGACGTGCGCGATACCTGCCTGATCGAAGGGCTGCGCAGCCTGACGCAGACGTTGAACCAGCAATTGGCGCTGGCGTCCGTGCAACTGAGCGAAGGGACCACTCTGACCGGCGTGGTCCAGTTCGGTCAGGAAGGCCTGGGAGGGGACAGCAGCCGCCTGGGCCAGGGGGGCGAGCAGGAGACCAAAGACGAAGGTATGGGTGGCAAGGCGCATGCTAGAGCTCTTTGGAAAGGGGAGCGCAAGTCTAGGTAGCGCGGATTGCCAGAGTGTTACAAGGTATTTCAGCCAAGCAATTCGCTCATGGCGATGATCTGGTCGGCCACCTGGATCAGCTTCTGCTGCTTGCTCATGGCCTGGCGGCGCATCAGGGTGTAGGCCTCGTCTTCACTGCAGCCACGCATCTTCATCAGTAGACCCTTGGCCTGATCGACCTTCTTGCGTTCCAGCAACTGCTGCTCGCGGGCCTGGAGTTCGGCGCGCAGGGCCTGGTCGGTCTCGAAACGGGCGCGGGCCACATCGATGATCGCCTGCAGGCGACTGGTCTGGATGCCCTCGACGATGTAGGCGCTGACCCCGGACTGGATGGCCCGGCGCATCACCGCCGGATCGTGCTCGTCGGTGAACATGACGATGGGGCGTGGCCGGTCGCGGGTGACCAGGCAGACCTGCTCCATGACGTCGCGACCGGGCGACTGGGTATCGAACAGGATGACGTCCGGGCGCAGGGCCTCGATGCGCGCGGGCAGGTCGATGGTTAGACCGGATTCCTCGATGACCTCGAAACCGGCTTCGATCAGCGCGGCCTTGAGACGGCCGACCTGCTTGGGGGTGTCGTCGATGAGCAAGATGCGCAAGGTCGTTCTCCCTAGTGATCGCTGAGCGCGTGGATGGCGAAGCTGCGGGCGTATCCGGCCGGGTCGCTGCCGTCCCAGGTGCGACCGTCGAACAGGGTGCTGCTGCGCCGGGTCGGTGGCACCACCAGCCCCAGGTCGGTGGCGGCCTGCCGGTACAGCTCGGTGCATTGCACGGCCTCGGCGATGGCCAGGTAGTCCGGATCCTCGCGCAACAGGCCCCAGCGGCGGAACTGGGTGAGAAACCAGAGGCCATCGGAGAGATAGGGTGGATTGACCGCGCCCTGGCGATGGAAGGCCAGGGGGTGCTGGTCTTCCCAGTGGCCATCGAGGCCGTCCTCGTAGTGGCCGAGAAAGCGCTGGGCGAGCAGCGCCGGGTCGGTGTCCACATAGTCGGCGCCGCTGATCAGCTGGGCGGTGCCCAGGCGATTCTCGCGACTCTCCTCGATGAAGCGACTGGCGTCGAGCAGGGTGCGGATCAGCGCCCGGGCGGTGTTGGGATAGCGTTCGGCGAAGTGGCCGGTGCACGCCAGCACCTTTTCCGGGTGGTCCGGCCAGATCGCCTGGGTGGTGGTCAGGGTGAAGCCCTGGCCACGGGCCACGGCGGCGGCGCCCCAGGGCTCGCCGACGCAGAAGCCGTCGACCCGGCCGGCGGCCAGGTGCTCGGGCATCTGCGGTGGCGGCACCAGGGCGGTACGCACGTCCTGCAGGGGATGGATGCCCTGGGCGGCCAGCCAGTAGTAGAGCCAGAAGATATGGGTGCCGGTGGGAAAGGTGTGCGCCAGGGTCAGCGGTCTGGCGTCTGGATGGCGGATCCGCTCGACCAGGGACGCTGTGTCCCGGACGCCTTCCCGGGTCAGGCTGCGTGCCAGATTGAGGCTCTGACCGTTTTGCGCCAGGCTCATGAGCACCGCCATCGGCGTGGCGGCAGCGCCGCCCAAGCCGAGATGGGCGCCATAGACCAGGCCGTAGAGGCAGTGCGCGGCATCGAGCTGGCCGTTGAGCAGGTTGTCGCGCAGCGCCGACCAGGAGGGTTGGCGGTGCAGATTGAGCGTCAGGCCATGGGGTTCGCCAAAGCCCTGGGTCGCTGCCACGATCAGCGAGGCGGCATCGCTCAGGGGCAGGAAGCCCAGATTGAGCTCCGGCTTTTCCGGAGCGTCCGAACCCGCGACCCAGAGAGGCGCGGCGTGGGGGGAAGGCTGGGCAGGCATGGCGTCTCCGGCGGCTGACAGACGCAGGGTGCCTCTCTGTGCACCGCTATGGGCGTCTCGACTAGAGCCTGCACCATTATGGTGACAGGCACGGCACCATCACCGGGCGCTTTCCTTGCCCACGCACCCGCCGGATAGCGCCTCTGCAGCGGTCCGCGGCGCGGCGGAAAGGGGCGACGCCGGCTGAGGTCTGTCAGAAGCGGGGCAAAACCCGCGCCAAGTCGCGGGTTGCCAGAGGAGGACTACTTCTGCGGGATCAGCAATAGGCGGTCGCGCCCATAGACGCGCTCCAGATTCTGCGGCTGTAGCGGCAGGCTCTGGTATTGCCCGCGGGTCCAGCCCTTGCCCGGGGTGCCGGCCTGGCTCGCCTGCACGGGTTCGGCCAGGCCGAAGTCCACCACCAGACGCAGCGCTGGCGCCAGCCAGACCTGATCGTTACCGCCCCAGTGGCTGGCGGTCAGATCCAGGGTCGAGCCGTCGCCACCGCTGGCGTTACCGTCCTGGCGGTGCAGGCGGCCCCACTGCCAGCTGGCGCGATCGCTGCCCAGCCGGGCTTCGCAGGTCGCGATGGCCCCGGCCAGGGCGCGGGCGAAGATCGCCGGCTTGTCTTCATGGGTACCGGTGCTGACGTCATCCCAGTAGGGGCTGTCGTCGCGCGCCAGGAGGTGATCGACGATGGCGTTGTAGCCGGTATCGCTGAGGGTGGTGAAGGCCTGCCAGGCCGGACTCCTGGTACCGCCCAGTTCGTCGGCGAAGGTCTGTTCGGCGAGGGTCTGGAGGAAGACTTCGTAGAGCGCCGCATCCCCGGAGCCGGCAGCCAGGCGGCCGTCGAAGCCCTGCAGACGGCGCAGGGCCTCTTCCGCCTGCTGGCGCTGGCCCGCCGACAGGCCGGCGATGGCCTGACGCAGCGGCGCGGCGAAGCCGGGAGCGTTGAGCTGGGTCTTGAGCTTGGCGGCCAGGGTGGTGGTCTGGTCCTGCTGCAGGGCCATGGCGTCGCGGCTATCGAGGCGCGCCGAACGTCCGGCCAGTTGCGCCAGGCGCTCCTGGCGCTCCGGGCCCGACCAGTTGCTGGACAGCTGCATGCCGTAGCCACGCGGTACCACGCGCTGGTTGGCGGCGCCCAGCCAGCCCTGGGCCGGATCCTGGTCATAGGGGTGCAGCATGGGATCGGCGTAGCCATCCCAGGCGTAGCGCTCGTCCCAGCCGGGCGAGGGCAGCAGACCCAGGCCGCTGCGGCGATTGGGATAGCGCCCGGTCACCTGCCAGCCGATGTGCTCGGCATCGGCGAACACCAGGTTCCAGTCGCTGGCGCGCAGGTCGCGAGCCAGTTCGAAGGCGCGCTCCACGTCCTTGGCGCGGGAGAGGTCGAAGAGGGCGTCCAGGCTCTTGTCGGCTTCCAGGCGGCTACTGCGCAGGGCCAGGCCGTAGCCATTGGCATCCGGCGCCAGGGCCAGATTCAGCAGCGGACCGCGCGGACTGGTATAGAGGGTCTCGCGCCGCGGCTTTTCACCGCGGACGAAAAAGGTCTCCACCCGCTCGCCGGCCGGCTGCCACTGACCGCCGCTCTGCACCTGCAGGCGACCGCCCCGGCGTTGCAGGCGTTCGAGGTAGAGGTCCTGGCTGTCGCCCATCAGGGTCGCGGCGCCCCAGGCCAGTTTGCCGTTGTAGCCGTCGAGCAGCAGCGGCAGGCCGGGCAGGGTGGTACCCACGGCCTCGAAGCGCGGCGCCCTCAGGGTCACCAGGGTAAAGGGCGACTGGCCGACGGCGCTGACCTTGTCCACCGCGAGCAGGCTGCGGCCGCTGCGGGTATGCCCCGGGGTTGCCGCCCAGGCGGTACCGGTGGGGCCGCCGAAGGGCGGCTGCTCCGCCAGTTGCCGCTGGACCTGCAGCAGGGCCTCGAGCCCTGGCAGCTGGCCGTGCAGATTCAGGCCGCGCAGCTTGGCGATCTCCTCGTCCGGCAGGGGTTCGTCCGGGTAGGTGGGCAGGAGCCAGGCCAGGCGCTCGGGACCGACCTGGGCGGCCAGGGCCAGCGCCGCGGTTTCCTTGCGCAGGTCCACCGCCTGGGCGAAGTTGAGCAGTTCGAAGAGCAGGGCGCTGTCTTCGGCTTTCCAGTATTCGGCGCGGTAGTCGTGGCCATCCAGCTGGACCTGCTCGCCGGCGCGATAGAGGTAGGCGTTGACCCCCCGGGCATAGACCTCGAAGAACGTCTTCATCCGTGGCGAGGCGTTGCCGTAGGCCACCTGGGCGGCCTTGCGCAGGTCCACGGCGCGCATGAACCTGTCGCTGTCCAGGCGGCTTTCGCCGTAGGCCTCGGCCAGCCGACCCTGGGCCAGCAGGCGCAGCTCGACCATCTGCGCCAGGCGCTCGCTGGCATGGACGTAGCCGAGGGCGAAGAGGGCATCGTGAAAGGTGGTGGTCTCGATCAGCGGCTGGCCGTCGGCATTGCGGCGCACCGAGGCGGTCTGCGCCAGGCCGCGCAGCGGCAGGCTGCCCTTGAGTTGCGGCTGGCTGCGGGTCGGCTGCTCTTCGCCGAGGTACTGGCAGCCGGCGAGGGCGGTCAGCAGGCCGAGGGTAGCGAGACGCAGGGGCGCGCGCGGGCGAAACAGGAGAGGCGAGACCATGAACAGCGGACACTCCGGGCGGATGGATGCGAACGGGTGGCTACGTTAGCAGGGTCCGGCGGGGGAGCAAGCCTCGGGCGAGGGGTGGCGCCTGGGCGCTGCCGACAGGTCGTCGGCAAGGGCGCCTGGCGCGGCACCCGACCGCTCAGCGCAGCGCCATCCAGATCAGCAGCGCGGCCTGGAACAGGCAGAACACCGCCAGGCAGCCGATGGCGAAGCGCAGCGAGATGTCATCGCGGCGATAGAGGGCGATGCGGTCCTCCAGCTGGCGCAGACTGGCATCGCGCTCGTCGATCACCCGATCGCACTGCTCCAGCAGGGTGGCGCCGTCCAGCAGCGACAACAACTGTACCTTGTCGGCATTCCAGTCCTCGCGCAGCTGGCTGACCCGGGCGGCCCGGCAGAGCTGCTGGCGCTCGTCGTCCGCCGCTGTCTCGACGGTGAAGCCCTGGGCGCCGAGCACGTGGTCGCGGCGCTTGCGGCTGTCTTCGTCGAGGGCGTCGCGGCGTGCCAGGGGCAGGTCCTGCACCCGGTAGTGGCTCCAGCGCAGGCGTGCCCAGGCGGCCGCCCGCGCCAGCAGGAAGCGTCCCAGGCCGCGTTCTTCCGGCTCGATCTGCAGACCCCGCTCGGGGCCGAGGCGGATTTCGCCCTGGCGATGGTCGACCCAGACCTCCAGCACGTTCACCTCGCGGTGCAGCAGCTGACCGGGAATCTGCACCGTCAGCCGCAGCAGGCTCTCCTCGTCGCCATGGCGCTCGACCAGGCCGAGTTGCACGAAGCGCAGCGGGCGTGCGCCGACCCGGCGATCCGCCGGCTGGGGCATCAGCCGCAGCAGCTGAAAGCGCTCCGGCGGCAGGCTGGCCCAGGGATGGGGTTCGTTGGGTGCGGCTTCGACGGCCGGTGATGCGTGATCGGGGGTTTCCACGGACGGGCTCCAGCGGGTGCGCCGCCTGGGCGCCTTTGCTGGCTTATCGGCCGGCGCGCGGGGAACCTGAGCGCGCGACGAAGGCGGTCACGCGCTCGACCAGCGCGCGGGCCAGCGGCAGGTTGGGATTGTCGTAGCTGGGCAGTTGCGCCTGGAAGTCCGCCGGGGTGATGCGCAGCATGTGATTCATGCCGGCAATGATGGCCAATTCCGCATCCGGTTTGGCGCGCTGCAGGGCGCGGGCATCGTCGACCTCCACCTGGATGTCATGGGTGCCCTGGACGATCAGCGCCGGCGCGTGGATGCCGGCAAAGGCCCTGGCCGGATCCTGGCGGAACAGCGAGATCAGATAGGGCTGAACGCTGGGGCGGAACAGCACCAGCAACTCCTTCGGCACCTCGGGCACCGGGGTGCCGCGCAGCAACTGGTCGATGATCCACTGGGCGCTGGCCAGGCCGGCCGGCGACAGCTTGCCCGCCAACTGCTCGCGCAGCACCACGTCGATGGGGCGACCACTGCCGGCCAGGGTCACCACCCCGGCGACCGGCACCTGGTCGGCGGCCAGACTGGCGATCAGGGCGCCTTCGCTGTGACCGAGCAGGATCACCGCGGAAAAGCGCGGATCGGCGCGCAGCAGCCGGATCCAGCCGACCAGGTCGTCGACATAGCGCTCCACGCTGAGGCGACTCTCGTCCGGCTCGGCGCTGCGACTCTCGGCCACGCCGCGCTTGTCGAAACGCACGCTGGCGATCCGCTGCCGGCCCAGGGCCTCGGCCAGCCGCTGCAGGGCGGCATTGCGCGCGCCGGGGCCGTTGCCGTTGCGATCGATGGGGCCCGAGCCGGAAACGAAGAGCACCACCGGTTGCGGCCTGTCGCTGCGCGGCAGGATCAGACTGCCCTTGAGCACGCCGCTGCCGCTGTCGAGCTGGAGGGGACGATAGAGCACGGGATCGGCTGCCGTGGCGAGGGCGGGCAGGGCGAGGCACAGCAGCAGGGAGAACAGCAGACGCATGGCGGGAAGGGCACCGGAGAGCTGGGGTGTGGGGGCCTATCCCGCACACAATCCGTGTAAAAGACCACGGCGCGTGTAAAATCGCCCATTCCCAATTTGAATCTATACCTTTCACCCGTAGCGCGGAGCCCTCGCATGTCCGGCAATACCCTCGGCACGCTGTTTACCGTCACCACCGCCGGCGAAAGCCATGGCCCGGCGCTGGTCGCCATCGTCGACGGTTGCCCACCCGGACTGCCCCTGGACCTCGCCGACCTGCAGCGCGACCTGGATCGGCGCAAGCCCGGTACCAGTCGCCACACCACCCAGCGCCAGGAAGCGGACGAGGTGGAGATCCTTTCCGGGGTCTTCGAGGGCGTCACCACCGGTACCGCCATCGGCCTGCTGATCCGCAACACCGACCAGAAGTCCAAGGACTACTCGGCGATCAAGGACCTGTTCCGCCCGGCCCATGCCGACTACGCCTATCACCACAAGTACGGCCTGCGCGACTACCGCGGCGGCGGTCGCAGCTCGGCGCGGGAGACCGCCATGCGCGTGGCGGCCGGCGCCATCGCCAAGAAGTACCTGGCCACCCAGGGCATCCGGGTGCGCGGCTACATGAGCCAGCTGGGCCCCATCGAGATCCCCTTCAAGACCTGGGACAGCGTGGAAGAGAACGCCTTCTTCAGCCCCGATCCGGACCGGGTGCCGGAGCTGGAGGCCTACATGGACCAGCTGCGTCGCGACCAGGACTCGGTGGGTGCGCGCATCACCGTGGTCGCCGACGGCGTGCCGCCGGGGCTGGGCGAGCCGATCTTCGATCGCCTCGACGCCGAACTGGCCTATGCGCTGATGAGCGTCAATGCGGTGAAGGGCGTCGAGATCGGCGCCGGCTTCGCCAGCGTCGCCCAGCGCGGCACCGAGCACCGGGACGAACTGACCCCGGAAGGCTTCCTGTCCAACAACGCCGGTGGCGTGCTCGGCGGCATCTCCTCCGGCCAGCCCATCGTCGCCCACCTGGCGCTGAAGGCCACCTCCAGCATCACCACCCCGGGGCGCTCCATCGATGTCCACGGCCAACCGGTGGATATCATCACCAAGGGTCGCCACGATCCCTGCGTGGGCATCCGCGCCACGCCCATCGCCGAGGCGATGATGGCCCTGGTGCTGATGGATCACCTCTTGCGTCACCGCGCCCAGAACGCCGAGGTGCGGGTCGCCACGCCCGTCCTGCCCCAGCTCTGACGATCGGGCAGACCATGCCGGTTCCCTATTGGCGGCTGTCGGGCTTCTATTTCGCCTACTTCGCGCTGCTGGGGGCCACGGCGCCCTACCTGGGGCTGTACTTCCACCACCTGGGCTTTTCCGGCACCGCCATCGGCCAGCTGGTGGCCATCCCCATGCTGATGCGGGTGCTGGCGCCCAATCTCTGGGGCTGGCTGGCCGATCGCACCGGCCGCCGGCTGAGCATCGTCCGCCTGGGCGCCGCCTGCACCCTGCTGTGCTTTTCCGGCATCTACCTGGGTCAGGGCTTCGCCTGGCTGGCGCTGATCATGGCCGGGCATGCCTTCTTCTGGCATGCGGTGCTGCCCCAGTTCGAAGCCATCACCCTGGCCCATCTGCGCGACCAGCCACAGCGCTATGGGCGCATCCGCCTCTGGGGCTCCATCGGCTTCATCGCCGCGGTGGCGGGACTCGGCTGGGCCTTCGAATACGTCAGTCTGGATCTCTACCCGGCCTACCTGCTGCTGGTGATGGCGATCATCCTGCTCGCCTCGCTGGCGGTGCCGGGGGTCAAGGTCGATCCGGGCCAGCGCCCCGAGGCGCCGGCCGAGCCCTTCCTGACCACCCTGCGCCAGCCGCGGGTGCTGGCCTTCTTCCTCGCCGCGGCGCTGATGCAGCTGTCCCACGGTCCCTACTACACGGTCTTCACCCTGCACCTGGAAGACCTCGGCTATGGCCGCGGCGTCATCGGCCAGCTCTGGTCGCTGGGGGTGGTCGCCGAGGTGCTGATCTTCCTGGTGATGCCGCAGCTGCTGGCGCGGCTGGCGCTCAACACCCTGCTGGTGGCCGCCTTTCTCATCGCCGCCGGGCGCTGGCTGCTGCTGGGCGCCCTGGCCGATCACCTGGCGGTGCTGCTGTTCGCCCAGTTGCTGCATGCGGCCACCTTCGGCTGCTTCCATGCCGCCGCCATCCAGTTCGTCCAGTCCCATTTCGACCGCCGCCGCCAGGGCCAGGCCCAGTCGCTCTACGCCGCCCTGTCTGGGGCTGGCGGGGCGCTCGGCGCGCTGTATGCTGGCTATGCCTGGCAGGTGTCCGGTGCCCTTGCCGCCTTTGCCGGCGCCTCCCTGGCGGCGCTGGCGGGGGCCTTCCTCATCCTCTTGTCCGTTAGGAGAACCCTCCATGATCCAGCAGCGTGAGCAACTGGCCCGGGAAATCATCGACGCCGGTCGCTTCCTCTATGGCCGCGGCTGGTCGCCGGCCACCAGCAGCAACTATTCGGTGCGGCTGTCCGACAGTCGCCTGTTGCTGACCGTGTCCGGCAAGCACAAGGGCCAGCTGGAGCTGGACGATATACTCGCCACCGATCTGGATGGCACGCCGCTAGAGGCCAAAAAGCCGTCCGCGGAAACCGCGCTGCATACCCAGCTCTATCGCTGGCAGCCGGAGATCGGCGCCGTGCTGCACACCCATTCGGTGAACTCGACGGTGCTCTCGCGCCAGCTCGAAGGGGATCGCCTGCTGCTGGACGGCTACGAGCTGCAGAAGGCGCTGCACGGCGTCACCACCCACGAGGTGCGGGTGGAGATCCCGGTGTTCGACAACGACCAGGACATCCCGCGCCTGGCCGACAAGGTGCAGACCTGGCTGGACGTGCATCCCGACTGCGTGGGGTACCTGATCCGCGGACACGGCCTCTATACTTGGGGCCCGCGCATGGCCGATGCCCTGCGCCACGTGGAAGCCTTCGAATTCCTCTTCGAATGCGAACTCAAGACCCGGAGCCTGCGTCCATGAGCCGACTGACCGTCTACCACGATGCCGAACCGCGCCAGCCGCTGAAGGTGATCAGCGATGGCGAGCACATCGCCGCCACCCTGGCCGAGGTCGGGGTGCGTTTCGAGCGCTGGCAGGCCACCGCCCCGGTGGCACCCGGCGCCAGCCAGGAAGAGGTGATCGCCGCCTACCGGCCGGAGATCGATCGCCTCATCCAGGAGCGCGGCTATCAGACCGTCGACGTCATCAGCATGCATCCCGAGCATCCGCAGAAGGAGGCGCTGCGCGCCAAGTTCCTCGAAGAGCACCGGCACAACGAGGACGAGGTGCGCTTCTTCGTCGCCGGCCAGGGGCTCTTCACCCTGCACATCGACGACCAGGTCTACGCCGTGCTCTGCGAGAAGGACGACCTCATCTCGGTGCCGGCCGGTACGCCGCACTGGTTCGACATGAGCGAGTCGCCGTCCTTTGTCGCCATCCGCCTGTTCGACAATCCCGACGGCTGGGTGGCCCACTTCACCGGCGTCGACATCGCCCAGCGCTTCCCGCGCCTGGAGGTCGAGGCGTGACGATCAAGGCCATCCTGACCGATATCGAAGGCACCACCAGCGCCGTCAGCTTCGTCTTCGACGTACTCTTTCCCTATGCCCGCGAGCACCTGCCGGCTCATGTGCGCACCCATGCCGGAGAGCCGGCGGTGGCCGAGCAACTCGACGCCGTGCGCGCCGAAGCCGGCGAGCTGGATGCCGACGTGGAGCGGGTGATCGCCATCCTCCTGGAATGGATCGCCACCGACCGCAAGGCCACCCCGCTCAAGGCCCTGCAGGGGCAGGTGTGGGAGCAGGGCTATCGCGCCGGCACCCTCAAGGGGCACGTCTATCCCGACGCGGTCCAGGCGTTGCGCCAGTGGCACGCGGCCGGGCTGCCGCTGTACGTCTATTCCTCGGGATCGATACAGGCGCAGAAGCTGATCTTCGGCTGCTCGGAGCACGGCGATCTCACCCCTTTGTTTTCCGGGTATTTCGATACCCTGACCGGCGGCAAGCGCGACGCCGCGTCCTATGCGCGCATCGCCTCGGCCACCACCCACGAGCCGGCGGACCTGCTGTTTCTCTCCGACGTGGTGGAAGAGCTGGATGCTGCGCGCCAGGCGGGTCTGCCGACCTGCGGCCTGGTGCGTGCCGGTGGCCGGCTCGGCGATCATCCGTGCGTGGTGTCCTTCGCCGACATCGATCTCGCGGCCTTTGCCTGAAACCCACGGCCGGCGTCGCTGCCAAGCGAGCCGGCCGAACTCGACGCCGCCCTTGCCAGTCCCAATTGACGAGACCTGTGTCCTCGCAACGGGAGTCGCGACATGATCAATTCCACCATCGGCGGTGTACTGGGCTTCATTGTCTTCCTGCTCGACATCTGGGCCATCGTCAACGTCATCCGCAGCGACAGCACCAACAACGCCAAGATCGGCTGGACCGTGCTCATCATCGTGCTGCCGGTGATCGGCCTGATCGCCTGGGCGGCCGCCGGCCCGCGCGGCAATCGCTCGGCCACCGCGCCCACCCACAAGGGTTAGCCAGCACAACACTGGAGCCTGTCACATCCAGCTCTTACAATGCCCGGCTTTTGGCCGGGCATTGTTCGTCTCGGCCTGCCACCTGCGGAGATCGACATGAGCGACTACCTGGAAACCCTCTACGACGGCTATGGCCAGCGCTTCACCGTCGAGCGCATGCTGCACGAGGTGCGCACCGAGCATCAGCACCTGGTGATCTTCCAGAACGCCGTACTGGGCAAGGTCATGGCCCTGGATGGCGTCATCCAGACCACCGAGGCCGACGAATTCATCTATCACGAGATGCTCACCCACGTGCCCCTGCTGGCCCATCCGGCGCCCAAGCGGGTGCTCATCATCGGCGGCGGTGACGGCGGCATCCTGCGCGAAGTGGCCAAGCACCAGGGCGTCGAGCACATCACCATGGTCGAGATCGACGGCTCGGTGGTGGAGATGTGCAAGGAGCACTTCCCCGGCCATTCCGCGGGCGCCTTCGAGGATCCGCGGCTGAACCTGGTGATCGACGACGGCATGAATTTCGTCGCCAACACCACCGAGCGCTACGACGTCATCATCTCCGACTCGACCGATCCCATCGGCCCGGCCGAGGTACTGTTCTCGGAGAACTTCTACCAGGCCTGCCATCGCTGCCTGAACGAGGGCGGCGTGATGGTGGCCCAGAACGGTACCCCCTTCCTGCAACTGGACGAGGTCAGGACCACCGCCGGCCGGATGTCCGGGCTGTTCGCCGACTGGCACTTTTATCTGTCAGCGGTGCCTACCTACATAGGGGGCGTCATGACCCTCGCCTGGGGCAGCAAGGACGTGACCTTGCGTCGGCAAGATGCCGAAACCCTGGCGCAGCGCTACAGTGATACAGGCATCCAGACCCGTTACTACACCCCGGAGCTGCATGCTGCTGCCTTTGCTCTACCTCGATACGTGCTGGAGGCCATCGGCAAGGCGTAAGCCCTGGCGGTCGCGGCACCGTTCGAGTTCTCAGCCGCGACTCGCCGGACGTCGGTAGCGACGCTTCGGCGAGAAGATCATCCGAACCAGAGGAGGGTTGTCCTATGTCCTTGTCGTTTGCCGATGATGTGAGCTTGAACCTGCTGCAGCGGATGAAGGAGGGCGGCTTCGATTTCGCCCGCTTCCATCCAATCGACTTCTTCGCCATCTTCGCCGATGAAGGCAAGGCCCGCATCGCTGCGGACCAGTTTCACGGCGAGTCCCTCAATACCCAGGTGATGCCGCACGAAGAGGGTGGTTGGCATCTGCAGGTCAGCAAGGTGATGTTCGCCACCCACGCCACCATCGACGATTTCGAAAGCGATCTGGAAGCGGTGGTGGTGCCTCTGGGCGGCCAGCTCGACGGCTGGGGCGTGACCCAGGAAGTCAGCCGCAGCTCTGCCTGATCCAAGCCGCGCCGAGGCGGCATCCCGCCAGGGATGCCCGTCTCACCCTCTGAAATCACTCCGCCGCTCAATCATCGCACTTTCCGCCGGCCGCACCGTCTTAGGCTCATGACGGAAACGTTGCGGTGCATGCGCACGCTTACGTGCCTGGCTTTGGTGCACCGCGCGACCCGATGCCGCGCAAGAGCTTGATCTACAAGCCTCCTGCGCTGGCACGCGGCTTGCGAAGCTGCACCGTGGGTGACAAGGAGATCGGCATGAGCCGCCAACTGTATAACGAGATGTATGACGTCCAGGCGCAATGCCGACCGCACTATGGTCGCTATGCGCAATGGCTGAGCGAGACACCCCCGGAACTCCTGGCCCAGCGGCGGCGCGAAGCCGATCTGCTGTTCCATCGCGCCGGTATCACCTTCACCCTCTATGGCGACGAGCAGGGCACCGAGCGCCTGATTCCCTTCGATGCCCTGCCGCGGGCCATACCCGCCAGCGAATGGCAGATCATCGAGCGCGGCTGCATCCAGCGCGTCCAGGCACTGAATCTCTTTCTCCACGACCTCTATCACGACCAGCGCATCATCAAGGCCGGGGTCATCCCCGCCGAGCAGGTGCTGGCCAACGATCAGTACCAGCTGGCGATGCAGGGGCTGGACCTGCCCAATGGCATCTATGCCCATATCGCCGGGGTCGACCTGGTGCGTGATGGCGATGGTGCCTACTACGTGCTGGAAGACAACCTGCGCACCCCCAGCGGGGTGTCCTACATGCTCGAGAACCGCAAGATGATGATGCGGCTGTTTCCCGAGCTGTTCACCTTGGAGCGCATCGCGCCCATCGACCACTATCCGAATCTGCTGCTCGACACCCTGCGCAGTTCCACCCCGGTCAACAACCCCACGGTGGCGGTCCTCACCCCGGGTCGCTTCAACAGCGCCTACTTCGAGCACGCCTTCCTGGCCCGCGAGATGGGCGTGGAGCTGGTGGAGGGCGCCGATCTGCTGGTGCGCGACGAACAGGTGTTCATGCGCACCACCTCGGGCTTCCAGAAGGTCGACGTCATCTATCGCCGCCTCGACGACGCCTTCCTCGATCCCCTGGCCTTCAATCCGGATTCCCTGCTTGGCGTGCCCGGCCTGCTGGCGGCCTATCGCGCCGGCAACGTCATCCTGGCCAATGCCATCGGCACCGGGGTGGCCGACGACAAGTCGATCTATCCCTATGTCCCGGAGATGATCCGCTTCTATCTCAGCGAAGAGCCGATCCTCTACAACGTGCCCACCTGGCAGTGCCGCAAGCCGGACGAACTGTCCCACGTGCTGGCCAACCTGCCCGAGCTGGTGGTCAAGGAGGTCCATGGCTCCGGCGGCTACGGCATGCTGGTCGGTCCCACCGCCAGCAGCATGGAGATCGAAGCCTTCCGCGCCCGACTCAAGGCCAATCCCAGCGCCTACATCGCCCAGCCGACCCTGTCGCTGTCCACCTGCCCGACCTTCGTCGAGAACGGCATCGCGCCGCGGCACATCGACCTGCGGCCCTTCGTGCTGTCCGGGCGCAAGACGCGCCTGGTGCCCGGTGGCCTGACCCGGGTCGCCCTGCGCGAAGGCTCGCTGGTGGTGAATTCCTCCCAGGGCGGCGGCACCAAGGACACCTGGGTGGTGCAGGACTAGATCGCCACAGAACAGTGGCCGCCCCGGCGGCCTCGCAAGGACCTTTGAAAGGCGACCCCACCATGTTGAGTCGTACCGCTGCCGATCTGTACTGGATGTCCCGCAACCTGGAGCGCGCCGAGAATCTCGCGCGGATGCTGGACGTCAGCTATTCGCTGTCGATGATGCCGCAGAGCGGGCAGGGCGGAGGCCTGGACGAGCTGGCCATGCCGCTGCTCATCACCGGCACCCTGGATGACTACCGGGAAAAGCACGGCGCCCTGCACCCCGAGCGCCTGCTGCACTTCTTTGCCTTGGACGAGCGCAACCCCGGCAGCATCTATTGCTGCCTGCAGGCCGCGCGCAGCAATGCCCACGCGGTGCGTGGACGCATCACCGCGGACATGTGGGAGAACGTCAACTCCACCTGGCTGGAGATGCGCGAGATCGCCGTCACCGGCCTGATCCGCTTCGGCATCAGCCGATTCTGCGAATGGGTCAAGGAGCGTTCCCACCTGTTCCGCGGCGCCACCGTCGGCACCATTATGAGAAACGATGCCTATCGCTTCATCCGCCTGGGCACCTTCGTCGAGCGCGCCGACAACACCCTGCGCATGCTCGACGCCCGCTACCAGGTCCTGGGGGAAGAGGAGGCGGAAGCCATCAGCGACGCCTCCGCCCGCGGCTTCTATCAGTGGAGCGCCCTGTTACGCGCCCTGAGTGCCTTCGAGGCCTACACCGAGCTCTATCGCGATGCCCTCAACGTGCGCAATGGCGCCGAGCTGCTGCTGTTGCAGGAAGACCTGCCGCGCTCGCTGCTGGCCTGCGTGATCGAACTGCACCGGGTGCTGGCCAGTCTGCCCGGCGAGAACGGCCGCGAGGCCAAGCGCCTGGCGGCCGGTCTGGAAGCCAGGCTGCGCTACACCAGCATCGATGAGGTGCTCGAAGAAGGACTCCATGCCTGGATCGGCGACTTCATCGTCCATGTCCGCCAGCTCGGCAGCGCCATCAACACCGCTTACCTGGAGACCGTATGAGACTCGCGATCCATCACGAAACCCTGTATCGCTACGCCGACCAGGTACGCGCCAGCATCCAGTACCTGCGGCTCACGCCCCAGGACGACGCCCGTCAGCGGATCCTTGGTTGGGGGCTGGCGCTGCCACGGCCGGCGCGGGCGCAGCGCGATCCCTTCGGCAACATCCTGCATGTGCTGACCCTGGATACGCCGCACGACGCCATCACCATCACCGCCAGCGGTCAGGTGGAGATCGACGAGGCCTTCGAGGCCGAGCCCTGCCAGGCCTCGGCCTTTCCCTTCCTGCGCCAGACCCGGCTGACCGAGGCCGACGAGGCGCTGACGGCCTTCGCCCGCGAGGTCTGCGATGGTCGCCGCGATCGCGCCACCCTGATCCAGCTGATGGAGCGGCTACATGAGCGCATGACCTATCTGCCCGGTTCCACGGAAGTGGACGGCAATGCCGCCCAGGCCTTCGCCAAGGGCGCCGGGGTCTGCCAGGACCATGCCCATGCCTTCCTGGCCTGCGCCCGCAGCCTGGGCATCCCGGCGCGCTATGTGTCCGGCTATCTGTGCACCGACGACAGCGCGCACCTCTCCAGCCACGCCTGGGCGGAAGCCTGGCATGACGGCGCCTGGTACAGCTACGACGTCACCAATCGCCTGGCCCGGCCGGAGCGGCACCTGCGCCTGGCCATCGGCCTCGACTACCTGGATGCCTGTCCGGTACGCGGCATGCGCCGCGGCGGCGGGGTGGAGCACATGGAGGCCAAGGTGCTGGTCGAGCCCTTGCAGCAGGCGCAGCAACAGCAATAATCGCTGCTGCCCGCAGCAGACGAAAAGGCGGCCAAGGGCCGTCTTTTCTTTTGCTGTCGGGCGCTGTCGCGTCGACCGTTCGATCAGCCGAGGTTCGCATGACCTATTGCGTCGCCATGAAACTGCAAGATGGCCTGGTATTCGTCGCCGATTCCCGCACCAATGCCGGGGTCGACAACATCGCCACCTTTCGCAAGCTGCACCTGTTCCGCATCCCCGGCGAGCGCCTGATCGTCATCCAGTCGGCAGGCAATCTGGCCACCTCCCAGGCGGTCATGAGTCTGCTGCGACAGCGCCTGGACAGCGAGCAGGACAATCTGCACGGCGTACCCACCCTGTACGACGCCGCCCGGCTGCTGGGGCAGACCCTGCGCGAGGTCCTGCAGCGCGATGCCGAGGATGCGCCCAGCGGTCACGGCCTGGACCTGAGCTGTTCCTTTCTGCTGGGTGGGCAGATCCGTGGTGCGGAGCCGGAGCTGTTCAATCTCTATCCCCATGGCAACTTCATCAGCGCCACCGAGGACACGCCTTACTTCCAGATCGGCGAGAGCAAATACGGCAAACCCATCCTGGATCGGGCGCTGACCTTCGCGACGCCGCTGGAGGAAGCCCTGCGCTGCGCGCTGCTGTCCTACGACGCCACCATTCGCAGCAACCTGTCGGTGGGGCTACCGCTGGATCTGGTGGTCTATCCGCGCGATCGACTGGCGCAGGTCAGCAGTCATCGAATCGACGAACAGGATCCCTACTTCCAGGCCCTGCGCAAGGGCTGGGGGGAGGGGCTGCGTGATCTGCTGGCAGCCTTGCCGGCAGCACCCGCGGACTATTGGCGCTAGGGATCAGCCAAAGAACCGCGAGAGGTTGGGGATGACCAGCACGACGGTGGTGACGATGACCACGAAACTCGCCTGGCGCCACTTGGGGACGGGATTCTTGAACATGACTCGGGGCCTTTATTGTTAGCTGTTTAGAGCCTTTACGTCTTCAGCGGGAAGCGCTTGCGCAACAGCGGCATGCAGTTACTGATACCCGCAGGCTTGAGCACTATCCAGTAGCTATAGAACATAAATTTCAGTTTTGTGGCGATAACCGGCCAGGCGGTTATCAGAAATGTCGTACCAGGGGATTTTCCCTTTGCTTTCAGGCGATTAGGAAAATGCGTGCGACGCTACCGTTGGTCGGAGGTAACAGGGGCTCAAGGCAACGGGAGAGCGACCAACCGGTCATCCCGTGAACGGGGCAGGGTGGAGCCCCTTTCAGGTCTTGAATGCAAATGTATGAATCGATTGAAGAAAAAGCTTGCCATCGAAATCGCCTTTGCCTATAGTTGCGCGCCTCGGTGATGCAGATGCAGCCACTGAGCAAATCTGGTGAGGTGTCCGAGCGGTTGAAGGAGCACGCCTGGAAAGTGTGTATAGGAGAAATCTTATCGAGGGTTCGAATCCCTCCCTCACCGCCAGATCTGAGAGAACCCCTGAGAGCCCAGCTCCAGGGGTTTTTTCTTGCCTGCGATTTGGCCAGGCCCTCCGGGGATCAGGCGGCCTGGGCGAAGGTCGCGGCGGTATCCCGGGCGTTGGGCAGCACGGCCGTCAGCTGTTCCAGGTCGATGCTGGCGAACAGCGGACCGCTCAGGTCCTGCACCTTGCTGTCGCCGGCATTCTCGTGCAGCACCTCGGCCACGGCAACCGCCTGGGCCACGATCAGCGCATAGCCATTGCCTTCCGGCGCCTGCAGCGGGCGGGCCTGATAGCCGATGGCGTCGCGCAGCACCTGGGGCAGCTGCCAGCGACGTGCCAGCTCGGCGCCCACCTCCGGATAGCCGAAGCCCAGTTGCAGGGTCTCGTCGGCGGCGCGATGGCTGCTGGCGGTGGCACGACCGGCCAGGCTGGGGGCCAGTTCGGGCGCACCGCTCTGGATCAGCAACTCGCCGATGTCATGCAGCATGCCGCAGGTGAAGGCGGTTTCCTGGTCCAGGCCGGCCTGCTTGGCCAGCGGCTTGCACAGGCTGGCGACCAGGAAGCTGTTGTACCAGAAGGCCTGCAGATCGAAGCCGGGTGCGGCCTTGAAGCCGCCGGCGAAGGCCGAAGCCAGGACCAGGGTGCGCAGGGTGTTGAAGCCCAGGCGCAGGGCTGCGTCTTCGATGCTGGTAGATTCGCGGGCGCCGCGGAAGCGCGCCGAGTTGGCCAGGCGCAGCACCTTGGCGGCGATGACCGGGTCGCGCGACACGGTGCGCGACAGGGTTTCGATGCTGGTGTTGGGATCGTCGAATTGCCGGATCAGGACCTGCGCCACTTCGGGGACGTTGGGCAGGTTGTGCAGCTGGGCAAAGAGGGTGTCGAGTTGCATGGGCGTCTCCGCGGAAAAGGGTTACATCTCCTTACACCCTCGTCATCGGTCGCCTGCGCGGATTTCTGTAGTCGCCATGTGACGATCGGTCGCAGCCCGAGCGGCCGAGACCGGGTAGCCGAGCAGGATTGCCTTGCCGGTCAGGGACTTGCGGCAGGCAAGCCAGGCCCCCCTGGCTGCGTCATTACCGTTCGTCGAGGGCGAAATCGACCTGGCTCAGGCCCGCTGCGCTGGCCTCCAGCACCCAGCCGCGACGGTCCCAATCGCCCAGCACGATACGTTCGGCCGGCTGGCCATCGAGCAGCAGCTCATGGCGAGCGGGTCTGTGGGTATGGCCATGGATCAGTGTCGTCACCCGGGCGGCGCGCATTTCCCGCTCGACTTCGGCCTCGGTGACATCGGTGATGTCCATGGCCTTGGCGCGGGTCTGCTGGCGACTCTCGCTGCGCAGCTTGCGCGCCAGCTTTTGGCGGCTGGCCAGCGGCAGGTGGCGCAGGACGAAGAGGGTGAGGGGATTGCGCAGGATGCGGCGCAGCTTCTGGTAGCCCTCGTCGCGGGTGCAGAGGGTGTCGCCATGCATCAGCAGCACGCGACGGCCGTGGAAGTCGGCGATATGGCGATCCGGCAGCAGGCGGCAACCGGCCTGGCGGCAAAAGGTCTTGCCGATGAGAAAGTCGCGATTGCCATGCATCAGGTGGATGGCCGTGCCGCTGTCGGCCAGCTGGCGCAGGGCGCTGGCGATCTCCTGCTCGAAGGCGCCCATGGCGTCGTCACCGATCCAGGCTTCGAACAGATCGCCAAGGATGTACAGGGCCTCGGCACCGCGGGCACGGGTTTCGAGGAGATGCAAAAACGCCCGGACCAGGTCCGGGCGTTGCGGTTCGAGATGCAGGTCGGAGACCAGTAGGATCACTCGACGATCTCGGCCTTCTCGATGATCACGTCTTCGCTCGGCACGTCCTGGTGACCGGCCTTGCTGGTGGTGGCGACGCCCTTGATGGCGTTGACCACGTCCATGCCCTCGACGACCTTGCCGAACACCGCATAGCCCCAGCCCTGGCTGGTGGGCGCGGTGTGGTTGAGGAAGGTGTTGTCGGACACGTTGATGAAGAACTGCGCCGAGGCGGAGTGCGGGTCCATGGTGCGGGCCATGGCGACGGTACCGATCGCGTTGGAGACGCCATTGTTGGCTTCGTTCTTGATCGGGGCGCGGGTCGGCTTCTGCTTCATGCCCGGCTCGAAACCACCGCCCTGGACCATGAAGTTGCTGATCACACGGTGGAAGATGGTGCCGTCGTAGTGACCGCTCTTGACGTATTCCTTGAAATTGGCCGCGGTTTCGGGCGCCTTGTCCTCGAAGAGTTCCAGGGTGATGACGCCGTGGTTGGTGTGCAGCTTGATCATGGCAGCGAATCCGTAGCTAAGGGGGACAGCATCCAGACCCGGCGAGGGCCTCAAGGGTTTCGCCGGGACTTGACGGGTTGGGCTATGATACGGGTTTACCTTTGCCCGGCCTACCCTGGCCGTGCGTCTGCCCAGTTAAGGATCCCATGAGCAAGCCGACTTCCGACTCGTCCACCGCCGCCAAAGCCGCCCCCGCGCATTTCCTGCGGCAGATCGTCCAGGCTGACCTGGACGCCGGCAAGCAGGCCAAGATCGTCACCCGTTTCCCCCCGGAGCCCAACGGCTACCTGCACATCGGCCACGCCAAGTCGATCTGCGTGAACTTCGGCCTGGCCAAGGAATTCGGCGGCGACTGCCATCTGCGTTTCGACGACACCAACCCGGCCAAGGAAGACCAGGAATACATCGACGCCATCAAGAGCGATGTGCACTGGCTGGGCTTCGACTGGGCCGGCGAGGTGCGCTACGCCTCCAGCTATTTCGACCAGCTCTACGCCTGGGCCGTGAACCTGATCGAGCAGGGCCTGGCCTATGTCTGCGACCTCACCCCCGAGCAGGCCCGCGAATACCGCGGCAGCCTCACCGAGCCGGGTCGCAACAGCCCCTTCCGCGACCGTTCGGTGGCCGAGAACCTGGACCTCTTCGCCCGCATGAAGGCCGGCGAATTCAAGGACGGCGAAAAGGTGCTGCGCGCCAAGATCGACATGGCCTCGCCCAACATGAACCTGCGCGATCCCATCCTCTATCGCATCCGCCATGCCCATCACCACCAGACCGGCGATGCCTGGTGCATCTATCCAAGCTATGACTTCACCCATGGCCAGTCCGATGCCCTGGAGGGCGTGACCCACTCCATCTGCACCCTGGAATTCGAAGACCATCGTCCGCTGTACGAATGGTTCCTGGCCAAGCTGCCGGTGCCGGCGCAGCCGCGCCAGTACGAATTCGCCCGCCTCAACCTGAACTACACCGTCACCAGCAAGCGCAAGCTCAAGCAGCTGGTGGACGAGGGCCACGTGCAGGGCTGGGACGATCCGCGCATGTCGACCCTGTCGGGCTATCGCCGTCGCGGCTACACCCCAGCCGCCATCCGCAATTTCTGCGAGATGATCGGCGTGACCCGCTCCAACGGCGTGGTCGACGTGGCCATGCTGGAATTCGCCATCCGCGAGGACCTGGACCAGAATGCCCCGCGCGCCATGTGCGTGCTCAAGCCCCTCAAGGTGGTGATCACCAACTACCCCGAGGGCCAGGTGGAAAATCTGGAACTGGCACGGCATCCCAAGCAGGACCTGGGCGTGCGCCAGCTGCCCTTCACCCGCGAGTTGTACATCGACCAGGGCGACTACGAAGAGAATCCGCCCAAGGGCTACAAGCGCCTGGAGCCGGGTGGCGAGGTGCGCCTGCGCGGCAGCTACGTGATCCGCGCCGACGAAGCCATCAAGGACGCCGACGGCAACGTCGTCGAACTGCGCTGCAGCTACGATCCGGACACCCTGGGCAAGAACCCCGAAGGCCGCAAGGTCAAGGGCGTGATCCACTGGGTGCCGGCCGAAGGCAGCGTGGAATGCGAGGTACGCCTCTACGATCGGCTGTTCCGTTCGGCCCAGCCGGAGAAGAGCGAGGAGGGCGGCAGCTTCCTCGACAACATCAACCCCGAGTCCCTGGTGGTGCTCAAGGGCTGCCGCGCCGAGCCGTCGCTGGCCCAGGCCCAGCCGGAAGACCGTTTCCAGTTCGAGCGCGAAGGCTACTTCTGCGTCGATCTCAAGGATTCGGCGCCCGGCAAGCCGGTGTTCAACCGCACCGTGACCCTGCGCGATTCCTGGGGGCAATGATGGCGCTGCACCTCTACAACACCCTGACCAAGACCAAGGAAGCCTTCACGCCGCTGGTGCCGGGGCAGGTGCGCATGTACGTCTGCGGCATGACCGTCTATGACTACTGCCACCTGGGCCATGGCCGCAGCATGGTGGCCTTCGACGTCATCACCCGCTGGCTGCGCCATAGCGGCTACGACCTGACCTACGTGCGCAACATCACCGACATCGACGACAAGATCATCAACCGCGCCAACGCCAACGGTGAGCCCTTCACCGACCTGGTGGCGCGGATGATCGAGGCGATGCACGAGGACGAGGCGCGGCTGAACATCCGCAAGCCCGACCAGGAGCCGCGCGCCACCGATCATATCGATGGCATGCACGCCATGATCCAGACCCTGATCGACAAGGGCTACGCCTATGCCGCGGGCAACGGCGACGTCTACTACCGGGTCAATCGGTTCGCCGGCTACGGCAAGCTGTCGCGGCGGCGTGTCGAGGACCTGCGCATCGGCGCCCGCATCGAGCCGGGCGAGGCCAAGGAAGATCCGCTGGACTTCGTGCTGTGGAAGGCTGCCAAGCCGGGCGAGCCGAGCTGGCCGTCGCCCTGGGGCGCCGGGCGTCCGGGTTGGCACATCGAGTGCTCGGTGATGTCCACCTGCTGCCTGGGGGAGACCTTCGACATCCACGGCGGCGGCAACGACCTGGAATTCCCGCACCACGAGAACGAGATCGCCCAGAGCGAGGCGGCCACCGGCAAGACCTACGCCAATGCCTGGCTGCACTGCGGGATGATCACCATCAACGGCGAGAAGATGTCCAAGTCCCTGGGCAACTTCTTCACCCTGCGCGAGGTGCTGGAGAAGTATCACCCCGAGGTGGTGCGTTACCTGCTGATCGCCAGCCACTACCGCAGTCCGATCAACTATTCGGAAGACAACCTGCGCGAAGCCAAGGGCGCCCTGGAGCGTTTTTACCACTCGCTCAAGGGGCTGCCGCAGGCTCCTGCGCAAGGCGGCGAGGGCTACGCCGAGCGCTTCGCCCAGTGCATGGACGACGACTTCAACACCGCCGGTGCCTGTGGCGTGCTGTTCGAGCTGGCCCGCGAGATCAATCGCCTGCGCGAGAGCGATCCCGCCGCGGCGGCTGGCCTGGCCGGACGTCTGCGCGAACTGGGTGAGGTGCTGGGCGTGCTGCAGTTGGAGCCGGAAGCCTTCCTGCGCGCCGATGCGGCGGGCCGGGTGGATGCGGCCGAGGTCGAGGCGCTGATCCAGGCGCGCCTTGCTGCTCGTGCCGAGAAGAACTGGGCGGAATCCGACCGCATCCGCGACCAGCTCACCGCCCTGGGCGTGGTGCTGGAAGACGGCAAGGGCGGCACCACCTGGCGCCTGGCGGAATAGGTCTACGATCGGGTGGATGACGGTTCTGCGTCAGCCACCCGATCTCACCTGTTCCCCTCTCCGATCCCCGAAAGACGCTGTGCGGTTTTCCAGGCTACGGGGTGCGTCGCAGTCGTAGGGTGGACAACGGCGCAGCCTTGTCCACGCACACGCATGGCGCCCAGAGCAGCTCCTTTCCCGGAAAACGCTGCGCGGTTTTCCATGCTACGGGGTGCGTCGCAGTCGTAGGGTGGACAACGGCGCAGCCTTGTCCACGTAGACCTAAGGCGCCGGGTTCAGGCCTTCCCTGGAAAACGCTGCGCGGTTTTCCGGGCTACGGGGTGCGTCGCAGTCGTAGGGTGGACAACGGCGCAGCCTTGTCCACGCACACGCATGACGCCCAGAGCAGCTCCTTCCCTGGAAAACGCTGCGCGGTTTTCCAGGCTACGGGGTGCGTCGCAGTCATAGGGTGGACAATGGCGCAGCCTTGTTTACGTAGACCTAAGGCGCCGGGGTCAAGCCTTCCCTGGAAAACGCTGCGCGGTTTTCCAGGCTACGGGGTGCGTCGCAGTCGTAGGGTGGATAACGGCGCAGCCTTGTCCACGTAGACCTAAGGCGCCGCCGGGGTCAGGCCTTCCCTGGAAAGCGCTGCGCGGTTTTCCAGGCTACGGAGTGCGTCGCAGTCGTAGGGTGGATGACGGCGCAGCCTTGTCCACGTAGACCTAAGGCGCCGGTGTCAGGCCTTCCCTGGAAAACGCTACGCGGTTTTCCAGGCTACGGGGCTCGCTGCCTTACGGCTTCTTGCGGGCCTTGCCGAAGCCGGGCGCCTTGCGCACCGACTTGACCTTGGGCTTGCCGTCTTCCACCCAGCGGCCCAGGGGCTTGTCGGATACCGGACCGCCCACCTTGGGTTTCTTCGGCTTCTTGGGTTTCTTCATGACCAGGCCGCCGGGGCTGGTCTGGGGCACGCGATGGTCGGGGATGAAGTCCGGCTCGTCGCGGCGCGTGAGGATCTGGCCGATCAGGGTCTCGATGGCCGCCAGTTGCTCCACTTCATCGGCGCACACCAGGGACACCGCCTGGCCCTGGTTGCCGGCGCGCCCGGTCCGGCCGATGCGGTGGACATAGTCCTCGGCGACGATGGGCAGGTCCAGGTTGACCACCAGCGGCAGGTCCTGGATGTCCAGGCCACGGGCGGCCACGTCGGTAGCCACCAGGATGTCGGCCTCGCCGGCCTTGAAGCGGGCGAGGGCACGCAGCCGCGCGGGCTGGGGCTTGTCGCCATGGATGGATTCCGCTGCCAGCCCCTCGGCCTGCAGCGCCTCCACCAGTTGCTCCACACCCTTGCGGGTCTTGGCGAACACCAGCACCTGGCCGTGGCGACCGCTGCGATAGAGGTGCAGGAAGAGTTCGGTCTTGCGCTTCTTGTCGACCGGCACCACCCACTGCTTGACGGTGACGGCGGCGGTGTTGCGCGGACTCACGTCGAGGGTCTGGGGATCGCGCAGCACGGGGGCGGCCAGCTGGCGCACGGCGTCGGAGAAGGTCGCCGAGAACAGCAGGGTCTGGCGCTTGCGCGGCAGCATGACGAACAGCTCGCCCAGTTGCCGGGAAAAGCCCAGGTCGAGCATGCGATCTGCTTCGTCCAGCACCAGCAGTTGCACCTGGTCGAAGCGCACGGCGTTCTGACTGAACAGGTCGAGCAGCCGGCCCGGCGTCGCCACCAGCACGTCCACGCCCTTGCGCAGCTTCATCATCTGCGGATTGATGCTCACGCCACCGTAGGCCACGGCCGTGCGCAGGGGCAGGTGCTGGGCATAGTCGCGCAGACTGGCATGGACTTGCTCGGCCAGCTCGCGGGTGGGGGTGAGGATCAGGGCGCGGATATGGTTGGGCGCCACGGCCGGGCCTTCCTGCACCAGTCGCTGCAAGAGCGGCAGCCCGAAGGCGCCGGTCTTGCCGGTGCCGGTCTGGGCGGCGGCCAGCAGGTCGCGACCGGCCAGCACCACCGGGATGGCCTGGCGCTGGATGGGGGTAGGGGAGCTGTGCTCCAGGGCGCTGAGCGCCTGCAACAGCGGATCTATGAGGCCGAGGTCGGCAAAGGTCATGACGGGCCCGGAAGGCGAAGAAAAGGGAGCGAATTCTAGGCCGACTGTGACGCGTGCTCAAACTTTGTAGCCAGGCGGCGGCTGCAGGCGGAATCGCGGCGCGGCATAGTGGTCAGTTCCGTGGCTACAGGAGACCCCATGAGCGCTACCCCTACCTTGCCCCCGGTGTTGGCCGGCCCGCTGCTGCGGCGCACCGAGGCCTCCCGGTTGCTGCTCTGGCTGGTGACCACTATCGCCGAAGCGCCTGTCCCGCGGCTGTGGCAAGAGGACACCGAGCTCGAGGTCACCAACGAGATCCGCTGCCTGCGTTTGGGCGAGCACGCCTATCTGCAGCTGATCGAAGTCCGGCCAGCGACCGAGTTGCCGGTAGACGCCTTCATCCAATACGACGTCCAGCTGGCTGCAGGCGGTATCCGCGACTGGGCGCCGCACCTGCTATCCGCCGCGGGCGAACTGCCGCGCTTCGTCTTGCGCGCGCGTTTCGATCATCTGCTGCATGGCTCCTGCCGCAAGCCCCACCATGCCTCGGCCGATGGCCTGATTGCGGTGGATCGCCTGCTGCAGGGCTGCACGACGCCCCAGGAGCGGCCCGCGGCCTTGCTGCTCACGGGCGATCAGGTCTATGCCGATGACGTCGCCGGGCCGATGCTGCTGGCGGTGCAGGCGCTGATCCGCCGCCTCGGACTCTATGGCGAAGACCTCGAAGGGGCGGTGGTGGCGGACAGCGAGGCGCTGATGGCCCATGCCGCCAACCTCTATCACCGCGAGGACCTGCTGCCGGCCTTCAAGTCCAACCGGGCGCTGCGCGAGAAATTCTTCGGCGGGGTGGAGAAACCCATCTTCACCTCCACCAATGCCCACAACCACCTGGTGACCCTGGGCGAGGTGCTGGCGCTCTATCTGCTCTGCTGGTCGCCGACGCCCTGGACGCTGATCGAGGTCGTGCCACCGGCGCTCGATGCCAAGGACGGTGAGCGCTACGCCGCCGAGTCGCGCTGCATCGAGGGCTTCGTCGCGACCCTGCCCCAGGCGGCGCGGGCCCTGGCCGGGGTGCCGACGCTGATGATCTTCGACGACCACGACGTCACCGACGACTGGAATCTCTCCGCACGCTGGGAGGAGACCGCCTACGGCCATCCCTTTTCCCAGCGCATCCTTGGCAATGCGCTGCTGGCCTATCTGCTCTGCCAGGCCTGGGGCAACGCCCCCGAAGCCGTGGCCGAACCCCTGACGGCCACGGCTCGGCTGCTGGACACGGCGGGGGACGACGGCAAGCTGGAATGTGCGACGCAGAACGCCTGCATCGACGACCTGCTGCGCTTCCAGGGCTGGCACTACGTGCTCAAGACCAGCCCGCCGCTGATCGTGCTGGACACCCGGACCCGTCGCTGGCGCAGCGAGCGGCGCCTGGAGCACCCCTCGGGGCTGATGGACTGGGAGGCCCTCTGCGAATTGCAGCAGGACCTGCTGGACCATCCCTCGGCGGTGATCGTCTCGGCCGCGCCCATGTTCGGCGTGAAGCTGATCGAGGCGGTGCAGCGCATCTTCACCTGGTTCGGCCAGCCGCTGATGGTGGATGCGGAAAACTGGATGGCCCACCCCGGGGCGGCCAAGACCATGCTCAACATCTTTCGCCACCGCCGCACCCCGGGCAACTACGTGGTGCTCTCCGGCGACGTGCACTATTCCTTCGTCTACGACATCCGCATCCGGGACCGACGCGGTGAGCCGCGGCTCTGGCAGATCACCAGCAGCGGCATCAAGAACGAATTTCCGCCGCGCCTGCTGGCCACCCTGGACCGGCTCAATCGCTGGCTCTATGCGCCCTGGTCACCGCTCAACGGCTTCACCAAGCGCCGCCGCTGGGAGCTGCAGCCGCGCCTGCCGGATCGCCGCGAGGCCGGCGAGCGACTGTGGAACGGTGCCGGCATCGGCCAGGTGCTGCTGGACACGGAAGGGCGCCCGGCGGTGATCCGTCAGCACAATGCCGATGGCTCGCCGGCCACCGAGTTCGTCGAGCGCTCCACCTGACGCTAGCGGTCAGCCAGCCAGCGCAGCACCCCCTGGCCCGCCGCGCGGCCGCTGGCGAAGCAGGCCGTGAGCAGATAGCCGCCGGTGGGCGCCTCCCAGTCGAGCATCTCGCCGGCACAGAAGACGCCCGGCAATTGCCGCAGCATCAGGCCGTCGTCCAGCGCTTCCAGGGGTACGCCGCCCGCGCTGCTGATGGCTTCCGCCAGGGGCCGCGGCCTGACTACGGTGAGGGGCACGGCCTTGCAGGCCTGAGCCAGCCGGCCCATGTCCTGGAAGGTCTCCGGCGGGGCCAGCTCGCGGAGCAGGGCGGCCCGGGCGCCGTCGATCCCGGCATGGCGCCGCAGATGGTTGGCCAGGGACTGGCTACCGCGGGGCTTGGCCAGGGCCCGGCCGAGTTCGGCCAGGTCACGCTGCGGCGCCAGATCCAGGGTCAGGGTCGCCTGGCCATCCCGTTCGATGGCCGTGCGGATCTCGGCGGACAGCGCATAGACCAGGCTGCCCTCGATCCCGGTGTCGGTCAGCACGAATTCGCCCTGGCGTGGCGGCTGACCCGGCAGGGCCAGGGCGGCGGGCTTGATCGGCGCGCCGGCGTGGCGGGTCTTGAGGAAGTCACTCCAGCCGGCCACCTCGAAACCGCAATTGGCCGGTTGCAGCGGGCGCAGCCTGACCCCTTGCGCGGCGAGCAGCGCCTGCCAGGCACCATCCGAGCCCAGCCGCGGCCAGCTGCCACCGCCCAGCGCCAGAACAGCGGCTTGGGGCTGCAGCAAACGCTCGCCCTCCGGGGTGGCCAGGCGCAACCGGCCCTCGGCGTCCCAGCCCAGCCAGCGACTGCGGGTGTGGATGCGCACGCCCTGGTCGCGCAGCCGATGCAGCCAGGCACGCAACAGAGGCGCGGCCTTCATGTCGGCGGGAAACACCCGTCCCGAGGTGCCGACGAAGGTCTCGATGCCCAGCTCATGGATCCAGGCGCGCAGGGCATCGTTGTCGAAGGCGTCGAGCCAGGGGCTGACGTCGCTTTCGCGCTCGCGATAGCGCTGCCGGAAGGTGGCCTGCTCCTCGGCATGGGTGATGTTCATGCCGCCCACGCCGGCCAGCAGGAATTTTCGGCCCACGGAAGGCATGGCGTCGAAGAGATCCACAGGAACGCCCGCGGCGGCCAGGGTCTCGGCCGCCATCAACCCGGCAGGGCCACCCCCGATGATGGCGACGACGGGAGTGGAGGAGGAGAGGGACATGGCGGCATCCAGGAGCTACGGAAAACCGCCATTGTACTTGACGTGGCTAGACCACGCCGGCCTGGCCCAGGGGTGCCGCCAGGGGTTCTTCCAGCCGCTCTGGAATCAGCGGCTCGCTGCGCCCGGGCGTCAGGATCACCTTGCGGCAGTCCTCCTGCTTCTTGTCGAAGATCTTGTAGCCCTCGACCGCCTGCTCCAGGGACATCCGGTGGGTGATGATGGCCTCCGGCGCCAGGTCACCGCGCTCGATGTGTTCGAGCAGCTCCGGCAGATAGCGCTGCACGTGGGTCTGGCCCATCTTGAAGGTCAGGCCCTTGTCGAAGGCGTCACCGAACAGGAAGCCGTGGATGAAGCCGGCATAGACGCCCGGTACGCTCACGGTACCGCCACGACGGACCGCGGCGATGCACTGGCGCAGGGCCTTGCCGCTGCTGCCTTCCAGCTTGAGATTGGCGAGGATGGTCTCGGTGGTGCTGCCCTTGGCCTCGAAGCCCACCGCATCCACCACGCCGTCGACGCCACGCTTGCCCGGGGTCTCCTCGATGATGGTGGCGGCCGGGTCGTCGTCTTCATCGAAGTTGATCGGGATGACGCCATAGGTCTGCTGGGCATAGGCCAGCCGATAGGGGTGGTGATCGACCATGAAGATGCGCTCGGCGCCCAGCATCCGCGCACAGGCCGCGGACAGCAGGCCGACCGGGCCGGCGCCATAGATGGCGATGCTCGATCCCTGGCCGATGCCGGTGTTGAGCACGGCCTGCCAGGCGGTGGGCAGGATGTCGGACAGGAACAGCACCTTTTCGTCGGCCAGGGTGCCAGGCACCTTGAAGGGACCGGTGTTGGCCTTGGGCACCCGCACGTATTCGGCCTGGCCGCCCGGTACGCCGCCATAGAGGTGGCTGAAGCCGAACAGCGCCGCACCCGGCGGGATCTGTTTCTTGTTGAGGATGGCGCCGCGGCCGGTATTGGTGGTCTCGCAGGCGGCGTAGAGATCCTGGTTGCAGAAGAAGCAGCTGCCACAGGCAATGACGAAGGGAATCACCACCCGGTCGCCTTTCTGCACGGCGGTGACCGCCGGGCCGGTTTCCTCGACGATGCCCATGAATTCGTGGCCGAAGATATCGCCGTGTTCGACGGTGGGAATCTTGCCGCGGTAGAGGTGCAGGTCCGAACCACAGATGGCCGTGGCCGTCACCCGCAGGACGATGTCGTCGGCATCCTGGATGGTCGGATCGGGGACGGTATCGACGCGGACATCGTGGGCACCGTGGTAGGTCAAGGCTCGCATGGCGGTCTCCGTAGGGCGGTAAGCACCTAGGGTGGAGGCCGCCGCAAGCCGAGCGGTTCCCCGAGGTCGGACCGGTGGTATGGCGATCTGATAGCGACAGTTCGCGACTTTTGGCCGCAATCGCCCGGGCCAGAGCCGGGCAGGCGCAGCGGTGTCAGCGGTTGCGGATATAGACGGCCTTGCCGGCGCTGCCGTCGGCGGGATCGCGTTCCTGGACCTCGAAACGATCGCCATGGGCCTTGACCAGGCCGCTGAATTTGCGATGCCCATAGAGGCGGGCGTCGAAATCGGGACGCACCTTGCCCAGGTTGGCCCCGACCATGCCCAGATTGGCCCAGCCGCCTTCGTCGGAGGCGTCTTCCACCGCCTGCTCGATGAGCTTGAGGAGGGTGCTCAGCTTGGGCTTGCCGCGGTTGGTGGTGGCGGGCTTGTCGCTGGCGCTGGCGGTCTCGCGCGGTTCCTCCCGTGGCTTGGACCTGAGGATCTCGGTGTAGATGAATCTGTCGCAGGCCGAAACGAAGGGGTCCGGCGTCTTCTCTTCGCCGAAGCCGTAGACCGTCAGTCCTTCCTCGCGCAGCCGCGCCGCCAGGCGGGTGAAGTCGCTGTCGCTGGAGACCAGGCAGAAACCGTCGAAGCGGCGGGTGTAGAGCAGGTCCATGGCATCGATGATCAGGGCGCTGTCGGTGGCGTTCTTGCCCTTGGTGTAGCCGAATTGCTGCACCGGCTGGATGGAGTGGTCGAGCAGCACCTTCTTCCAGCTGTTGAGCTGCGGCTGGGTCCAGTCACCGTAGATGCGCTTGACGCTGGCCACGCCGAAGCGGGCGATCTCGGCCATGAGGCCATCGACGATGGCCGCGGGGGCATTGTCGGCGTCGATCAGCACGGCCAGGCGCGCCTGGCTGGATTCGGGTGTCTTGGCGGTCTTGCTCATGAAAACTCCCGTTCAGTTCAGACCCAGCTCCTGCCAGACCTGGGTCGCGGTGTGATGGAGGATGCCGTGGCGGCGGGCGAGGGCCAGGCGATCGGCCGAATAGCCGCCGCCGATGACCCCTACCACCGGTATATCCGCCGCCAGGCAGCGCCGCAAGACCAGGCCGTCGCGGGCGGCGAGGCCGGCGTCGGTCAGGTCCAGATAGCCGAGGGCATCGTCGCGATGGACGTCCACCCCGGCGTCGTAGAGCACCACGTCGGGCTGATGGAGCGGCAGCAGGTAGCCCAGGGCGTCGTCGAGCACCCGCAGGTAGCCGGCGTCGTCCAGCCCGCGCGGCAGGGGGATGTCCCAGTCGCTGTGCGCCTTGCGCGCCGGATAGTTGGTGGCGCAGTGCAGGGAAACGGTGACGGCGTCGCGCACCTCGGCGAGGATGCGTGCGGTGCCGTCGCCCTGGTGGACGTCGCAGTCCAGGATCAGCACCCGTCCGGCGCGCCCGCTTTCCAGCAGCGACAGCGCCAGGATCGCCAGATCGTTGAAGATGCAGAAGCCGGCCGGATAGTCGTGATGCGCATGATGGGTACCCCCGGCGAGGTGACAGGCCAGGCCATGGCGCAGCGCCAGCTCCAGGGTGAGCAGGGAGCCGCCCACGGCGCGGATGGTGCGGCGCACCAGGGCTTCGCTCCAGGGCAGGCCCAGCTGGCGTTGCAGCGGCGGCGGCAGTTCGCCGGCCTTGAACGCCTGGATGTAGTCGGGGGCATGGGCCAGCGCCAGCAGTTCGTCCGGGCAGAGTTCAGGCCGCTGCCAGTTGTCCGCGCCCAGGATGCCGCTGCCACTCAGGTGTTCGTGCAGCAGCCGGAATTTTTCCATTGGAAAGCGATGGCCAGCGGGGAAGGGCGGACTGTAGTCCTCGTGGTAGACCAGGGGCAGGCGTGTGCTCAAAACACCAGGAGCTCCAGGATGAACCAGAGGATACCGGTACAGAAACCCAGCGCCAGGAGAAACAGCAGGCCGTCGCGGGCGATCAGCGATAGGGCGAAGGAAGTCAGCGCCAGCCCCGCCGTGGTGTTGGCGAAGGGCACCAGATCCAGCACCGGCATGGTCGCGGCGATGAGGATGCAGAGCAGGGCGGTGACGAAGTGCGCCGGGCGCGAGGTGAGCACCCGCAGCCGTGACTTGACCACCTTGTCGACCCAGCGCGCCGGCTTCTGCAGCAGCCGCAGCGACTTGCGCAGCTTGCCGCGGGAGACGGAGCGTTGCAGCACCCAGCGCGGCAGCCAGAAGTGGTCGCGTCCCAGCAGCAGCTGACCGCTCACCAGCATCACGAAGACGGCGATGGCGGTGGCGATCCCGGGAATGCCGGTGAGCGGCGAGATGGCCAGCACCCCCGGCAGGAGGATCATGGGGCCGAAGGAGCGACTGCCGATGGCGTCGATCAGGTGCTGCACCGAGACCTGGCTGGGGCTGTTGCCCACCCGCTCCAGGCAGGCCAAAAAGCTCTGGAGGTCCACCGGGCCATCCTGCCCGGTGTCGCAGCTGGCGGGCTCGCGCTCCAGGGCCTTCTCTTTCATGGCTGGGCGCTGTCCAGCATGCGGCGGATCCAGCGGGTCAGGTCCTGGCGGCCATAGGGCTTGTTGAGGATGGGGAAACGCTCGCCGTTGCCTTCCTCCAGTTCCAGGGCGTTGTTGGCGTAGCCGGTGGTGAGCAGGATGCGCAGCTCGGGCTGCCGCCGCTGCGCCTCCTTGGCCAGCTTCACGCCATTCATGCCGCCGGGCATGATCAGGTCGCTGAACAGCAGGTCGATGGCAGGTTCGCGGGCGAGAATGTCCAGCGCCTGCTGGCCATTGTGGGCGACCAGTACCTGATAGCCGGTCTCTTCCAGGATGGCCTGGGCCAGGGCGGCCACGTCCGGGCGATCGTCCACCACCAGGATGGTCTCGGAACCGCCGCCGTCCTCGTGCGGGGTCGGCAGGGGCGCCGGGTGTTCGCGCGCCTCCTCTTCGGAAACCGGGAAGTAGAGACGCACCGAGGTGCCTATGCCGACCTCGGAATAGAGTCTGACCAGGCCGCCCGACTGCTTGAGGAAGCCATAGACCATGGACAGGCCCAGGCCGCTGCCCTGGCCTTCGTCGCGGGTGGTGAAGAAGGGGTCCAGGGCGCGTCCGAGCACGTCGGTCGACATGCCGCAGCCGGTGTCGGTCAGGGCGATGCAGACATAATGCCCCTGGGCCAGGCCGCCATGGGCCAGGTCCTGGCCATTGACCTCGACATTGAGGGTTTCCAGGGTCAGGGTGCCGGTGCCGCGCTCCTGCATGGCCAGGCGGGCGTTGTCGACGATGTTGAGCAGTGCCGTCTCCAGCTGGATCGGATCGAGCCGGCAATTCCACAGCGCCGGTGCCGGGCGGAAGATGAAGCGGAAGGGGCCGCCCAGGGCTTGGGCCAGCCGTCCCTGACGGGCATCGATGAGCTTGTTCAGGTCCACCGCGCGTCCGGTCAGGCGCTGCTTGCGGGCGAAGGCCAGCAGTTGCTGGGTGAGGGTCGCCGCCCGATTTACCGCGTCGCGGGTGTTGTCGACATGGCGCTTGGCCTTGTCCCTGTCCAGTTCCGGGCGGTCCAGATTGATCCTCAGGATATCCAGGTAGCCGACCATCACCTGCAGCAGGTTGTTGAAGTCGTGAGCGATGCCGCCGGTGAGCTGACCCAGGGCTTCCATCTTCTGCGCCTGGCGCAGGGCGTCTTCGGCGTCGCGGCGGCGGGAGACGTCCAGCTGCGAGGCGAAGAAATAGCGCAGCTGGCCCTCGGGATCGAGCACCGGCGAGATGAACAGCGCATTCCAGAAGGTCGAGCCGTCCTTGCGATAATTCAGCAACTCGATGTCGCAGTCGCGCTGCTCGCGGATGGCGTTGCGGATCTCGGCGATGTGCTCCTGGCGGGTGTCGGGTCCCTGCAGGAAGCGGCAGTTGCGCCCCAGCACCTCGTCCAGGGCATAACCGGTGGTACGCAGGAAGGACTCGTTGGCGAAGATGATCGGGTTATCCGGCTGGTGCGGATCCGTCACGATCATCGGCATCCGGGTCTTCTTCACGGCGGCAAAGAAGGTGTCGTCGTGGCCGAGACCCTTGCCCAGCTCCGCGATCTGGGCCGCGGCGGGGTGGGAAGACGAGGCGTTGGCGGTTTCGGTCATGGAGAGGAAGCCTGCGAGCGGACAGCGATACCTTTATTGTGACCCTTTATACGGCCACAAGCTCCACCAGTTATCGTCATACGATGAGCAATGTGTCTGGAAGCACGGCGAACGCACAGGATTTGACCGGTTTTGCGTATGATGATCGCTCTCTGTCAAGGAACCCTACCCATGAGCAAGGTGCTGGACAACCTGGTCGATCTGCTGACCCTCGAATCCCTGGCCCCCGATCTGTATCGCGGCGGCAGCCAGGATCTCGGCTTTCCCCAGCTCTTTGGTGGTCAGGTCCTCGGGCAGGCGCTGTCGGCCGCCAGCCAGACCGTGCCGGTGGAGCGGCGGGTGCACTCCTTGCACGGTTACTTCCTGCGCGCCGGGTCGGCGGTGGAGGCGGTGACCTACCAGGTGGACCGCATTCGCGACGGCGGCAGCTTTTCCACGCGCCGGGTCACCGCCTTCCAGGGCGAGCAGCCGATCTTCTTCTGCAGCGCCTCCTTCCATATCGAGGAGCCGGGTTTCGAGCACCAGACGACCATGCCGGAGGTGCCCGCACCCGAGACCCTGCAATCGGAGATCGCCCACGCCCAGCGCTATGCGGAACTGATTCCGGCGCCGCTGCGCGACAAGCTGCTCGGCCCGCGACCGATCGAGATGCGCCCGGTGGTCTTTACCGACCCCTTCCAGCCGCAGCCCACCGAGCCGGTCCGCCACGTCTGGTTCCGCGCCACTGGCGACCTGCCGAACCAGCCGGCCCTGCATCGCTATCTGCTGGCCTACGCCTCGGACTTCAATCTGCTGCCCAGTTCGCTGCTGCCCCATGGCACCAGCTTCTGGGACCGCTCGCTGCAGATCGCCAGCCTCGACCATGCGGTCTGGTTCCACCGCGATTTCCGCCTGGACGACTGGCTGCTGTACGCCATCGACAGCCCCTGGGCCGGCGGCGCCCGCGGTCTGTGCCGCGGCAGCATCTACAACCGCGCGGGTCAGCTGGTGGCCTCGGTGGCCCAGGAAGGACTGATTCGCAAACGCGGCTGAGACCCGGCCGTCCGGCTGGCTATTTGGTTAGCACCCTTATAGGCTCTTGCCTGCGAAGGACCGGATGCCCGCGGATGGGCGTCCCAGACACATCACCAGTTTGAGGCATCGTTCTTGAATCGACTCGAGCGCGTCGTAACCGGTATCCAGGGGCTGGATGAGATCTTGAAGGGAGGCCTGGTTGCAGGCGCGTCCTATGTCATCCAGGGCCGTCCGGGTTCTGGCAAATCGATCATGGCCAACCAGATCGCCTTCAACCATGTGCGCGGGGGTGGGCGGGTGCTGTTCGCCACCATGCTGTCGGAAACCCACGAGCGGATGTTCCAGTTCTTTTCCACGCTGGATTTCTTCGACCGCTCCTGCATCGGTGACCAGGTCCAGTACCTGAGTGCCTTCGACACCATGGAAGGCGAGGGGCTGGACGAGGTGGTCCGCCTCTTGCGTCGCGAGATCAGCCGGCAGAAGGCCAGTCTGCTGGTGGTCGATGGCCTGCTCAATGCCCGGTCGCGCGCGGAAACGCCCATCGACACCAAGAAATTCATCGCCGAGTTGCAGGGGCACGCGGCCTTTGCCGGTTGCACGGTGATCTTTCTCACCAGCGCGCGCCTCGAGGACGGCAGCCCGGAACACACCATGGTCGATGGCGTGCTGGACCTGCACGAGGAAGAGATCGGCAGTCGCACCATCCGCCGCCTGGCGCTGCGCAAGACCCGTGGCAGCGGCGCGCTGCCGGGCTTTCACGAATTCACCATCTCCGATGCCGGTATCACCGTATTTCCACGCCTGGAGACGCTGTATCGCGATCCGTCGGCCGGCTCGACCTATCGCGTCGGTCACCAGCGCGTACCCAGTGGCATGGCGTCGCTGGACAGGATGATCGAAAACGGCCTGCCGGAAAGCTCGACCACGCTACTGATGGGGCCCTCGGGCGCTGGCAAGACCTCCATCTGCCTGAACTTCCTGGCGGCCTGCACGCCGGAAGCACCCGCCCTGATGTTCGGCTTCTACGAACCGCCGGAGCGCTTGCTGCTCAAGGCGAGTGCCCTGGGCCTCGACCTGGCCAGCCGGGTCGACGCGGGCGCCCTGCATCTGCACTGGCAACCCACTACCGAGATGCGCCTCGACGAGGTCGGTCTCGAACTGTTGGCCATGGTCAGACGGCACGGCATCAAGCGGCTGGTGATCGACAGCCTGGGCGCCATCGCCCGCTTCGCCCTGCCGCAGGGACGGCTCATCGAATACTTCAGCGCGCTACTGAACGAGCTGCGTACCCAGGGCGTCACAGTTCTAGCCACCTGGGAATTGCGCGACGTCTTTGGCGCGGACATCGCCGCGCCGGCGCCCGAACTTTCCAGCATGGTGGACAATCTGATTTTGCTGCGATTCGTCGAGGCCGAGGCCGAGATCAAGCGGGTGCTGTCGATCCTCAAGGTCAGGGACAGCATCTACGATCCAGCCCTGTGCGAACTGATCATCGACGACTCGGGAATCGAACTGAAAAAGGCATTCAAAGACATGGTGAAGGTACTTTCAGGTTCAGCCATGCCCTCCACACAACCATGATCGCGTCGGGTGGGAGAATCTCCAGATGACGACGATACTGGTAGTCGATGACGAATTCCTGATAGCGGACATCCTGGCCTTCGCCCTCGAAGACGAAGGCTACATGGTGGTCAAGGCGAGCAATGGTCGCCGCGCGCTTGATGTCTTCGATCGCGAACTACCGTCCCTGGTCATCACCGATTTCATGATGCCGGTGATGAACGGCCGTGAACTGGCGGAGGCCCTGTGCGAACGCCAGGGCCTGCAGCATCTGCCCATCCTGCTCATGAGCGGCGCCCAGGCGCACCTGGCTCAGGAGAGTTCGGAGCTGTTCGATGCGGTGTTCCAGAAGCCGTTCAACATCAGCGACATCGTGGATGCGGTGCACAAGCACCTGGTGACCCTGGAACAATAATGAGCCCATAGCAAAAAGGCCTGTCTAGACAGGCCTTTTTGCTATGGGGCTGGCGCCGTGGCCAGCCCCGCGTCTCCGATCAGGAGCGCGAAAGCAGTACGCCCAGCACAAAGCCGACACCGCCGGCGATGGCCAGGGCAGTGAAGGGCTTGTCGGCGGTCACGTTGCGCGCGCAGTCGATGGCCTGGCCATACTGCTCCTGCAGTTTGCCTTCCAGCTGACGGGCCTTGCCCTGGGCTTGCCAGTCGGCATTGCCGGTCGCCGCGCCAAAGCTATCCTGGACCTTGCCGGTAGCGTCCTTGGCATTGCCTATGATCTGATCGGTATTCATAAATGCACCTCGTGTGGGGAAACGGGGGAGGTCATGCCAAGCGGCATGCTTCCCTTATTGATCCGCGCCAGACGCATTTCGTTCAGGTCAATTTGTTGTTCGCGACGTGTATCGCGGTTCCCTGCCGAGAGGATCCATGATCTCCAGCCGTTTTTCCGCCCTTTGCCTGCTGTCGCTCCTGGCAGGCTGCAGCACCCAGCAGCCGCCGGGCGAAGCCCCGACCGGGGCCGACGATCTCTTCGCCCGCCCTATCATGGCCGAGAGCGTTCTGCGCGAGGGTTCGCGTCTGCAGCTGGCGCTCGCCCTGGCCGATGGCGGCTCCGCCCTGGTTTCCCTGGATTGCGCGGCTGACCAGGCCGAACTGCTCTACCTGGACGGCGCTCAGCGGGTCTATCCGGGGCGAGTGAATGCCTATGCCGCGCCCTTGCCCCTGAGTGCTGCCAAGGTCACGGCGCTCAAGCAGCGGCCCGATGTGGCGGCGCTCTGCGCCCGGCCCGCCAACGCCGACTGGCGCGCCCTCGCCAGGGGCCCCGGCGGCGACACCCTGGTGATTGATCGCAACAGCCTGGTGGATGACAACGGCGTGCGCCGTTTCTGGGCGGGTCAGCAACTGCCCGTCGCCCTGCAGACGCCACGCTACGGCGCTCCGGTGCGCCAGTGGCGCGAATCCCTGGCGGCCGACTGCACGGCGCGCCGTTATCTGCTGCTGGCGCGCTACGGCCTAGACGACGCCGGGCGGGTGACCGACAGCCAGCCGAGCGCCCAGGGCCAGGAAGCCTTCACGGCGGCGCCGCCCGAGCGGCGTACCCTGCTGGAAGCCGCCTGTGATCGGCGAGACGCCTTGTTGGCTACGCCGCGCATGGAAGAGGTCAGGGCCGCCGCCACACCGCCGGCTGCTCCGCCGCCTCCCGGCGAACTACCCGCCGCCCAGGCGCAGCCCCTGCAGGCGCTCAAGGGGTTGGCGCTGCCCGCGCCGCGGGTGGCCGTGCAGCGCTTCGTGGAGGAGGGCGAGAGCCGCTACGAAGGCCAGACCCATGCCTATCGCGAAGAGGTGCAGGTCAGCGCTGGCGCCCAGCCCGGACTGATGCGCTTCAGTGCCCAGGGCAAGGCGGCCCGGGTCGATTCGCTCACCTGGCGCGGGCTGATCGACCTGGTACGCCGCACCCGTATCGACAACGGCAATCTGCCGGTGGAAGAAGTCGCCAGCCTGGACCAGCTGACATTCAGCGGCGACTGGCGCGCCCTTGCCGTTGGCAGCCAGGTCGGTTACCAGGCGCGGCAGACCCTGACCGGCAATCTCAAGGGCGCCGAGCAGCGCGAGATCAGGCTGTCCTGCAAGGTGCTGGGCGAAGGTGAGGCACGCAAGGTACTGGCTAGCCTCAGCGGGCGGGCCAAGACCCTGGAGTGCCGCCATGGCGAGGCGAGCCACGGCCCCCTGAGTCGCTGGACCTACCTGGAGGACTACGGCTTCTTCCATCTGACCAGCGTTGGAGCCGGTCGCGCCATGGGCCTGGAAAAGCACCTGAGCGACCTGCGATAGCCGGCCCAGAGCCCCTGGTCAGGCTGGGGGCTGCTGCCTGGGGACTGGAAGTTCCCAGGTGATATTTTCCTCAGAGGTAAATATCACTCTCTAAAAGGACTCTTTTTGGCGAATTAGTACTAGGAGTACGCTGTGTCTATCGAAACAGCACAACCAAGAGGTATTCGCTATGAAAGTCCTGGGTGTCCAAGCCATCGTCGCCGTCCTGTTCATGGGTCTGCTGTCGGGCACGGCGTCCGCCGCCAGCCGCGATATGTCGAGCAAGTCGATTCGCGCCAACGCTCAAGCCCAATTCCAGTCGGAGCATCCCAACCGGGTCTCCGCGCTCTACCAGAACAACGCCAACTAATCTGGCGGCTGTCTCGACGCCCCGGCGACCCACTCATCGCCGGGGCGTCGTCCTGTCTGGTCCCTCGTCAGCCAGACTACCCGCGTCTTTCCCCTCCAGTGACATCGCTCCGTCAACCCTTGACCGTCTTCCGTCCTTGCTCCGATAGCTCCGGCGCGGCAGGCTGTGCACCTCAGCTCAATGAGACAGGATGATGAAGATCGGCGAATTGGCCAGGCGCACCGATTGCGCCGTCGAGACCATCAGGTACTACGAGCGTGAAGGGCTGCTGAGTCCGGCGGCGCGCAGCAGCGGCAACTACCGCAGCTATGACGAAAGCCAGGTCGAGCGCCTCGTCTTCGTCCGCCATTGCCGGTCGCTGGACATGACGCTGGAAGAGATTCGCGCCCTGCTGGCCCTGCGCGATACCCGCGAACCTGGCTGCGCCCAGGTGGATGCCCTGATCGGCGCCCATCTGCATCATGTCGAGGTGCGCATCCGCGAGTTGAATCAGCTGCGTGAACAGCTGGTGACGCTGAGGCGCCACTGCCAGGGAGAGGGCGAAGGGGACCGTTGCGGCATCCTGCGCGAACTCGGTCAGCCGGCGGCGCCATCGGCGACCACCGCCAGCTGCAGTGCAGCCGGGCACGCTCATGTGCCCGGCACCCACCGGCTGCATGACTAGCTAGGAGTCAGAGCGCCTCTGCCCAGAGGTCGTACTCGTCGGCGTCGGTGACCCGCACCCAGACCTTGTCACCCGGCTTCAGCGGATTGGCGCTGTCGACATAGACGTTGCCGTCGATTTCCGGGGCATCGGCATAGGAACGGCCGATGGCGCCCTGGTCGTCCACCTCGTCGATCAGCACCTCGATCTCGCGACCGATCTTGAGCTGCAGGCGCGCGGCGGAAATGGCCTGCTGATGCGCCATGAAGCGCTCCCAGCGCTCCTGCTTGACCTCGTCCGCAACCGGGTCCAGGCCCAGCTCGTTGGCGGGTGCGCCCTCGACCGGCGAATACTGGAAGCAGCCGACGCGATCCAGCTGGGCCTCGGTGAGCCAGTCCAGCAGGTACTGGAAGTCTTCCTCGGTCTCGCCGGGGAAGCCGACGATGAAGGTGGAGCGGATGGTCAGCTCCGGGCAGATCTCGCGCCAGCGCTTGATGCGCGCCAGGGTCTTGTCCTCGAACGCCGGGCGCTTCATGGACTTGAGTACCTTGGGGCTGGCGTGCTGGAAGGGGATGTCCAGGTAGGGCAGCAGCTTGCCGGCGGCCATCAGCGGAATGACGTCGTCGACATTGGGGTAGGGGTAGACATAGTGCAGGCGCACCCAGACGCCCATGCCCGACAGCGCCTCACACAGTTCCAGCATGCGCGTCTTGACCGGCTGGCCGTTCCAGAAGTCCAGCTTGTACTTGAGGTCGACGCCGTAGGCGCTGGTGTCCTGGGAGATCACCAGCAGCTCCTTGACGCCGGCCTTGACCAGGCGCTCGGCCTCGGACAGCACGTCGCCCACCGGGCGGCTGACCAGCTTGCCGCGCATGGAGGGAATGATGCAGAAGCTGCAGCTGTGGTTGCAGCCTTCGGAAATCTTCAGGTAGGCGTAGTGGCGCGGGGTCAGCTTGATGCCCTGGGGCGGCACCAGGTCGATCAGCGGATTGTGCTCCAGCTGCGGCGGCACCACCTCGTGCACGGCGCTGACCACCTGCTCGTACTGCTGCGGACCAGTCACCGCCAGCACGCTGGGATGCACGCCGCGGATGTTGCCCTCGTCCACGCCCATGCACCCGGTGACGATCACCTTGCCGTTCTCGGCGATGGCCTCGCCAATGGCGTCCAGGGACTCGGCCTTGGCGCTGTCGATGAAGCCGCAGGTGTTGACCACCACCACGTCGGCGTCTTCATAGGTCGGCACGATCTCGTAGCCTTCCATGCGCAGTTGGGTGAGGATGCGTTCGGAGTCGACGGTGGCCTTGGGACAGCCGAGGCTGACGAAACCGACCTTGGGGGCGGACGTTTGGATGGACATGGGCTAACCTCAGCGGGCGCTCAGGAGGCGCCTTGATCAAAAAACGCGCGATTCTAGCCATCTCTGCCGCTGCTTGGAAGGGGCAGGCAGGTCCTGGCGACCGCGCAGAGCTTTTTGCCGACCAAGGAGTCTATGGTGCTGGAGGCGCTGCGCTGAGAGGTTGCGCGCGCCACGCTACCGGCCTTTTCAGCTTGATCCTGACGCCGCTTCGGCGCAGGATGCGCCGATTTTAGACTCTAGGAGCCCTGCATGAGCCGTCCGGAACACGAGCACGGTGGTAAAGCCCCTTCGGCCTTGGGAATGATCGTGCTCGCCACCGGTGTGGTATATGGCGACATCGGCACCAGTCCTCTCTATACCCTCAAGGAAGTCTTTTCGCCGCACTACGGCTTGCCGCTGAATCACGACAGTGTGCTCGGCATCCTGTCGCTGATCTTCTGGTCGCTCATCTGGGTCGTCACCCTCAAGTACATCACCTTCGTCATGCGCGCCGACAACCAGGGCGAGGGCGGCATCATGGCGCTCACCGCCCTGGCCCGGCGTGCCGCCCAGGGCTCGCCGCGCCTGGCCACCACCCTGGTGCTGCTGGGGCTGTTCGGCGCTGCGCTTTTCTACGGCGACAGCATGATCACCCCGGCGGTCTCGGTGCTGTCGGCGGTGGAGGGCCTGGAGCTGGCCTTCGACGGCCTGGAGGCCTGGGTGGTGCCCATCGCCCTGGTGATCCTGGTTGGCATCTTCGCCATCCAAAAGCGCGGTACCGCCACCATCGGCAAGTTCTTCGGGCCGGTGATGGTGCTCTGGTTCACCACCCTGGGCGCCCTGGGTGTCTATGGCATCGTCCAGCAGCCCGAGGTGCTCAAGGCCTTCAATCCCTACTGGGCGGTGCAATTCTTCGCCGATAACCCGGTGAAGGGCTTCATCGTGCTGGGCGCGGCGGTGCTGGCGCTGACCGGCGCCGAGGCGCTCTACGCCGACATGGGTCACTTCGGCCGCAAGCCCATCGCCCGGGCCTGGCTGCTGCTGGTGCTGCCGGGGCTGGTGCTCAACTACTTCGGTCAGGGCGCGCTGTTGCTCGCCGATCCCGCGGCGGTGCGCAATCCCTTCTATCTGCTGGCGCCGGAATGGCTGCTGCTGCCGATGATCGGCCTGGCCACCCTGGCCACCGTCATCGCCTCCCAGGCGGTGATCACCGGCGCCTTCTCCATGACCCGCCAGGCCATCCAGCTGGGCTACATCCCGCGCATGCAGATCCAGCACACCTCCAGCCAGGAGCAGGGGCAGATCTACATTCCGCTGATGAACTGGGCGCTGATGCTGGGGGTGATCTTCCTGATCCTGACCTTCCAGTCCTCGGCCAACCTGGCCGAAGCCTACGGCGTGGCGGTGACCGGCACCATGCTGATCACCAGTTGCCTGGTGTCGGCGGTGATCCTGCTGCTGTGGAAATGGCCGCGCTGGATCATGGTGCCGCTGCTGATCGGCTTCCTGCTGGTGGACGTGCTGTACTTCTCCGCCAATGCGCCGAAGATCTTTTCCGGCGGCTCCTTCCCGGTGATCGCCGGTATCGTCATCTTCATCCTGCTGACCACCTGGAAGCGGGGCCGGCAACTGGTGGTGGAGCGCCTGGACGACGGCGCGCTGCCGCTGCCGATCTTCATCAGCAGCATCCGCGCCCAACCGCCGTTC
Organism: Pseudomonas sp. JUb52; assembly: GCF_004341115.1. Taxonomy (NCBI): domain Bacteria; kingdom Pseudomonadati; phylum Pseudomonadota; class Gammaproteobacteria; order Pseudomonadales; family Pseudomonadaceae; genus Pseudomonas; species Pseudomonas sp. JUb52. The sequence goes on from NZ_SLYS01000001.1 coordinate 635,697, forward strand.
CGCGCCAAGGGCACCGCGGTGTTCCTGACCGCCCGTACCGACGTGGTCCCCCACGCCATGCTGCACAACCTGCTGCACAATCAGGTGCTGCACGAGCAGGTGGTGCTGCTCACGGTGCGCTACGAGGATCGCCCGCGGGTATCGCGCGGCGAGCGCATGGAGGTCGAGGACTTCGGTGATGGCTTCTATCGCGTGGTGCTGCACTACGGCTTCATGGACGAACCGGACATTCCCCTGGCGCTCAGCCATTGCCCCTATCCGGGACTGGACTTCACGCCGATGCGTACCACCTACTTCCTCAGCCGGGAGACGGTGATCGCCTCCAAGCGCCTGGGCATGGCGCCCTGGCGCGAGAACCTCTTCGTCTTCCTGATGAAGAACGCCAACGGCAACCTGAGATTCTTCAAGCTGCCGGTGAATCGGGTGATCGAACTGGGTACCCAGGTCGAGATCTAGCCGAGCGCGAAAAGCACAAAGGCCCCAGCAGGGGCCTTTTCTTTGCCTAGTTGAACACTGGCGGGGGGAGGGCGTCGGGATCGGTGATGAAGGGCATCTGCCAGCTGTCGAGGGTCTGGCCGCGGCTCTCCAGCTCGCTGCGTACCGTGCCGATGTAGCCGGCCAGGCGCAGAGGATCGGCGTAGTCCGCTTCGCCGAGCTGTTCTTCGGTGTAGAGCGTCTTGCCCTGGGCATCCACCACGCCCAGTGCCAGATCATGGCCATCCGCACCGGACGACACCACGCAGCCAAGGGGTTGGAAGGCATCCACCAGGATCTTGCTGGCGGCATCGGCGGAAAGCGGTGTGCTCATGTCGGGGGTCTCCGTGGCTGTTGCAGCCATAGACCGCGGGAGACCGGCTCCTTGTTCCGGCCGTTCGTCCGGGCCCCAAGCCAGTCCAAAGTCTGCTGCGCGTCGGCTAAGCGGCGTTGAAGATGGCCTGGAAGGCCAGCCCCGTCGGAATGCTCATTTACCAATCGTAAGCTCGAGCTCGAGTCCGATCCGTTTCCTCAGCTATCTTCGCGGGGCCGCCTAGGCCTTGCTTAGCTCTAGCTCGCTAGACTTTGAACAGGCTTCAAACCCGGTCTATCTGGTGGCTATTGCGGCGTACGGGCCTCGATGGCCTTGACCATGAAGTCGGCCAGCTTGTCGTAGTTCTCGTCGAAGTGGTGACCGCCCGGGCGGCCCAGCTTCTCGCCCGGCTGGCCCGGCTGGGTGCAACCGCTGTCGTCCTTCTCTTCCTCGCCATAGACGCAGAACAGCTTGGCGGCGGGGATCTTGCTGGTTTCCGGCAGGGTGTCGGCTTCGTCACCCGGCTTGCCCAGCCAGCCTTCCACGGCGATCTCGAAGTTGCTCTTGCGGCTGAAGGCCAGCAGCAGTAGCGAGGTCACCTGGTCCTGATCCGCCTTCGGCAGGCGGTTGTAGACCGCCGGCAGGATGTCGGCGCCAAAGGAGTAACCGGCCAGCACGAAGTGCTTGGCGTTCCACTTCTCGCGGTATTCCTGCATCAGGTTGGCCAGGTCGGCGGCCACCTGTTCCGGACTCTTGTGCTGCCAGAAGTAGCGCAGCGCATCCACACCCACCACCGGATAGCCCGCTTCGTTCATGGCCTGGGCGGAGAGCCGGTCGATGTCGCGCCAGCCGCCGTCACCGGAGTAGAAGATGGTCACCACGTCGGGATGGCCGGGTTTGACGTCAGGATCGGCCGGCATCTCGATGGTCGGGATGTCGTTGTGCTGACCGAGCAGGCGGTTCTTCAGTTGGGTGCGCAGCACCACCGGCAGGGCGGTGCCGTAGTCGGCGATGGTCAGGTCGGCATTGCTCTGCTGACGCACGAAGATCGCCGAATCGTCGGTCGGATGATCGTTCCAGGCGATGTGCCACTGGCCGGCCGCCGCCTTGGCGGGCAGGGCGTCCGGGCAATCCAGGGTTTCCAGGTTGAAGCCGACGCTCAGGGCGGCGGCCTTGGCGTTGTCCTGAGTGGCCAGCCAGCGCCAGGCGCGGGCAGCGCCCGGGCCGATGCCGCCGACAAAGGTCGGCGCGCCGCTCAGCTGCTTGGCGGCGGCGGCGAAGTCGTCGCTCTGCGCCTGGCAGTTGTTGGAGACCTTGACCTCGTATTGGACGATCTCGGCGCCGGTGTTGGTCGCCAGTCCCAACAGGTCGGCGTCCGCCAGCTGCAGGTCCGACGGCGTGGCCAGCACCACGCGAGCGTGCGGCTCGCCCTTGGGCGCGGCCATGGTCAGCAGGCGGCCGTCCGGCTGCGCCATGACCTTGACCTGGGGCGCCGAGGGCCAGCGATGGAGCCACCACCAGCCGAGGCCCCCCGCGATCAGCAGGATGACGAGCAGTACTGCGAGTGCACGTTTCAGCATAGGAGTCTCAACGTTTGACCAGGCCGGTATAACCCCCGGCGATTAGGGCGGCGGTATCGGCGAAGGCGACCAGGGGATCCAGGCCGGCGGGGACCGCCATGTAGCGTGGTTCCCATTCCGGATCGAACTTGTCCTTGAAGCGGCGCAACCCCTGGAAGTTATAGAACTGTTCGCCGCGCCTGAACACCATGGCGCCCAGGCGCTGGGTGATGGGGGCGCCGCGGCGGGGATGCAGGCCGGCCAGCGGGACCATGCCCAGCGAGAAGCGCGCGAAGCCGGCGGCCTTGAAGTGCAGGATCAGCCCGAGCATGAGGAATTCCATGGTCTGCTTGGGCGCATCCGCGGTGACCCGCATCAGGTCGATGCTGGCCAGATCCGGGCGTTCGGTCTCCAGGAGGTTGGCGAAGGCCACCGCCTTGCCCTGGAAGCGCACCACGGCAATGCGGAAGTGCCTGAGATAGGTCGGATCGAAGCGACCCAGGGAAAAGCCCTTCTCGCGCACCTGCTTGCTCTCCAGCCAGACGTCGGAGATGGCCTTGAGCTCGTCCAGGGGCGCCTCGCCCGGGGCGTGGAATTCGATGGCCAGGCCATCGCGCTGACCACGATTCCAGGTGTATCTGAGGTCCTTCTTGCCCTTGCTGTCGAGATCGAAGGCATGCAGGTCGACCCGCGCCTCTTCGCCGAGCTTGAGCGCGGTGAGACCGATGTCCATGTAGAAGGGCAGGTTCTCCGCCCGTACCTGGTAGAACACCGGGCGTGCATGGTGCAGGTCGCAGAGGTCGCGGAATTTCCAGATCAGCTCGGCGCGCGGCTGGGAGCGGCCGATGGGATCGAAGAGGGCGATCAGGCTGCGGCCGCGGCGTCCGTACATCAGGAAGGCATCGTCGCTTTCGTGGAAGAGCAGGGCCTTGTCGCCGGTCATCACCAGGCCGCCATCCGGCTGGCTGGATTTGCGCACGATGCCGAAGGCGCGCTCGAGCTCGGCGCCGGTGGGCGCTTCGATGGGCGGCGGGGCGGCGCGCAGCAGCCAGCCCAGGGCGATGATCAGCAGCAGGACGGAGCTGCCCAGGGCGGCACGCAGGCCGCGCGGGGCATCGGCATCCAGCGCGAATTGCCACCAGAGGCGGGTGTCGTAGGGCACGTCCTGATAGGCGAACAGCAGCAACCACACCGAGGCCGCGACCACGCAGATGCTGGCGGTCACGTACAGCGGCGAGAAGGGCTGTTCCATCAGCCGGCTGCGGCGATAGAAGGATTTACGGAAGATGGCGAGCAGCGCGGCCGTCATCGCCAGAATGGAGGCTTCCTCCCAGTCGAAACCTTTCAACAGGGACAGCAGGCAGCCCAGCAGCAGCAAGACCAAGGTCACCGCCCAAGCCGCGGAGAGGCGCCGGCGCAATCCCTGCGCCAGCAATAGACAGACGACGCCGATCAGGCTCGCGCCCAGGTGGGAGGCATCGATCAGCCGCTGGGGGAGCAGGAAGTCCATGCCCTCCAGGCGGGTGTCTATTTCAGGGGTGACCCCAGAAAAAAGCAGCACCACCCCAGAAAAAAAAACCAGGATGGCGAGGATGGGTGCGGCGAGGCCGGAGGCGACCCGTACCGCCGGACTGTTCGACAGCAGGCGCCGACCTTCGCTGAACAGCAGCACCAGGCAGGCGATCACGAACGGCAGCAGCACATAGAAGAGGCGGTAGACCACCAGGGCCGCGGCCAGCTGCGCGGCGCCCAGTTCGTTGGCGAAGGCGGCCAGCAGTACCGCTTCGAACACGCCGACACCGCCCGGAACATGACTGAGCACCCCGGCGGCCAGGGCCAGCAGGTACACCAGCAGGAAGGCACCGAAGGGCGGCGCCGTGGGCAGCAGCAGATAGAGCACCATCGAGGCGGCGGTCACGTCGAGGATGGTGATCACCAGCTGCAGCATGGACAGCCGCAGGGTCGGCAGGCGCAGGACCCGCTTGCCGATGCGGAAGTGCAGGGCATGGGTGCAGGGCTGCTCGGGCGCGCGCCAGCGGCGCAGCGCCAGGATGCCCACGGCATAGCCGATCAGGATCAGCGCGGACACGGTGATGATCACCGCTTCCGGCACGCGCAGGGCCTGGGTGGAGGCCGGCAGGTTGGTCAGGGCGGCGATGGCGGCCAGCGGTGGCAGGGCGGTGCCCAGCGCCAGACTGGAAAACACCGTCATCTGCGCCACTTCCAGGGCGCTGAGGCCCTGGCGGGCATAGAGGCGGTAGCGCACCGAGCCGCCGGACAGCATGGACAGGCCGACGGCATTGCCGATGGCGAAGGCGGTGAGACCGCCCATGGTCCAGGCACGCGCCGGCAGCTTGACGTCGGCGAAGCGCATGGCCGACCACTCGTAACCGAGCAGGATGGTGAAACCGGCGGCCGCGGCGACCAGGGCGCCGATCAGCGAGGAATGAGGGATATCGTGAAGGGCATCGTGAAGGGCTTCGCCATCGATGCTGCTGAGCAGGTGCCAGCAGACCACCAGGGCGGCTGCGAACAGGACCAGGGTGACGCCCAGTTCGATGGGTTGCCGATAGGCCGTCAACCGCTCCAGAAGGCGCCAGGGTAGCGCCTGAGGGGGCGCTACGGGGTGGTCCGCAGGGGATGCCGGCTTCGAGGAGACCTCTTTGGCTGGATCAGGTGCAGTCATGCAAACTCCTCTAAACAGGAACGCGCGTCAGATTACTGGTCGCGCGCGGTTTGCCAAGCCTTGTACAGATAAAAAAGCTCTATACCAACCTTTGTAGCTCTTGTAGCTACAGAGTTCGCACCGCTTGGATCTGACCCGGGTCAAATTCAGCGCAAAAAAAAACCACTCAAAAGAGTGGTTTTTTCGAATTTGGTTGCGGGAGCTGGATTTGAACCAACGACCTTCGGGTTATGAGCCCGACGAGCTACCAGACTGCTCCATCCCGCGTCCGATGGGGCTCAGTATAGGGCCAAGAAAAAATTCGTCAAGAAAAATTTAATAGCGATCAAAGGCTTATTTACCAGGCAGGGGTGGACCTACTTGTCGCCGTCGCTTTTCTGCATCTGCACGGATGCCTTTTCACCGCTCGAGCGATTCTGCTGATCCGACTGGTCGCGATCGAAGCAGCCACCCAGCATGAGGCTGAGGAGCAGGGCGGAGGACAGGAGTAGAGGGCGTTTCATGAGGATTCTCCTAGAGGTACGTCCTCAGTCGACCTGTCTTGGCGGCAAAGAGTCCGGAAACCCGATGAGAGTGCCTCTTCGATCAAGTGAGAAGGTGATAGCAAAACGCCGCCAAGCGGCTAAGGCGGGTGGTGGCCATATGCTATCCTCGATGGGTGTTATGGAGAACCTCATGCACCCTTCCCAGGATTCGAGTTGTCTGGATCAGCGCATCATGCGCGTGATGGATCACGATATAGCGACACTGGTCGCCCAGTTGTGCAATCTTTCCCTGGCGCTGACCGGCAGCAGTGCCAAAGGCGCGTCGGAGATGGCACTTCAGGTCGTGGAGAAAGTCGAATTGCTCGTCGACGACATGCAGACGCTCCGCGCCGCTGCGCAGGAATTGCTGGACACCCCGTCCCGCCATGTTCGCTCCGGCCATACAGAAGATCGGACCGTCATCGCCGGCGACGAGAGTGCACCTTTCGACGATGGGCAGCGCGACCGGACAGTTTGACCAGGAAAGTCCAAGGGGCCGCCATGAATCTCCTGCTGGAAACCTTGCTCCACCATCTCCAGGGCCTGGGTCGCATCGAGTTCTTCGAGCGCAGCGAGCATTTCGCACGGTTGATGATCACCACACCCGACGGCGTGATCGCCGAACGCCACCTCTATTACGATCAGCTGCACCATGCCCATGATCTCAAGGCGGTGGTCGATGAGCTGCGCGAAGAGGTCGTGCATCGGCAACGCCTGCTGCAAGACGTCGGTTGACGGGTGATTCGTCGTTCGCCATGGACAAATCCGGGCGGTCTTGGCTTACTGTACGGATAATCAGCCGTCATGCCCGGCCCGGCATCTCCTCCCATGGCTCCGGACAATTCTCCCGCCCAGCTCCCACCCAAGCGCCAGCGCAAGATCATCCATGTCGACTGTGACTGCTTCTATGCGTCCATCGAGATGCGTGACGATCCGCGCCTGGGCGGCAAGCCGCTGGCGGTAGGCGGGACCCCCGATCGCCGCGGGGTGGTCGCTACCTGCAACTACGAAGCCCGGGCCTTCGGGGTGCGCTCCGCCATGTCCTCCCATCAGGCGCAGAAACTCTGTCCCGACCTGGTGTTCGTCAAGCCGCGCTTCGAGGTCTACAAGGAGGTGTCGCGGCAGATCCACGGGATCTTCCAGGACTACACCGAGCTAATCGAGCCGCTGTCCCTCGACGAAGCCTACCTGGATGTCACCCAGTGCGAGCTGTTCAATGGCAGCGCTACCCTGATCGCCCGCGATATCCGCAGGCGGGTGTGGCAGGAGCTCAACATCACGGTGTCCGCCGGGGTCGCGCCCAACAAGTTTCTTGCCAAGATCGCCAGCGACTGGAAAAAGCCCAACGGGCTGTTCGTCATCGCTCCTCACGAGGTGGCTGACTTCGTCGCCGCGCTACCGGTGGCCAAGCTGCACGGCGTCGGCAAGGTCACCGCCGACAAGCTCAAGCGTCGCGGCATCGTTCTCTGCAGCGATCTGCAGACCTGGTCGCGCTTCGATCTGCTGCGCGAATTCGGCAGCTTCGGCGAGCGCCTCTGGTCGCTGGCCCATGGCATCGACGAGCGCCAGATCAAGGTGGACAGCCAGCGGCAGTCGGCCAGCGTGGAACGTACCTATGACCGCGACCTGCCCGATGCCGCCGCCTGTGCGCAGGAATTGCCCGACTTGCTGGCCAAGCTCGAAGAACGGCTGACACGCCTGGCGGACCGCTATCGCCCGGAGCGGCCCTTCATCAAGGTCAAGTTCCACGACTTCACCCAGACCACCCTGGAGCAGCAGGGCGCCGGTCGCGATCTCGACAGTTATCGGCGCCTGCTGGAGCAGGCCTACCGGCGGGGCAATCGACCGGTCCGGCTGCTGGGCGTGGGCGTGCGCCTGACCGATCTGCGCGAGGCGGCGCTGCAGCTGAGGCTGTTCGAGGACTAGCCCGCTACAGCGGGCTCTTGGCCTGGGTCGACAGGTTGACGATGGCCGCGTCCAGTTCTTCCAGCGCCGGGCTGGAGGTGGGAGCGCCCTGCTTGAGCAGGGTTTCGCTGTGCTGGCAGGCCGCGCGCAGCTGGGGTACGCCGCAATAGCGGGTGGCGCCATGCAGGCGGTGGACGCGCTCGATGAGGGCGATCCGATCGCCGTCTTCGCGGGCCTGGCGGATGGCCTGGCGGTCCGCGGCCAGGGAGGCGAGCAGCATGCTCAGGAGATCCTTGGCCAGATCCGGCTTGTTGGCGGCCAGCCGCAGGCCTTCGTCGGCATCCATCACCGGCAGGGTGGAGATGTCCTGGCCGCCGCTGTTGAGGCTGGTGACCTCGGGCGCCGAGCTGTGCAGCAGGCGCAGGCCGGTCCACTTGAGGATGACCTGGGCCAGTTGCCGATCGCTGATGGGCTTGGTGAGGTAGTCGTCCATGCCGCTCTGCAGCAGGGCGCGTTTCTCGTTGGCCATGGCGTGGGCGGTGAGGGCGACGATGGGCACCGGGGTGCCGCCCTCGCTGGCTTCCCAGTCGCGGATCGCCTCGGTGGCCTGGCGTCCGTCCATGCCGGGCATCTGCACGTCCATGAACACCAGGTCGAAGCGCTCCTGCTGCACGGCTTCCACCGCGGCATAGCCGCTTTCCACCGCCGTGACCTGGGCGCCCAGGTCGGTCAGCAGGGTCTCCACCAGCAGCAGGTTGGCCGGATTGTCGTCCACGCAGAGCAGTCGCGGCGGGCGGTCGGTGATGCCCAGGCCACCGCTCTCGTTGCGCTGCGGCCGCTGGTTGAGCAATTCCGCCACCGCCTGCTCCAGCTTGCGACTGCAGGCCGGCTTGGAGTGCAGCTGGCAATGGACATCGGGCAGCGAGGCATGGAAGACCGCCTGGTCGGTGGTCGGGCAATAGACCAGGGTGTTGCAGTCCTGGCGGCCCAGTTCCCAGATGCGCTCGGTGAGCAGATCCGGCGGGATGCTGCGGGCGCTGACGCCGAGTACCGCCAGACTGACCGGCAACTTGCCGGAGGCCGGATGGGCGACGGCTTCGCTGAGCTGCTCGAGGGTCTCGAACGGCTCCACGCTCAGGCCGCATTCTTCCAGCTGGTGCTGCAGCGCCTGGCGGGTGAGGGGGTGGGGCTCCACCAGGCCGACGCGGCGACCGGCCAGGGCGATGCGCTTGTGGCTCTCGACGCTGCCGTGGGCCTTGGGCAGGTTGAGGGTGATCCAGAATTCCGAGCCCTCGCCGGGAATGCTCTCCAGGCCGATCTCGCCGCCCATCTGCTCGATCAGGCGCTTGGAGATGACCAGGCCGAGCCCGGTGCCGCCGGCCTGGCGGGTCAGGGAATTGTCGGCCTGGGAGAAGGCCTGGAACAGCATCTGCCGGTCTTCGTCGGTGAGGCCGACGCCGGTGTCCTGGACGCTGATGCGCAGCTGGGCGTGGTCGTCGGTCTCTTCCTCGACCATGGCGCGCACGGGGATGGTGCCGGAGTGGGTAAACTTGATGGCGTTGCTCACCAGGTTGGTGAGCACCTGGCGCAGGCGCTGCGGATCGCCGACCAGGTGGGTCGGGGTGTCGCGATAGACGAGGCAGACCAGTTCCAGGTGCTTTTCGTGGGCCGAGGGCGCCAGGATGGTCAGGGTGTCCTGGATCATGTCGCGCAGGTTGAACGGCAGGTTCTCCAGCACCAGCTTGCCGGCTTCGATCTTCGAGAAGTCGAGGATCTCGTTGATGATGCTCAGCAGGCTCTCGGCGGAATTCTGGATGGTGCTCAGGTAATCCTGCTGGCGCGGGGTCAGTTCGCTCTTCTGCATCAGGTTGGTGAAGCCGATGATGCCGTTGAGTGGGGTGCGGATCTCGTGGCTCATGTTGGCCAGGAATTCCGACTTGATCCGGCTGGCCTCCAGCGCGGCCTTGCGCGCCAGATCCAGTTCGATGTTCTGGATCTCGATGGTTTCCAGATTCTGGCGCACGTCCTCGGTGGCCTGGTCGATGTTGTTCTGCATCTCGAACTGGGCCTTTTCCATGGCCTCGGCCATGCGATTGATGCCGGTGGCCAGTTCGTCGAACTCGGGACTGCCGAGCTGGGTCGGCAGGCGGGTCTCCAGGCGACCTTCCTGCAACTGGCTGACCCCCTGGGCGATCACCTGCAGCGGCCGATTGATGCGCCGACCCATGCGCACCGCGATGAAGGCGGTGAAGGCCAGGCCGAGCAGGATCAGCAGGAGGCCGGCCACCAGGTTGCGATAGCCGCGCAGCAGGGTGGCGTGATGGGAGAGTTCGAGCTGGATCCAGCCCAGGGTCTGGGGGGTGGCCGGGCTGCCGTCGCTGCGGGTCAGGCGCAGGTCATGGGTCTGCACCGGCAGGTTGAAGTGGGTGATGTCCAGACCGGATCTCATGCTGATGGTCTGATAGTCGCGCCCGGTGAGCTCCACCGTCATCGAGGGACCGGCGTGGGCAAGGACGTTGCCTTCGGCGTCAAGGAAGGTGATGGACCGGACATCGGCCTGGTCGAGGGCACGCTGGGCGATACGGTTGAGCTGGTCGTTGTCGCCGGTGCGCATGGCTGGGGCGATGAGCGGCGCCATCTGCTGGGCCACCAGCTGGCCATGCTCGATGAGCTGGCTGCGCATGTCGGACAGCTGCACCCAGCTGAAGTAGACCCCCAGCAGAGCCGCCATGCAGCAGGTCGGGAGGACGCTCAACAGCAGGATGCGCCCCTTGAGTCCCAATTCGTCCAGCACTGCATGTCCCCCGAGGAAATTTGGCGAGTCTAACCCCTTTACCAAATGTAAAGAGAGTCTTTGCGAAAGGGGTCGCACCCCCTGGCGCTCTGATTCGAGAAAATCCGCGAAGGCTGCCACGGTCCCTGGCCGCGGTGCACAACCATTGATCCCATCGGCGGTCTGGTAGGGACTGCCGGTCGTTCCGGTGCGGTTGCGTTCGAGGAGATCCTTTGAAGAAGAGTTGCAGTCTGATGCTGGCGGGCGCCCTGTTGCTGGGGACCGGCTGGCTGGCGCCGACCCAGGCCCACGCCCAGGAACCGAAGAAGACCACCCTGGTGGAGCGGGGGTCGATGTACTATAGCTTCGAGACGCACCTGCTCGACTCGGCGGACGGCAAGCGCCGCTATCGGGTCTACATCGGCATTCCCAAGCAACCGGCGCCGATGATGGGCTATCCCGCGCTCTTCCTGCTCGACGGCGATGCCGCCCTGGCGCAACTCCAGGATGTCTGGCTGTCGCCCCATAAACTGAAGAGTCCCCCGGTGCTGGTAGCCATCGGCTATGCCGATGCCGCGGACGCCATGCAGGAACGCACCTACGACTACACGCCGGCGGTGGGCAATGGCCGCACGCGCGACGACGTGCGCAAGGACTGGCCGGCAGGGGGCTCGCGGGCCTTTCTCGACCTGATCGAGCAGCGTATCAAGCCGTTGCTGACCCAGAGCGTGCCGGTGGATCCCAATCGCCAGACCCTCTGGGGCCATGGCTACGGCGGCCTCTTCGTGCTCGACACCCTCTATCGGCAGCCGCAGGCGTTCCAGCGCTATGTGGCGAGCGATGTCGCCTATGGCTGGCAGCAGGGCTTCATTCTCAAGCGGGCGCAGGAATTCCAGGGCGTGGGTGGGGCCCGGCCGGTACGGCTCTGGCTGTATTCCGGTACCGAGGACCTGACCCGCAAGGTGGCGCCCGATGCCGCCAAGCGACTGGCCGAACGGCTGGCCGGACTGCCGGGGATGCAGGTGACGCCCGAGATACGGCCCAACCTGGGACCGGAGGGCGTGCTGTCATTGAGCCTGCCCGCGGCCCTGGAAGTGGCCAGCGACGGGGCTGCCGCGCGGCGACCCTAGGCAACTGCCGGACGGGTAGGGTCGGCGGGGCTTTGGGAGTATCATGGAAGGCTTTCACCCCTGGCGGAACGAGCTGATTCATGAGTCTGCACTATCCCACCATCGCCGATTGCATCGGTAACACACCGCTGGTGCGCCTGCAGCGCCTGGCCACCGACACCGGCAGTACCGTGCTGCTCAAGCTGGAAGGCAACAATCCGGCGGGCTCGGTCAAGGATCGCCCGGCGCTGTCGATGATCCGCCAGGCCGAGGCCCGTGGCGACATCCAGCCCGGGGATACCCTGATCGAGGCCACCTCCGGCAATACCGGGATCGCCCTGGCCATGGCGGCCGCCATCATGGGCTACCGCATGATCCTGATCATGCCCGACAACTCCAGTGCCGAACGCAAGGCGGCCATGACCGCCTATGGCGCCGAGCTGATCCTGGTGAGCAGGGAAGACGGCATGGAAGGGGCGCGGGATCTGGCCACCCGCATGCAGGCCGAAGGCCGCGGCAAGGTGCTCGACCAGTTCGGCAATGGCGACAATCCGGTGGCCCACTACCTGGGTACCGGTCCGGAAATCTGGCGCCAGACCCACGGCAGCATCACCCATTTCGTCAGCTCCATGGGCACCACCGGCACCATCATGGGCACCTCGCGCTACCTCAAGGAGCAGAATCCCGAGGTGCAGATCGTCGGTCTGCAGCCGGAAGAGGGCGCCGCCATCCCCGGCATCCGCCGCTGGCCGGAGGCCTATCTGCCCAAGATCTACGAGGCCAGCCGCGTGGACCGCATCATCGACATGGGCCAGCAGGAAGCCGAGGACACCATGCGCCGCCTGGCGCGGGAAGAAGGCATCTTCTGCGGCGTGTCGTCCGGCGGGTCGGTAGCGGGCGCCCTGCGCATCGCCCGGGAAGTGGACAATGCGGTGATCGTCGCGATCATCTGTGACCGAGGCGATCGCTACCTGTCGACCGGCGTCTATGACGCGCGCTAAGCGAGGCGGTGGCGGACTGCGCTTCCAGCCGGCCGGGGGCGCCCGGGCGCCAGCGGTACCGACCGGCAAACGGCAGTTGCTGGGCATCGAACGGCTGTCCCATGACGGTCGCGGCATCGCTCACGAAGGCGGGCGGACCTGGTTCGTCGCCGGCGCCCTGCCGGGCGAGCGGGTCGAGGCGCGGGTGCTCGGCGCCCGCAGCCAGGTGGTCGAGGCCCGTACCCTCAGGGTGCTGGAGGCCAGTCCGCTGCGCCGCACGCCGCCCTGTAGCGTGGCCGACCGCTGCGGCGGTTGCACCCTGCAGCACCTGCCCCATGCCGATCAGCTCACCCTCAAACAGGAAGCCCTGGCCGAGCAGTTCCGCCGTCTGGCCGGGGTGCAGCCGCTGGCCTGGGCCGCGCCCATGGTCGGGCCCGAATTCGGCTATCGCCGCCGCGCCCGCATCGCGGTGCGCTGGGACGAACGCCAGGACCGTCTGGAAGTGGGCTTTCGCGCCGAGGCCAGCCAGGACATCGTTACCCCCGACGACTGCCTGGTGCTGGTGCCGGAACTGCAGCCCCTGCTGCGGGCGTTGCCCGACCTGCTGAGCGGGCTGGAGCGACCCCAGGCGATCGGTCATGTCGAACTCTTCCAAGGGACGGCGACCGCCTTGCTGGTGCGTCATACCCAGGCGCTGCTGCCGGGCGACCAGGCGCGCCTGCGCGATTTCTGCGCGGCGGCCGGCGTCCAGCTCTGGTGGCAGGGCAAGGGCGAGCCGCAACCCGATCGGGCCGACGCCAGGCTGGGCTACCGGCTGGCGCCCTGGGACCTGACGCTGGCCTATCAGCCGGGCGACTTCGTCCAGGTCAATGCCGCCATCAACGAAGCCATGGTCGCCCAGGCGCTGGACTGGCTGGCGCCCAGGGCCGACGACCGGGTCCTCGATCTCTTCTCCGGCCTCGGCAACTTCGCCTTGCCGCTGGCGCGGCAGGCAGCGGCCGTCACCGGGATCGAAGGGGTCGCGGCGATGACATCCCGGGCAATACAAAATGCGCGTGACAACGGCATCGGCAACGCGCACTTTCTACAGGTGGACCTGTCGAACCCGCTACCCGCCGATCTGGGCAGCCACTCGCTGGCGCTGCTGGATCCGCCGCGCGACGGTGCGCTGGAGGTGGTCCGCCAGCTCAAGGGCCTGGGTATCGGGCGGCTGGTCTATGTCTCCTGCAATCCGGCCACCCTGGCACGGGACGCGGGAGAGCTGGTCCGACAGGGCTATCGCATGACAAGAGCGGGCATTCTCGACATGTTCCCGCAGACCGCCCATGTGGAAGCCATGGTGTTGTTCGAAGCGGGCGGGATGCCCGGGTAACGACGGCTCGCCAACCGATGCGAGCCAATCCGGCGAAGGCACCGCCGTGAGGAAGGGGTAGATGGTACAGGTCAGAGCGCATCAGCCAGTCAACGTCGATGGCAGCATCAACCTTCACGCCTGGCTGGATCACATCCAGAGCGTGGATCCGAATCTCGATCGCGAGACCTTGCTGGATGCCTGCGGCTTCGCCCGCACGGCGGAGGAGAATTCCGGCCAGGTCGAGCACACCTGGGCGGAGGGCACCTCCAGTTTCCACACCGGCCTGGAGATGGCCGAGATCCTGGCCGATCTAAAGCTGGATCAGGACAGCCTGATCGCGGCGATCGTCTACCGGGCGGTGCGCGAGGGCAAGGCGACCCTGGAGTCGGCCGCGGAGCATTTCGGGCCGGTGGTGGCCAAGCTGATCGAAGGCGTGCTGCGCATGGCGGCGATCAGCGAGAGCCTCAATCCGCGCAAGTCCATGGTGCTGGGCAGCCAGACCCAGGTCGACAACCTGCGTCGCATGCTGGTGGCCATGGTCGACGACGTGCGCGTGGCCCTGATCAAGCTGGCCGAGCGCACCTGCGCCATCCGTGCGGTCAAGAACGCCACCGAAGAGCGCCGCAACCGGGTGGCTCGCGAGGTGGCCGACATCTATGCGCCCCTGGCGCACCGCCTGGGCATCGGTCATATCAAGTGGGAGCTGGAGGACCTGTCCTTCCGTTACCTGGAGCCCCAGCAGTACAAGCAGATCGCGACCCTGCTGCACGAGCGGCGGCTGGATCGCGAGCAGTACATCGCCGATGTCATGCAGCAGCTGCGTGACGAACTCACCGCCACCGGCATCAAGTCCGACATCAGCGGCCGGGCCAAGCACATCTATTCCATCTGGCGGAAGATGCAGCGCAAGGGCCTGGAATTCAGCCAGATCTACGACGTGCGCGCGGTGCGGGTGCTGGTGCCGGAGGTGCGTGACTGCTACACCGCGCTGGGTATCGTGCATACCCTGTGGCGGCACATTCCCCGCGAGTTCGACGACTATATCGCCAATCCCAAGGAGAACGGCTACCGTTCCCTGCACACTGCGGTGATCGGTCCGGAAGGCAAGGTGCTGGAGGTGCAGATCCGCACCCACGCCATGCACGAAGAGGCCGAACTGGGGGTCTGCGCCCACTGGCGCTACAAGGGGACCGACGTCAAGTCGGCCTCCAACCACTACGAAGAGAAGATCTCCTGGCTGCGCCAGGTGCTGGAATGGCACGAGGAGCTGGGCGACATCGGCGGCCTGGCCGATCAGCTGCGCGTCGACATCGAGCCGGACCGGGTCTATGTCTTCACCCCCGACGGCCACGCCATCGACCTGCCCAAGGGCGCGACGCCGCTGGACTTCGCCTACCGGGTGCACACCGAGATCGGCCACAATTGCCGCGGCGCCAAGATCAACGGCCGCATCGTGCCGCTGAACTACCAGCTGCAGACCGGCGAGCAGGTGGAAATCATCACCGGCAAGCAGGGCTCGCCCAGCCGCGACTGGCTCAACCCCAACCTCGGCTACGTCAACACCTCGCGGGCCCGGGCCAAGATCGTCCACTGGTTCAAGTTCCAGGCGCGCGACCAGAACGTCGCCGCCGGCAAGGCCATGGTCGAGCGCGAGTTGTCGCGCCTGGCGCTGCCGCCGGTGGACTTCAACACCCTGGCCGAGAAGGTCAACTACAAGGGTGCCGAGGACATGCTCGCGGCCCTGGGCGCCGGTGATCTGCGCCTGGCCCATGTGATGCACGCCGCCCAGCAGCTGGTGGAGCCGGACAAGGGCGTCGATACCCTCGATCTCCTGCCGCGCAAGCCGACCAACAAGCCGGGCAAGCGTGGCGATGTGCAGATCCAGGGGGTGGGCAACCTGCTCACCCAGATCGCCGGGTGCTGCCAGCCGGTGCCGGGCGATGCCATCGTCGGCTACATCACCCTGGGGCGCGGCGTGACCATCCACCGGCAGGATTGCGCCAACGCCCTGCAGCTGGCCAGTCGCGAACCGGAACGGACCATCCAGGTGAATTGGGGCCCGGTGCCGGTGCAGACCTATCCGGTCGATATCGTCATCAAGGCCTTCGATCGCTCCGGTCTCTTGCGTGATGTCTCGCAGATCCTGCTCAACGAGCGGATCAACGTGCTGGCGGTGAACACCCGCTCGAATCGCGAGGAAAACACCGCCAACATGCTGCTGACCATCGAGATCCCCGGTCTGGACGCCCTGGGCCGCCTGCTCGGGCGTATCTCCCAGTTGCCCAACATCATCGAAGCCCGGCGTAATCGCGCCGCCTGAGCGGTATAACGATGCCCCCACGAGGCGCCTCCTGGCGCCTCGTTCTTTTTCCAGTGACAGGATTCACCCATGTACAAGCTCGACGACCTGCTGCACCTCATGGCCCGGTTGCGCGATCCCCGGCACGGCTGCCCCTGGGACCTGCGCCAGGACTACGCCAGCATCGTGCCCCATACCCTGGAAGAGGCCTACGAGGTCGCCGATGCCATCGCCCGGCGGGATTTCCCGCAGCTGCGCGACGAACTCGGCGATCTGCTGTTCCAGGTCGTCTACTACAGCCAGCTGGGGCGCGAGGATGGCCATTTCGACTTTGCCCAGGTGGTGGATGGCATCACCCGCAAGCTGGTACGGCGCCATCCCCATGTCTTTCCCGATGGCGACCTGCATGGCCCGCTGGACCTGCCGCGGCTGGACGAGGCGACCATCAAGCAGCGCTGGGAAGCGATCAAGGCCGAGGAGCGCGCGGAAAAGGCCGTGGCGCCCGAGCAGTTGTCGCTGCTGGACGACGTGCCGGCCGCGCTGCCGGCCCTGAGTCGCGCGGCCAAGCTGCAGAAGCGTGCGGCCAATGTCGGCTTCGACTGGGCCGATGCCACCCCGGTGGTGGCCAAGATCCAGGAGGAACTGGACGAGGTGCGCGAGGCCATGGCCAACGGTCAGGCGGCCCAGGTGGCGGAAGAGGTCGGGGATCTGCTGTTCGTCATGGTCAACCTGGCGAGGCACCTGCAGGTCGACGCCGAGGATGCCCTGCGCCAGGCCAACGCCAAGTTCGAACGGCGCTTTCGGTTCATCGAGGAGGCGCTGAAAGCCCAGGACCGCACGCCCCAGGAGGCCAGTCTGGAGGAGATGGACGCCCTGTGGGACGCTGCCAAGGTCGCCGAGAAGGGCGCCGTCGGGCATTCGTTGCAGGGGCGCTGAAACCGCAGGTAGGTTGGCGCTGAGCATAGCGAAGCCCAACGCACTCGGAGTCCGGACGGGCTTCGCCGGGCCGCCGGTGCCTGGCTGTTGGGCTTCGCTGCGCTCAACCGCAACCTACGGCATCCGCTCCCGCCCCGACGACTGTAGTGGTCAACCCATCCCGGACAGTGGGTTAAGTTTTTCTTCGGCCACCGCAGGCGGTAGCCCATCGTTGAATTGATGCGGCCTGATCCAGTT